>NZ_LR732469.1:995000-1605172 GCF_902506425.1 Novosphingobium sp. 9U | reverse complement strand
CGGTCGGTTCGCGCCGCAGCTTCTGCGCCACGGGCGTCATGCGCTTCTTCAACGTCCTGAAACCCCCACCCCGACCCTCCCCCTTCAGGGGGAGGGAGTCGCCACCAAGCTCAAGGTAGCAGCATAGTGCCCAAACGCACCGACATCTCGACCATCCTCGTCATCGGCGCGGGGCCCATCATCATCGGCCAGGCGTGCGAGTTCGACTATTCGGGCACGCAGGCGATCAAGGCGCTGCGCGAGGAGGGCTATCGCGTCGTCCTAGTGAACTCGAACCCGGCGACGATCATGACCGACCCGGACATGGCCGATGCCACGTACATCGAACCGATCACGCCCGAAATCGTCACACGCATTATCGAGAAGGAGCGGCCGGACGCGCTGCTGCCGACGATGGGGGGCCAGACCGCGCTCAACTGCGCGCTGGCGCTGTTCAACGACGGCACGCTCGATCGCCTGGGCGTGCAGATGATCGGCGCCAATGCGGACGCGATCGACAAGGCCGAGGACCGCCAGCGCTTCCGCGAGGCGATGGACAAGATAGGGCTTGAGTCCGCGCGTTCCGTCGTGGCGCACACGCTGGAAGAGGCGATCGCCGGGCTTGAGACCACCGGGCTGCCCGCGATCATCCGCCCCAGCTTCACGCTGGGCGGCACCGGCGGCGGCATCGCCTACAACAAGGCCGAATTTGAGGCGATCGTGCGCTCGGGCCTCGATGCCTCGCCAACCACCGAAGTGCTGATCGAGGAATCGCTGCTCGGCTGGAAAGAGTACGAGATGGAAGTCGTGCGTGATCGGCACGACAACTGCATCATCATCTGCTCGATCGAGAACGTCGATCCGATGGGCGTCCACACGGGCGACTCCATCACTGTCGCGCCGGCGCTGACGCTGACCGACAAGGAATACCAGATCATGCGGAACGCCAGCATCGCGGTGCTGCGCGAAATCGGCGTGGAAACAGGCGGTTCGAACGTCCAGTTCGCAGTCAATCCGAAGGACGGTCGCCTGATCGTCATCGAGATGAACCCGCGCGTCTCGCGCTCCTCGGCGCTGGCGTCGAAGGCGACCGGGTTCCCGATCGCGCGCGTCGCGGCCAAGCTGGCGGTCGGCTACACGCTCGACGAGATCATGAACGAAATCACCGGCGCCACGCCGGCGAGCTTCGAGCCGACGATCGACTACGTCGTCACCAAGATCCCGCGGTTCGCGTTCGAGAAGTTCAAGGGCGCCGACCCGCTCCTCACGACCGCCATGAAGTCCGTCGGCGAAGTCATGGCGATCGGCCGGAACATCAAGGAGTCGATGCAGAAGGCCTTGCGCGGCCTGGAGACCGGACTTGACGGCTTCAACCGCGTGCCGGCGCTGGAAGGCGCGGGCAAGGACGTGATCACTGCGGCGCTCGCCAAGGCGACGCCAGACCGGCTGCTCGTCGCCGCGCAGGCCATGCGCGAAGGACTGAGCGTCGAGGAGATCCATGCGATCACCCACTTCGACCGCTGGTTCCTGCGCCACATCGAGGAGATCGTCGCTGAGGAAGCGAAGATCGCCAAGGACGGCCTGCCGATCGACGCCGCCGGTCTGCGCCGCGTCAAGGCGATGGGCTTCTCCGACAAGCGCCTCGCCAACCTGGCGGTCCGCTCGGTCGGTGTCGCGGGTGGTCTGGCCGAAACCCAGGCGCGCCGTTCCGGCCTGCTGCACGACGCGCTGCGCGCCATGGCCGGCGCGACCAGCGAGGACGAAGTGCGTAAGCTGCGCCACAAGCTCGGCGTGCTGCCGGTCTTCAAGCGCATTGACAGCTGCGCCGCCGAGTTCGAGGCGATCACGCCCTACATGTACTCGACCTACGAAGCGCCGATCTTCGGCGAGCCCGAGGACGAGGCGATGCCGTCCGACCGGCGCAAGATAGTGATCCTGGGCGGCGGTCCCAACCGCATCGGCCAGGGCATCGAGTTCGACTACTGCTGCGTCCACGCATGCTTCGCGCTCGCCGAAGCTGGGTTCGAGACGATCATGGTCAACTGCAATCCTGAGACCGTCTCGACCGACTACGACACCTCGGACCGCCTCTACTTCGAGCCGCTGACGGCCGAGGACGTGCTGGAGATCCTGCGCGTCGAGCAGCAGGCGGGCGAACTGGTCGGCGTCATCGTGCAGTTCGGCGGGCAGACCCCGCTCAAGCTGGCGCAGGCGCTGGAGGACGCGGGCATCCCGATCCTCGGCACCTCCCCCGACGCCATCGATTTGGCCGAAGATCGCGAGCGGTTCGCCGCCATGGTCACCAAGCTGGGCCTCAAGCAGCCGGCGAACGGCATTGCCCGCAGCCGCGACGAGGCCGTCGCCGTGGCCAACCGCATCGGCTACCCGGTGCTGATGCGCCCCAGCTACGTGCTCGGCGGCCGGGCGATGGAGATCGTCGACAGCGAACAGCAGCTCGACAACTACATCACCACGGCCGTGCAGGTGTCCGGCGACAGTCCGGTGCTGATAGACCAGTACTTGCGCGATGCGATCGAGTGCGATGTCGATGCGCTGTGCGATGGTGAGCAGGTCGTCGTCGCTGGTGTCATGCAGCACATCGAGGAAGCCGGCATCCACTCGGGCGACAGCGCCTGCACGCTGCCGCCCTACAGCCTCTCGCCCGAGATCGTCGCCGAGATGGAGCGTCAGGCCGAGCTGCTCGCCATGCGCCTGGGCGTGCGCGGGCTGATGAACATCCAGTTCGCGGTGAAGGACGGCCAAGTCTACCTCATCGAGGTGAACCCACGCGCCAGCCGCACCGTGCCGTTCGTCGCCAAGGCGATCGGCCAGCCTGTCGCCAAGATCGCCGCGCGCGTCATGGCGGGCGAGAAGCTCAGCACCTTCCCGCCGTTCAAACGCGACCTGCCGTACATGGCGGTCAAGGAAGCGGTGTTCCCGTTCAACCGCTTCCCCGGCGTCGACCCGGTGCTCAGCCCCGAGATGAAGTCGACGGGCGAGGTCATGGGCATCGATGCCGATTTCGCCACCGCCTTCCTCAAGGCACAGCTGGGCGCGGGCATGAAGCTTCCGGAGAGCGGTACCGTGTTCGTTTCGGTCAAGACGGGCGACAAGCCCGTCATCTTGCCAGCCGTGAAGGAGCTGGTCGCCATGGGCTTCCGCATCATCGCGACTTCGGGCACCCAGCGCTACCTCGCCGACGCGGGGCTACCGGTGGAGCTGGTGAACAAGGTCGCCGAAGGACGCCCGCACATTGTCGACAAGATCGTCGATGGCGAAATCGCACTGATCTTCAACACCACCGAAGGCTGGCAGAGCCTTCAGGACTCGCAGGAGATCCGCAAGTCAGCGCTCGCGGGCAAGGTGCCGTACTTCACCACGGCGGCTGCCAGCAGGGCCGCGGCACAGGCGATTTCGGCGATGCGCGGCAGCCAGCTTGAAGTGCGATCACTCCAGGATTATTATAGCTGAAACCATTCTCGCCTCCCCACATTATTAGCGATCAACCCGCTCCATCTGCGAGCGGACAGGGGACTAGTCGCGGCGCGTGTGGTACCCCGCCGGCTGCGGCGCCAATACAAGGATGAAAGCGAAGCAAATGGCCAGTGTCGAGAAGTTGCCGATGCTCGCGGAAGGCTATGAACGGCTGACCGCTGAACTCAAGGCCTTGCGCGAGGAACGCCCGCGCATTGTCGACGCGATCGAAGAAGCGCGCGCGCACGGCGATTTGTCGGAAAATGCCGAGTACCATGCCGCCAAGGAGCGTCAGGGCCAGGTCGAGGCGTCGATCGCCGACCTGGAAGACAGGGTTACCCGCGCGCAAATCGTCGACCCGGCGAGCCTTTCGGGCGACAAGATCATCTTCGGCGCCACCGTGACGCTGCTCGACGACGACGACAAGCCGGTGAAGTACCAGATCGTCGGCCCTTACGAGGCGGACGCCAAGATCGGGCGGATCAGCTACAACTCGCCGCTCGGCAAGGCGCTGATCGGCCGCAAGGTCGAGGATGAGGTCGAGGTGACGGTGCCCTCGGGCGACAAGTTCTTCGTGGTCGAGAAAATCGAGTTCATCTGAAGCGAGATAAAACGTGAGCGCCGGGGCGGGCTTCAAGAAGCTCAGCCCTGGCGGTCATTGTGTAAGTCGACCAGCTTGACAACGTTGGGATCGCTTTGTGTTCGGCAGCGGTTTACGCGCCTGCCGCTTGGGCTGAGCTTGTCGGAGTCAGCTACCGGCGTTTGCGGTTTGCACGCAACCGGCAAGCCTCTATCGTCACGCACAACCCTCGACGTAGGCAAGTTCAGGCATGATCCCGACGTGGATCGCCTTGACCTTGCCGTCATGGCCGATCTCGAAGCGAAGTGCGGACTCGCTGTGCTCGGCATTGGGCGCGGTTAGGTACTTGGCGGGTGAAGCCTCGTACTTGTGCGGCTCCTCCCGGAAGCTCGGAAAGGTGCTCTTCACCTCGGCTTCGCTCGCGCCCACGCCAATTCCTTCGACGAGCTCGACGTCCGAGCGTTGCCCAACCGTCACGCGGCGCACGATGCCACGCGCGACAATGGCGTAGACGCCCGGGTAGTCGGGCGAAGTCACCGTCCGGCATGTATCGCTGGCTTGCGCTCCGCGCTATGCCCAGCTGCTGGCCTTGGGCACCGGCTTGCCCACACGAAGATCGCCGAGCCCCTCGAGAGCGAGGACGTGCGCAGCGCTCGCAGACGCGTCACCGGCCGGTGTGGAGGGGCTGGTCGGTTCAGCAGTCGGAGCCGGCTCCGCTGACGAGGGTGCTGCACTCTGCGTCTGCGTGGCGGTGTCCGGAGCGGAACGCTCGGACGAGCAGGCGGCGAGCGCCAGGGACAGGGCGGCAAGGCTGGATGGCAGCGCGAGGCGATAAGTCATGGTCACGACAACGGTCCGGGGCGGTTGATGCTCCAGACCGTTGCGGTGGACCGGTCAGGCCGCCAGTTCCGTTTCCTGCAGCAGGTCCTTACTCATGGCGTAATTGTGGATCGGCACGCCATCGAGCAGGAAGTCCTGCCGCTCGTCGACTTGGTATCCGGCCGCCAGGAACACCGGGCGCGCCAATTCGCTCGCGTCGGTAGTGATGGTCGACAGCCCCTGCGAGCGGCCGAAAGCGCTCGCCTCCTCGACCAGGCGAAGGGCGTGGCCCTGCCGCACATGATCGGGATGGCAGTAGAGCATGTCGAGATGACCATCCGCTTCAAGCAGCGTGAACGCCGCGGGCGCGCCATTCTCGGCGAAGGCGATGGTGATGCGATCGCCATAGTCGTGCCACTCGAGCCACTCGCTCGCTTCACGCGTCTTGGTGGCCCAGGCGGCGACTTGCGCGGGGTTGTACGCCAGCGGCCCGACCTTCGTGATCGAGGCGAGGTGGATGTCCCGGAGCGCATGTTCGTCGCCCGGCCGAAATGTCCTGATCACCGGGCTGTGGTGTCGGTCGGCAGGTCGGGCTGGAGCAGGCGGTGCAAGTGCACGATCACGTACTTCATCTCGGCATCGTCGACGGTGCGCTGGGCGCTTGCGCGCCAGGCATCCTCAGCCGAGGCGTAGTCCGGGAAGACGCCGACGATGTCTAGCGAGCTGAGGTCGGTGTATTCGAGCGTGCGCGGGTCCTTGACCCGGCCGCCCATCACAAGGTGGAGTTTCTGCATGGGGAGGAGCCGAAATCCTTACGAGGGTGAGGGCGACCCCTACGCGCACGCTGCCCCGGTGTGCAACCCTCAGCCGCGGATACGCGCCCTTACGCCGTGCGCTTTGTCCAGTATGCGGTCAGCGACGCTGGTCGAGGCCGCTGGAACGCCGAACAGCTTGCTCGACTGCACCAGTGCCTTGTCACCCAACTGGCTGAGGCGGTCGGACGCGCGGCCCCCCAGATCCTCGGCACGAACGGCAGCGACATGGCCGAGACGTTCCGCACGCTCGGCAGCTGCATGGCCCAGCACGGTCGCGGTGCCGAGTGCAGCAACGCCCAGCTTCTCGGCCCGGGCAATGGCCTTCTCGCTCAGCTTCTCGGCGCGCTCGGCGGCCTTTTCGCTCAACTTTTCTGCCCTGGAGGCGAGCAGTGCCGCCTTCTTGCGCGCAACCGCGCTACCGTCTTCCGCCTCGTCGACCGCATCCTGTCCGAACGACAGCGCGGCGGCAGCACCAGCCTCCGCATAACGATAGGCTTTCTTCGCGAAGCGGCGGCTGAAGCTACGCGGGATCAAGGCGCTGATGGCGAGACCCACGGCAACGCCGCCGACGACGGTGAGCACCGGATGTTCCTTGACGAAGCCGATCGCCTTTTCGGACGGGGTGGTCGCCTCGGGACGCTTGGGCAGGGCCACGACGTTGGTCGACGTGGTCTCGGCATTGGTGGCGGGCACGGCTTTGTTCTCGGATGCCATCGTGAGACCTCGTGTATTAGCGGCGCGGCCCGAGCAGAGCGTCGAGCCAGCCGATGATGGGATTTCGCAGGATCCAAAGCATCAGCGCGGCGATGGTTCCGCCAACGACTCCCGGATGCTCCTGCACCACGGCAGCGCCCTCGTCGTAGACCACACGTGCTTGCTCGACGACCTCGTCGGCGACACGCCCGGCCACGCCGCGCGCTTCCAGATCGAGCTTCACCTGCGCCAGGCGCGTGTCGAACGCCAGCTTGCTGGTGTCCCGCAGCGCCTTGTCGGCCAGCACCTTGGCTTCGAGCGGGGCCCTCATGAAGACTTCTCCCCGCCCCAGACCGTCGTCAGCAAGGTGACCTGCCTCTTGGCGCGCAGCAGCAGGAAGACGGCAAGCCCGAGCAGCACCAGCGTGACGAGTGCGGTCGACCCCCATGCGGTGATGATGGGGGCAAGGGCGATGACGAGGCCCACGACCAGTGCCATGACTGCGAAGAACACGAGCACCAATGCCGCAACGGCATAGATGACGATGTTCTTGCTGGCACTCGCCGCGAATGCCGCGCGGGACTTCTGGAACTGAAGCTCCGCCTCGGCATAAGTGCGCGCGTCTTGCGCAAGCTGGTGGAGATCCTCGTTGAGCGAGCGCTCGCGCGCTTCGCTCAGCAAGGGATCGACGGCCGTCTCAGGCGCGTAGGTGATGTCCGGCATGTGCGGTCCGATGCGTCAGACCGTGCCTTACTTGAACACACGGCCGAGGAGGTATCCGGCAGCAGCAGCCATGCCGAGCGCCAGCGCGGGGCTCTGCCGCACGAACTCGACCGCATCCTCGCCCAGTTCGTCGAGCGACTTCTCGTCGAGACGCGTCGCGACATCCTGCACCGATTTGGCGGCACCGCGAGCATAGTCGCCGTACTTGGCGCCAACCTTCTCGTCCAACACGCCGGCGTTGTCGGTGATCAGCTGGCTGAGGCTGGCGAGCGCGCCGCTGGCCTGTGCCTTGCCCTGGTCAGCGAAGCCGAAGGCCTTTTCCTTGTACTCGCCCGTGCGCACCTTGGCGTCGCCGGCGAGGCCGTCCTTCTTTTCGTACAGCTTTTCGCGGTACTCGCCCGCCCGGTTCTGAGCTTCAGCACCGAGCGCCTTGGCGCCAGCCAGCGCTTCTTCCACAGCCTTTGAGAAGTGGTTCTTCGCCGCTTCGGTTCCGTTCCCGCCAGTGGCGCCCGAACCGGGGATCGTTGTAGTTTCGACCATGGTGTGTCCTCCTGAAGTTCGATCCCACACGTTCGTATTGATGCAAGTTGGTAGAGCTTGCGTAACACAACGAAGGGTTGATTGCTGCAACGCAACTTGTCAGCGAAAGTTCCCCTGCTAAGGACGCCCAAATCCCGCGCAAACCCGCGCCAGCGAAGGAGTGTCAGCCGCATGACCGCCATCATCGACATCCATGGCCGAGAGATCCTGGACAGCCGGGGCAACCCCACCGTCGAAGTGGACGTGCTGCTGGAAGATGGCAGCTTCGGCCGCGCCGCGGTGCCCTCGGGCGCATCGACCGGTGCGCATGAGGCTGTGGAGCTGCGCGATGGCGACAAGGCGCGTTACCTGGGCAAGGGCGTGCTGAAGGCGGTCGACGCGGTCAACAACGAGATCGGCGAAGCGCTGGTCGGCATGGATGCGGAGGACCAACGCGACCTCGACCTCGCCATGATCGAGCTCGACGGCAGCGAGAACAAGGGGCGTCTCGGCGCCAACGCGATCCTCGGCACTTCGCTGGCGGTCGCCAAGGCGGCGGCGAACGCGCGCGGCTTGCCGCTTTATGCCTACGTCGGCGGTGTCTCAGCACACGTGCTGCCGGTGCCGATGATGAACATCATCAACGGCGGCGAGCACGCCGACAACCCGATCGACTTCCAGGAATTCATGATCATGCCGGTCGGCGCGGACTCGATCGCCGAGGCCGTGCGCTGGGGCGCCGAGATCTTCCACACGCTTAAGAAGGGCTTGCACGAGAAGGGCCTGGCGACCGCGGTGGGCGACGAGGGTGGCTTTGCGCCCAACATCGCTTCGACCCGTGCGGCGCTCGATTTCGTCAGCCAGTCGATCGAGAAGGCCGGTTTCAAGCTCGGCAGCGAGATTCAACTTGCACTAGACTGCGCCTCGACCGAGTTCTTCAAGAACGGCAAGTATGAGATCAGCGGTGAGGGCCTGTCGCTCTCGCCCGTTGAGTTCGCCGACTACCTGGCCGACCTCACTGCCGCCTACCCGATCATCTCGATCGAGGACGGCATGAGTGAGGACGACTTCGAGGGCTGGAAGGCGCTGACCGACAAGATCGGCCACAAGGTCCAGCTGGTCGGCGACGACTTGTTCGTCACAAATCCCAAGCGCCTGACGATGGGCATCGAGCAGGGCCTGGCCAACTCGCTGCTGGTGAAGGTCAACCAGATCGGATCGCTGACAGAGACGCTGGAAGCGGTCTCGATCGCGCAACGCGCTGGTTACACCGCGGTCATGTCGCATCGCTCGGGCGAGACCGAGGATGCGACCATTGCCGACCTGGCGGTCGCCACCAACTGCGGGCAGATCAAGACCGGCTCGCTGGCGCGTTCGGACCGGTTGGCAAAGTACAACCAGCTGATCCGCATCGAGGAAGAACTGGGCAAGGCCGCGCACTACGCCGGCGCCAAAGCATTCGGCAAGCTGAGCGTCTGATCCGATCCTGTCGTCCCGGGCTGAGCTCGGGCGACACCACGGTGCGGCTCAATCGTGGGCCGCAATCCGCTCCGCCACAGTGACCAGGCGCTGCGCCTGTTCCAGGTGCAGCAGTTCCGCCATCCTGCCTTCGACCTTGATCGCGCCTTTGCCGGCGTTCTCCGGGAGCGCAAAGGCGTCGATCACTGCGCGCGCCCAGGTGAGCTCTGTCTCGCTGGGCGAGAACACTGCATTGCACGGCTCGATCTGTGCCGGGTGGATCAGGCTCTTGCCGTCGAAGCCAAACATCAGCCCCTGGCGCGCCTCCGTTTCGAAAGCTTCGAGGTCACGAAACTCGTTGCACACACCGTCCAGGATCGCGATGCCCTGGCTGCGAGCGGCAGCGACCGCCACCGACAGGAACGGCAGGAACGGCGTGCGGCACGGCGTCAGCTGCGCGCGCATCTCCTTGGCGAGATCGTTGGTGCCCATGATCCACAGCGACAGCCGTGTGGAGCTGGCAGTAGCAGCGATCGCTGGAAGGTTGGCGACCGAGGCGCAGGTCTCGATCATCGCCCACAGCTGCATGGCCGGCGGCGCGGAGCCAAGCGCGTCCTGATAGCCTTGGATGTCCTCGGGGCCATCGACCTTGGGCACCAGCACCGCGTCCGCGTGCGACCCGGCGATCGCGGCGAGATCGGCCGCGCCCCAGGGGGTGTCGAGGCCGTTCGCACGGATCGCGATCTCGCGGTGGCCGAAGCCGCCTTCAGCGACCGCGGCAACGGCGGCGCCCCGCGCCGCGTCCTTCATCTCCGGGGCGACCGCGTCCTCCAGGTCGAGGATCACCATGTCGCACGGCAGGGTGCGCGCCTTGGCGATGGCCTTGGCGTTGGACGCGGGCAGGTAGAGTGCGGAGCGGCGCGGGCGCAGGTTCGAATCCATGGGGCGAGTGCTACCCGCTTCTCGCGCTGACTCAAGGTCACGTGATTGGCAACGCGATCAAGCGCCGAACCGAACGGGTTGGAGGTGGGAGAAGGAGAAGCTGGATCAGTACCCCAGCGTGCTGAGCAGAGCCTCGCTCTCGGTCCACAACCGCGCGGCCGCGGCATCATCGCTCCCTTGGGAGGCGACCGGCGCCTCGGCCCTGTTGTGGAAGTAGCGACCGCCCTCGCGCCCGCCTTCTTCCGAGGTCGCCAGCCAGAAGATGGTGCGCGCGGCGCCTTCGGGTCCGTCCGCGGCGTGGGTGGCGAAATGGTCCTGCATCTGCTGGCCGCCGTGGCTGGCGAAGTTGGTGTCGACCATGCCGGGATGCATCGCCTGCGCGACGATGCCGGTATCTGCGAGACGGCGATTCAGCTCACGGGTGTAAAGCAGGTTGGCCAGCTTCGCCTGGCAATAAGCGGCACCGGCCGGGCCATTGCGGAACTGCAGGTCGTCCCAGTTCATGCTCGGGATGTACTCGTGCGCGCTGGAGGAGACGGCGACGACGCGCACGGCACCCGGCTCACGCTCCGCCGCGGCACGCTCCAGCAGCGGCAGCAGTTCGCGAGTCAGCAGGAACGGCGCAAGGTGATTGGCGGCGAAGGTCGCTTCCAAGCCATCGCCGGTGGTGTAGATCGCGTCGCGCACGCCCCCGGCGTTGTTCACGAGCACGTCGATATGGTCAGTCAGTTCCGCGATCTCGCCCGCGACGCGCTTCACATCGGCCATTTCGCAGAAGTCGCCGCGCAGGAAGTCGACCTTGGCGTCCGGACCGGCAGCGTCGCGGATCGCGGCCTCGCCCTGGGCGCTGCGGACCGGATCGCGACCGGTGCCGATGACGCGCCAGCCGGCGCGGGCGAACTCGAGCGCGCTGGCAAGGCCGATGCCCGAGCTGGCGCCGGTGATGACGACGGTACGTGTCGGGCTCTGGTTCATGTCATTCTCTCCCATGTTCTAAGGCCTTATTAGCGCGGCCGGGCGCCTTGCAGGAACAGCCGCACCGCGAACGCGACGCGCGCCTCGATTTCGTCCGGCTCGAGCGGGTGGCCCGAGGTGATGAAGCGAACCGGGCCACCCACCACCATGCTCATGAAGGTGTTTGCCGCCAGCATCGGCTGGTCGATGACGAGCCGGCCCGCCTTTGCCTCGGCTTGCAGCACGTCTGCCAGGAAGCGCACGGTCGGGCGCGCGGCGACGTCGTAGTACGTCGTGAAGATCTCGGGAAAGCGGTATGATTCAGTGTTGATGATCCGCTGCAGCTTCAGCCCTTGCGGCGTGCTGACGAGATCGATGCGGAGCCGAGCGATGGCGATCAGCGTCCGTTCTAGATCGTCGGCGCGCGTCGCGGCGATGCTCTCGGGCGCGAGCGCCAGGCGGTCGATCCCACGGCGCACGGCTGCCAGGAACAGCGCCGCCTTGTCCGGATAGCGTGCGTAGACGGTGCGCTTGGTCATGCTCACGTCAGCGGCGATTGCCTCGATGGTCGCCTGTTCGAACCCGCGGTCGAGAAAGTGGTCGAGCGCCCGATCGAGCAGTTCGGCTTGACGAGCCTGCGCCTGTTCGCGCGTGGGGCGGCCCGAGCGCGCGGTGGTCTCGGCGAGGGATGCAACTTGTGGAGGCATGAAGCCACCAAAGCCGAAAGCGCTTGCGCAGCCAACCGAATCATGAGTAACGAAACGCATCAGGTGCCATTAACGAGTCGCAGCACTCGGGCCAAGCACGAAGATGAAGAGAGGCATGCCGATGGGATCCGCAGTCGAAAAGCTTACCGCGTTGGTCGCTGATCCTGAGCGGTTCTCGTTCAGCGCGGACGAGCTGCGCGAGACGCAAGTCGCCGCGCTGGACGAGCGTTTCCAGGAGCGAAAAGGGCGGATCAAGCTCCTGTCCTTGCGCGCCCGCGATGCCGGGCTGGAGCGGATCGCCAGCGTGGCGGACGTGGTCTCGGTGCTGTTCCCGCACACCGCCTACAAGTCCTATCCGGAAAGCTTCCTGATGGATGAGCGGTGGGACAAGCTGACCAAGTGGCTCGGCACGATCTCGCCATATCCGATCGAAGGCGTGGACCTCGAGGGTGTCGACGGTGTCGACGATTGGATCGAGCGACTGGCCGCCAAGGGCTACTTCATTTCGTGCTCCAGCGGGACGACGGGCAAGTCGGCGATGCTGATCGCCTCGCAGAAGGACATGGACTGGTCGAAGATCGACACGGTCAACGTGTTCTCCTGGGGCTCAGGCGTGAAGCCGCGGCAGGATCGCATGATCGTGGGCAGCGCGCCGGTGGCCTCGGTGCCCAAGAACAAGACGATCGCGCAGGCGCAGTATGACGCCTACGCCAATCCAGAGTGGCCGCGCTGGAACTATCCGGTGCCGCCGATCACGGTCGGCTCGCTGACCAGCATGGTGGTCATGCGCAAGAAGATCGCCGACGGCACCGCCCGCCCGGATGAAGTGGCCGCGTTCGAGGAAACATCGGCCGCGCGGGCTCAGGCGGTCGCCGATGCGGTGCCCGCCACTGCCGAGCACATCATCGCCCATCGGGACAAGAAGCTACAGCTCTCAGGCCTGTGGAGCGGCCTGTGGCAAGTGGCCAAGGCGGTGCGCGATCGTGGCTACGGACGCGACGATTTCAACCCGGACAACTCGATCTACGTCGGCGGCGGGCTCAAGCGGGCGCAGCTGCCGGACGACTACCAGGAGTTCGTCTACGAGACTTTCAACATCCCCTCTGATCGACAATTCCAGAACTATTCGATGCAGGAGCTGAACTCCGGCATGCCCAAGTGCCGTGAGGGTGGGCGCTACCACGTGCCGCCGTGGATCGTGCCGATCCTGCTCGCCAAGTCCGGCGACCACGCGCTCGACCATCGGCACGGCGAGATGGAGGGGAGGGCGGCGTTCTTCGACTTGTCGCTCGACGGCCGTTGGGGTGGAGTGATCACCGGCGACCGGATCAGCCTGGACCTCAGCCCCTGCGCCTGCGGCAACGCCGGCCCGTCGATCCGCGACGACATCGCCCGCTACGCCGACCTGGAGGGTGACGACAAGATCGGCTGCGCCGGCACCGTCGACGCCTACGTGCGGGGCGTGGCTTGATCAGCCAGCAAGAGAGGACAAGCCATGGGAGCCAATGTCGACCGCCTGCTGAGTACGCTCGGCACGCCGGACTGTTATCAGCACTCCGCGACCGAGCTGCGCGAGGTGCAAGTCGCGGCACTAGACGAGCGCTTGCAGGAGCAGGGCCAGCACATCCGACTGGTGAGCTTCCGGGCTCGTGACGGCGGCGTCTCAAGGATCGAGTGTCTAGACGATGCGGTTCCGCTGCTGCTGCCGCACACCGCTTACAAGTCCTACCCCGAAACGTTCCTGACCGGCGGTAAGTGGGACAAGCTGACCAAGTGGCTCGGCACCGTCTCTGCTCACCCGACCGATGGTGTCGATCTCACCGGCGTCGAGAGCATCGACCAGTGGGTCGAGGCATGCGGCAAGGCCGGCCTTTACGTCTCGTGCTCCAGCGGCACGACTGGAAAGTCGGCGATGCTTGTCGCCTCGCAAGCCGACCTCGACTTCGCGGGGCGCGACGGGGTCGATGCGGTGCAGTGGGGATCCGATATCCGAGTGGGCGACAAGCGCACGCCGGCCGGCGCAGCGAGTGCGGTCGCCTACACTCCGCGCAATGCGGCGATGGGGCAGGCATTGATGGGCGCCTTCGTCAATCCTGAGGCAGAGCGGTTCCAGTCCGGGCTGCCGCCGGTGACGATCGGCTCGCTGACGCAGATGGTCACGCTGCGCAAGGCGATTGGCGACGGAACCGCCAAGCCCGACGAGATCGCCGCGTTCGAGGCAGAGTCCGCCCGCCGCCAGGCCGCGCTCGATGCCGCGCAGGTGGGTGCGGTGGAGGACATCATCTCCAAGCGCAACGAGCGACTCTACATCACCGGCATGTGGGGCGCTCTGTACCCCTTCGCCAAGGCGGTGCGCGAGGCAGGCTTCTCGGGCAGCGACTTCCACCCGGAGAACGGCGTGTACCTGGGCGGCGGGCTCAAGCGCGCGCAGCTGCCGCCGGACTATCGCGAGTTCGTCTACGAGACCTTCAACCTGCACCCGCGCTTCATCTACCAGATGTACGGCATGCAGGAGCTCAACTCCTCGATGCCGCGCTGTCAGGCCGGCCATCGCTATCACGTGCCGCCATGGGTCGTGGCCTTGCCGTTGGACAAGACGGGCGAGAGCCTGGTCGAGCACGACGACCAAGGCGAGATCGAATGTCGCGCCGCGTTCTTCGACTTGTCGCTTGATGGCCGCTGGGGCGGCGTGATCTCGGGCGACCGCATCCACCTCGACTTCCGCCCTTGTGCCTGCGGCGCGAAGTCCCCGTCGATCCGTGACGACATCGCGCGCTACGCCGATCTCGAAGGCGACGACAAGATCGGCTGCGCAGGCACCGTCGATGCATATGTGAGAGGATTGTCATGAACCTGATCAGCGAAATCGAGCCCGCCGAAGCGATCGTCTCGGCACCCTTCTTCCTGCGCGGCGAGGTGCTGTTCGGCAGCGACGTGGTGCAGAAGTCGCGTGACCTCGGCGTCACGTTCGCCACGCCGCGAATCCCGTTCGACCGCGCGGTGCCCCCGCGCACTGAAGTGCCGCCGCTGCTCAACGTACCGCTGTCAGAGATCATGGACTTCCTGGTCGAGACCGGCGAGCGACTGCGGGCGCCCGGCAACGTCTACATGGAGGAATGCGTCGAGCGCATGTGCACCACGCACATCCTGCCGCGCGAGGTGGTGATGCGCAGCGTTCACCATGCCTCCGCCTACCTCGACAAGCGGGTGTTGATGGCGGACGTGGAGCAGAACTTCCCCGACCCACGCGCGCTCGACACCTGGGTCCCCAAGCAGGACTTCACCGGCCGCAAGAGCTTCGTGCGCGCCTTCGCGCCGCGGCTGATCCACGTCATGCCGGGCAATTCGCCGGGCGTTGCCGTCAAGTCGATCGCGCAAGGGGCGATGGTCAAGGCGGTGAACCTGTTCAAGATGCCGTCCGCCGATCCGTTCACCATGGTCGCGATCCTGCGCACCATGGCCGACATCGACCCAGACCATGCGATGGTGCGCTCGATGTCGGCAGTCTACTGGCGCGGCGGCGACGATGCGACCGAGCGGGTGCTGTTCCGCCCGCAGTACTTCGACAAGATCGTCGCCTGGGGCGGCGGCGATGCGATCGCGAACGTTATCAAGTACCTGATGCCAGGGCTGCAGCTCGTCTCGTTCGATCCCAAGACCTCGATCTCACTGGTGGGTCGCGAGGCGCTGGTGGATGACGAGACAATCGACCAGGTGGCGGACTTGTGCTCGACCGACGTCATGGTTCTCAACCAGGAGGCATGCGTTGCCAGCCGCTACCAGTTCGTGGAAGGCCCGCGGGATCAGGTCGACCGCTTCTGCGAGCGCCTTTATCACCACATTGCCCGCCGGGCCGCCGATAGCGGCGACTTGCGCCCGCTCGACATGGACATGCGCGAGCAGGTCGAGGCGATGGTGATGATGGACGATGACTACGGCGTGTGGGGCCGCACTGACGGCAAGGGCCTGGTGATCCGTTCCGACGAGCCGGTCGACTTCCACCCGATCAACAAGACCGCCAACGTGGTGCGGGTGGACTCGCTCGACGACGCGGTGAAGTGGATCAACGTCGCGACGCAGACCGTCGGGTTCTATCCCTTCGACCGCATGGCCGATTATCGCGACCGCCTTGCCGCCGGCGGGGCGCAGCGGATCGTCCACCTGGGCGAGGCGGGGCCTTCGACGATCGGCAACCCGCACGATGCCATGTATCCGCTGCACCGCTTCGTGCACTGGATGGCCCATGAGGATGGGGTGGAATAGGCGTCCTCCCCAACACGGGGAGGGCAGATATCGCGTGGCCGCTACCAATCCCCTTGCCAGCCCCGTGACATGCGTTAGTCAGCGCAGAAACCGCGAAGAGGATCGTACACACCATGGCCGTTGAAATCCTGCTCCCCAAAATCGGCTTCTCGATGCAGGAGGGCCAGATCGCCGAATGGCTCGCCAAGGACGGCGAGCAGGTGACCGAAGGACAGCCGCTGTTCTCGCTCGAGGCTGACAAGTCGACCAACGAAGTCGAGGCGCCCGCCACCGGCACGCTGAAGATCACCGCGTCCACCGGTGAGACTTACGAAGTCGGCACGGTCCTCGGCTACATCGAGTGAGCGAGTTGCTGGACTTGGCCGCCGGCCGGGTCCAGACTGCCGCCATGATCAAGCGCCTCACCGCTCTCGCTTCCCTCGCCGCCCTCGCTCTGCCGGGCGCGGCCATGGCCACTCTGCCGGTCGGCACTGCCGCGCCGGCGTTCAGCACGCAGGGGGCGCTCGGCGGTAAGGACGTTCCGCTCGACTTGCGAAAGGCGCTGCGCAAGGGACCGGTCGTCCTCTACTTCTACCCCAAGGCATTCACGCAAGGCTGTACGCTGGAGGCGCACGCCTTTGCCGAGGCGACGCCGGAGTTCGCGAAGTACGGCGCGACCGTGATCGGCCTGTCGGCGGACGACCTGCCGACCTTGCGCAAGTTCTCCACCGAGGAGTGCCGCGACAAGTTCACCGTTGGCGTGGCGAGCCCGGCGATCATCAAGTCCTATGACGTTGCGCTAAAGCGGGCAGGGGCGCCGGCTGGAATGACCGACCGCACCAGCTACGTGATCGCGCCCAATGGCAAAATCGTGTTCGTGCACTCGGATCTCGACTTCCGCGATCACGTCGCGCAGACGCTGGCTGCGGTAAAGGCGCTCAAAAAGCGCTGAGGCCCGATGCCCTCTTCCCGGACGGGGAGAGCGCAAGGGACACCCGTTCCCTTTACAATCCCGCCCGCTCCGCTAAGCGAGGCGACCCCTATTCGTTCCGGAGTTTTGCCGTCATGCGTGCCGAAGGGCAGGCCCACGTTCAGCGTATACAGAAGGCGATGGCGCTCGTCCGCAAGTTCCTCGACTGGGATCGCGCCACGCGTCGCCTCGAAGAGTTGAACGCGCGCGTTGAGGACCCGACGCTGTGGGACAAGCCCAAGGAAGCCGAAGCGGTGATGAAGGAGCGTCGCCGGCTCGAAGCTTCGATCGGCGCTGTCCGCCAGATCGAGAGCGAGATGGCCGACGCGATCGAGTTCATCGAATTGGGCGAGATGGAGGACGACGCTGCCACCATCGACGAGGGCCACGCGACGCTGAAGGCGCTTGCCGAACGGGCCGATCGCGACAAGGTGCAGGCACTGCTCGCCGGTGAGGCCGACGGCAACGACACCTACCTCGAAGTCCATGCCGGCGCGGGCGGCACCGAGAGCCAGGACTGGGCCGAGATGCTGCAGCGGATGTACAGCCGCTGGGCCGAGCGCAAGGGCTACAAGGTCGAACTGGTTGACTACCACGCGGGCGAAGCGGCGGGTATCAAGAGCGCCACGCTGCTGATCAAGGGCGAGAACGCCTACGGCTATGCCAAGACCGAGAGCGGCGTGCACCGCCTGGTCCGCATAAGCCCCTACGACAGCTCCGCGCGGCGCCACACCAGCTTCTCCAGCGTGTGGGTCTACCCGGTAATCGACGATACCTTCGAGATCGAGATCAACCCGGCCGACCTGAAGATTGACACCTATCGTGCGTCGGGTGCTGGCGGGCAGCACGTCAACACCACGGATTCCGCAGTGCGCATCACGCACCAGCCCTCCGGCATCGTCGTCGCGAGCCAGATCGATCGCTCGCAGCACAAGAACCGCGAGATCGCCATGGGCATGCTCAAGGCCCGCATGTTCGAGGCCGAAATGCAGAAGCGCGAGGAGGCCGCCAGCGCCGAGCACGCCAGCAAGAGCGACATCGGCTGGGGCCACCAGATCCGCTCCTATGTGCTGCAGCCCTACCAGCAGGTGAAGGACCTGCGTACCGGCCTGGTCTCCACGGCACCGGGCGACGTGCTCGACGGCGAGTTGGACGCGTTCATGGCCGCAGCGCTTTCGCAGCGGGTGACGGGCGAGAAGGTCGAAGTCGAAGACGTGGATTGAGTTGAGATGATCTTCCCCTTGGAGGGGAGCATCAAGCATCCGGCTAACTCACGGCTTTGCCAAGCCTATGACGACTCGCTAAGGGGCGGCCATGGTCGCGCGTTCTCGCATCATCCCTTCCGCCGTTCTGGCGCTCGCGCTGCTTTCCTCGGGCTGCGAGAAGAAGGTCGAGGACGGGCGCGCGCCCACCTCGCGCATGTTCCCGCGCGCGGACCGCCCCATCTCCAACCTGGGCGCCAACGGCTTCTCCTCCGAAACCGAGCGGGACAGCGTCAACGAGGCGCGCAGCGTCATGGATCTGGCTGGGATCGACAAGGGCATGTCGATCGCCGACATTGGCGCGGGCGAGGGCTACTATACGGTCCGTCTCGCGCAACGCGTGGGTGCTGACGGCCGCGTGCTGGCGCAGGACATCGACCGTGAGGCGCTGCGAAGGCTGGGCCTGCGCATCGAGCGCGAGCGGCTGGACAACGTCTCGATCAAGCAAGGTGCCGAGGACGATCCGCGACTGCCCGCGAACAGCTTCGACCGCATCATGCTGGTCCACATGTACCACGAGGTGGGCGAGCCGTACGCGTTCCTGTGGCGGCTGCGTCCGGCGCTGCGGCCCGGCGGCAGCGTCGTAGTGGTCGACATCGACCGCCCGACCGAGAGCCACGGCATCCCGCCCGCCTTGCTTTTCTGCGAATTCGAAGCAGTGGGCTTCCGCTTGGCGGAATTTGTGCGTAAGCCCAAGATGCAAGGTTATTACGCGCGCTTCGAGGCAAAAGGTGCCAGACCAGCGCCAGAGGCGATACGACCGTGCCGTTTGGCTGGCAGCGCTCCGGCCGCCCTGGGTTGAATGGGTGCTAGCTGAGCGGGCGCGCTCCAGAAGGAAGACGAAGAAGTCATGGGTTTCAAGGGTCTTAAGCCGATCATGTACGGCGGCCGCGAAGTCTGGCCGCTGGTTGAAGGCGGCAAGGGCGTCTCGGCGACCAACCACCTCAGCTCGGGCGCCTGGGCGGCTGCCGGCGGCATCGGCACGGTAAGCGCAGTCAACGCCGACAGCTACGATGCCGAGGGCAAGATCGTGCCCCAGATCTACGACGCGCTCACCCGCAAGGAACGCCACGAGCAGCTCATCCGCTACGCCATCGACGGCGCGGTGGAGCAGGTGCGCCGCGCCTATGACATCGCCGGCGGCAAGGGCGCCATCAACATCAACGTGCTGTGGGAAATGGGCGGCGCGCAAGCCGTGCTCGAAGGCGTGCTGGAGAAGACGCGCGGCATGGTGACCGGTGTTACCTGCGGCGCCGGCATGCCCTACAAGCTGTCCGAGATCGCGGCGCGCTTCAACGTCAACTACCTGCCCATCGTCAGCTCCGCGCGGGCGTTCCGTGCGCTGTGGAAGCGGGCCTACTCCAAGGTTTCGGAGCTGATGGCGGCGGTGGTCTACGAAGACCCGTGGCTGGCCGGCGGCCACAACGGCCTGTCCAATGCCGAGGACCCGACCAAGCCCGAGGATCCATACCCCCGCGTCAAGGCGCTGCGCGACACCATGCGCGGCGAGGGGATCTCCGATGACGTGCCGATCATCATGGCCGGCGGCGTGTGGTACTTGCGCGATTGGGAGAACTGGATCGACAACCCGGAACTGGGCTCGATCGCGTTCCAGTACGGGACCCGCCCGCTGCTCACCCACGAGAGCCCGATCCCGCAGCAGTGGAAGGACGCGTTGCGCGAGCTGGAGCCAGGCGACGTGCTGCTCCACCGCTTCTCGCCCACGGGTTTCTACTCCTCGGCCGTGCGCAATCCCTTCCTGCGCAATCTGGAAGCGCGGTCCGAGCGGCAGATCCCCTACTCGAAGGTCGAGGCGGGCGAACATACGGTCCGCCTGGACGTGGGCGTCAAGGGCAAGAACTTCTGGGTCGCGCCCAAGGACCTGGAGCGCGCCCGGACTTGGGTGCTCGAAGGCTACACCGATGGCCTGCGCACGCCGGACGACACCATCGTGTTCGTCGATCCGATCGAGCGCGATGTCATCCGCAAGGATCAGGCCGACTGCATGGGCTGCCTATCGCACTGCGGCTTCTCCTCGTGGAAGGACCATGACGACTACACCACCGGCCGCCTCGCCGATCCGCGCAGCTTCTGCATCCAGAAGACCCTGCAGGATATCGCGCACGATGGCCCGATCGACGAGAACCTGATGTTCGCCGGCCACGCGGCCTACAAGTTCAAGCAGGATCCGTTCTATTCCAACGGCTTCACGCCGACGGTCAAGGAACTGGTGGATCGCATCCTGACGGGCGACTGAGGCTAGGCAAGGGTCGAGACCCACGTCGTCCCGGGCTCGACCCGGGACCGGTTTCAAAATACCCCAAGCTTTCACGTGGCGCTTAGCACGAGGTTCGTCGCTGACGTCGTCCCGGGTCGAGCCCGGGACGACGTCAGCGCTCGCCGTGTGTGGCCACGTCCAGGCCGGCTTCCTCGGAGGCTTCGCTGACCCGCATAGGGAACGCGAGCGAGGCCATCAGCGCGATCACGGTGCTGCCGATCGCCGACCAAGCCGCAACCACCACCACTCCGATCCCCTGGGCGACCAGTTGCGCGATCGGGTTCATGGTGTCGTCGTAGCCGGTGCCGCCCAGCGCCCGGGCCATGAACACCCCGACCAGCAGCGATCCCGCAGCGCCGGGCACGGCAAACAGCGCGGACACGCCGAGCCGATCATCGATACCCATGCGGCGGACGAGCCATGCCGCTCCTGCCGAGAGCGTGGCACCGATCGCGCCGATGGCCATGGCACCGCCCGGCGAGACATAGAGCGCAGCGGGCGCGATCGCCGCCAAGCCGGATACCAGGCCCAAGGCGAAAGCTTCGGCGCGGGGCGGCTCACGGCGCAGCCGGTCAATAAGCAGTCGCATGAGGCCGCCGGCGCAAGCCGCGGCGTGCGCGGAGATGAGCGCTGCCGCCGCATCGTCGTTGGCGGCGAAGGCGGAGCCGCCGCACAGGCCGAACCATCCGATCCACAACAGCAGTGCGCCCGCCAGGGTGATCGGCGAGAGGCCGGTGTTGCTGTCTCGCGGGAAGTCGATGCCGCGGCCCATCAGCACCGCCGTCACCAGCGCACTTGTCCCGGCCGACACCTCCAGCGCCATGCCGCCGGCATAGTCGATGGTGCCGCTGGCGGAGGCGAGCCAGCCGCCACCCCACAGCCAGTGCAGCACAGGCGCGAGCACGACCACGCTCCACAACGCGGCGAACAGCACCACCCAGCCGAAGCGGCCGCGTCCGGACCAGGCACCCAGCATCATCACCGACGCGAGAACGGCGCAGACCATCTGGAACAGCGCAAAGGCGCTCTCGGGTACCGACAGACCATCCCGCACGTTGCCGAGCTCGACCAACATCATGGCATTGCCGCCGCCCAGCCAGCCTGAGGTCACGCCCCCGAACGCAAGCGTGTAGCCGCAAACGATCCAGGCGAGCGAGACGGCGGCAGCGACCGCGGCGGTCTGCATCAGCATGGCGACGAAGGCACCCGCTCGCGCTCGTCCCGCCTGGAACAGCGCCATGCCCGGCAGTGTGGCGATCAACAGCAGGGCGGTAGCGGCGAGAAGCCAGGCTGTGTCGCCGCTGTCGCTCGCCTCGATCGAACCATCCTGGGCCATGGCCATCGAGGGCAGGGCGAAGGCAACCAGTGCGGAGGCAACCAGAGCAACAGACATCGAAGCGCGGCGAAACGGCATGGTTCGGCAATCCCCCTCCGGCGCCGCTGTCCGACCGCCTTCCGGCGCTGCCGGCGGCATCGTTACGTCCGGGTAGCGCAGTTGAGTCGATATTTCGTTACCGCACAAGAGGCTGGCGGGGCAGGCGCGTCAGAGCGGAGGAAGGACGCGGTCCGGAGGTCTGTGTCCATCGACCCAGAAGCGGATGTTGGCGATCACCCGCTCGCCCGCGGCCTCGCGCCCCTCGCGCGTCGCGCTGCCCAGGTGCGGCAGCACGAGCACGTTCGGCAAAGCGAGCAGGCGTGGATCGAGCTGTGGCTCATTGGCGAAGACGTCGAGCCCGGCGCCGCCCAGATGTCCGTCGCGGAGTACGGCGATCAGCGCCTCCTCCTCCACCAGCTGGCCGCGACCGGTGTTGATCAGCAGCGCGCCGCGCTTCATCAGCATGAGCCGTCGGCGGTCGAGCAGCGGCTCCCCGTTGGGCAGGGCCGGGCAGTGGAGCGTCAGGATGTCGGCTTGTGCAAACAGTGCTTCGAGATCGGCTTCGTAGCGCACACCTAGCTCGGTCTCGAACTCGGCAGGCAAGCGGTTGCGGTTGTGATAGACGATCTCGAGCCCGAAGGCGCGGGCGCGCCGAGCCACCGCCTGGCCGATCCGGCCCATGCCGACGATGCCCAACTGCTTGCCGCCAAGGTTCTGCCCGAGCAGGTTCGTCGGGCCCCACCCCTCCCATGCACCTTGCGCGAGCACTTGGGCGCTCTCGGCGAAGCGGCGCGCGACGAAGATGATCAGCGCGAGCGTCAGGTCGGCCGTGTCGTCGGTAAACACGCCGGGTGTGTTGGTGACGATGATCTTGCGCGCATGGGCAGCCGCCAGGTCGATGTTGTCGGTTCCGGCGCCGAACTGCGCGATGAGCTTGAGGCGCTCGCCCGCGTCGGCGATCAATTCCGCGTCGACCGAGTCGGTAACGGCGGGCACCAGCACGTCGCACGCGCGGATCGCCGCTGCCAGATCCTCGCGTGAAAAGGGTCGGTCGTCGGCGTTGAGCTGCACGTCGAACAAGTCCTGCATGCGCGCCTGCGTAGCGGGCAGAAGACGGCGCGTGACGATCACGCGCGGCTTGCGGGCAGGGGTGGCGGGCGCGGTCGGGGCCTGGGGCTCGGCGGTCATGTCGGGCCTAGCGGGTGGACGAGCGTACGGGCGCGGTCAAGAAGCCTTGAAGCGATGTTCGCGAGAGGTCTATGCACGCGGCATGGTTGCCCTTCGTCCCCGTCTCGTCCTTGCTCTGGCCCTGTGCTGTGCGGCCATGCCCGCGCGCGCCGAGGACGAGGGTGTGCCCTACTGGGCGTCCATCGATGCGGACGTCGCTAACATGCGTGTGGGGCCAGGAGACAGCTACCGCATCTCCTGGGTCTACCGCCGCCCGCACTTGCCGGTGAGAGTACTGCGCCGCGAGGGTCCATGGCGGTTGATCGAGGACCCGGCAGGCGACAAGGGCTGGATGCGCGACCTGCTGCTCTCGCGCCAGCGCGCGGCAATCGTGACCGGGAAGGGCGCGGCGGAGATGCGCGCCGAACCGAAGGCAGACTCGCACCTGCAGTGGCGAGTGGAGCCGGGCGTCGTCGGGCTGCTCGGCGAGTGCGAGGCAGGCTGGTGCCAGTTCGATGCCGATGGGCACAAGGCCTTTGCGCCGGCTGATCGCCTGTGGGGTACGGGGAACCCATAAGGTGAGCCCTGCCTGCCTGGATAGCAGGTCACGAAGGCGAACAACCTAACCTCAA
Organism: Novosphingobium sp. 9U; assembly: GCF_902506425.1. Classification (NCBI taxonomy): domain Bacteria; kingdom Pseudomonadati; phylum Pseudomonadota; class Alphaproteobacteria; order Sphingomonadales; family Sphingomonadaceae; genus Novosphingobium; species Novosphingobium sp. 9U. Next base: position 1,581,583 of record NZ_LR732469.1, on the reverse strand, counting down.
CACCGCCTAGGCTGAGCTTGTCGAAGCCTGCCCGTGACCTCGGGTGTAATCCTGGGACATGGCGCACCGGTGGTTGGCATGCTCGACAAGCTCAGCATGAGCGGTGTTGAGGCAAAGGCTGAAGTGGCGGCGCGACAGGAAGTGGCGCCGCTTTCATCGATGCCGCACCGACCTTCCCCCAAGCAGGCCCGAGGGAAGGTTAGCGATAGATCAGGCCAGTTCCACCGCGACTGCGGTCGCCTCACCGCCGCCGATGCACAGGCAAGCGATGCCGCGCTTCAGGCCCTTTTCCTTAAGCGCGCCGAGCAGCGTCACGATGATGCGCGTGCCCGAGGCACCGATCGGGTGGCCCAGCGCCGTCGCGCCGCCGTGAATGTTGATCTTGTCGTGCGGGATGCCGAGATCATGCATGGCGAACATGGCGACGCAGGCGAAAGCCTCGTTGATCTCGAACAGGTCGACGTCTTCGATCGCCCAGTCGACCTTCTTCAGCAGCTTGGTGATCGCTCCGGCCGGTGCGGTGGTGAACTTGGCCGGCTCCTGCGCGTGAGCAGCGACGCCGACCACGGTGGCGACGGGGCTCAGGCCCTTCTCCTGCGCCTGGCTGGCGCGCGTCAGCACCACCGCAGCGGCGCCGTCCGAGATCGAACTGGAGCTGGCCGCGGTGATCGTGCCTTCCTTGGCGAAGGCGGCTTTCAGCTGCGGGATCTTGTCGGGCTGGCCCTTGCCGGGCGCTTCGTCGGTGTCGACGATCACTTCACCCTTGCGGGTCTTGACCGTGACCGGGACGACTTCACCGGCGAACGCGCCGCTGGAGATCGCGGCCTGCGCACGGCGCAGCGACTCGATCGCGTAGGCGTCCTGATCCTGGCGCGTCAGCTGGTACTCGTCGGCGGTGCACTGCGCGAAGCTGCCCATTGAACGGCCTTCCTCGTAGGCGTCTTCCAGGCCGTCGAGAAACATGTGGTCGTAGATCGTGTCGTGGCCGGCGCGCGCACCGCCGCGGTGCTTCTTGGAGAGGTAAGGCGCGTTGGTCATGCTCTCCATGCCCCCGGCGATGACCATGTCGATCGAGCCCGAAGCGAGCGCCTCTGCACCCATGATCACCGTCTGCATGCCCGAGCCGCAGACCTTGTTCACCGTGGTTGCCTGCACCGACTTGGGCAGGCCGGCCTTGATCGCGGCCTGGCGCGCAGGGGCCTGGCCCAGGCCAGCGGGGAGGACGCAGCCCATGTAGATCCGCTCGATGTCATCGCCCGACACGCCTGCGCGCTCGACTGCGGCCTTGACCGCCGTGGCGCCAAGGTCGGTCGCGCTTACCTCGGCGAGTGCGCCCTGCAGGCCGCCCATCGGGGTGCGTGCATACGACAGGATCACGATCGGATCGGCGGCGGAAATCTGTGCCATGGTCTAGCCCTCTCAGTAATTGCGTTGGACAGCGCTTTGCATCGCGCATAATGCTGCAATGCGGCATTGGCAATGCGCCGATACCGTCCGTATGGATGCGCGAAACGCGGTCCATGTAGGCCTTCGTCGGTCCGGATAGACATAGATTGATGCCGTTTCCTCACGGGCCGCATATTGAGGCCCAAGAGGGCGCCCGGGGTTGCACCGCGCACCGGGCGGGACTAGGGCGCGGTGCAACCGGTTATCGCAACGAGTCAGAGCTTTGGTCGACCTCTCGCAATACCTGCCGATCCTGATTTTCCTGGTGATCGCGCTGGCGCTATCGACGGCATTCGTGTTCCTGCCCATGGGTGTGGCGCGGCTGACCGGTACGCACAATCCGAATGCCGACAAGCTGAGCGAATACGAGTGCGGCTTTCCCGCGTTCGAGGATCCGCGCAGCCAGTTCGACGTGCGCTTCTACCTGATCGCGATCCTGTTCATCGTGTTCGATCTGGAAGCGGCGTTCCTGTTCCCCTGGGCGGTGTCGCTCGACGTTACGGGCTGGCCCGGCTGGATCACCATGATGGTGTTCCTGGGCGAACTGGCGATCGGCCTCGCCTATGCGTGGAAGAAGGGAGCTCTGGACTGGGAATGACCGATCTCGTCACCCAATTTCGCAAGGACGGCCACGTTCCCGAGAGCGAGGCCAAGCTGCCGGATCAGGCCTTCTTCGACGGGCTGAACCAGGAAGTGTCCGACAAGGGCTTCCTCGTCACCTCCACCGAAGAGCTGTTCCAGTGGGCCCGCACCGGCTCGCTGTGGTGGATGACCTTCGGCCTCGCCTGCTGCGCGGTCGAGATGATCCACGTCAACATGCCGCGCTACGACATGGAGCGCTTCGGCGTCGCGCCGCGCGCCTCCCCGCGCCAGTCGGACGTGATGATCGTCGCCGGCACGCTGTGCAACAAGATGGCCCCGGCGCTGCGCCGCGTGTACGACCAGATGTCGGATCCCAAGTACGTGATCTCGATGGGTTCGTGCGCCAACGGCGGTGGCTACTACCACTACAGCTACAGCGTCGTGCGCGGCTGCGACCGTATCGTGCCGGTGGACATCTACGTGCCGGGTTGCCCGCCGACTGCTGAGGCGCTGCTCTATGGCGTCATGCAGCTGCAGCGCAAGATCCGCCGCGTCGGCACGCTGGAGCGCTGAGAATGGCCGTGTTGCACTCTGCTCCCAGGATCACCTCGAGCGAAGGCGTGCTGGACACCTTGTCCGCCGCGCTTGGCGCGATGCTGGTCGATGCGAAGGAAGAGTTCGAGGAACTCGTCTTCACCGTGCGGCGCGAAAGCGTCGAGGATGCTCTGCGGCTGCTGCGCGATGAGCATGCCTACCAGCAGCTGATGGAGATCGCCGGCGCCGACTATCCGTCGCGGGCCGAGCGCTTCGAAGTCGTCTACATGCTGCTCTCACTCACCAAAAACCACCGCGTGATGGTGAAGGTGACCGCGGCCGAGAACACGCCGGTGCCGACCGTCACAACTTTGTGGCCGGTCGCCGGCTGGCTCGAGCGCGAGGTGTTCGACATGTACGGCGTTGTTTTCGCCGGCAACCAGGACTTGCGCCGGATCCTCACCGACTATGGCTTCGAAGGACACCCGTTCCGCAAGGACTTCCCGCTGACGGGCTACCACGAGCTGCGCTACTCCGAGGAGGACAAGCGCGTCGTCTATGAGCCGGTGCGTCTGGCTCAGGACTTGCGCTCGTTCGACTTCCTCAGCCCCTGGGAAGGCGCCGACTACGTGCTGCCGGGTGACGAGAAAGCCTCGGAGAAGCCGGCATCGCCCCCAGTCGCCGAGCCGAAGGTCACCGAGAAACCCGGTCAGAGCGGCGCTGCCGAGCCGAGCGACAGCAAGGCCGAGCAGAAAGTCGCGCCGAGCGCCACCACGTCGAGTACGGTGGCAGGCCAGGGTCAGAGCGAGCCTACGGTGAAGACCACCGGGACGCCCGAACCTGGTGCGCCCGATCCGACAGCGAAGCAGCCCGATCGCCCGGCCGATGGCCCGGCGTCGGACAAGCAGGGCGGCGGTCCCGCTCCCGAAGGTAGCTGATCATGAGCGGAATGACTCTGGAACGCTCGCCCACCACGACGGGCGAGTCGGTCGACAACTACACCATCAACTTCGGACCCCAGCACCCGGCCGCGCACGGCGTGCTGCGCATGGTTATGGAGCTCGACGGCGAGGTGATCGAGCGGGTCGACCCGCACGTCGGCCTGCTCCACCGCGGCACCGAGAAGTTGATCGAGCACAAGACCTACCTCCAAGCGCTGCCATATTTCGATCGGCTGGATTACTGCTCGCCGCTGTGCATGGAGCACAGCTACGTGCTCGCGATCGAGAAGCTGCTGAACCTCGAAGTGCCGCTGCGCGCGCAGTATTTGCGCGTGCTGTTCGCCGAGCTGACGCGCATCTGCAACCACATGCTCAATCTCGGGTCGCACGTCATGGACGTCGGCGCGATGACGCCCAACCTGTGGCTGTTCGAGATCCGCGAGGATTGCCTCAACTTCTTCGAACGCGCTTCGGGCGCGCGCATGCACGCGGCATGGTTCCGCCCGGGTGGCGTCCACCAGGACGTGCCGCTCAAGCTGCTGACCGACATTGGCGACTGGCTCGACACGCGCCTGCCACAGCTGTTCGACGACGCCATGAGCTTGGTGGTCGACAACCGCATCTTCAAGCAGCGCAACGTCGACATCGCCGTGGTCAGCCGCGAGGACTCGATCGCCTGGGGCTTCTCCGGCCCGATGATCCGCGGCGCCGGCATTCCCTGGGACTTGCGCAAGAGCCAGCCCTACGACGTCTACGACCGCATGGATTTCGAGATCCCCGTCGGCACCAACTCGGATTGCTACGACCGCTTCATGGTCCGCGTCGAGGAAGTGCGCCAGTCGGCCCGTATCATGAAGCAGTGCCTGCGCGAGATGCCCGAAGGTCCGATTGCCTCGACCGACCGCAAGATCGTTCCGCCCAAGCGCGCCGAGATGAAGAGCTCGATGGAATCGCTGATCCATCACTTCAAGCTCTACACCGAGGGTTTTCACGTACCGGCGGGTGAAGTCTACGTGGCGACCGAAAGCCCGAAGGGGGAGTTCGGCGTCTACCTGGTCTCGGACGGCTCGAACAAGCCGTACCGCTGCAAGATCCGGCCGACCGCGTTCTCGCACCTCCAGGCGATGGATATGATGTGCAAGGGGCACATGCTGCCCGATGCCACCGCGATCCTGGGTGCGATCGACGTCGTCTTCGGGGAATGCGACCGGTAGAGTTTTCGAGTGCCGAGGCAGGCGGGGTGGGACCCCTTGCCTCGGGTGAGTGCGTAGCGGGGAATTGCGGGAGTACGTGAAGATGAAGGCGCAGATGTTCGACATGACGCGGATGTGGGGAATGGTTACCGGGCTGGTCCTGGCTATCGCGTACTTCGCTTCGCTCTACCTGGGCTTCAAGGCATCCGAGATGCTGCCAATGCTGGTGACGGCGATCGGCGGCTTCGAGATGTTCCTGTTCAGCCAGGACGTCTGGATCAAGCGGAAGCGCAAGCATGGCTGAACGTCTCGCGATCGCCGAACGGATGATCGCACACTACAATGCGCAGGATGCCGACGCCTACGTGGCGTTGATGACGGATGACGCTTGCGAGGCGAGCTATCGTGGTGCCGTCCTGCGCGACGGCCGCGAAGGCGTGCGCTCCGGCCTGAAAGCCATGTTCGCGGAGTTCCCGCAGAACCGGGCCGAGATAGTCAAGGGCTACGAGCTGGGCGAGTACGTGGTTCTGCATGAGACCGTCTCGCGTTCGGCCGGGGCCGAACCGTTCGAAGTGATGTCGATCTACAGTTTCGAGGGCGACAAGTGCTCTCGCGTGGAGTTTGTTCGCTAATGGCCGACCGCACCATCGCACCCGATACGCCCGAGCTACGGGCACGGTGGGGCAACTTCGCCTGGACCGAAAATTGGGCCGAGAAGGCGAGGGTGACGATCGCCCGCTATCCCGAAGGGCGTCAGCGCTCGGCGGTGATGGCACTGCTCGACTACGCGCAGCGCCAGGTCGGCGAAGAGACGCAGACGCAAGGCTGGCTGCCGATCCCGGTGATCGAGTTCGTCGCGCGTGAACTCGACATGCCGGTGATCCGCGTACTCGAAGTCGCGACGTTCTACTTCATGTACAATCTGGTGCCGGTCGGGCGCTATCACGTGCAGGTCTGCGGGACGACGCCGTGCATGCTGCGCGGGTCGGACGACATCATGTCCGCTTGCGAGAAGCGCGGCATGCACATTGGGCACACCACCAACAACGGGCTGTGGACGTTGACTGAGGTCGAGTGCATGGGCAACTGCGCCTCGGCGCCGATGGTCCAGATCAACGACGACAACTACGAAGACCTGACGCCCGAGCGGCTCGACGTCGTCCTCGACGCGCTTGCTCGCGGCGAGACGCCGAAGACGGGCACGCAGGATCCGGCTCGGCATACGGTGGAGCCAGCAGGCGCGCTGTCGTCGCTCACGGCGATGGTCGACGAAAACCACGATTATCGGGGTGAGTGGGCATGAGCCTCGCCGACAAGGATCGCATCTTCACCAACGTCTACGGCTACCAGTCGTGGAAGCTGAGCGCTGCGCAGGCCCGGGGTGATTGGGACAACACCAAGGACCTGATCGCGCGCGGGCGCGACGCCATCATCCAGGAGATGAAGGACTCAGGGCTCCGCGGGCGTGGCGGCGCGGGCTTCCCGACCGGCATGAAGTGGTCCTTCATGCCCAAGCAGCCGCCGCTCGACGCCGCCGGCAACCCGAAGCCCAGCTTCCTGGTGATCAACGCCGACGAGTCCGAGCCCGGTTCGTGCAAGGACCGCGAGATCATCCGCCACGACCCGCACAAGCTGGTCGAAGGCGCGCTGGTCGCCGGCTTCGCGATGGGGGCTCGCGCGGCCTACATCTACATCCGCGGCGAATATATTCGTGAGGCCGAAGTGCTGTTCGCTGCCGTGCAGGAGGCCTATGACGCTGGCCTGCTCGGCAAGAACGCCGCCGGTTCGGGCTACGATTTCGACGTGTTCGTCCATCGCGGCGCCGGCGCCTACATCTGCGGCGAAGAGACCGCGATGATCGAGAGCCTGGAAGGCAAGAAGGGCCAGCCGCGCCTCAAGCCGCCGTTCCCGGCCGGCGCTGGCCTCTACGGCTGCCCTACCACTGTCAACAACGTCGAGTCGATCGCGGTCGCGCCGACTATCCTGCGCCGCGGCGCGGCCTGGTTCTCCAGCTTCGGCGCCGAGAACAACCGCGGCACCAAGCTGTTCCAGATCAGCGGCCACGTGAACCGCCCCTGCGTCGTCGAAGAGGCGATGAGCATCCCGTTCAGCGAATTGATCGAGAAGCATTGCGGCGGCATCCGTGGTGGCAAGGACAATCTGCTGGCCGTGATCCCCGGCGGTTCGTCGGTTCCGCTGGTACCCGCTGCGCAGATCTGGGACGCGCCGATGGACTTCGACGGCCTCAAGGCCGTCGGATCGGGTCTCGGCACCGCAGCGGTCATTGTCATGGACAAGTCCACCGACATCGTGCGCGCTATCAGCCGGCTGTCGTACTTCTACAAGCACGAGTCCTGCGGCCAGTGCACGCCCTGCCGCGAAGGCACCGGCTGGATGTGGCGCGTCATGGAACGCCTGCGCACCGGTGAGGCGCACGTCGAGGAGATCGACATGCTCCAGCAGGTTACCAAGCAAGTCGAAGGCCACACGATCTGCGCCCTGGGCGACGCCGCCGCATGGCCGATCCAAGGCCTCATCCGCCACTTCCGCCCCGAAATCGAGCGCCGCATCGAAGAGCGGCTTGGCTCGCTGCAAGAGGCCGCCGAGTAATGCCCAAGGTCAAAGTCGACGGCGTCGAGATTGAAGTCCCGAACGGCGCCACCGTGCTCCAGGCGTGCGAGCTGGCCGGCAAGGAGATCCCGCGCTTCTGCTACCACGAGCGGCTGAGCATCGCCGGCAACTGCCGCATGTGCCTGGTCGAGGTGAAGCCCGGACCGCCCAAGCCGCAGGCCTCCTGCGCGCTGCCGGCCGCCGACAACCAGGAGATCCGCACCGACTCCGAAATGGTGAAGAAGGCGCGCGAGGGGGTCATGGAGTTCCTCCTGATCAACCACCCGCTCGATTGCCCGATCTGCGACCAGGGCGGTGAGTGCGATCTGCAGGATCAATCGGTCGCCTATGGTCGTGGCGGCTCGCGCTATCACGAGAACAAGCGCGCGGTGACCGACAAGTACATGGGCCCGCTAATCAAGACGCAGATGACGCGGTGCATCCACTGCACCCGCTGCGTGCGCTTCTCCGAGGAGGTCGCCGGCGTCGACGAGATCGGCGCGCTCTATCGCGGCGAGCAGATGCAGATCACGACCTATCTTGAGCATGCTGCCAAGCATGAACTATCGGCCAACGTGATCGACTTGTGCCCGGTCGGCGCGCTGACCAGCCGGCCTTACGCCTATGAGGCGCGTCCCTGGGAGCTGAAGAAGACGCTCGGCATCGACGTCTCGGACGCGACCGGCGCCAACATCCGCATCGACGCGCGTGGCCGCGAAGTCATGCGCGTGCTTCCCCGCATCAACGACGACGTCAACGAGGAATGGCTGAGCGACAAGGGCCGCTATCAGGTCGATGGCCTGACCAAGCGTCGTCTTGACCGCCCCTACTTACGCCGCGACGGCAAGCTGCAGCCGGTCAGCTGGAACGAGGCGTTCGCAGCCATCGCTTCGCTGAACCCGGGCAACAGCATCGCTGCGATCGCCGGCGATCTGGTCGACTGCGAGACCATGTTTGCCGCGAAGGCGCTGCTCGGCGCGCTCGGCTCGACCCAGCTCGAGGGCCGGCAGACGGGCATGGACTACGCCACCGACAGCCTGGCAGCGGTCAACTTCAACTCCACCTTCAACGGCATCGAGACAGCGGACGTCATCCTGATTGTCGGCTCGATGGTCCGCTGGGAAGCGCCGCTGGTGCATGTCCGCATCCGCAAGGCGGCCAAGCGCGGCGCCAAGGTGTTCCTGATCGGTCCGGAGTGGGACACCACCTGTGGCGGCGAGTTCCTCGGCAACGACCGCGCGTTGCTCGGCAATCTGCCGGGTCATGTCTCTGACGCTTTTGCCGCAGCCAAGCGTCCGGCGGTCATTGTCGGCGGGGCAGGGCTGGGCAGCGGCGGACTCGATGCCGCGCTGGCGCTTGCCGGCAGTCTCAACCTCGTTCGCGATCTGGAAGACGGCACGAAGTGGAACGGCTTTAACGTGCTGCACATGGCGGCCAGCCGCATGGGCGGTCTTATGCTCGGCTTCGCGCAGAAGGGTGGCATCGCCGACCTCGTGAATGCCAAGCCCAAGGTCGTGCTTTCGCTCGGCGCCGACGAGGTGGACTACACCAAGTTCGCCGGTTCGATGATCGTCTACATCGGCCACCATGGAGACAAGGGTGCGCATGCCGCCGACGTCATCCTGCCGGGCGCGGCCTACACCGAGAAGCCGGGCACTTACGTCAACACCGAGGGCCGCGTACAGTTCGCCGACAAGGCCGTCTTTGCGCCTGGTGACGCGCGTGAGGACTGGACGATCCTGCGCGCGCTGGCCGATGCCTTCGGCGTGTCGGTCGGCTTCGACAGCTTCGACGATCTGCGCATGGCGATGATTTCGCAGGTTCCGGCGCTTGGCATCGAGGGCTTGGCCGACTACGGAAGCGGCCTGCCGTCCGGCGGCGGTTCCGCAAGCGGCGCCATCGCCTATCCGATCCAGGATTTCTACATGACCAACCCGATCGCCCGCGCCAGCGCGGTGATGCAGCGCTGCTCGGCCGAACTGCTCCACGGTGAGGACCTGGCGGAGGCCGCCGAGTGACTGCGTTTTTCCAGAACCTGGGCATGTCCTACGAGTGGGCGTGGGCGATCGCGACGATCTGCGGCATCCTGCTGATCGCACTGCCGCTGATGCTCGGCGTGGCGATGATCATCTACGCCGACCGCAAGATCTGGGCGGCCATGGCGCTGCGTCGCGGCCCCAACGTGGTCGGCCCGTTCGGCTTGCTGCAGAGCTTCGCGGACGGCCTCAAGGTCTTCCTGCAGGAGACGATCGTCCCTTCGGCCGCGAACAAGGGCATCTTCCTGATTGCCCCGATCGTCACTTTCACCGTTGCGCTGCTCGCCTGGGCGGTGATCCCGTTCAACTCGGGCGCGGTGCTGGCCAACATCAACGTCGGCCTGCTCTACGTGCTCGCGATCAGCTCGCTGGGTGTCTACGGCACCGTCATGGCGGGTTGGGCGTCCAACTCGAAGTACCCGTTCTTTTCGGCCATGCGCGCCTCAGCGCAGATGATCAGCTACGAAGTCTCGATCGGCTTTATCCTCATCTGCGTGGTGCTGTGGGCGAACAGCTTCAACCTGAACGACATCGTACTAGCGCAGAAGGGTGCAGGCCTCGGCTTCGTGAACGGCTTCTGGTTCAACATCCTGCTGTTTCCCATGTGGGTCATGTTCCTGATCTCGGGTATGGCCGAGACCGGTCGCGCGCCGTTCGACCTGACCGAGGCGGAATCCGAGCTCGTCGCCGGGTTCCAGACCGAATACTCGTCGATGTCCTTCGCCCTCTACTGGCTCGGCGAATACGCCAACGTGCTGCTGATGTGCGCGCTCAACGCGACGCTGTTCTTCGGCGGGTGGCTGCCTCCGTTTGAGATCCCGTTCCTCTACTGGATTCCGGGCTTCGTCTGGCTGCTGCTCAAGATCCTGTTCTTCTTCTTCATCTTCTCCTGGGTGAAGGCGACCGTGCCCCGGTACCGCTATGACCAGCTGATGCGTTTGGGTTGGAAGGTCTTCCTGCCCGTCTCGCTCGGCTTCGTGGTGCTCGTCTCGGGCTGGCTCATGTTTACGAGGTATGGCGCATGAGTGTCGCCCAACTGGTCAAGTCCTTCACGCTCTGGGAGTTCTTGAAGGCACATGCCCTGACGCTGAAGTACTTCTTCAAGCCCAAGGCCACGATAAACTATCCGTTCGAGAAGAACCCACTCAGCCCGCGCTTCCGCGGCGAACATGCGTTGCGCCGTTATCCCAACGGGGAGGAGCGCTGCATCGCGTGCAAGCTGTGCGAGGCGGTCTGCCCGGCTCAGGCGATCACGATCGAGGCTGAGCCGCGCAACGACGGTTCGCGCCGCACCACGCGCTACGATATTGACATGACCAAGTGCATCTTCTGTGGCTTCTGCCAAGAAGCGTGCCCAGTCGACGCCATCGTCGAGGGTCCAAACCTCGAGTACTCGACCGAGACGCGCGAGGAACTGCTTTACGACAAGGCGAAGCTGCTGGCGAACGGGGACAAGTGGGAGCGGGCTCTGGCCGCGAACCTTGAAGCCGATGCGCCCTACCGCTAGGGGGCCGCGGCACTCATGATTCACGTTTTCGCCTTCTACCTCTTCGCGGTGCTGACGATCGCTTCGGGCGCCGTCACCATCCTGGCGCGCAACCCCGTGCACTCGGTGCTCTGGCTGATCCTGGCGTTCTTCAACGCTGCCGGCCTGATGGTGCTGGTCGGCGCCGAGTTTATCGCGATGCTGCTGGTCATCGTCTATGTCGGCGCGGTGGCGGTGCTGTTCCTGTTTGTCGTTATGATGCTCGACATCGACTTCGCCGAACTGCGCGCCGGGTTCGTGAAGAACTTCCCGCTCGGCATGCTGATCGCCGTCGTGCTGCTCGCCGAGATCGTGCTGGGCGTCGGCGCCTACAAGGCCGGTGCGATCCACTTGGGCACGCCGGACGGTGCGGCCGTGACGGCGCCTGGCGTCAGCAACATCGCTGCGATCGGCCAGCTGCTCTATGGGCGTTACCTGTTCCTGTTCGAGGCATCGGGCTTGGTCCTGCTGGTCGCCATGATCGGCGCGATCGTGCTGACCCATCGCCAGCGTAGCGACACCCGCGGTCAGAACATCGCCAAGCAGAACGCACGCCGTCCCGACGAGGCGACGATCAACATGAAGCCTGAGGTGGGTAAGGGGATGACGCTGTGATCGGCATCGAACACTACGTCGTCGTCAGCTCGATCCTGTTTGTGCTGGGCGTCCTGGGCATCTTCCTCAACCGCAAGAACATCATTGTCATCCTGATGGCAATCGAGTTGATCCTGCTGTCGGTGAACCTCAACCTGGTCGCGTTCAGCGCCTTCTTGCACGACCTTACCGGCCAGATCTTCGCGATGTTCGTGTTGACCGTGGCCGCTGGCGAAGCCGCTGTCGGCTTGGCGATCCTGGTCATCTATTTCCGCAGCCGCGGCACCATCGCGGTCGACGATGCCAATCGGATGAAGGGCTAAGACGTTGCACTCCATCCTCATCATCGTCTTCCTGCCGCTGCTGGCAGCGATCGTCGCCGGGCTGGGCAACAAGCAGCTGGGCGCGTTTCCGGCCAAGGTGATCACCACCGGTGCGCTGTTCGTCGCCTGTGCGCTGTCGTGGCCGATCTTCATCTCGTTCCTGAGCGGCAACGCCGAAGCCACTGTGATCCCGGTGCTCAAGTGGGTGCAATCGGGCTCGATGACCTTCGACTGGGCGCTGCGCGTCGATACGCTGACCGCGGTCATGCTGGTCGTCATCACCAGCGTGTCCGCGCTCGTGCACCTCTACTCATGGGGCTACATGGACGAGGAGCCGGACCAGCCGCGCTTCTTCGCGTACCTCTCGTTGTTCACCTTCGCCATGCTGATGCTGGTGACCGCCGACAACTTGGTGCAGATGTTCTTCGGCTGGGAAGGCGTGGGCCTCGCCTCGTACCTCCTGATCGGCTTCTGGTTCCGCAAGCCGTCCGCCTCCGCCGCCGCGATCAAGGCCTTCGTGGTCAACCGCGTGGGCGACCTGGGTTTCATGCTCGGCATTTTTGGCACCTACCTGGTATTCAATACCGTCTCGATCCCCGAGATCCTGCACGCGGCGCCGGCCATGGCCGGCTCGACCATCGGCTTTCTCGGCCACCGCTTCGACACGCTGACAGTGTTGTGCCTGCTGCTGTTCGTCGGCGCGATGGGCAAGTCCGCGCAGTTGGGCCTGCACACCTGGCTCCCCGACGCGATGGAAGGCCCGACCCCGGTCTCGGCGCTGATCCACGCCGCGACCATGGTCACTGCGGGCGTGTTCATGGTCTGCCGCCTGTCACCGATGTTTGCAGCAGCGCCGACCGCGCTCGGCTTCGTGACCTTCATCGGCGCCTCGACTTGCTTCTTCGCGGCGACGATCGGCTGCACCCAGTGGGACATCAAGCGGGTCATCGCCTATTCGACCTGCTCGCAGCTGGGCTACATGTTCTTCGCGGCCGGCGTCGGTGCTTTCGGCGCCTCGATGTTCCACTTGTTCACGCACGCCTTCTTCAAGGCGCTGCTGTTCCTCGGCGCCGGCTCGGTGATCCATGCGATGCACCATGAGCAGGACATGCGGTACTACGGCGGCCTGCGGAAGGAGATCCCGATCACCTTCTGGGCGATGACCGCGGGTACGCTGGCGATCACCGGCGTCGGCATCGCGGACGTGTTCGGCTTTGCGGGCTTCTACTCGAAGGATTCGATCCTTGAGGCCGCCTACGCCTCGAACACGCAAGTCGGTGGCTACGCCTTCTGGATGGGCATCATCGCGGCGCTGATGACGAGCTTCTACTCCTGGCGCCTGGTGTTCCTCACCTTCTTCGGCAAGCCGCGCTGGGCCGCGTCCGAGCACATCCAGCATGCGCTGCACGATGCGCACGGCCATGACCACGACGCGCACGATACGCATGGTCACGGCAGCGAGGCGGCGAATGCGCCGGCGCAAGAGGACTCGAACCAGGCCGATTATGGTTCGGCCTCGGATCATCACGTCCCGAGCCCGCACGAGAGCGAAGGCACTGGCGGCTACCACCCGCACGAGAGCCCGCTGGTCATGCTGATCCCGCTGATCGTGCTGTCGATCGGTGCGGTCTTCGCCGGCTTCGTTTTCCAGCACGCCTTCATCTCCGAAGGCACGGGCGAGTTCTGGAAGGGTAGCCTTGTCTTTGCAGAGCACACGCTCCACGCGATGCACGGGGTGCCGCTGTGGGTGAAATGGGCGCCGTTTACGGTCATGGCCATTGGCCTGCTGACCGCCTGGTACGGCTACCTCAAGAACACCCGCTTCCCGGCCGCGTTCGCCGAGCAGATCGGGCCGATCTACACCTTCGTCTATCGCAAGTGGATGTTTGACGAGCTGTACCACTACGTCTTCGTGGTGCCTGCGCTCTGGCTTGGCCGCGTGTTCTGGAAGGTCGGCGATGTCGGCATCATCGACCGGTTCGGTCCGAACGGTGCCGCCTGGGTCGTCGCCAAGGGCTCGCGCTACGCACAGAAGGTGCAGTCGGGTTATCTCTACAGCTACGCGCTGGTCATGCTGATCGGCCTCGTCGCCGCGATCACGTGGGTGATCAAGTGACTGGGGCAACGGGGAATATGATGGTCGTCTCGATGAGGGGGATGTGATGGGGGGCTTTCCGATCCTCTCCCTGATGCTGCTGGTGCCGCTGGTTGGCGCCATCGCCTGCCTCAAGCTGGAGGCGCAAGCCGCTCGTACGGTCGCGCTTATCGCCACGCTGATCGACTTCGTCCTAGGCGTGCTGCTCTGGGCCAATTTCGACATCGGCGGCGCGCAGTGGCAGTTCCAAGAGCGCCACGCGGTGTTCTCCAGCTTCTCCTATGCGCTGGGCATCGACGGCATCGCGCTGACCTTGATCATGCTGTCGGTGTTCCTGATGCCGGTCTGCATCGGTGCCAGCTGGACCTCGGTGAACAAGCGCGTCGGCGAGTACATGGCCGCGTTCCTGCTGATGGAAACGCTGATGATCGGCGTGTTCGCGGCGCAGGATCTCTACTTGTTCTATATCTTCTTCGAGGCCGGCCTGATCCCGATGTACCTGATCATCGGCATCTGGGGCGGGGACAACCGCATCTACGCCAGCTACAAGTTCTTCCTCTACACGCTGCTCGGCTCGGTGGTGATGCTGATCGCGATGCTGTGGATGGCCAACCAGGCCGGCACCACCGACATCCCGACACTGATGGCCTACGACTTCGATCCGCATGTCCAGACCTGGCTGTGGCTCGCCTTCTTCGCCAGCTTCGCGGTGAAGATGCCGATGTACCCGGTCCATACCTGGCTGCCAGACGCGCACGTCCAGGCGCCAACCGCGGGATCGATCATCCTCGCCGGCGTGTTGCTGAAGATGGGCGGCTATGGCTTCATCCGCTTCTCGCTGCCGATGTTCCCGGAGGCGAGCGCGCAGTTCGCGCCGCTGATCTTCGCGATGTCGATGCTGGCGGTGGTGCTCACCTCGCTGATCGCGCTGGTGCAGCATGACATGAAGAAGCTGATCGCCTACTCGTCCGTCGCGCACATGGCGATCGTGACGCTGGGCCTGTTCGCGTTCAACGTGCAGGGGCTGGAAGGCTCGATGCTGGTCATGCTCAGCCACGGCCTGGTCTCGGGCGCGCTGTTCCTGTGCGTCGGCGTCATCTACGATCGCCTGCACACGCGTGAGATCAGCCGCTACGGCGGTCTCGCCATCAACATGCCGCGTTATGCGCTGTTCTTCCTGCTGTTCACGATGGGCTCGATAGGCCTGCCGGGCACCTCGGGCTTCGTGGGTGAGTTCCTGAGCTTGGGCGGCGTCTACCAGGTCTCGACCTGGGTCGCGCTGGTCGGCACCACCGGCATCATCCTGGGCGCTGCCTACATGTTGTACCTCTACCGCCGCGTGATCTTCGGAGAGCAGAAGAACGCCGACGCCGCGGCCATGCCGGACCTGACCTTGCGCGAATACCTGATGATGATCCCGCTGGGCCTCGCGGTGCTGTGGATGGGCGTCTACCCCGAGAGCTTCATCGCGCCGATGCGCCAGGACATTGCTGCGCTCGACGCGCGTCTTGCCCGGGCCAAGCCGGCCTACGATGGCAAGCTGATGATCGGAAAGGGCCAGCCAACCCACGAAGCCGCGGCCGAGGGAGGGCAGCACTGATGGACTTCGCCCACTCGCTGCGCCTGATCGCGCCTGAAGAGACGCTCAGCGTCGCCAGCCTCGTCCTGCTGCTGATCGCCGCCTGGAGCGGAGACAAGGCCGCGCGCCTGCTCTCGATCCTCGCCGTGGCCGTGCTGGTCGGCTGCATGGCGCTGGTCACCCCGGCGCTGGTGCATGGCCTGTCCGGGCCCGACGTGACCGCATTCGGCGGCCAGTACCGCGCTGATGCCTTTGCCGCGTTCGCCAAGCTGCTGATCTACGGTTCGTCCGCTGCCGCGCTGATCATTGCGCCGGCCTTCTTCGACCGCCTCGGCCAGATGCGCGCCGAGTACCCGGTGCTGATCCTGCTCGCCGCGCTCGGCATGGGCATGATGGCCTCGGCGGGCGACTTGCTGACGCTCTACATCGGCCTGGAGCTCAACTCGCTGGCGTCCTACGTCCTGGCTGCGTTCCTCCGCAACGACGGACGCTCGGCGGAGTCCGGCCTCAAGTACTTCGTGCTGGGCGCGCTGGCTTCGGGCATCCTGCTGTTCGGCGTCAGCCTGGTATACGGCTTCACCGGCACGACCTCGTTCGTCGGCATCAGCTCGGCGCTGTCGGGCGCGCTAGGCGCCGGCGTGGTGTTCGGCATCGTCTTCGTGCTGGCGGGCCTCGCCTTCAAGATCGCGGCCGTGCCGTTCCACATGTGGACGCCCGATGTCTACGAAGGTGCGCCGACGCCTGTGACCACGTTCTTCGCCACTGCGTCCAAGGCGTCGGCCTTGGCGCTGCTGATGCGCGTCTCGCTCGAGGCTTTCGGATCGCAAGCCGATGCCTGGCGCCAGATCGTCATTTTCGCCGCGATCGCCTCGATCGTGGTGGGAGCGCTGGGCGCCATCGGACAGACCAACATCAAGCGTCTGATGGCGTATTCCTCGATCAACAACGTCGGCTTTGTGCTGATCGGCCTCGCCATCGCGACGCCCCAGGGCGCGGCGGCGATGCTGACCTACCTGGTGATCTACATCGCCATGTCGCTGGGCGGCTTCGTTGCGATCCTGATGTTGCGCGACGCAGAGGACCGCCCGGTCGAAGCCATCGCCGATTTATCGGGCCTGTCGCGCACACGGCCATACCTGGCGCTGGCGCTGGCGATGATCATGTTCAGCCTCGCCGGCATACCGCCGCTGTTCGGCTTCTGGGGCAAGTTCGTGGTGTTCCAGGCCGCAGTGCAGGCCGGCTACGTCGCGCTCGCCGCGATCGGTATCGCCGCCTCGGTCATTGGCGCGTTTTACTACATCAAGATCGTCAAGATCATGTACTTCGACGAGCCGGCGGACATCGTGCGAGGAGAAAGCGACTTGGCGCACAAGATCCTGCTCCTGATCTGCGCGGTGTTCATGTCGCCGCTGGGCTACTTGGTCACCAAGCAGCTCGACGGCCTGGCGCAGACCGCTGCATCCGTGCTCTTCCTCGCCGCCTAGAGCACGCAGGCCGACTTGATCGAAGTCGTCGCCGAAACCGGCTCGACCAACGCCGACCTCGCCGCTCGGGTTGCCGCCGGCGAGACCATCGGTACGGGACACTGGCTCGTCGCCGATCGGCAAGTCGACGGACGTGGCCGCCAGGGCCGGGTGTGGAGCGATGGCGCCGGCAACTTCATGGGCTCGACCGTGGTGCACCTCCACGCCGGGGATCCTCCACCGCATACGTTATCGCTGGTGGCGGGTGTCGCGGTCTATGCCGCGATCGAGGCACTCGCGCCGGGGCTCGAAGGGCTGGCGCTCAAGTGGCCCAATGACCTCCTGCTCGACGGCAATAAGCTTGCGGGCATTCTGCTGGAGCGCTTCGGCGATGCCGTTGTCGTCGGGGTCGGCGTAAATCTGGTGAAGGCTCCGGAATTGGCGGATCGCAAGACCGCCAGCCTGGCCGATGTCTTGCCCCCGTCTCCTCAGCTTGGTAAAGAAGGCTTCGCCGCTCGGAACGCCTTCGCCGACCGGCTCGATACCTGCTGGAGCCACGCTCTGCGACTATGGCGCTCCGGCGCCTGGGACCAGCTTCGCGCCGACTGGATCGCGCGTGCGCATGCCTTTGGCACTCCGCTCATGGTGCATGGCCCTGACGGCGCCGCGGTCCACGGCACTTTCGCGGGGCTCGACCCCGAAGGGGCCTTGCAACTCCAGCTTCCCGGCGGCACGAGGCGGACCATCCACGCGGGCGAAGTCGATCTCGACCGCCGCTGACCGGGACAACCAAGCCATGCTGCTCGCGATTGATGCCGGCAACACCAATGTGGTCTTCGCGCTGTTCGACGGGCGCACGCTGAAGGGGCGCTGGCGCATAGCCACGGACCCGCGCCGGACTGGCGACCAATATGCCGTGTGGTTGCTCCAGCTGTTGCAGATCCGCGGTGTGGAGCGCAAGGCGGTGGACAAAATCATCATCTCCACCGTAGTGCCGCGCGCACTCCACAACCTGGAAGTCCTGGCGCAGAACTACTTCCAGATCGAGCCGCTGATTGCCGGGCAGGGCGCGGCCGACTACGCGATCGACATCGATGTCGACGAGCCGCGCTCGCTGGGTGCCGATCGCGCCGTCAACGCCGTCGCCGCACACTCCAAGTACCCTGGTGACCTCATCGTCATCGATTTCGGCACCGCGACGACATTCGACGTGGTAGACTTCAACGGCGCCTACAAGGGCGGCATTATCGCCCCCGGCCTCAACCTCTCGCTCGACGCCTTGGTGGGGAACACTGCCAAGCTGCCGCGCATCGCCATCGAAGTGCCGGCCAACAACAGCGTTATTGGCCGGAACACCGAGGATCAGATGCTGATCGGGGTGTTCTGGGGCTATGTGGCGATGATGGAGGGCCTGATCGCCCGCATGCGCGCTCAGATCGGCCGTCCGGCCAAAGTGATTGCCACCGGCGGCCTTGCCGTCCTGTTCAACGAAGCGACCGATATCTTCGACGCGGTCGATGCCGACCTGACCCTTGAGGGTCTAGCTATTCTGGCGGAGCGTTCCGATAAGTGACTGATTCGACAAACAAGCCGGGTGAAGAGCTGCTGTTTCTGGCGCTGGGTGGCTCCGGCGAAATCGGAATGAACGTCAATCTATACGGCTGTCGTGGCAAGTGGATCATGGTCGACCTGGGCATGACCTTCAGCGGCGGCGAGTACCCGGGCATCGACTTGGTCTTCGCCGACCTCGACTTCATCGAACAGCGGCGCGACGACCTGCTCGGCATCGTCCTGACCCACGCGCACGAGGATCATATCGGCGCAGTGCCCTACTTCGCCAAGAAGCTGGGCGTGCCGCTCTATGCGACGCCGTTCACCGCCCGATTGGTAGCGGCAAAGCTGGAGGAGGAGGGTATCCTCGAGCAGATCGAGCTCAACGTCGTCCATGACCTCGACGAGTTCGAGGTGGGCGATTTCGGCATCAGCTATGTCCCGCTGGCGCACTCGATCGCCGAGGGCAACGCGCTGCTGATCGACACGCCGTTCGGACGCGTGTTCCACACCGGCGACTGGAAGATCGACGAGGAGCCGCAGATCGGCACTCCGGCCACCGCCGCCGAACTGACCGAGCTAGGCGACGAGGGCGTGCTCGCGCTGGTGTGCGATTCCACCAACGTCTTCAATCCCGAGCCATCGGGCTCGGAAGGCGAGGTCTACCGCGGGCTGCAACTAGAAGTCGCCAAGCACAAGGGCAAGCGGGTGCTGGTGACCACCTTCGCCTCCAACGTGGCGCGTTTGCAGACGCTCGGCGCGGTGGCCAAGGCGACAGGGCGCCAGTTGTGCGTCGCCGGGCGCTCGCTCGACCGCATCATCGAGGCCGGGCAGGCGAGCGGCTACCTTAGAGATCTGCCTACGCCGGTCGACTTCGCTACGGCCATGAGCCTGCCCCGCGGCGAGGTGCTGATCGTCGCGACCGGTGGCCAGGGCGAGCCACGTGCGGCGCTTTCGCGCGTGGCGGAGGGCAACCATCCGATCAGCCTGGAAGCGGGCGACGTGGTGCTGTTCTCCAGCCGCCAGATCCCCGGCAACGAGATCGCCATCGGCCGGATCCAGAACCGCCTGGCCGATCGTGACATCAAGCTCGTGACAGATCGCCAGAGCCTGATCCACGTCTCGGGCCACCCTGGAAGGCCGGAACTGGAGGCGCTCTACCGCTGGATCCGTCCTGAGATCCTGGTGCCGGTGCATGGCGAGATCCGCCACATGCGCGAGCAAGCGCGGCTCGGGCTCGAGACGGGCATTGCGAGCGCGGTGTTCCAGCGCAATGGTGACCTGGTGCGCCTCGCGCCCGGCAAGCCCGGCAAGATCGACGAAGTGCGCGCCGGTCGCCTGGTGCTGGATGGCGACATGATCGTGCCGGCGGACGGCGACGCGGTGGTGATGCGCCGGCGCCTGTCGAACACCGGTGTGATCACGGTGGCGATCGACGCCAAGGGAGACGTGCAGGTCGACATGCTCGGGCTGCCGCTCGATGCCGATCGCCAGGCGTTCATCGACGAGACCCGCCAAGACGTGGAGAATGCGCTCGCCGCCGCGCGCAAGGCCCGCGCCGAGCCGGAGAAGCGCCGCGAAGCCGCGCGCCTCGCCGCGCGCCGCGCCGCCGCGCGCTGGACCGGCAAGAAGCCGCAAGTCCTCGTCATGATGGCACCCGAGCGCTGAGGAGCTTGCGCCCGTGAAATGGACCTCCGTTCTTGCGATCTACTCGCTGCTCTGGGTGCTCGCCGCGTTTCTGGTCATGCCGTTCGGGCTGCGCACGCCCGACGAAGTCAAGGAACACCGCGTCGAAACGGGGCACGCCGACAGTGCGCCGGTAAACTTCCGCCCCGGTCGCATCGCGGTGCGTGCGACGATCCTGTCGGCGGCCATGATGTTCGCGTTCTACCTGAACTATGTCTACGGTTGGGTCGATGTGCAGGACCTGAACTTCTACGGTCCGCCGCCGGTAAAGAGCATGGGGTACTGATTGCCCGGGGCTGACGAGCGTCATTCCGGGTCTTACTCGACGTCGGTGTCGGCAACGATAAGCTCGTCCGGCAAGCACGTACGCGAACAGGTTCGAAACTCAGGCGACCGGTACGGGGTCATGCCGAGGACGAGGTCCTATTTCTGCGGTTCAGTTCCGCAGCCGCTCGATCCCTTGCGCCAATGCAACGTAGAGCTTGCCCATGTCCGAGGACAGCAGCGTCACGCCCAGAGCATGGCCCTCACGCGTGGAGAGCACCTGGCGCAGCAGCGACTCAAAGTCGTGGATGTAGCGGCTGACATGCTCGCGGAAAGTGTCATCGCGCTCGAACAGCTGCTGGATCGCGCGTGTGTCCCCGGCGTCCAGGAGTGACACCGCCCGACGCGCGAAGATGCCGCGGTCACCCTTGAGGTAGGCTGCCCAAGCAGTGTCGGCGACATCGGCGGAGAGGGCCGAAGCGACATCGATGGCGTTGGACTTAAGAGCATCGACGATCAGCGCGGCGCGGCGGCTGAAATCATTGTCGACTTGCTCCTGCGCCTGCTCGCGCGCGAGCGCGACACGAGTCTCCAGGCTGCCGACGGCTTCCTCGACGGCATTGAGCTGCTCGCGCATCTGCACTGCGGCCTCGCGACCGGCACCTGAGGCATGTGCTACCGCCTGCTCCAGCGCGCCGGCCGCTTCGGCCGCGCGTGGGCGCATGACGCGGTCGATGGCCTTGGCGCTCTCGTCACCGAGACGTTCGGCGAGCTCGCGCACGCGTGCGGCGCCTTCGTCCTCCAGCGAAGCGAGCACGTTGCGCACGCTTGCGGCGAGTTGCTCGATCGCGGCTGCGAGTTCTTCGCGGGTGCGAGTGCCGATGCGTTCGCCGGCGCTCTCGATATCGCCCAGGCTGGCTCTCAGCGCGCCGATCTCGGCATAGTGCGTTTCGTTGCGCTCCGAGATCGCCGACTGGCCGGCGGCAAGGTCGGCCTGCACTGCCCCTAGCGCCTCGCGCAGCGCGTCGACCGAACCGTGCAGTTCCGAGCTGCGCCGCGATCCGGTTTCGATATCGTCGATGAGTTGCAGCACCTTGTCACCCAGTCGCGACAGGCGATCGTCCGCAACGGAGAGCGATTCGGGCAACACGCCGGAGCTGTGCTTGGCGCTTGCCTGGATCAGTTCCAGCAAACGCACGCTGGCATCGGTCAAGCGCTCGACCTCGCCCTCAGTGGCGGCCAGTGTGGTGCGCGAAGCAGTCAGGCGATCGGCGAGCAGCGAGAGGCTGCGCGACAGCGCCGCTTCGACTTCCGCGCTGCTTTGTGCGACGGCGGCGATGCGCTCGCCATGATCGCTGAGCGTCCCGACCAGCGCTTCGCTGCGCCATGCCAGCTCGTCCGAGTGGCGCTCGTGATCGGCCAGCCGCTCGGCAACGGCGCCGTCGAGCGCCGCAAGCTGCGACTGAAGGCGGGTGAGGGCGGCCTGCTCACCGGCGGAGATCTGCGACTGCAACTCGCCCGTGCGCGAACGCAGGCGAGCAACCCGCTCCTCCAGCGCAGTGAGTGCCGCCTGCTCGTCGGCGGCGATGCGGAGGCGCAGCTCCTCGCTGGCGCGCGCCAGCTTGTCCGCCCGCTCACGCAGCGATTCGAGGCCGGTCCGCTCGCTCTCGCCAAGCCGCGTCTCCAGCTCGGCCCGGCGTTCCTCCAGAGCCGCAAGGCGAGCGGTCCAGGCGTCGGCAGCGCGTGTCTCGCTGTCCTGCAAGGCACGGCCGACCACGCCGCTCTCGTCGCGCAAGGCAGTGAGCCGGGCGCGTAGCGAGGTCAGGCTCTCGGCCTCGTGGGTGTCGAGCGCGCCGCGAACGCCTGCCACTTCGTGCTCCAGCGCTGCGGCGCGGGTACGGATCGCGCCCAGCATCTCGACCTCGTCGGCCTCCATGCGGGTGCGGAACTCGGCGCCGCGTTCGGCCAATGCCTCGAAGCGCGCGGCGGCCAGATGGTCGAGATCTTCGCACACACCGGTGAAGCCCGCGGCGGCGGCGTCCATCGCCTCGCGCACGGCGCGCACCTGGTCGTTGCAGGCCGAGCCGAACTCGTTCAGGCGGCCGAGCCCGGCGATCAGGTCCTCCAGCTGAACATGCGCGGTGCGGCCGGCGTTGCCGATGTGGTTGGTGACGTCCTTGGCCGAGCTGGCAATGACCGGCAGCTGCCCGCGCAGCTTGTCCATGTTCTCCAGCGCGGACTTGCTGACCGATTGGATGGTGTCGAGCCGGCCGCCATTCTCGCGGATTAGCTCCTGCAGACGGTCCGCGTTCTGCGTCAGTCGCTCGACGGCAAGGCGCCCAAGCGACTCGAGATCTCGTGACTGGGCGGCGATGAATTCGCGCGCCAGGCTCAGCTCGCCGTTGACGGTGGTGAGCCGGGTCTCGAGCTGGGCACTCTCACGCGAGAGGAGCGCCGCAGCATCACCGAAGCGCGCGGCCTCGCGGCGGCTGCTGCGCATGGCGAGCAGCCACAGGACAGCGACCAGCAGCACCGGCACCGCCCATTGCACGACGAGCGAGGGGACTTGCGCGGCCGGGGTGCGCGGCAGCACACTCCATTGCGACCAGGCGAAGAACACCGTCCACGCAACGATGGCCACGAGTGCCAGAACAGGCACGGCATGGTCCTGCCACGCCGAGGAGGAAACAGGCTCTTCGTTGTCCCAATCTGACACAGCGTATGCTGTCTCGGGCGAGTCGCTCGCCACATCGAGGCTCGTGTCGAGTGGCTGTACGCCAGCTTCGCCGCCGTTTTGCTCGGCCCCGTTCGCGCCGAACGCGATGATGCGTGTTTCCCCTGCCATGCTGATAAATTATCACGAGAGGCGCACCGCGTTAAACCCCGCTTAAACGGATCCGCTCTAGCGCTTGTGGATGGCTTATGAAGCAGGCGCCCTCGAGGCCACTCTCCAGGCCGCGGCGGGCGGCGATGCGGCGTTGTTCGAAGAACTGCGCGCGGCCTATGCTGAGAGCGTGGCACGGCAGGTCGACTTGCTCGAACGTTCGCGATGCGATGGCAACTGGACCTTGGCGGCGATGCGCCTGAAGGGGCTGGCGGCGAGCTTCCACGCCAAGCCCTTGCTCGACCTGGCCGAGGAAGCGCTGGGTGCAGCACCTGGCGAGCCGACGGTGGTGCGCCGCCTGAAGGCCTATGTCGCGGACGTGACGGCCGACTGAGCAACCTTCCAGAGCTGATTTCCACAGGTCGGGTTCCATGCTGGCGCTTGGCACCATGCCGGCCAGCGCCTAGAGTTCGTCCTTAGTGACGCCGCTGGCGTCGGCGCGCGAAAGGGGAGCACGCTGCGCATTGCCTTGCTTTCCATGCTCGAACCCGCGGGATCCGGCCAGCCGTTCCCGCGCGCGTTCCTGCGCATCGCCGGTGCAAGCCTGGCGCAGCATCAGTTGGGGCTGGCGCTCGCGCTCGATTGCCAGCGCCTGATCTGCCTCGCACGCGGCCCGTCGCCCGAGCTGATCGCGCTGCAGCACGGCGCCGAGAGCGCCGGCTTGCGCTTCCATATCGTTGCCGGTCCGCAGCAGCTCTCCGCGCTGGTGACTGCCGCCGACGAGCTGATCGTGGTGACCGAGGGGCTGTTTGCCGACCCCGCGCAAGTGACCCCGCTGCTCGAAGGCACGCGACCGGTCGTGCTCGCGCTGCCCGACGACGGCGCCGTCGCGGAAGGGTTCGAGCGGCTCGACATCAACAACGCTGCCGCCGGTGTCATGCGCATTTCCGGTGCGCTGGTGGAGCGGCTGCATGACCTGCCGCATGATTGCGACGCGACCTCTGCGTTGACGCGCATCGCGCTGCAGTCCGGCGCGCAGATGCGCCAGGTGCCTACCGACGCGCGCACCGGCCCAGGCTGGCGCATGGTGCGCAGCGAAGGCGAGGCGCTGGCGATCGAGACCGAGTGGTTGCGCTTGCGCCTGGGCCGCAGCCACGCGGTGACGCTTTCGGACCGCCTGGCGCGCGTGGGCGTGCTCTCGTTCGGTTCCTCGCTGCTGCACGGCGGGAACGCGAGCGGCGCGTCGAGCGTGGCAGCGCTGGCGGCGCTCGTCCTGGCGATCGCGCTTGGCTGCCTGCAACTGGTGGTGCCGGCGTTCGTCCTGGTGGCGATCGGATGGGTGCTGGCGCGTGCCACCGAGCTGCTGCGCGGTGCGGAGCGGCAGGCCTACAGCGTCATGGCGCCAGCAATCCCCCGAGCCGACGTGCTGGGCTGGGTGACGGACCTGACGCTCATCGCGGTGTGCCTGCTCGGGACCGGCGATGCGACCGGATTGGCGCCGATCCCGATCGGAAACGTGCTGTTCGCGCCGCTGATGCTGGTACTGATGCTGCACTTGGCGCCCCGGCTGCTCAACGATGGCCTCGCGGCCTGGACTTGCGACCGCGCGGCGCTTGCCCTGGTGCTGGGCGTGGCGGCGGCGTTGGGGTATCTGGATGTGACGGTGCGGATCCTCGCGGTCGCGCTGACGCTGGCGGCGATCGTGCTGCCGCCAAGACGGATCAACTAACCCGGCCTTAACCAGCCGGCGTTAAGCATGGGGGCATGTTCGAGACAGCCGTGCGCATCGAGAATGGGGAATCCTTTGAGGAGAACCTGCGCGCGAAACTGGCGCGAGGCGATGCTTTGGCGGGCACGGTCCAACCGATCCTGCGCCATCTGCTCGGCGGCGAAGGTGCCACGGTCTTCGGGGACGAGGTTCTCGCCCGGATCCGCGGCATGGCGTCGCACTTGGCGCAACAACTGCTCGGTGGTTTCGCGCGGGATCGCAGCGCACCGCTGGCCCGCACCTTGCTCGGCGATCCGGCCTTGCTCGGCCACCTCCACGCACTCGCGCTCGAATGGCAGCTGACCGAGCGGTTGGAGCAGAGCGCGGCGATCGATCCCGTGGTGCCGCCGCTGCTGCAGGCACTGCTCGCCTCTCCCGATCCGGAGACAAAGGATGCGGGGATGAAGGTCCTCGCCGCGCAGGCGCGTTGGTGTCAGGCGCAACGGCGCATGCAATTGCCGCTCGGCGAACTCCCGGGCGATCTGCTGCAAGCTGCGCTGCTCGCCACCCGCTCTGTGACGCCGGACGGTGCTCCGCACGAAGCAAGCATCCGTGACACATACGAAGAGGGCGCCAGCCGTCTGGGACTTGCAGCAAGGCTGGTGACGAGCCTGGGTAATGCCGCCGTCGCCGCGCTCGATCTGGATCATGCCGGCTTTGGCCTCTTCCTCACCGCGCTGGCCCTGGGCTCCGGTCAAGCGCGCGATGCCGTGACGCTGTGCCTGCATGAGGGACAGGCAACGCGCTTCGCCTTGTCGCTGCGCGCCGCCGGCCTGAGCGCCGCCGCAGCCGAGCAGCAGCTGTTTCGGCTCTATCCCGACATGGCCGCACCTGACGCTTTCGCTCGCCTGAGTCGCGATGGAGCGGCCGCTCTCCTGTCCGACGCAGGTAACTGAGGTGAACGTGCAGGAGCCGATCCTGGCGCGGGCCGCCACCGACGCGGCTGACCGCCTGGTCCACGCGGACGAGCCGCTTGCAAGCCTCCAGCGCAGTTGCGGCGGCGAGTTGCCGGGCACGGTCGCGGTGCCCGAGCTGCTGGAACTCGTCCGCAAGGCACGCCGCTATCGCTTGCGCCTCGCCCGCTCGATCAGCGCGCAGGACGGCGCCGAGACAGTGACGGCCTGGGTGGAGGTCGACCCTCGTGGCGAGGACGAGGCGGATGGCTGCGACATCGTGCTGCGCAGCTGGCAGTCCACGCCGCTCGCGCCTGATGAGACCCGGGGCGTCATGGAACGGCGGGCTGCGATGGACCGCGAGGTCAGCGAACTGTCCGCCCGGCTCGACGCCGAGCAGCGGATCCTGTTCGTCGCCAGCGACAGTCCAGAGCTGCGGGCTTTGGCCGATGCCATGAGCGCCGGAGTCGGCCGCCCGTTCACCGACTTCCTTGCTCCCGAAAGCCATGGCGCGCGCGCGCTGCACTGGCGCCTGCTGGACGGCGCGCCGGTGCAGGTCGCAGGCTCGCCTCGCGCGTGGCGCATCGTACTGCTGCCGCAGTCCCGGCCCGGTCACGATCCGGTCGGGTTCGAGCTGCTGCTCGTGTCCGACGAACCTCCGCCGCAAGTCGAGCCAGAGGGAGAGGGCGTCTTTGTTTCAGGCGGTCAGGGCCTCGTAGGCCACGACCTCGCGCCGGTGCTGCGCCAGCCGATCGCGCGCATCGTGGCCAATGCCGAGACGATCCGCAGCCGGCTGGCCGGGCCTCTGCCCGACGCTTACGCCAACTATGCGGCGGAGATCGCCAATGCCGGGCGGCTGTTGCTCGGCCTGGTGGAGGACCTGGGCGATCTCGAAGTCGTCGAGTCCGAAGGGTTCGTCACCGCGCCCGACCACATCGACCTGGGTGAAGTCGCCCGCCAGGCCACCGGCATCCTGGGTGTCCGCGCGCGCGAAAAGGGCATCGTGGTCGCAGCAGCGGGCGACACGGTACGCGCCGTGGCCGAGTTCCGGCGCGTGCTGCAGATCCTGATCAACCTGATCGGCAATGCCATCCGCTATTCGCCCGAGAACTCGCGCATCGAGGTGCGGGTGGAACAAGCGGGCGAACAGGCGCGGGTACTGGTCGTCGATCAAGGCCCGGGTCTGAGCGATGCCGATCAGGCGATCGTGTTCGAGAAGTTCGAGCGGCTCGGCCGCAGCGGCGACGGCGGCTCGGGCCTCGGCCTCTACATCTCGCGCCGGCTCGCCCGGGCCATGGGCGGCGACTTGCGCGTGGAGAGCCAGCCGGGGCAGGGCGCGCGCTTCATCCTCGAAGTGCCCGCGGACGGCACCGCCGACCCGCAATGATCGTCTCTCAGCGGCGGCTCCAGGGATTGGCCAGCCACAGCACGATCCCGCCTACCGCGACCAGCAGCAGTCCATTGCGCGCCCAGGTCCGGTCGGACAGCATGAAGCTGTCGGCAGGCCAGGCGATCACGCCGGTTCCTTGGCCGAGCCAGAGCAGGCCCAGGGCAATCGCCAGCACCGCGATGATGCAGGCGCCGATCCGCACGAAGCGCATGTGCAATCCTCTCGTTCATGACCGAGCGAAGAGCATAGACCGGCGGCGACGGGTTGGCGAGGAAAGGCTCGGTCGTGCCGCAAGTTAGCGCCGGGCGCTCACTTCCACTCGGCTGGCTGGCGGCTGCAGCGGCGCTGCTGGCGCTGGTGCCGGTGCTCTTCGTGCCGATCCCCGGCCTTGCCGACGCCCCCGCGCACCTGGCGCGGCACTACATCCTTTCAGTGGCACCCTCTGGCGGACCCTTGGCGCGGTACTTCGCCGTGCAGTGGCAATGGATCGCCAATCTTGGCGAGGACCTTCCCGTGACGCTGCTGAGCCATTGGCTTGGCGCGGAACTGGCGACGCGGCTCGTCACCGCGCTGATCGCTCCGCTGACGATCGCCGGTCTGTTCGCGCTCTCTCGCGCCGCGCATGGACGCATCTCGGCCAGCGCGTTCCTGGCCTTGCCGCTCGTGCTCAACCAGGCGTGGATGTACGGCTTCCTCAACTACTGTCTGGGCATCGGGCTGGCCCTTCTGACCGCCGCGTGGCTCTACGCGCGCAAGCCCGAGACGGTCGCCGGCCAACTCGGCCTCGTCGTTGCGGCGCTGGTGGTCTGGACGGCTCACATGGCGAGCTGGGCAACGCTGCTGCTGCTCGCTGCAGGCAACGAACTCGCCGGCCTGCGATCGGTCCGCGACCTGTGGCCGGCGATGCGGCGCAACTGGCCATTGCTGGTGCCGCTCATTCCGCTGCTGCTGTGGCGCTCGCACTCGAGCGGGTCGGATTTCGCGTGGGTTTATGAGGATCTGCTGCGGACCAAGGTTGCGGTGTTTGCCGGAGCATTGCGCGGCACCTGGATGAAGCTGGACTTCGCGCTACTGGCGGCGGTCGGCCTAGCTTCGTTGCTCGCGCTGCGCTGGGCAGGGCCCCGCCAGTTAGAGCCTCGTCTCGCGATCTCGGGCCTGCTGCTCGCCGCCGGCGCGCTGGCTGCGCCCGAGTTCCTGCTGAATTCCTGGGGCACCGACCTGCGCACCGCGCCGATCGCGCTGATGATCCTGGTGCTGGCGATCACGCCGGCGCGCGATGCCCGGCGCGAGCGGCTGCTGTGCCTGGTCGGCCTTGCCCTCTTCGCCGTGAGGCTGGGGAGCGTGACTTGGGTCTGGGCGGCCCGCAGCCCGGAACTGGAGCAGCGCCTGACCATGCTGAATGCAGTGCCCCGCGGCGGCCGGCTGGGCTACATCTACGTGCGTCCCGACTGCGACGGGTGGACACTCACTCCCGACGAGAAGCTCGCGAGCTATGCGGTCGTGCGCCGCGAGGCTTTCACCAACACGCTGTTCATGGTCGACAACGCGCGACTGGTGACGATCCGCGATCCGCACTTGCAGGAGCGCTGGAGCAGCGACTCGCAGCGTGTGAAGCGCACCTGTCCCGACGGTCGCATCGACATGGCGGCGCTGCGGGACACGCTGGTCAAGATGCGCGCAGATGGGTTCGACGCGATCTGGGTTTCGGGCGTGCCATCGGGCGAAGTGCCGCTGCCGACTGGGTTTGGCGTGGCGCACCGGCTGCCGGCTGAGACGATGTTGGTGCGGAGCTCTAATCGGTAAACCGCGGCGCCGGCTGGCGGGCCTCGACAAGCTCAGCCCAAGCGATGTTCAGCCGAGCCGGTACGCGTCAATCCTGCGCTGCTTTTTCGCAACTCGGCTTACCAAGACACCGCCTACGCTGAGCTTGTCGAAGCCTACCAGCGAGGTGACGGCTTAGCGACGTTTACAACCGGACCAGTGTCCTAAGCCGCCTGACGCATCTCCAGGCGATCCCAGATCTCCACCAAAGCCTGCGTCAGATCGCGCATCATCGCTTCGGTGTGCGCTGGGCCGGGGGTGAAGCGCAGGCGCTCGGTGCCGCGCGGCACCGTCGGGAAGTTGATCGGCTGCACGTAGGCGCCGTACTCGGCGAGCAGGATGTCGCTGATCTTCTTGGCCTTGACCGGGTCTCCGACCATCAGCGGCACGATGTGCGTGACCGAATCCATCACCGGCAGTCCGGCCTCGCGGAACATCGCCTTGAGCGTGGCGGCGGCATGCTGCTGCCCATCACGCTCTTCGCTCGACGCCTTTAGATGCTTGACCGAGGCGAGCACGCCCGCGACCAGCACCGGCGAGAGCGAGGTCGTGAAGATGAAGCCCGGCGCGTACGAGCGAATGCAGTCGATGATGCGCTGGTCGGCGGCGATGTAGCCCCCCATCACGCCGAACGCCTTGCCCAGCGTGCCCTCGATGATGTGGATGCGGTCCGCGGCCTCGTCGCGCTCGGAGATGCCACCGCCGCGCTTGCCATACATGCCGACCGCGTGGACTTCGTCGATGTAGGTGATGGCGTTGTACTTGTCGGCCAGGTCGCAGATCGCGTGGATCGGGGCGACGTCGCCGTCCATCGAGTAAACGCTCTCGAACGCGATCAGCTTGGGCACCGACGGGTCGGTCTCGGCCAGCAGCGCTTCCAGGTGCTCGAGGTCGTTGTGGCGCCAGACCTTCTTCTCGCAGCCAGAGTTGCGGATGCCGGCGATCATGCTGGCGTGGTTCAGCGCATCGGAGAAGATAACGCAGCCGGGCAGCAGCTTGGCGAGCGTCGAGAGCGTGGCGTCGTTGGAGACGTAGCCGCTGGTGAAAAGCAGCGCGCCTTCCTTGCCGTGAAGATCGGCCAGCTCATGCTCGAGCTCGATGTGGTAGTGCGTGTTGCCGCCGATGTTGCGGGTGCCGCCCGAGCCAGCGCCGACATCGTGCAGCGCCTCTTCCATGGCGGCGACGACCTTCGGGTGCTGGCCCATCGCGAGATAGTCGTTCGAACACCACACCGTTATCGGCTTGGGCCCGTTGTGACCGGCAAAGCAGCGCGCGTTGGGGAAGGCGCCCTTGTTGCGCAGGATGTCGATGAACACCCGGTAGCGTCCCTCCGAATGGAGCCGCTCGATCGCCTGGTCGAAAATCTGGTCGTAGTTCACGAAATCGATCCGCTCCGCGGGTTGCCGCACAATCGTCACTGGAAGCCGGCGGCTTGGGACCGGGGGCGTCGGCGGCGCCTTACCGCATCGCCGCCTGCATTGCCAGTCGCTTATCGGCGGCGGCGACGGCGCTGAGCGGGCCGCTCGATGAACCCCTGCACAAGCAGCCGGGGCACTTGCTGGTCGTGCCCGGTGACGATGTGGAGGCCCGGGGCGGCGCCGCGCAGTGCGCTGATCGTGCGCAGCCAGCTGCCGATTTCCTCGCGATCATGGTCGACGAACAGCCCGGTGACGATCCGCGCGGGCGGGCGCTCGTCCTCCCAGGCGGCATTGATCGGTGCGACATCGCCCGTGAACAGCACCTCGCGGCCATTGCCGAGGCGCGCGTAGACCATCCGCTGACCCGGCGCGATGCTGCTGACCGGGATGACCACGATGCCATGCGCCACGGGATAGGGCTGGGCGGGCGAGCGCTCGGCCGGACCTGCAAGCCCGGAGCCTAACTGCGGCGCCGCGGCGGCCATGCCGCTGTGATGCGCGTCGGTCCCCAGCGAAAGCTGCACTGGTGCTGCAGCGAGCGCTCGCTCGACCATGCGTTGCGCCATCGGATCATAGTGCGAGAGCCGGCGCCGTTCCGCCAGTTCGCGGTTCAGGCCGCGATCAATCGTCGCCAGCGTACCGTCAGCGCCGACCAGTTCGTACGCGCGGATCATGAAGGGGACCGGTCGCAGGCCCGAGCCGGCAGCGAGCAGATCGCTCATCACATGGCGATCGCCGACGGCCTCGTAGCGCACCTGGGTGGGTGCCGGGCCGGGCATGGATTCGGCGAGTTGCCGCAGCTGGGCGATGGTGACCGGCTTGGCCTGCGTGCCGCGTGTGGACGCGTTCAGAAGCAGCCAGGTGAAGGGCGCTCCGATGACCAGCAGCAGGATGAGAAGGACGACATTCAGCTTGCGCGTCAAACAGCCCCGACCCCCTCCAGCCCGTAGCCCGCGAGTGCTTGTGCATACGCGTCCCAGGATGCGCCCGGCCGTGTGGTTAGCGCGAAGTCGGCAAGTTTGCGAACGAATTCCTGACCTTCGAGCAGCCGCGCGATCTGGCGAGCGATGCCTTCCGCGCCGTGAACGAAGCCGACTCCAGGCCCGAACGCGGCGGCAAGTTCGTCCTCCAGCAGCGGGAAGTGCGTGCAGGCGAGGACCACCGTGTCGATGTCCGCACCGCCTGGCATGCTGCGTAAGGCGTCCACGGCGGATGCGATCGCCTCGGCATCGGGCGTTTCGCCGCGCAGCTTGGCCTCGGCGGCGTCCACGAGATCGGGCGCACCATGGCGCAGCAGGTGCTTGCCCGCAGCGAACTCGTGTTCCAGCCGGTCGACATAGGCCTGACGGATCGTCGCTTGCGTGCCGAGCAGGCCGATGACGCCGCTGTGGGTGAGCGCGGCAGCGGGCTTGATGGCGGGCACGGTGCCGACAATCGGCACTTCCAGCACCTCGCGCACCATGCCCAAGGCGATGGTCGAGGCGGTGTTGCAGGCGATGCAGACCAGGCGCGGCTTTAACCGCTCGGTGAGGCGCCCCAGTAGCCCGGCCACGCGCGCGGCGATCTGCGCTTCGGTCTTGGTGCCATAGGGCAGGCCCGCGGTATCGGCGACGTAGACCACCGGCGCTTGCGGCAGCACCCGCCGCAGCTCGGCCAAGACAGTGAGCCCGCCCACGCCCGAGTCGAACAGCAGGACCGGCGCCACCGGGTCTTGAGTACGGTCCAAAACGCAAGGTCCTTTCGGGCGGAAGTCGCTGCGTCTGTTAGCGAGGCTGCGCGGCAGAGGGCAACAGGGCGTCGCCAATCGCCTGGGGAGCGGTTAAGACGCGGCGATGAGCGAGATTCTTGCTGCCATCCTGGGCTATCTGCTCGGGTCCGTGCCGTTCGGGCTGCTGCTCACGAGGTTGACCGGCGCGGGCGACTTGCGTTCGATCGGCTCGGGCAACATTGGTGCGACCAATGTGCTGCGCACCGGCCGCAAAGGACTGGCGGCGACGACGCTGCTGCTCGACCTGACGAAAGGCCTCGCGGCGGTGCTGATCGCGCGTGCGATCTGGCCGGGGAGCGAGCCGTTTGCCGCTGTTGGTGCGGTGGTGGGCCATTGCTTTCCGGTGTGGCTGCGCTTCCGCGGCGGCAAGGGCGTCGCGACGCTCGCGGGTGTGTGCTTCGGCTTGGCCTGGCCGATCGGCCTGGCTTACGCGGTGCTCTGGCTTGGCGTGCTGGCGCTTGCGCGGATCTCTTCACTGGGTGGGATGACCGCAGCTGTCGGAGCGCCGATCGCGGCACTGCTGCTCGGTTACCAGGCGTATGTGCCCGCCCTGGTGGTGCTCGCCGTGCTGGTGGTCTGGATGCATCGCGCCAACATCGCGCGGCTGCGTAGCGGCACCGAGCCGCGGATCGGCGCGGCCAAGCCGTGAGCGCGGGGTCGGCGCTGACGCAGGACGAGGCGCTTGCCCGCATCCGCCTGCTGAGATCGCCCAACATCGGCCCGGTAAGCTACCGGCAGCTGCTCGCCCGCTTCGGCACGGCGAGCGCGGCGTTGGACGCGTTGCCGGACATGGTCGGCCGCTCTGGCAAGGCCTACACTCCCGCCGCCGAGGGACGTGTCGCTGCCGAGGTCGCTGCCGTTCGCAAGGCGGGCGCGCGCTATCTGTTTGACGACTCGCCGGATTACCCGCCGCTCCTTGCCGAGGCCGAAGGCGCGCCGCCGATCCTGACCATGCGCGGCGATCCCAGCCACTTGCACGCCCCTTGCGTCGCCGTGGTTGGCGCACGCAATGCCTCGGGCGCCGCGGTGAAGCTGGCGCGCGATTTCTCGCATGGCCTGGCCGAGGCCGGCTTTACCGTCGTTTCGGGTCTTGCTCGCGGTATCGATGGCGCCGCGCATACCGGTGCGCTGGCGGCGGGCGAGGGCCGGACCGTCGGCGTGATCGCGAGCGGCATCGACATCGCCTATCCGCCCGAACATGCCGAACTGCAGGAGCGTATCGCCAACGAGGGCGTACTGCTCGCCGAGCAACCGCCGCGCACCGAGCCGCTCGCGCGCCACTTCCCAACCCGCAACCGCATCATCGCCGGCCTTGCCGCCGGCACGCTGGTGGTCGAGGCGGCCCCCAAGTCCGGCTCGCTAATCACCGCACGCCTCGCCGGGGAGTTCGGGCGCGAGATCATGGCGATCCCCGGCTCCCCGCTCGATTCGCGCTCACACGGCTGCAACCAGCTGATCCGCGATGGCGCGATCCTGGTGCAGCGGCCCGAGGATGTGGTCGAACTGCTCTCCGGTTTCGATGGTGCTGCGCGCTCCAGCTTTCGCGAGTTCTCGTCGACTACACCGTGGCACGAACCTGATCCGGCGGAGTCTGCGGAAGTGGTCGGTCTGCTCACCCTGGCGCCGATCGGCGTGGACGAGCTGATCCGCCAGTCGGGCGCGACTTCAGCGTCCGTCCAGCTGGCCTTGCTTGAACTGGAGATCGCAGGCAGGCTTCACCGGCATGCAGGAGGGCGGGTCAGCCTTTCGGCTTGAGCGTGCGCGCAGGAGGGGGCGATCGAAAGGACGGCGAATACCTTGAGCATCGGCGCGGTGCTCGCCGCGACGTGGGAGCTCTTGCTTAGGCATCCTCTCGGAATGGTGCTCGGCGCAGTAGGCATGTCAGCCTTGGACAGTGCGGTCGAGCTGCTGGCAGGCGAGGACAGCATATCCTCGCTCACCAGCTTCGTCTCGATCGGCGTCGTCTACGCGATTTTCCGGATGCTGCTGAAGAAGAAAGGGTTCATCGACCGGGAAGGCAGCTTTCGTAGCTACTTCGGAGTCGGACTTCTTTCGGGCATCGCCATCATCGTCGGCTTCCTGTTCCTGGTAGTACCGGGACTTTTCCTGATGGCGCGGTGGTCAGTGGCATCTGCTTTCGTGATCACGCAAGGCTCGAAGTCCATCGAGGCGCTGCGCGCCAGTTGGCAGGCAACGCGCGATTGTGCGTGGACGATCGTACTCATCCTTGTCGTTACTTTCGGCGCGTACGTCGCGATTTTCGCCACATTCACGATCGTGGCCGCACTTGCTCCCGTGCTGCTAGGCGGATCAGTCGATGCAATCGACAAGTCGCCGCCGTTCGTCATCATGCTGAACCTTTTGGCCAACATCGGAACGGTCGGAACCGCGTACTTGAGTGTCGCGATCTTCGAAAAGGTGATCGGCGAGGGTGAGTCGCTGCAGGGCATCTTCGCCTGAAGCACCCTCTTGACGGCCGGCGCCGAGCGGACCCACCTTGTACGTGTATGTATGCGCGCACGCGTAGAGGCGCTTTTCCAGGATCACAATGCAACTCGTCATCGTAGAATCGCCGGCCAAGGCCAAGACCATCGAGAAGTATCTGGGCAAGGACTACCGCGTCCTGGCCTCCTACGGACACGTCCGCGACCTGCCGCCCAAGGACGGCTCAGTGCGCCCGGACGAGAGCTTCGCCATGGATTGGGAGCTCTATGGCGACAAGCAGAAGCAGGTGAAGGCGATCACCGATCTTGCCAAGCAAGCCGATCGCCTGATCCTCGCCACCGACCCCGATCGTGAGGGCGAGGCGATCTCGTGGCACGTGCGTGAGCTGCTCGCCAAGCGCAAGGCGCTGCCCAAGGACGTGCAGCGGGTCACCTTCAACGCCATCACCAAGGATACGGTGACCAAGGCGATGACCCAGCCCCGCGAGCTGGACCAGGATCTGATCGACGCGTACTTGGCGCGCCGCGCGCTTGATTACCTGTTCGGCTTCACGCTCTCGCCGGTGCTGTGGCGCAAGCTGCCGGGCGCCAAGTCGGCAGGCCGCGTGCAGTCGGTGGCGCTGCGTCTAATCGTCGATCGCGAGCGTGAGATCGAGGCGTTTAAACCGCAGGAGTACTGGTCGGTCGCCGCGCTGATGGCGCATGACGGCACCGACTTCACCGCCAAGCTGGTGACGTTCGACGGCCAGAAGCTCGATCGCCTGAGCCTCAGCGACGAAGGCACCGCCATGCGCGCCAAGGCGGCGGTGGAGAGCGGCGCGTTCAAGGTCGAAGGCGTCGAGACCAAGCCGCACCGCCGCAATCCGCAGCCTCCGTTCACCACCTCGACGCTGCAGCAGGAGGCGGCGCGCAAGCTCGGCTTCTCGGCCAGCCACACCATGCGCGTGGCGCAGACGCTCTACGAGGCGGGCGCGATCACCTACATGCGGACGGACGGCGTGCAGATGGACCCCTCAGCGATCTCCGAAGCGCGCGCCGCGATCTCGGACAAGTTCTCCGGCCACTACCTCCCCGAGAAGCCGCGCCACTACGAAACCAAAGCCAAGAACGCGCAGGAAGCGCACGAGGCGATCCGCCCGACTGAGTTCACCCGCGAGCGCTTCGGTTCGGGCGACGAGGCGCGGCTCTACGATCTGGTGTTCAAGCGCGCGATGGCGAGCCAGATGGCCTCGGCGCAGCTGGAGCGCACCACCGTCACCCTACGCGACGGCACCGGCCGCAACGAGCTGCGCGCCACCGGCCAGGTCGTGAAGTTCCCCGGCTTCCTGGCGGTCTACGAGGAAGGCCGCGACCAGAAGGCTGATGATGATGAGGAAAGCGGCCTGCTGCCGGCGATGAAAGCCGGTGACATGCCGGCCAAGAAGGACGTCAGCGCCGAGCAGCACTTCACCCAGCCGCCGCCGCGCTATTCCGAGGCGAGCCTCGTCAAGCGGCTGGAGGAGCTCGGCATTGGGCGGCCTTCGACTTACGCCGCGACGCTGCAGGTACTGAAAGACCGCAACTACGTCCGCACCGAGAAGAACCGCTTCTTCGCCGAAGAAAGCGGGCGCCTGCTGACCTCGTTCCTCGAGCGCTTCTTCGACCGGTACGTCGCCTACCAGTTCACCGCTGGCATGGAGGATGAACTCGACGACGTCTCGGGCGGCCGGGCCGAGTGGAAGGACGTGCTCGCCGCGTTCTGGCGCGACTTCAAGCCCAAGTCCGATGAGGTCATGGATCGCAAGCCGTCCGAGGTCATGGAAGGGTTGGACGAGTTCCTGGGCGATTACCTGTTCCCGCCCAAGGACGACGGCACCGACCCGCGTCTGTGCCCCAAGTGCCAGCAGGGCCGACTGGCGCTGCGTGGCGGCAAATTCGGCGCGTTCGTCGCCTGCTCGAACTATCCGGAGTGCAAGTACACCCGCAAGTTCGCGCAGCCGGGCGGCAATGGCGAAGTGGCCGAGGACGAGCCGCTGGGCGTCGATCCCGAGAGCGGGCTGGAGATTGTCCGGCGCGCAGGGCGTTTCGGGCCCTACATCCAGCTGGGCGAAGGCAAGGAAGCAAAGCGCGCGTCGATCCCCAAGGACATCGACGAGCTGACGCTGGATTGGGGGATTAAGCTGCTGAGCCTGCCGCGCACCGTCGGCATGCACCCGGAAACGGGTGAGGAGATCAAGGCCAGCATCGGGCGTTATGGCCCTTACCTCGTGCACGACGGCAAGTACGCGCGTCTGCGGACCACGGCCGAGGTGTTCGAGACGGGCATGAACGCCGCCGTCTCGCTGCTGGCGGAAGCGGCGGCGAACAAGGGTGGACGCGGCGCCCGCACCGCAGCCGAGCCGCTCAAGGTGCTCGGCGCACACCCGACTTCCGGCGGCGAGATGAAGGTGATGGCAGGGCGCTATGGCCCCTACGTGACCGATGGCACAACCAATGCCACCTTGCCACGCGACGCCAAGCCCGAGGAGCTGACCGCCGAAGCCGCCATCGTTCTCATCGACGAGAAGGCGGCCAAGGGCCCGCCTAAGGGCAAGAAGAAGGCAGCGCCAAAGAAGGCCGCAGCGAAGAAAGCTCCGGCCAAGAAGCCTGCTGCCAAGAAGGCGCCGGCCAAGAAGAAGACTGCGGAGGCGGCCGAATGAGCGACAAGGTCGCCAAGCATAAGCAGCCCTGGAAGCCCGAGGAACTCCAGAAGCTGCGCACCCTCGCCGACAAGGGCAAAGGGCTGAAGGAGATCGCCAAGGCGCTCAATCGCACCGAGGAGTCCACCAAGGACGCGGCCAAGCAGCACGGGATGACCATCGGCAAGCTGCGTTGACGCTAGGCCGATGATGATCCTCCCGTAAGCATTCTCCAGTCAGCAGCTGGAGGCTCACTCGAGTACCGCCAGTGCTGAGCTTGTCGAAGCACCCCAGCCTCCGGTCCGGCATTCGCGACAGCCGTCGCCGACTAACCGGTATTTGAAGCGTTCCACCCCCATGCTCCGGTCACACGACGACATCCAGTTCGCAGCCACGCCTGCCGCAACCCATCCGCCCGCCGATGGCCTGCCGCTCCCCCGCCGGATCTGGGCCATCGTGGCGATCTGCTTTGGCACGGGGCTGTTCGTACTGGACGGCACCATAGCCAACGTCGCCCTGCCAACGATCGGCCGCGATCTGCGGATCGATGCCGGTGTCGTGGTCAACGTCGTCACCGTCTACCAACTGGTCATGGTGATGGCGCTGCTGCCCTTTGCCAATCTCGGCGACCGTTGGGGGCTGCGCCGCGTCTACCAGACCGGGCAAGTCGTTTTCCTGGTCGCCTCCGGGCTCGCATTCTTCGTGCACTCTCTCGCCTCGCTGCTGGCGATCCGCGCGCTGCAGGCCCTCGGCGCAGGCATGGCGATGTCGGTGTCCTCAGCGATGATCCGGCAGATCTATCCGCGCCGGAGCCTGGGCGGCGGGCTGGGTGTGAACAGCGTGATCGTCTCTTCGGCGAACGCTCTGGCGCCGGCGCTGGGTGGCTTCATCGTCGCGCAAGGCGATTGGCGGCTGATCTTCGTCGCCGCTGTGCCCTTCGCGCTGGTTTCGTTGATGCTTGGGCGTTTTCTGCCTAGCCCGGCCGGCAGTGACCGACCCTTCGACTGGCGCTCTGGGCTATGGAGTGCAGGAAGCCTGGCGCTGCTGATCGGCGGTGTCGAACTTGCGGCGCATGGTGGCCGTGTGGCGCTCGGGCTGGTGGTCGTCGGCCTGGGCGCGCTATCCGCAGGGCTGCTGGTGCGGCGTGAGCGGACCCGGGAGCGACCCGTGTTTCCGGTTGACCTGCTCGCCAAGCCCGGGATCGGCCTGTCCTCGCTGGCAGCGATTACCGGCTTTCTATCATCTGCGGGGCTCATCGTCGCGCTGCCGTTCCGGTTCCAACAGGGCTTGGGCTACGCGCCCGAGCAAGCCGGACTGCTGCTTCTTCCGTTTCCGTTGACGATGTTGATCATTGCGCCGCTGGCGGGCTGGTTGTCCGACCGCGTTTCCGCGTCGCTGCTGGGCATCGTCGGCATGGCGGTGGCGATCGTCGGCCTTTGTCTGATCGGCTTCTTGCCGCACGAGGCGACACGTTTCGACATCGCCTGGCGTCTGGTCGTCTGCGCCTGTGGGTTCGGGCTGTTCTTCTCGCCCAATGCGCGCATGATCATCGGCGGGGCACCCGTGGCCCGCGCGGCTGCTGCAGGAGGACTTTTGGCCACTTCGCGCCTGTTCGGGCAGACGTTGGGCGCGGCCGTAGTCGGCGTGCTGCTGTCGCTAGGTGCGGGGCTTGGGCCGACGCCCATGCTGGTGGCGGTCGGGTTCGCGGTCGTCGCCGCGACATGCTCTCTTGCCCGCCACATCGTGGTCAGTCGGGCTGAAAAGTGCCCCGCGGTCGAGGTGGTGGGGGAACAGTAAGGCCGACAAACAGCGACGAGTGCGCTTTAACACACGAAGCTCAGCGAGCTCCAACGAGGCGGCACCAATCCATCGTATCATTCACACAGACGAGGTGGGTGCTCTGACCCACCCCGCGCTGCGGTCACTTGCCGTCGGTCACCTTGTCGGCAGCATTCTCGGCGGCGTTACCGACCTTGCTGGCCGCGTCGCCGACGCTGCTGGCGGCTTGCGCAACGGCATTGTCTTTGGCCGCCTCGCTCGAGCTCGACTGGCTGAAGAAGTAGATGCCGGCGATTACTGCGATCAGCAGCACGATCGCTAACAGCGCAGTGCCGCCGCTGCTGCGACGCTCGCCATCGTGGATCACGGTGGTGTGCGTCGTCGGAGCGGCGCCGCCTTCGACCGTGGTAATGCGTTCCTCGACCATCTCAGTCCTCCTCTTGATGCATATCAAGCGCTGGAACGCGCGCCGAACGTTTGGGTTGCGCAACACACGGTTACAGGAGCGAGAGTTGGCCATCTGCCGAGGGCTTGCGAAAGGCCGTGCAATCGAGCCGG
Organism: Novosphingobium sp. 9U; assembly: GCF_902506425.1. NCBI lineage: Bacteria > Pseudomonadati > Pseudomonadota > Alphaproteobacteria > Sphingomonadales > Sphingomonadaceae > Novosphingobium > Novosphingobium sp. 9U. Next base: position 1,541,841 of record NZ_LR732469.1, on the reverse strand, counting down.
ACATCGGGTCGCGCCATGCCGTGGCGGCGCATGGCGATGGCGAAGCGGCTGCGGAACAGGTCGGCCCACACGCCTTCGGGCTTCATCCGTTTGCCAAAGCGCGGATCGTTGTCGCGACCACCGCGAATGGAGCGGATCGTCGCCATGACCTTGGCCGCACGATCCGGAAAGTGGGTCTCCAGCCATTCGCGGAACAGCGGCGCCACCTCATTGGGGAGCCGCACGATGATCCAGGTTGCCGCACGCACACCCGCGGCGGCTGCCTCGGCCAGGATCTGCTCGATCTGGTGATCGGTGATCGATGGGATGACCGGCGCCACCGAGACATGGCACGGCACTCCTGCCGCTACTAGGGCGCCGAGCGCCGCGACCCGCTTGGCCGGCGAGGCGGCGCGCGGCTCCAGCAGGCGCGAGAGCTTTGGGTCGAGGCTCGTGACCGAGATGCCGACCCAAATCAGGCCGTGACGCGCCAGTTCGGTGATCAGGTCGAGATCCTGCAGCACGCGATCGGACTTGGTAGTGATCGTCACTGGATGCCGCGTCTCCAGGCAGACCTCCAAGACCTGCCGGGTTATTCGATAGCGTGCCTCGATCGGCTGGTAGGGATCTGTGTTGGTGCCCATGGCGATGGGGGCCGGGCGGTAGCTCGGCTTGGCAAGCGTCTCGCGCAGGAGGCGGGCGGCGTCCGGCTTGGCGAAGAGCTTGGTCTCGAAATCGAGACCCGGCGAGAGATCGTGATAGGCATGGCTCGGCCGCGCGAAGCAGTAGATGCAGCCATGCTCACAGCCGCGATACGCGTTGATCGAACGGTCGAACGGCACGTCTGGCGAGCTGTTGAAGGTGAGGATCGCCTTGGGGTGCTCCTCTGTGACGGTTGTCCGCAGCCTGTCCACAGGACCATCGACAAACTCATGCACATCCTGCCAGTCGCCGTCCTCCTCTCGCGCGGCAAGATTGAAGCGCGCCGAGACGCTGGACGACTGGGCTCCGCGGCCATGTGCATGCGCTCGATCCGCCATGTGCGGATGAGAACATACCAAGAACTTATCGTCAAGAGTTTGGCGGTCCTAAGGGGGGAATCAGCGTCTTACGCGAGGCCGGGAGTGGGCTTCGACAAGCTCAGCCTGGGCGATGTTGGAGGGAGGCCGCACGTTCCAGCCTTGGCGGTGTTGGAGGGAGGCCGCAAGTTGGTGACGTTCTCTCACCATTGCGTCGTGTCACCTGTCGCCGCCCATGCTGAGCGTGTCGAAGCATGCCAGCTGACAGTGCGGCAAGCCCACTCTGCCGGAACAGTAGCTTCTAAACTTCGCGCAGGCGCGGCATCAGCTCGACGAAGTTGCAGGGGCGGTTGCGGCTGTCGAGCTGCTCGGCGAGGATGCCGTCCCAACCATCTTTCACCGCCCCGTTCGAACCGGGCAGGGCAAAGATGTAGGTCCCGCGCGAGAGGACGGCGCATGCACGGCTCTGCACGGTCGAGGTGCCGATCGTCTTGTAGCTGAGCCAGCGGAACAGCTCGCCGAAGCCCGGGATGTCCTTCTCCTTGACTTGGTCCAAGGCCTCAGGCGTGACGTCGCGGCCGGTGAGGCCGGTGCCGCCGGTGATGATCACGGCATCGACGGAGCTATCGTCGATCCAGGCGTTAAGCTGCGCGACCAGCGTCGGCACGTCGTCGCGCACGATGGTGCGCTGGCTGAGCGTGTGCCCGGCGCCCGTGATGCGATCGGCCAGGATGTCGCCTGAGGTGTCGTTCTCCGGACCCCGCGTGTCGGAGACGGTGAGCAGGGCGATCTGGATCGGCTTGAAGGTGCGCTCCGGATCAACGGCCACGCAGCACCGCTCCGTTCGCCGCCATGCGCACGCCCTTGGCGCTGCCCAAGCCCGGGAAGGTAGGCCACATGCCCTGTGCCAAGGCCTCGCGGCTTTCGGAGGCGCCGCCGGCCTGGCGTTCGTACATCCAGTAGTTGCGCATGACGATGTTCACGTAGCCGCGCGTCTCCCAGTACGGCAGCGACTCCATCCACAACAGCGGATCGCCCTGGTCACGCACTTCGCTGTTCCACCGGCCGGTGGGAACCAGGCCAGCGTTGTAGGCGGCCATGACCTTGGGTAGCAGTCCTTGCGTCGCGCCCGAGTTCTTCAGCATCTGCAGGTGACGCTGGCCGAACGCGAGGTTGACCTCGGGCTTGTTGAGGTCGCTCGGCGAGCCGGAGTAGCCCAGCGCGCCGCTGTGATCCTGCGCGGCCGCGGGCACGATCTGCATCAGACCGCGTGCACCTGCCGGACTGACCGCAGAGGTCTGGAACACCGACTCCTGCAGCACGTGCGCGTAGACCAGCGCCGGATCGACTTGCCAGCCACCCACCGGCACCCACTTGGGCGTCGGGAAGCGCGTGGCTGGTGCAGGCTTGCCGCCATATGGTGCGTTGTAGGCCATCCACAGCTGCGTCTTGGGCAGGCCCAAGTCGCGCGCGAGGCGGGTCAACGGCTCGAACTCGGAAGGGCTGCCGATGCGCGCCTGGTGGCGCAGCACTTCGTCAGCCAAGCTATCCTCGCCGATCTCGCTCAGCGCAACGGCGACGCGGATGTTGTTGTCGTTGCGCAGCTGCTGCCAGTCGCCTTGCGTGAAGTCGGCGGCGGAGTGCTGCTCCGGCAGGCGCAGGCCGAGCTGTTCGGCGGCGAGCATGCCATACAGCGTCTCGTCGCGCACGGCGGCCTTGCGCAGGATGGCAGCGGCCTGCTCGGGCTTGCGGCAGCGCACCAGCGAGCGGCTTTGCCAGTAGTATGCGGCAGACGTCAGCTCGGCGTTCTCGGAGCGGGCAGCGGTGTTCTTGAAAGCGTCGGCCGCACCGTCGCAGTCGCCTAGGCGCCAGGCGGCAAGGCCAGCGGTCCACCAGGATTCGCCGACCCACGGGCCCTGACCCTGCGCGCCCAGCTGCGCGACTTCGTAGGCCTGCGCGTCCTGGTTCTCGATGTAGAAGCTCCAGGCCACCCGCTGGCGCCATTCGGCGCGAGCCGAGGGGCTGAGCGAGGCATCGATACCGTCAAGCAGCACCCGCGCGCCCATCGGATCGTCGGCCTTGATCCGCTCCAGGATACCCGCCGAGACCGTGCCCGGCATCGTCCCGTCGTTGATCGCGCCAGGCTTGATGCGCTTGGGCAGCGAAGGCAGCGTGGCAAAGCGCTGTGCCGTCGGCACTGACGGCAGGCTGACGGCGCCGCGCTTCAGCGCAAGTCGGCTGATCTGGTCGGCATCCGGGAGCTCGGTGCCTTGCGACAGCCAGGCTTGCAGGTCGGTCAGTTCGATCTTGGGAGATCCGGACGCCAGGAAATACTCGGCGCGGGCCTGCTGATGAAGCGGACCGTCGCTCTTCTGAGCGAACAGCGTCTGGACTGTGGTCCAGTCCTTGCTGTCGATCGCGGCGAAGAGCTTGCGGTAGTAATCGCGCTCATCGAGCGTGAGCAGCGATGGAACGGCGGTCCGATCCGCGCGCGTACGGAAGTAATCCACCGCGGCGCTGTTCGCGAACGCCGGACTTGCGGCGAGCGAAGCAGCGCTCAGAAGGGCGAGCAGCCCGGCCTTTGCAGCAGTCTTCAAGGTTTCACCCCGATCCCTAAACGATCCGATCCCGCTCGACCGCCGACGCGTCTACGATCATGCCGACCAGTCGAGCCATGCCTGCCACAGCGCGGACTTCCAACGCGGCTGCGAGGCCGCTGCCGGAACTCTGCGCACTGTGAGCAGCGGCACCGTCGCTCCCTCATGGTTAAAACTGAGTGAAACGGCAGGGACTTGAGGTGAGTCGTGGCCGAGCAGCGGCAGGATGACGAAACCGAACACCAGCACCCGCTTGGGGCGGACCAGTGCGATGTGCTGGATCAGCGCGCGCGAGATGATCTGATTGGCCTGTGGCGACCAGTCCGTCCCCGGAGCGTGGCAGGGCAGGGCGCTCGCTCGATAGACCTGCTCTTCTGACAGGCCGCACGCCTTGATGAAGCCATCGAGCACGCTGCCTTCGGGGCCGGACAGCAGCAGTTCGCGGTCAGCGCTTTCAGGAGCGCAGGCGATGATCATGAGTTCGGGCGAGGCGGCGCCGCGCGGCGGCACTCGGCCGGTGCAGCGTCCGCCATCGAGTTCCGGCGCGGACATCCACCAGGCATGGAATGCCTCCAGCGTGGCCGGGAGCAGCGCAGGTGGAGCGGGTGCCTCCGGCTCGGGCGCCGGCCGGCGCGACTCGCGGGGAGCGGGATGGTCCGGCTCGGCAAGGGGCAGCCAGGAGCGCGGCGCGTCCTCGAACGCCATGTCCACGCCCGCGTCACGCCACCAGTCGAGAGTCGCCGCGATCGCGCTTGCGTAATCCGGATTTGTTCCGATCCCCATGCCTCGGGTCTTGACCTGCCGCACGCGACCAATCAAGGCGTTTGCAAATTTAATCGCGCGATTGAACAAGCGCTCTGGGAACCGAGAAGTCCATGACGACACGTGAATCGATGCCGTTCGACGTCGTGATCGTCGGTGGTGGCCCTGCTGGGTTGTCGACCGCGATCCGGCTCAAGCAGGTCAATCCGGACCTGAGCGTCTGCGTCCTGGAAAAAGGCTCGGAGATCGGCGCGCACATCCTGTCGGGCGCAGTGATCGATCCGCGGGCGCTGGACGAGCTGCTGCCGACTTGGCGCGAGGACGGTTGCTTCCTGGCCGACACGCCGGTCACGGACAACTGGCACTGGTACCTGACGAAGACCGGCAAGCTGCCGATCCCGCACGCATTCATGCCGCCGTTCATGTCCAACAAGGGCTGCTACACCGGCTCGCTGGGCAACCTGTGCCGCTGGCTGGCCGAGCAGGCCGAGGCGTTGGAAGTGGAGATCTTCCCGGGCTTCTCGGCCAGCGAAGTCCTGTTCGACGAGAACGGCGCCGTGACTGGCGTGGTCGCCGGCGTCATGGGCATCGCCCGCGACGGCAGCGAGAAGTCGGATTTCGAGCCCGGCATGGAGCTGCTCGGCAAGTACACCGTGTTTTGCGAAGGCGCGCGCGGTCACCTGACCAAGCGGCTGAAGGCGCAGTTCAACCTCGAAGCCGAGTGCGAGCCGCAGATCTACGGCATCGGCATCAAGGAGCTGTGGGATATCGATCCGGCCAAGCACGTGCCGGGTCGTGTGCTCCACACGCAAGGGTGGCCCCTGTCGGAGAGCAACACCTGGGGCGGCGCGTTCCTGTACCACCAGGCGAACAACCAGGTCGCGCTCGGGCTGGTGACGGCGCTCGATTACGAGAACCCCTACGTTTACCCCTTCGAGGAATTCCAGCGGTGGAAGACCCACCCGGCGATCCGCGAACTGCTCGAAGGCGGCAAGCGCGTGGCCTACGGTGCCCGTGCGATCAACGAGGGTGGCTGGCAGTCGGTCCCCAAGCTGGCGTTCCCAGGCGGCGTGCTTGCGGGCTGCTCGGCCGGGTTCGTCAACGTGCCGCGGATCAAGGGCACGCACACCGCGATGAAGAGCGGCATGCTCGCCGCAGAGGCGATCGCCGAGGCGGTCGCCGCCGGGCGTGAGCAGGACAGCCTCGACGTTTATGAGGCAAGACTGCGCGACAGCTGGATCGCCAAGGAGCTGAAGCAGGTCCAGAACGCCGAGCCGCTAACGGCCAAGTTCCACGGCGACCTGTTCGGATCGGCGCTGGCCGACATCGACATGTGGCTGCGGTACCTCAAGCTACCGGCGTTCCCGGTGATGAAACACCACACCGACGCCTCGGCGCTGCGGCGAGCCGACCTGTTCCGGCCGATCGCCTATCCCAAGCCCGATGGCGTGCTGACGTTCGATCGCCTGACCAGCGTGTCCTACTCCTTTACCAACCACGAGGAGGATCAGCCGGTCCACCTCGTGCTGAAGGACCCGGATTACCCGCTGGAAACCGAACTGCCGGTCTTCGGCGGCCCCTCGACACGTTACTGCCCGGCGGGTGTCTACGAATACGTGCCGAACGAGGCGACGGGCGGCGTGAAGTTCCAGATCAACGCGCAGAACTGCGTCCATTGCAAGACGTGCGACATCAAGGATCCCGGCCAGAACATCGTCTGGACCGCGCCGGAAGGCGGTGGCGGGCCGAACTACCCGAATATGTAATTGGCCGGCGCGCTCCTGCTTGCAGGGCGCCTTTGCATCCCGATCGGTCTTCATCACCCTGAACTTGTTTCAGGGTCTATCGGCCGCTCAGTCGAGGGTTCGGTTCGCCAGCGGATAGTGCAGCCTGCCGAAATACGGCGCGCCGCTTGCGGAGCAATTGATCCTGAAACAAGTTCAAGGTGACGGGGATCATGACGTTGCGTCGGGCTTAGCGATCGCATCTGTTGGCTTCCACAAGGACGTGCTGGTGCTGACCGAAACCGCCTACGCCAAGATCAACCTGGCGCTGCACGTCCGGCGGCGGCGTGACGACGGTTATCATGAGCTCGAGACGCTGTTCGCCTTCGTGGACGCAGGCGACCAGGTCAGCGCGGCGCCGTCCTCGCAGGACAGCCTGCGCATCTTCGGCGAGTTCGCCTCCGGCATCGACGCCCCGTTCGGCAACATCGTGGCCAAGGCGCTGAACACGCTGCCGCATGGCCGCGGGTGGGCGGTCGAACTCGACAAGCGATTGCCGGTCGCCGCCGGTCTCGGCGGAGGATCGGCCGATGCCGGAGCGATCTTCCGCATGGTCGAGCAGGCCCATGGGCTGCCCGACGATTGGCAAGCGCGGGCGGCCAAGCTGGGCGCCGATGTCCCCGCATGCGTCCGCTCGCAGGCATGCGTGGGTACTGGCACTGGGACGGAACTGGTGCCTGTCGACAACGACCTGGCCGGCACGCCCGTGCTGCTGGTCAACCCGCGCGTGCCGCTGGCGACGGGGCCGGTCTTCAAGGGCTGGGACGGTGTAGACCGCGGCGCCATGCCGATCGGCCCGCTGCGCGCCATTGCGCTGGAAGGCCGCAACGATCTGGAGGCGCCCGCCCTGCGGCTGTGCCCCGCCATTGGCGGGGTGCTCGCCGCACTGGCGCAGACCGCTGCCTTCGTGGTGCGCATGTCGGGCTCGGGCGCGACGTGCTTCGGGCTCTATGACAACGCCGAGCAGCGGGACCAGGCCAGTGCGGAACTCTCGCGCATGCACCCAGACTGGTGGCAACTCGCGGGCGCCTTGCGCTGAGCGGCCGGAACGAGGATAGCGGCGGGGTGCAGTCCGACACTTATCGCCTTCTCGGCCAGCCTCGCAGCGGCGGCGTCCTCGTCGTCGCCGATCACGCCTCCAACCGCGTACCCGATGGCGTCGACCTGGGCATCGCGCCCGAGTTGCTCGAGCAGCATATCGCCGTCGACATCGGCGTGGCGGGCGTCGCCGAACGGATGGCGCGCCCCGGTTTCGCGGCATACCTTGCGAATGTCAGCCGCCTGGTGTGCGACTTCAACCGCGATCCCGACGCGCCTGGTATCCTCCCGCAGGTCAGCGATGGCCACTTGATCCCAGGAAATGCGCTCAGTGCTGAAGACCGCGCCGAGCGGATGATGCGCTTCTTCGAGCCCTATCATTCCGGACTGGCGGCGGTGCTGGAAGCGACCCCGCCAGCGCTGATCCTGTCGCTGCACAGCTTCACGCCGAGCCTCGCCAGCGATCCCACGCAGCAGCGGCCATGGCATGTTGGTGTCCTCTACAACGAAGACGATCGTGCCGCGCGCCTGGCGATCTCGCTGCTCGAAGCCGAGGGGCTGATCGTGGGTGATCAACAGCCGTACTCAGGCAAGATCCTCAACGCGACGATGAACCGCCACGCCGAGGCGCAAGGGCGGCTATACCTCGGCATCGAGGTCCGCCAGGATCAGATCGGCGATGCGCCTGGGCAAGCGGCCTGGGCAGAACGTCTCGGACGCATCACTCAGGCCGTGGCGCACCACTTCAGCTGACTTCATCCGCGAGTCCGGATGCTTGCCGACCGGTCGGCGCGACATGGCACGCTAGCCTTCAGCCCGGGCTGGCGTGGCAGCGGTCGCCATCGTCGCAGTGACCGTGTCCGTGACCATAGCCATGGCCATTGCCATGGCTGTCATGGCCCTTGCCCTTGTCCTTGCCCTCACCATGGTAGCCGCCGTTCCCGCGCTCGAGATCGTCATTGCGCATGCGCGCGAAATCGGACTGGTACTGGCCGGGCGCTCCGGGCGCTGCCTGAAAGTTCGCAGCTTGCGTTGCGGCAGTCTGCGCCGCCGCCGGCAGGGCAAGAGCCAGGCCCATAGCGGAGCCGAAGGCAAAAGTTGCTTTCCATGCGATCATCGTGAAGCTCCTAGCATTACCTGATACGACCCATTGCAAACCTGCCTTTACGATCTGCTATCAAACACTTGCGTCCGCTCCCGACGAAGCCTGTCTTGTGCAGGCGACTATGATGAAGATCCGTTAATCCTTCGGTTCTTCTTGCGGCTTCAAGCTGATGCTCTCTCCATCCGCAACAATACTTATAACACGGAGCGTAAGACAGTTCTCCGGGCCGTGCGCACGCCCCGGCGAGCAAATGGCTCCACACGTCGCAAGTCGGCCGGCAGACGACGGCTATTTTCCGCTTCGGCTGCAATAGCGTGTGGAGTAGGGGGAGCTTCGATCTCCCTTGCCCAGCGTCCTTCCGGAGCCGTGCCATGCCTGCCTATCGTTCCCGTACCACCACCCACGGCCGCAACATGGCGGGCGCACGCGGGCTCTGGCGTGCGACGGGCATGAAGGACTCCGACTTTGGCAAGCCGATCATCGCGGTGGTGAACTCGTTCACGCAGTTCGTGCCGGGCCACGTGCACCTGAAGGACCTCGGCCAGCTGGTCGCGCGCCAGATCGAGGCGGCAGGCGGCGTCGCGAAGGAATTCAATACCATCGCGGTCGACGATGGCATCGCCATGGGCCACGACGGCATGCTCTACTCGCTGCCCAGCCGCGACCTGATCGCCGACAGCGTCGAGTACATGGTCAACGCGCACTGCGCCGATGCGATGGTCTGCATCTCCAACTGCGACAAGATCACGCCGGGCATGCTGATGGCGGCGCTGCGCATCAACATACCGGCCGTGTTCGTCTCGGGCGGTCCGATGGAGGCCGGCAAGGTCATCCTGAAGGGTAAGGAGCACGCGCTCGACCTGGTCGACGCCATGGTTGCCGCAGCCGACGAGTCCTACTCCGACGAGGATGTCGCGACAATCGAGCGCTCGGCCTGCCCGACGTGCGGATCGTGCTCGGGCATGTTCACCGCCAACTCGATGAACTGCCTGACCGAGGCGCTGGGCCTGTCGCTGCCTGGGAACGGTTCGATGCTGGCGACCCATGCCGATCGCGAGCGGCTGTTCCTGGAAGCTGGCCGGGTCGCCGTCGACCTGTGTCATCGCTACTACGAGGGCGAGGACGCCAGCGTCCTGCCGCGCAACGTCGCCAGCTTCGGCGCCTTCGAGAATGCGATGAGCCTCGATATCGCGATGGGCGGTTCGACCAACACCGTGCTCCACCTGCTCGCCGCAGCGCATGAGGCAGGGATCGACTTCACCATGGCCGACATCGACCGCTTGAGCCGCAAGGTGCCGTGCCTGTCCAAGGTCGCGCCGGCCAAGTCCGACGTCCACATGGAGGACGTCCACCGGGCGGGTGGCATCATGGCGATCCTGGGTGAGCTCGACCGCGCGGGCCTGATCAACAGCGACTTGCCCACCGTGCACTCGAAGAGCATCGGCGATGCCATCGCGCGCTGGGACATCGCGCTGCAGCCCTCCAGTGACGTGCGTGAGTTCTACGCCGCGGCGCCTGGCGGCGTGCCGACGCAGACCGCGTTCAGCCAGGCACGCCGGTGGGAAAGCCTCGACATCGACCGCGAGGCCGGCGTGATCCGCTCGGCCGAGCATGCCTTCAGCCAGGACGGCGGATTGGCCGTGCTCTCGGGCAACATCGCGCTCGACGGCTGCATCGTGAAGACCGCGGGTGTCGACGAGAAGATCCTGAAGTTCACCGGTCCGGCGCGGGTCTACGAGAGTCAGGACGCAGCGGTCGCGGGCATTCTCGGAGGCCAGGTCGTGGCGGGGGACGTAGTGGTGATACGCTACGAAGGACCGCGCGGCGGGCCGGGCATGCAGGAAATGCTCTACCCGACCAGCTACCTGAAGTCGAAGGGCTTGGGCGCAGCCTGCGCGCTGATCACCGACGGGCGCTTCTCTGGCGGCACGTCGGGCCTGTCGATCGGCCATGCCTCGCCCGAAGCGGCGGAAGGCGGCGCCATTGGCCTCATCGAGAACGGCGACGTAATCGAGATCGACATCCCCAATCGCACCATCAACCTCGCCGTCTCCGACGCGGTGCTGAAGGAGCGGCGCGACGCGATGGAGGCGCGGGGCGTCCACGCCTGGACCCCACTTCACCCGCGGCCGCGCAAGGTCTCGGTGGCGTTGCAGGCCTATGCGGCGATGACCACCAGCGCTGCGCGCGGTGCGGTGCGGGACGTGTCGCAGCTGAAGCGCGGCTGATGCGCGGCGCTGCCGTTCTCGCGCTGGTGCTGCTGGCCGGCTGCTCGTCACAGCAGGCGGACGAGACTCCGAAGGTGGCAGAGGGGGGCGAGCGCATCGCCTGCGCGCTGGCCGGGGCGCGCGAGTTCAGCGAGAGCTGCGCCGTCGATCGCGCCGAGGTCGACAACACGCTGACCTTGATCGTGCGGCACCCGGACGGTGCCTTCCGCCGGTTCGCCGTGGTGCGTGACGGCCGCGGGCTGGTCGTGGCCGATGGTTCGGAGCAGGCGCGAACGGCGATCGAGGGCGACAAGCTGGCGGTCAGCGTGGCGGATGACCGCTACCTCTTTCCGGCCAAGATCAAGTCCAAGCGGGCCGATGCGAAACCCTGACCAGATCCTCTCGGTGGCGCAGATGCGCGCTGCCGAGGATGCCCTGACCGCCGCCGGCACCAGCGTCGAGGCCTTGATGGACCGCGCAGGGCGCGGCGTCGCCGATTGGGTCTGGCGCATCGCTGGGCGGCAGCGTGTGACGGTGCTGTGCGGACCGGGCAACAACGGCGGCGACGGCTATGTCGTCGCGCAAAGCTTGCTCGAGCGCGGCGGCGACGCGGTGGTTGTTGCCGCTGGCGAGCCGCGCACCGATGCGGCGCGCAACGCACGCGCTCTGTTTGCAGGTCCGGTGCTGGACAGCGAAGCGATTGTTCAGGGCGAGGTCTTCGTCGACTGCCTGTTCGGCAGCGGCCTCTCGCGCCCGCTTGCACCCGAGCACGTGGCGCTGCTGGCAAGGCTGGCGCAGTCGCATCGTCGCACCGTGGCGGTCGATGTGCCGAGCGGCGTCGATGCCGACAGCGGCGCCTTCCTTTCCGATGACCTGCCGGCGTGCGACCTGACCCTGGCACTCGGCGCGTGGAAGCACACTCATAGTCTCATGCCTGCGGTGGCCAGCATGGGCATGCTGCAACTCGTCGACATTGGGGTGACGCAGCAAGCGGGCGCGGCACACGTGCTGGTTCGACCCTCGCTGAGAGCACCTGAGGCAGACGCTCACAAGTACCGGCGCGGCCTCGTCGCAGTCGTTGGCGGCGCCATGCCCGGGGCGGCGGGCCTCGCAGCGGAAGCTTGTGCGCGGGGCGGATGCGGCTACGTGCGGTTGAGCGCGCCCAAGGCGGTGCGGACCAGCCACGCCATCGTTCAGGCTGACAAGCCCGACTTCACCAAGGCCAAGGCGGTGCTTGTCGGGCCGGGACTAGGGCGCGACGATGCTGCGTGGCAGAAGTTGCACGACGCGCTTGGCAGCGGCGTGCCGGTGATGGCGGACGCCGATGCGCTGTGGCTGCTCGGCGAGAAGGGACCTGCAGGGCTCACCGCGCCGGCCATCATCACTCCGCATGAAGGCGAATTTGCGAAGATGTTTCCGGAATTGATGGGCAACAAGATCGAGCGTGCTCGGCAGGCCGCCTCGCAGAGCGGCAGCGTGATCGTGTACAAGGGGCCGGACACCGTGATCGCGGCGCCGGACGGCCGCGTCTCGATCGCCCCGCGCGCATCGACCTGGCTCTCCACCGCGGGAACCGGCGACGTCCTCGCCGGCCTGTGTGCCTCGCGGCTGGGCGTGACGGGCGACCCGTTACAAGCCGCCTGCGAGGCTGTGTGGCTGCACGGGGAGGCGGCGCGACTGGCCGGACCTGCGTTCGCGGCGGACGACCTGGTCGCGCATCTGCCCCAAGCCATGGCTGCCTGCCTGTGAGCCAGCCTGACGAGATCATCCGCATTGCTGCCAAGGGTGATGGCGTGACGTCGGACGGTCGCCATTTCGCCTTTAGTGCGCCGGGCGACCGGGTGCTCGCGGACGGAACCCTGGAGCTGGGACCGCGTCACGCCACGCCGCCGTGCCGCCACTTTGGTACGTGCGGGGGTTGCCAGCTCCAGCAGCTCGACGAGCCTACGCTGACCGAGTTCGTCGCCAGCCGCGTCGCGAATGCGGCGTCCGGTCAGGGCCTCGAACCCGAGCGGATTACGCCTCCCCACTTGTCGCCTCCGCGCACCCGGCGCCGCACGACGCTTCATGCCCAGCGTGTGGGCGGCCGGATCGCCATCGGCTTCCGCGAGATGGGATCGCACCGCATCGTCGACATGCACGAATGCCATGTGCTCGCGCCCGAGCTCTTCGCGCAAGTCGCACCTTTGCGCCGGATGCTCGCTGCGCAGCCGGGCAAGCTGGCGGTCGAAGTGGACATGGCGCTGAGCGAGCAAGGTGTCGATCTCGGGCTTAAGGGCCTGAAGGTCGAAGGCCTCGCCGCCACCGAGGCGCTGTTGGACTATGCGCGCCGCCAGTCGCTGGCGCGGATCACGCTCAACCAAGGCTATGGTCCAGAAGGCGCTTGGGAGCCGGAGCCCGTTACTGTGCGCCTCGGCGGCGTACCGGTGTCGCTGCCGCCCGGCGCCTTCCTGCAGGCCACTCGCGATGGCGAGGAGGCGCTGGTCGCTGCTGCACGCGAGTGGCTAGCCGGGGCGTCGACGATCGCGGACTTGTTCTCCGGCCTCGGCACCTTTGCCTTCGCGCTTGTGGGACCCGGCACCAAGGTGCTCGCCGCAGAAGCCGCGCGTGAGGCGCACCTTGCCTGCAGGATGGCGGCGGGGAGGGCGCAAGTGCCCATCCATGCGCTGCATCGCGACCTTTTCCGCAATCCGCTGCAGCCCGACGAACTGAACCGCTTTGCCGCGGTTCTGCTCGATCCGCCCCGCGCCGGTGCGCGCGAACAGGTCGGCTACATCGCACAAAGCACCGTCGACCGAGTCGTCTACATCTCGTGCAACCCGTCGAGCTGGGCGCGCGATGCCGGACTGCTGGTCGCCGGCGGCTATCGCCTGGCGGAGCTGCGGCCCATCGGCCAGTTCCGTTGGTCGACACACGTCGAGCTGGCCAGCTTGTTCGTGCGCTCTTAGCTTAGGTGCGAGCTACTCGCGCGTCGCCCGGTCCATCATGTCCATGAAGTCACGCGCGGCATCGCGATCGTCGGCGTCCTTGAAGGCAACGTCGAGATCGGGCGCGGCGCCGAGCAGGTACATCAGCGTCCACAGCGCGAAACGGCGGCCGCGATCGCTCTCCATGCCGAGGTCGACACCCATGCGCTCGATTCCGGCCGCCAGCGCGGGCGGCGCGATCGCGTCCATGTCGGCAGTGCCGAAGTAGCGACGCAGCTGGTCATCGAAGTCCATCAATCGTCTCCCAGCAGCACTTGCGCGTAGGCAGCGGGATCGGTGTTCCCACCCGACAGGATCACGGCGGTGCGCGGCTGCACCGCGATCCTGCCCGCCAGCACCGCTGCAAGCGCCGCCGCGCCGCCCGGCTCCACGACCAGCCGCAGCTTGGCAAAGGCGAGCCGCTGCGCCGCGCGCACTTCGCTCGGCGTCACGGTTGCCGCCTGCGTCACGCGGCCCTGCAGCACATCGAGGTTGATCTGGTGTGTAACCGGCGGCTGTAGCGCATCGCAGTTCGTCGGCGGGGCGCCGGGGCCGACCGGCACCAGGCTCCCTGCGGCAAGGCTCTGCCCCACCGTATCCCAGCCCTCGGGTTCGACTGGCACCACTAGCGCGTCCGGACACGCGAGCGCGAGCCCGCCTGCGAGGCCGCCACCGCCGCACGGCGCGACGATCAGTCGCGGCTCATCACCCGCTAGCTCGGCCATTTGCGCCGCGATCTCGATCCCGGCGCTGCCCTGGCCTTCGATCACCCACGGATCGGCGAAGGCATGGACCAACGTCGCGCCACGTTCGGCGACCAGCCGCGCCGCCACCTCGTCGCGGTTCTCGCCAGCGGGCCGATCGTAGAGCACGACCTCCGCACCGAGCGCGCGCGTCGCCGCCAGCTTCACCGCCGGCGCATCCACCGGCATGACAATGGTGGCCGCAATCCCCAGCCGCGCTGCCGACCACGCGACGCCTTGCGCATGGTTGCCGCTCGACACACCGACGACGCCGCGCGCGCGTTCGGCTGCATCGAGATCGGTCAGCCGGTGCCATGCCCCGCGGATCTTGAATGCGCCAACGGGCTGCAGGCACTCGGCCTTGCACCAGATCGTCTGCCCATCGATCTCCAGCGGCAGCAATGGGGTGGGCGGCAGGATAGCCGCGATCTTTTCAGCCGCGCGCTGCACGCCGGCATGAGTGGGCATACGGGAGATGGTCATGGCTGTTGCGGTAGGCCTTGCGCCCTACCGGGAGCAAGCCCCGTAGCGGCGTTGTTGTGTTGTCATATGCCGGACCTATATGCACCACCTTCGCGGGTTCCCCCCGGATGAGGAGAAGTGCCAAGTGAGCAAGGTTCTGGTGATCGGCGCAGGCGGCGTCGGATCGGTTGCGGTCCACAAGATGGCGATGAACGCGGACATCTTCTCCGACATCCACCTCGCAAGCCGCACCGTTTCCAAGTGCGAGGCGATCGCCCAGTCGGTGAAGGAGCGCACTGGCGTCACCATCCAGACTTATGCGATCGACGCCGACGATGTCGCCGCCACCACCAAGCTGATCGAGAGCATCGGCCCCAAGCTGGTCGTCAACCTGGCGCTGCCCTACCAGGACCTGGCGATCATGGACGCGTGCCTGGCAGCCGGCGCCAACTACCTTGACACCGCCAATTACGAGCCGCGCGACCAGGCCAAGTTCGAATACCACTGGCAGTGGGCCTATCAGGACAAGTTCAAGGCGGCCGGCCTGATGGCGCTGCTCGGTTCGGGCTTCGATCCCGGTGTCACAAGTGTCTTCGCTATGTGGTTGAAAAAGCACAAGCTCAAGACCATTCGCCTGCTCGACATCCTCGACTGCAACGGCGGCGATCACGGCCAGGCCTTCGCCACCAACTTCAACCCGGAGATCAACATCCGCGAAGTGACCGCGCCTGCGCGTCACTGGGAGAATGGCCAGTTCGTCGAGACCCCGGCAATGGGCGTGAAGCAGCAGTTCGACTTCGAGGGCGTCGGGCCCAAGAACATGTACATGATGTACCACGAGGAGCTGGAAAGCCTCGCCAAGTTCCTGCCCGAGATGGAGCGGGCGCGCTTCTGGATGACATTCGGCGACGCTTACATCCAGCACCTCACCGTACTGCAGAATGTCGGGATGACTCGCATCGATCCGGTCACCTACAACGGCGTCGAGATCATCCCGCTGCAGTTCCTGAAAGCCGTTCTGCCTGAACCCGCTTCGCTCGGCCCAACGACCAAGGGCAAGACCAACATCGGTGACATCGCAACCGGAGAAGCGCTGGACGGTTCGGGCGAGAAGACATTCTATATAAAGAATATTTGCGACCACGAAGAGGCCTATGCCGAGACCGGTAACCAGGCCGTCAGCTACACCACCGGCGTGCCGGCGATGATCGGGGCGGCGATGCTGCTCACGGGCAAATGGAGCGGCGAGGGCGTGTTCAACATGGAGCAACTCGATCCCGATCCGTTCATGGACATGCTAAACACGCAGGGCCTTCCCTGGACTGTCGAGGAACTCGACGGACCGCTGGCATTCTGATGCGGCGGCTCCTCATCGCCGCGCTCGGCGGCCTCGTCCTTGCCGGTTGCACCCCGACCGAAGCGCCGCCAGAGGCCGGAGGGCAGTCGTTCCCGCGTGATATGAGCGTGGCTGACCGTGCGGCATGCGCCGCTGTTGGCGGGCAGGTGGAGCGGCGCGGACGGCTCCAGGCCGAGCAGTGCGTCCACCCCTTCGCCGATGCCGGCAAGGCCTGCACCGACAAGGCTCAGTGCCAAGGCAAGTGCATCGCCCAAGGCAACGCGAGCGACGCAACGGCAGGTCAGTGCCAAGCCGACGACAGGATGTTCGGATGCTACTCGGAGATCGTCGGCGGCAAAGCCTCGAACGCGATCTGCGTCGATTGAGCCGCACGTGAACTGGTCCTTCGTGGCTCTGACACGAACGGACAAGGTCTAATGATCGTCCTGAAAGGTTGAGCTAGATGGAAACCAAAGCCGGCGACCCAGGCGCCTTTGCCCAGTTCGATCTCAGCCGTGTCGACAGCCCCGCTTTCGTCGTCGACGCGGCGCGTCTGCGTGCCAACTTGCGCGTGCTGCAGGATGTAGGCGAGCGTTCGGGCGCGAAGGTGCTCGCGGCGTTGAAGGCGTTCTCGATGTGGTCGACAGCGCCGATCGTCGGCGAGTACCTCGACGGCGTGTGCACCTCAGGGCTTTGGGAAGCCCGCCTCGCCTCCGAGTTCTACGATGGCGAGATCACGACCTACTGCGCGGCCTACAAGCCCGAGGATCTGCCCGAGATCCTGCGCTTGTCCGACCACGTGATCTTCAACTCACCCGGCCAGATCGAGCGCCTTTGGCCGATCATCGAGCATGCCCGCGCAGCTGGAGAGGATTTCGATATCGGCTTGCGGATCAATCCCTTGCATGCCGAAGGTGAGGTGCCGCGCTATGATCCCTGCGCTCCGCACTCACGCCTGGGCTTTCCGATCGATCAGCTGACGGAAGAGCATATGGAGCTGGTCGACGGCATCCACATGCACACCTTGTGCGAGCAGGACTTCGAGCCGCTGGCACGCACTTGGGACAAGGTGTTCGACTACCTCGAACCCTACTTCGGCCAGTTCAAGTGGATCAACCTGGGTGGTGGCCATCATATCACGCGCGCCGATTACCAGCGCGAGGAACTGATCGAGTTCCTGTCCGACATCGCCGAGGATACCGGCGCCGATGTCTATATCGAGCCGGGCGAGGCCATCGCACTCGACGCCGGGATCCTGGTGGGCACTGTGCTCGATACCGGGTGGAACGGCATGCCGGTGGCCATTACCGACATCTCCGCCACCTGCCACATGCCCGACGTGATCGAGGCGCCGTACCGTCCGGCCATGCTGGGAGAGGGCGCCGGTCCGGGCGACGAGCTCGGCGGGCCGGGAGGGGGCCGCATTCGGCTGGGCGGCCCCTCGTGCCTCGCTGGCGACGTCATCGGCGACTATGTTCTGCCAGTCACGGCCGAGCCGGGCGCACGTTTCGCCTTCCTCGATCAGGCGCACTATTCGATGGTCAAGACCACGACCTTCAACGGCGTGCCGCTCCCTTCCATTTGGTTGTGGGACTCGGGGACCGATGCGCTCGAGTGCATCAAGCGCTTTGATTACGAGGACTTCCGTGATCGTCTGAGTTAAGCGAGGCCGGTAGCATGAATGATCGGCCCAGCTCACGTAAGCCCCGCGCGGGCCTGAGTGGCGAAACCACCTCCTGTCAGTGACGTTCATCGCATGCCGTCGCCCTGGAGCCGCGGCACGGGAGAGACCACACGATGCCGCCAAACCGACGCGTTTTCGCAACTTTACCGCCACATAGCCGAGCGCAAAAATCCTTCCATGAAGCTTTTGTGACGGGCCGTGTTTTTCACTTGCGATTCAGGTCTACCCCCCTATATCCGCCCTCCGCTGCCCCATGGGGACTTCCAAACCGCAAGGCAGCTCTTGTCTAACAATCCGTTTGGGGGTCCCTTGAGTTGCACCATCATCTTGACGCATCGGCTGTAGCGCGCGCCCTTTCGCCCGACGAACCCGTTATCCTCAACCGTCCGCACGCCGCGGAGCGGGCTGCACGTTTCTTCGCCACGAAGTTCCCGGGCAAGTCGCTCTATGCGGTAAAGGCGAACCCTTCGCCTGAGCTGCTGCCGATCCTGTGGAAGGGCGGCATCACCCACTACGACGTGGCTTCGATCGCCGAGGTTCGCCTTGTTCGTGGCGTGTTGCCCGAAGCGACGCTGTGCTTCATGCACCCCGTCAAGACCGCCAGCGCCATCCGCGAGGCCTACTTCGTGCATGGCGTGCGCACCTTCAGCCTCGACACGCGCGAGGAGCTCGAGAAGATCGTCGCGGCGACCGCCGACGATCAGGGCAACCCGGCCGCCGACTTGCGTCTCTGCGTGCGCCTGCGCGTCTCGTCCGAGTACTCGGAGCTGAGCCTCGCGTCGAAGTTCGGCATCGACCTCGCCGACGCAGGTCCGCTGCTGCAGGAGACTCGCCAGGTCGCCGACTGGCTCGGCGTCTGCTTCCATGTGGGCAGCCAGGCGATGACCCCGTTTGCCTATGTCCAGGCGCTGGAGCGCGTGCGTGCGGCGATCGCCGACGCTGGCGTCGTCATCGACATGATCGATGTTGGCGGAGGCTTCCCCTCGGTCTACCCGGGCATGGAGCCGCCGCCGCTGGAAGACTACTTCGCGATCATCCACCGTCACTTCGAGGCGCTGCCGATCGCCTACAACGCCGAGCTGTGGTGCGAGCCTGGCCGTGCGCTGTGCGCCGAGTACAACTCGCTGATCGTCAAGGTCGAGAAGCGCCGTGGGAAGGAGCTTTACATCAACGATGGTGCCTACGGCGCCCTTTACGATGCCGCGCACGTCGCTTGGCGCTTTCCGGTCAAGATCCTCAACGATGCGCGCTCCGAGGTGATGGAGGACTTCGCGTTCTACGGCCCCACGTGCGACGATGCCGACTACATGGAAGGCCCTTTCCAGCTCTCGGCAGACATCAAGGCGGGTGACTTCATCGAGATCGGCATGCTCGGCGCATACGGCGCGGCGATGCGCACCGCGTTCAACGGCTTCGGCCAGGGCGAGAGCGTGATCGTGACGGACGAGCCGATGGCCAGCCTCTACACCGGCGAGCGCAAGGATCCGCGCGTCTCGGACAACGTCGTCTCGCTGCGCTGAGCTGAGCGGCAGCTTCTGATCGCAAGAAGGCCTTCCGAAGCACGTGCTTCGGGAGGTCTTCTTTCGTCATGCTGCGTGAGATTAGTGGGACATCTCATCGGCCGGGAGCCGTTCACTGCGGGTCGCTTGAACATGAGCGTCGAAGGCTTGCAGCGACAACGGCGATCCGAATAGCGGACCTTCAAAGGATTGGCAGCCACATTCGCGCATGAACGCGAACTGCGGCTCGATCTCGATGCCTTGCGCCAGGACCGTAAGGCCGAGTTCCTGCGCCAATTCCACCAGGTTGCGCGCCACCGTCGCAGCCTTGCGGTTGTCCGTGCCATCTGCCGTGGAGTTGGCGTCGAGGTTAAGCTGCTGTAGCGGCATGTGCTCGAGGTACGTCAAGGCGTTGCTGCCTGTGCCTACGCCACTGAGGGCGATAGACAGACCCAGCGCTCGCAACTGGTCCATACGCTCGACGAGCGGCGCGTAATCCGCAGTCGCAGCGCGACCGTTCAGGTCGAGCCTTAAATGGCGCGCATGGACGCCATGCGAGCGCAGGCTCTCCCCCAGCTCCTCGACGAACCCAGCCGACAGCAGGCGTTCGGGACTGACGCCGACGCTCAGAACCAGATCGTAGGTGTGGGAGCGCAGCTGCCAGCGCGAGAGGGTATGCACCGCCTCGGCGAGCAACCAGGCGTCGATCTGACTGGCAAGGCCGGCCTTCTCGGCGGTCGCCATGCATGCCCCCGCATCAAAGCGCGCCCCGGTCACGCGGTTCCAGCGGAGCACGGCCTCGGCCCCGATCACCTTGCGCGAGCGATCCACTTGGGGTCGCAGCAGCAGTTCCAGTTCGCCCTGCGCAACCGCAGATGCCAACTCGCGCGCCAACCTCTTGTTGAGCGCCGCACGTCGCCGCACGACATAGTGCATCGCTCCCAAGAGGAAGACAGTGGCGGTGGCATTAAGCCAAGCCATGACGATCCGGATCGGGTCGGCGACCGGCTGGGCAAACTGGAAGTGGAGCGGCATGCTCGAAAAGGCGACGAAGCCGCAGATCGAGGCGCAGATAGTAGCGAGCGGTGCCAAGCCGGGCGCACGGCGGAAATCGATATAGGCGCCGAAACCGATGACCAGGAAGTAGCCATGGCTGGTACGGGGCACCGCATCTGTGGGAAGGTCGAGGACGAGGCAGAACGTCGTCGTGATCGCCAGGCACAGGATTTCAGCGAGGATCATGCCGGTCGAGAGGCAGACCCGCTCCGAGATCATCCAGCAGCAACCCATTAGGACTGCGCCGGCGGCGAGTATCAGCGCCAGGAGCGGCTCGGCTAGGATCAGGAAGACCAGCGTCCAGACCAGGCAAACCGCGACCGCCAGAGGCAGCATGCGACTGCAAGCGGCACGAAGCTGTCGCTGCGTTTGCTCGCTGTCAAAAAGGGCATGCGGGGATACGCCGATCAGCATGCCTCATCGCCAAGGGAGTTCCTCGGCGCTCCGTTAGGGGGACCAGGTTTCAGTACGCGGGTTTTGTGGCTTATTCTTGATAAGGGATACTTAACATTCCTCTAAGAGCTCGGCGAAATCGTCACGATGTCGGTGATCCGGCTTACGCAGTTGCTCCGCTTATGACTACTCGCGCTTTCGCCGGCGCCGCTTTCGGTATTGCTTCGCGTCATCAGTGGCTTAGCATACGCGTGCGCGCCAACGCGTGCGGGAGAAGCCCGGAATGAAGCATGTCGCCGCGATGATGGGGCTCTGCTCCGCACTTGTCTGCACGCCGGTGCACGCCGAAAGCGCGCGTGACATCCTGGTGAGTGCCGCGTTCGGTGCGCGCGAGAAGGGTGTGGCGCTCGCGCGGATAGGCCAGGCGCTCGCTTCGGCCGACGCGGCGATCAAGCGCGACCCGCGGGACGAGAATGCACGACTGCAGCGTGCCCTCGCCATCAGTTACCGCGGTAAGCTTACCCGCAGCCGTGCCGACGTCATCGCTGCCAGACGTGAGTTCGAAGCGCTCGTCGTGGCAGATCCGCGAAACCCCGAGACGCACCTTGCGCTCGCCGGGTGGCATCTTGCTGCGGTGATCGAATTGGGGCCATTCATGGCGCGCACCGTGCTTGGCGCTCGGGCCGCAACGGGCAACACCGCTCTTGGTCGAGCCTTGGCGCTAGGTGGCAATCATGCTGCCGTTCCGGCGCTAGCCAGCCTGCAGCGTATCCAGATCGATCCCGCGGATGTGGCCGGAGCGCGTCGCCTGGCGGAGGCGGCCGTCGCTGCCAGCGCCGACAACGTCTTCGATCGGCTGATGCAAAGACAGGCCGCGGCACTGCTGGTCATGCTGCGCAAGGGTGACGGGCGGGCTGCGGCAAGCCTTGCCAAACTGCTCATGCCGTTCGGCAGGATCAGCGCTTAGAAGCTACCTGCTCAGGAAGGCGGTCTCAGCAAAAAAGGGCTCCGGTTCGCACCGGAGCCCTTTCCTAATCGAGGCAGCGTCGCCGATCGGCGCCTGGCTCAGCGCTGGTCGAGCGGCACGTAGTCGCGCTGCGTCGGGCCGGTGTAGAGCTGGCGCGGACGGCCGATCTTCTGGCCTGGATCGCTGATCATCTCGTTCCATTGCGCAACCCAGCCGACGGTGCGAGCCAGCGCGAACAGCACGGTGAACATCGTGGTCGGGAAGCCGATCGCCGAGAGGATCACGCCCGAATAGAAATCGACGTTGGGGAACAGCTTCTTCTCGATGAAGTAGTCGTCCTTCAGCGCCAGTTCCTCGAGGCGCAGCGCGGTCTCGAACAGCGGATCGTCGACCTTGAGCGCTTCGAAGACTTCGCGCACGGTCGACTGCATGACCGTCGCGCGGGGGTCGTAGTTCTTGTACACGCGGTGGCCGAAGCCCATCAGGCGGAACGGATCGTTCTTGTCCTTCGCACGCTCGATGTAGTGCGGGATCTTGTCCGGCGTGCCGATCTCCTTGAGCATGTTGAGCGCCGCTTCGTTGGCGCCGCCATGCGCAGGACCCCACAGGCAGGCGATACCCGCGGCGATGCACGCGAACGGGTTTGCGCCCGACGATCCGGCAAGCCGCACGGTCGAGGTCGAGGCGTTCTGCTCGTGGTCGGCATGGAGGATGAAGATCCGGTCCATCGCCTTTTCCACGGCCGGCACCACCTCATATTCCTCCGCGGGCACACCGAACGTCATGCGCAGGAAGTTGCCGGTGTAGCTGAGATTGTTGTCGGGGTAGAGGAAGGGCTGCCCGACCGAGTACTTGTACGCCATCGCCGCGATCGTCGGCATCTTGGCAATCAGACGGTGCGAGCTGATCTTGCGGTGCTCGGGGTCCGCAATGTCGGTGCTGTCATGGTAGAACGCCGAAAGCGCACCGACCACGCCGCACATGATCGCCATCGGGTGCGCGTCACGGCGGAAGCCGCGGTAAAACGTTGCAAGCTGCTCGTGCAGCATGGTGTGGCGGGTAATAGTGGTGGAGAAGTTGTCGAGCTCGGCCCCGCTTGGCAGCTCGCCGTTCAGCAGGAGGTAGCACACTTCCATGAAGCTGGATTGCTCGGCAAGCTGCCCGATCGGATAACCGCGGTGCAGAAGGACGCCTTCGTCACCATCAATGTAGGTCAGCGCGGATTCGCAAGCCGCCGTCGAAGTGAAGCCGGGATCGAAGGTGAACTGCCCGGTCTGCGCATAGAGCTTGCGGATGTCGATCACATCCGGACCGACGCTGCCTTGCAGAACCGGGTAGTCGAAATCCTTGCCAGCGATGGTGAGTTTTGCCTGGTTAGCCAAGTGTCTTTACTCCCTAGACATGCGACCCTGCCGAAGCGCTAGCCTGCGCGGCAATCCGCGCAAGGCTCTCGTCCCGGCCGAGCAGAACCAAAACGTCGAAGATTCCTGGCGAGGTCGTCTGACCCGTCAGGGCAGCTCGCAGGGGCTGTGCCAGCTTGCCGAGGCCTAGCCCCAGCTCCTCGGCCATGGTTTTCAGTGCCGCCTCGAGCGGCTCGGCCAACCATTGCGCCTGAGTGGCAAGTCGATCGTGCATGACGGCGAGGCGCTCTTGCGCGTCGTCGGTCAGCAGCGCGGCCGCTTTCTCGCTGAGCGCCAGCGGTCGCGTCGCAAACAGGAACGCAGCCCCGTCAGCGAGTTCGTTGATGTCCTTCGCGCGCACCTTGAGCACCGGCATGGCGCGGGTGAGCAGATCAAGGTCCGGCGTACCACCAAGGCGTTCGGCGACCATGGCGGCGAGGCGGGCATCATCCGCCTCGCGCATGTAGTGACCATTGAGGTTCTGGAGCTTGACCAGATCGAAGCGGGAGGGCGACTTGCCGACGTCGGCCATATCGAACCACTCGACGGCCTGCTCGCGGGCGATGATCTCGTCGTCGCCATGTCCCCAGCCAAGCCGCAGCAGGTAGTTAAACAAGGCTTCGGGCAGGATGCCCAGGTCGTCACGGTAACTGTCGACGCCCAGCGCTCCATGGCGCTTGGAAAGCTTTGCTCCGTCCGATCCATGGATCAGCGGCACATGCCCATAGACCGGCCGCTCCCAGCCTTCGATGGCGCTCATCGCATCGATGATCGCCAATTGGCGGAACGCGTTGTTGAGGTGGTCGTCGCCCCGGATCACGTGGGTCACGCCCATGTCGTGATCATCCACCACCACCGCCAGCATGTACGTGGGGGTACCGTCAGAGCGCAGCAGGACGAAGTCGTCGATCTCTTCGTTGCGGACGGTAACGCGGCCTTGGACCAGATCGTCGATGACGGTTTCGCCATCCCGAGGAGCCTTGACGCGCACGACATAGGGGGCATCGGACGGGTATTCGGCAGCGTCGGCATCACGCCATGCGCTGAGCAATCGGAACGGCCGCCGCTCCTCCTGCGCCTTGGCACGGTGAGCGGCGAGCTCCTCTTGCGTCATGTAGCAGCGATAGGCCTGGCCGGCCTCGATCAGCTTGTGCGCGACTTCGGCATGGCGGGCGGAGCGGGCGAACTGGAAGGTCGCAGGCTCGTCACCGTCGAGGCCGAGCCAGCTCAGGCCGTCGAAGATGGCGCCGATCGCCGGCTCGGTCGATCGTGCGCGGTCGGTGTCTTCAATGCGCAGGAGGTACTTGCCGCCATGATGACGAGCATAGAGCCAGTTGAACAGCGCCGTGCGAGCTCCGCCGATATGGAGGTAACCCGTCGGTGAGGGCGCAAACCGCGTGACGACCGGCCGGGCGCCGGCGTTTCCGCCTGGCGTGGCCTGCGTTACGCTGCCGCTTGCCATCACTCGATCCTTCCTGTCCAATGCGCGCCATGGCCAGCGGAGCCGCGCGTCAAGATATCCTGCCCCAAGGCGCTCCGGAGAACGCTGCATTGCAACATCGGCCATGGAACAGTGCGGCGCGGTTGTCGAGGCCCTTGCAGTCCATCGAGCAATTTCTTGGCGGCGCGCAGTTCGACCGCGCGCCGTGGCTCGCGGTGGCATTCGGCAGCGGGATCGTCCTCTGGTTCGCTCTCCCGCATGCCGGGCAGTGGTTGGCGCTGCTCGCGCTTTGCCTCGCTGTCTCGGCGACTTGCGCTGCAATCCTCCGATCCAGCGGCAACTATCCTTACCTGAGGTCGGCCGGGATCATCGTGCCTTTGGTACTCGCCGCCGGGTGTGGTTCGGTGTGGATGCGCTCGCATCTCGTGGGCGCTCAGCCGATTGCCCGGCCCATGGTATCGACGCTGACAGGGCGGATCCTGGCAGTGGAGCCGCAGCCTGCGCAGCAGCGCACACGCATCATCCTCGCAGCACGGGAGCCTGAGACGGCGCGCGCAATCCGCGTTCGCTTGAACCTGTCCGATAACCAGGGTTCGGGTGGGCGGCCTTTGCGCGCCGGTGCTTTGGTCCAGGTTCGGGCGCGCTTGGTACCACCCGCGGCGCCGATGCTGCCAGGCGGCTACAACTTCGCGCGCACGGCCTGGTTCAGCGGGCTGGCGGCGACCGGGTCTGCGCTATCACCTCCGATCGTGCTGGAGCGCGGACGCGGTGGTGTGTGGCTGAGCGGAGTGCAAAGCGCACTGAACGAGCATGTGCGGGCTCGCCTCGATGCAAGCGAGGCGGGCATTGCCGCGGCGCTGGTCACTGGCGACATGGGCGGGATCACGGATGGGGACACAGAGGCGATGCGCGACTCTGGCCTTGCGCATCTGCTCTCCATCAGTGGGCTCCATGTCAGCGCAGTAATCGGCGCTGTGTACTTCGTTGCGCTGCGGCTGCTTGCACTATGGCCATGGCTGACCTTGCGCGTGCGCTTGCCGGTCATCGCTGCCGGGTTCGGCGCCCTGGCTGGCCTTGGCTACACGCTCGTCAGCGGCTCTCAAGTCCCCACCGTGCGATCCTGCATCGGCGCCTTGCTCGTCCTCGCCGCATTGGCGCTCGGCCGTGAGGCGCTGTCGCTGCGGATGCTGGCGATAGCGGCCTTCCTCGTGCTGCTCCTATGGCCCGAGGCGGTGATCGGACCCAGCTTTCAGATGAGCTTTGCCGCGGTTCTGGCGATCGTCGCCCTGTCGGGTGCGGCACCGATCCGCGCGTTCATCGCGCCCCGCGAGGAGAGCCTGCTGCTGCGGGCACTTCGTCATCTCGCGATTCTGCTGCTCACCGGTGTCGTCATTGAGTTGGCGTTGATGCCGATCGGCTTGTACCATTTTCATCGCGCGGGACTCTACGGCGCTTTGGCCAACATCGTCGCCATCCCGTTGACGACGCTGGTGATCATGCCCGCGGTGCTCGGTGCGCTGGTACTCGACGTCGTCGGTCTGGGCGCACCGGCATGGTGGATCGCGAGCCAATCGGTAGCCTTGCTGACCGGCATCGCGCACTGGGTTGCGAGCAGGCCCGGGTCGGTGACCGTGATGCCGGCATTCGGCGGTGAAGCGCTCGCGCTGTTCGTGGCCGGGGCACTCTGGCTGGGATTGTGGAGCAGCAAGGTGCGCTGGCTTGGGCTGCTTCCTGTTTGCGCCGGCGTGGCCCTGCTGCTTGCCGCTCGCCCCGCCGATGTGCTGGTGTCCTCGGATGGCCGGCATGTCGGTCTGATGTCCGGCGACGGCACCACCCTGTACATTTTGCGCGAGACCAGGAGCGACTTCGTACGCGACAACCTGACCGAGATCGCTGGGATGAGCGGCGCGCCTGTCCTCATTTCGTCATGGCCGGGCGCGCGGTGCAATTCCGATGCTTGCGTGATTGTGGTAGCCCGGGGCGGCCGCGAATGGCGGCTGTTGCTAACACTCGGGCACGGTGTGCTCCCCGAACGATCCCTGGCGGCGGTCTGCGAGCGGGTCGACCTGGTCGTCGCGGATCGTTGGCTTCCGCGCAGTTGCCAGCCTCGCTGGCTCAAGGCCGATCGCAATCTGCTGGCCCGCACAGGCGGCCTCGCCATCGACTTGAGCGCGCCGCATGTCCGCACCGTAGCCGAGGGCGAAGGCGATCATGGCTGGTGGCGCGTGGTCGAGGACAGGCCTAAGCGACCTCGCCCGACTGCCACACCAGCATCGCCGGCCAAACCGCCGGGCTGACCCGGAGATCAGCGCACCACTCAGTTGTAGCGGCGCAGCAGCCCGGCGAGCTTGCCCTGAACCTCGACGTCACCGGTGCGGTAGATCTGCGGCTCATACGCGGCGTTCGCGGGATCGAGGCACACCATCCCGTTCTCGCGCCGCAAGTACTTGAGCGTCGCTTCCTCGCCATGCACGAGCGCGACCACGATCTCGCCATCGCGTGCAGTGCTGGTGCGCTTCACCAAAGCAAAGTCACCGTCCAGGATGCCCGCTTCGATCATAGAATCGCCCGAAACCTCCAGTGCGTAGTGCTCACCGGCACCCAGCAAGGCGGCAGGAACGGGTAGGGTGGTCTGCCCCTCAAGCGCTTCGATCGGAACACCGGCAGCGATGCGGCCGTGGAGTGGAATCTCTATCACATCGTTCGCAGGCTGCGGAGCCGCCGCACGCGGCCGCGCCGCATCGTTGCTGTTCGCGGCGGTGGTATTCGCAGCAGCACGTGGCGCCGGCGGGCGAGCACCCAAATTTTCTGGCTGCTTGAGCACTTCGAGCGCCCGCGCCCGGTTGGGCAGGCGCCGGATGAAGCCGCGTTCCTCCAGTGCGGAGATCAGGCGGTGTACGCCCGACTTGGACTTGAGATCCAGCGCCTCCTTCATCTCCTCGAAGCTGGGAGAGATGCCCGTCTCCTCAAGGCGGACCTGGATGAACCGGAGCAATTCGTGCTGCTTACGTGTCAACATGTCCGCCGCCTCCTCAGGCGTTCTTCTCGTGAACAATTGGCGAACAATTAAGCAACAAAAATGGTGTCGTCAAGCCGTCCCGCCATTTTCGAGCCAGTACGCCCGGACGGCGTCCCCAGCCGCCGCCGGCTCGGCATTTGCGGGTCGATCGATAAGGACATTGCTGGCCGCGAGCGACGCCAGCGCGCTGCTGTCCTGCAGTTGCTGCGGGGTAACGAGATCGTCGGCCCAGACCGCGCGCAGGAACGCCCGGCGTCCGCCGTTGGCGGGCAGCGGTGCGGCCAGGCGCATCGTCACGGACCGGGGCAGGGGCGCTGCCGCCCCGAACAGAGCGCGCAGCAGCGGAAGCATGAACAAGTACGCAGTGACGTGGCTGGAGACCGGATTGCCGGGCAACCCCAGGATGATCTGGCGCCGGCCGCCGGCCTCCCGGGTCGCCACGAGGATCGGTTTGCCGGGCTTGATCGCGACGCGCCAGAAGCCGATCTGCGCGCCCCACGCTTCCAACGCAGGGCGCACGAGGTCATGGTCGCCGACCGATGCGCCGCCGCTGGTGACGATCACGTCGGCATCGTCGCCTTGCGCAAAGGCGGCGGCGAGCGCGTCCATGGTATCGCGTACCGGGCCGATACGGCGCACGTCGCAGGCGACCGAGCGCGCCATCGAAGCAAGCATCGCGCCATTGCTGGCCGGGATTTGGTGCGCGCCGCAATCTTCGGGATCGGCCGCCAGCTCGTCACCGCTGTCCATAACCAGGACGCGGGGACGCCGCCGGACGGGGACATAGGCGTGGCCCGCGCTGATCGCCAGGGCGAGCTGCGCCGGGCCGATGCGGGTGCCGACCGGCAGAACCTCGGCGCCGGCCGAGAAGTCCATCCCGCACGGCCGGATGTGCTTGTGTGCAGGCCTGGGCGGCTCGCCGGTAAGCGTCAGGCGATCGCCTTCGCGTGCGAGATCCTCCTGCAGGATGACGGCACCTGCGCCGGTCGGCAGCACCGCTCCGGTAGAGATGCGGATCGCCTCGCCCGGCTCAAAAGTGCCGGAAAAGGGATGTCCCGCAGCACTCTCGCCGATCACCTGCCACGGGCCGGCCAGATCGCCCTCGGTCACGGCATAGCCATCCATCGCGGACAGTGCGACCGGCGGCTGCGTTCGGCGGGCATGGAGCGGTTCGGCGAGATAGCGGCCGAGCGCGCTGTCGGCATCGACACGCTCGATCGGCATAGGTCTCGCCAGCGCGAGAAGTTGGGCCTGCGCCTCCTCCAGCGGGATCGGTGGATCGCGAGTCATGCTGACGGTGCGCGCCAGTGGCCCGACTTGCCGCCGCGCTTCTCGATCAGGCGCACGCCTTCGATTACCATCGCTTTGTCGAGCGCCTTCGCCATGTCGTAGACGGTGACGAGCGCGATGGTGACGGCGGTGATCGCCTCCATCTCGACGCCCGTCCTACCCGTCAGCGAAACGGTGGCGGTCGCGCGCACGGCGTCATCCTCGAAGGCGAAGTCGAGATTGACCGCGTCGATCGCCAGAGGGTGACACATGGGAATGAGATCCCCGGTGCGCTTGGCGGCCATGATTCCGGCGATCCGGGCAGTGCCCAGCACATCGCCCTTGGGCGCGTCGCCAGCGCGGATGGCGGCAAGCGCCTCGGCGCTCATGCGGATGCGCCCCGAAGCGACTGCGAGGCGCTGCGTTTCAGCCTTGGCGCCGACGTCGACCATGCGCGCAGTGCCTTCGGCGTCGATGTGGGTCAGCGACTTGCTCATGCGCCAGTTGCCGCAATTGCCGGTGTCCAGAAGCAAAGTATTTCCGCCGATTCCAGGTCTTCGGCAGGGCAGGCGATGGCGTCGAGGCGAGTCATGCCGGTCTCATGCCAGAGCGTGTCGCTGTAGGACAGGGCGTTCGCAGCTCAGCCGAACAGCAGGGTGCGGGTGGCAGCCTCGATATCGGGCTGGCGCATGAGGCTCTCGCCCACGAGGAAGGTGCGGGCGCCGCAGGTGGCCAGGCGCTGGAGATCGGCGTGGCTGTTGATCCCGCTTTCGCTCACCAGCAGCGTGCCTTGGGGCGCGAGTGGGGCGAGGCGCTCGGTGGTGGCGACATCGGTGGCGAAGCGCTTGAGATCGCGATTGTTGACGCCGATGAGGCGCGATTTCAAACCGTTAGCACGGTCCATCTCATTCTCATTGTGAACTTCGACGAGGACGTCCATGCCACGCTCGATCGCTGCCGCTTCGATCTCCACCATTTGCGTGTCGTCGAGCGCCGCGACGATGATCAGGATCGCGTCGGCCCCGATGGATCGAGCCTCGGCGACCTGCCAGGGATCGATCATGAAGTCCTTGCGCAAGACCGGCAGATCGCAGGCTGCGCGCGCGTCCATCAGGTAGTCTTCATGGCCCTGGAAGTACGGAGCGTCGGTCAGGACCGAAAGGCAGGCTGCACCGCCGTGCTGGTAGGCGAGCGCGTGCTCTGCAGGACGAAAATCGTCGCGGATCAAGCCTTTGGACGGCGAAGCTTTCTTGATCTCTGCAATCAGAGCGAAGCCTGAACCGGCCTTGGCCTCAAGTGCCCGGCGAAAGCCGCGCGGTGCGGTCTGCTCGGTCGCGCGCGCGTCGAGGTCGGCGATCGTCGCATAACCTTGCCGCTGCGTGACTTCCTCGCGCTTGGTGGCGCAGATTTCGGAAAGCTTGTCGGACATCGATATTTCCGCTGAGATGCTGGGGTTAGCTGGAGGTGGTCTGGATCCAGCAGTCGAGCAGCGACTTGGCGAGCCCTTTGTCGATGATCTCGGCGGCCTCCTCGACACCATCGCGCCAGTCGCTTGCCTCGCCCGCCAGGATCAGCGCGGCGGCGGCGTTGAACAGCACCGCGTCGCGATAGGCGCCGGGCTCGCCATCGAGCAATCGGCGCAGGGCGGCTGCGTTGTAGGCAGCGTCGCCGCCGCGCAGTTCCTCCAGCGGGTGGCTGGCGAGACCGGCGTCAGCCGGGGTGATGCGGGTTGCGACGTCGGCACAATTGAGAGCGGCGACGACGCTGGCGCCATCGATCGAGAGCTCATCCAGGCCCTCTTCGCCGCCGACGACGAGGGCGGCGCCAGTGCCGACCATCGCCATCGCATCGCGATAGATCGGGACGTAGACGGGGTTGGCGACGCCGACGAGTTGGCGGGTTACGCCGGCCGGGTTGGCGAGCGGACCGGTCAGGTTGAAGATGGTGCGCTTGCCAATGGCCTTGCGGATCGGAGCGATACGGGCGAGCGCGGGATGGTGCTTTTGCGCGAACAGGAACGCCAGGCCCATGTCTGCCAGCGTCTCCTCCGCTCGCTCGCTGGCGCGGTCGAGGTCGAGGCCGAGTGCTTCCAGCGTGTCGGCGCCGCCAGCCTTGGACGAGGCCGCGCGGTTGCCGTGCTTCGCAACCGGCACGCCGCACGCCGCCACGACGATCGCGACGGCCGTTGATACGTTGAGGCTGTGCTGGCCATCGCCGCCGGTGCCGCAGACGTCGATCGCGTTGGCGGGCGCCGCCACCGGGATCATCCGCGCACGCATGGCGAGCACGGCACCCGCGATGTCCTCGGCAGTTTCCTTGCGGTCCGACATGCCGAGCAGCACTTCGGTGATCTCGGCATCGTGCATGTCGCCGTCGAGCATGCGCCCGAACAGCTCTTCGGTTTCGGCGACGGTGGGCGTGGTCAGGACGCTCATGCGTCGAGGCGTTCGGGCAGCTTGGCGTCGATGCCGCAGAGCTTCAGGAAGTTTGCGAGCATGGCGTGGCCGTGCTCGGTGGCGATGCTTTCGGGATGGAACTGCACGCCGTGGATCGGCAGTTCGGCATGGCGAAAGCCCATGACATGGCCATCGTCTGAGCGGGCATTGACCTGCAGGCTTCCCGGAATGTCCTCGACGATCAGCGAGTGGTAGCGGGTGGCGGTGAATGGCGTCGGGATGCCGGCAAAGACGCCGCTGTCGTCGTGGGTGACCGGCGAGGTCTTGCCATGCATCAGCCCGCCGCGCACGACGCTGCCGCCGAAGTGCTGGCCGATCGCTTGGTGGCCCAGGCACACGCCGAGGAGGGGCAGCTTAGCGTCAGCCGCAGCGCCGACGAGGTCGAGGCTGATACCTGCCTCGTTGGGCGTGCAGGGCCCGGGCGAGATGAGGAACCCCTGTGCGCCGCTGGTGATCGCCTGGCCGGCGGACAGGGCATCGTTGCGCACGACCTCCACTTCCGCACCCAGTTCCATGATGTAGTGGACCAGGTTCCAGGTGAAGCTGTCGTAGTTGTCGATGACCAGGATCATGGGTGTGCCTTCGCCCTTTTCTCGCCGACGATCAACTTTTTCTCCACGACGATCAGGGGGCCTAGCGGCGGGCCGCCGTCGACGCGGCCCATGCGCGGATCCCAGAGCGAGGAGACGCTACCGTCGAGGAAGAGGGCGTTGGGTGTGTGCAGCTCGTCGCGGAAGTAGCGGGCGAGCTTGCCGAAGGAGATCGGCGCCTCGCTGATGACGAAGTGCGCGCGGCCCTGCTTGTCGACGCCGACAGCGTTGCGCAGCTTCTGCGAGGGGCCATCGTTGTCGATGCGCGGGTGCAGCTTGCCGGCGATCACCAGCATCGGGCCGGATTGGGTGCCGAACTGGGGACGATGCCCGACGTGGCTCTCGAAGTCGGCCGCGGTGCGGACTTCCCAGCGGGTGCCGGTGCCGAAGAACACGCCATTGGGCTGGAGGTGGAAGTTGCCCCAGCCCTCGTTGCGATTGAGCGCGTGGGTGCGTGTCCCGTTCTCGACGTAGTAGCCGATCGGCAGGCCCGCTTCGTCGAACATGCCGCCGTTCATGGCGAAGGCCACCTGGCTCGACTTGGGCCCAAGCGCGACGGCGAGTTCGGACAGGCTGCGGTATGGCTTGCCCTTGGGCCCGAGCACGATGCGAATGGTGTGCAGCGCCGGGTCTGCGATGCAGTGCGTGAGCGGAGTGCCCTCGAACGTCGCGCTGGAGCAGGGTGGCGGCGGCGGGGCCTTGGCAGCGGCTTTGGGCTGCGGGTCGCTGCAGGCGGCAAGCGCGAGAGCGAGCATCAGCATCGTCCCGGGTCGAGCTCGGGACGACGATGACCTGATCCGTTGCAGCACCCTACTGCCCGAACGCGGGTTCCCCCGCGACGCGGATGGCTTCGCGGGCGGCGGCGAAGAGCGCGCCAGACTTCGCTTCGCACTCGCGCTGCTCGGAGGCCGGATCGCTGTCGGCGACGATGCCCGCGCCGGCCTGGACGTGGAGCACGCCGTCCTTGAGCACGCCGGTGCGCAGGACGATGCACGAATCGACCGAGCCGTCGGGCGCGAAGTAGCCGACGCCGCCGGCATACGCCCCGCGCGTCTCGGGCTCGAGTTCGGCGATGACTTCGCAGGCGCGCACTTTAGGCGCGCCCGAGACGGTGCCGGCGGGGAAGCCAGCGAATACCGCATCGATCGCATCGTGTTTCGCAGTGTCGAGGCGCCCGGTCACGTTCGAGACGATGTGCATGACGTGGCTGTAGTGCTCGACCATGTAGCTGTCGGTCACTTCCACCGTGCCTGCCGCGGCCACACGGCCGACGTCGTTGCGGCCCAGGTCGAGAAGCATCAGGTGCTCGGCGCGCTCCTTGGGATCGGCGAGCAGGCTGGCTTCGTTGGCGCGGTCCTCGGCCGGCGTCGCGCCACGCGGGCGGGTGCCGGCGATCGGGCGGATGGTGACCTCGCCATCGCGCACGCGCACCAGGATCTCGGGACTGGAGCCGATCAGCGCGAAGCCGGGCAAGTCGAGGAAGTAGAGGAAGGGCGAGGGGTTCACCCGGCGCAGCGCGCGATAGAGCGCAATCGGCGGCAGCGGGAACGGGCAAGTGAAACGCTGAGCGAGCACGACCTGGAAGATATCCCCCGCAGAGATGTACTCCTTGGCGCGCAGGACCATGGCCTTGTAGTCCTCGGGCGCCATCACCGGGGTACGTTCGGGCTCGACCTCGTTCGCCAGCGGCGCGGTGGCGGGCACCGGCCGCGCAAGGCGACGCAGGGCTTCGTCGATGCGCTCCTCCGCCGCGGTGATCGCCGTCTCCGGACTAGCTCCAACGCGCTCGGGCCAGATCGGGGCGACGCAGAACAGCTCGTCGCTCAGGCGGTCGAATACCAGGATAAGCGACGGGCGCACGAACAGCATGTCGGGCAGCTCGAGCGCGCTCTGCGCGGCGCGGGGCAGCGTTTCGACAAGGCCGATCGTCTCGTAGCCGAAGTAGCCGACGAGACACGCCAGCGCCTTGGGCAGCTCGGCCGGCACATCGATGCGACAGGCTTCCACCAATGCGCGCAGTTCCACTAGGCTGCCGCCGGACAAGGGCGAGAAAGCCCCGCGATCGGCCTGCCACGCGCGGTTCACCGAACAGCCGTCGCGGTCGGCGCGGAACACCAGATCGGGATCGAGCCCTAGCAAGCTGTAGCGCCCGCGCGTCTCGCCGCCTTCGACCGATTCCAGCAGGAAGTCGCCGCGCTCGGGTTCGAACAGCTTGAGGGCGGCGCCCACAGGTGTCTCGGTGTCGGCAACCAGGCGCTTCCACACCAGCGAGGGCTTGCCCGCGCTTAGCGCTGCAGCGGCCGAACCGCGCTGAAGCGTCTCGCCGCCGGAGGTCGCGGCCGTGTGGCCGGCGCTCACTCGGCGCTCTTGCCGGAGAGCTCGTCGCGCAGGGCTGCCAAAGCCGCCTCGTTGCGCTTGACGCCGACGCTCTTGGTGATCGCCTTGCGCAGCGTCTCGGCATATTCCCCGCCCGCCACCTTGCCGAGCTCACGCTGGGCATTGGCGATCGAGGGATCGTTGCGATCGATCTTGCCGGGCTCGATGCTGTCGAGCACGACCACGAACCAGCCACGCTTCTGCGGCGCTTCCTGCACCTTCACGGTACCGCGGGCCATGGCGAATAGCAGGCGCACCGGCGGCGGCACCTGGCGGCCCGAGCGCTGGATCTGCGCGAGCTCGGGCCGGGTCATGCCGACACGTTCGATCGGCGGAAGCTTCTTGCCGATCTTGGCGATCGCGGCGTCGAGCTTCTCACCCTTACGCACGGCAGCCTGGATCGCCAGCGCCTGTGCCTTGGCCGTCGCCGCACCGATATCGAGCGCATAGGCGACCTTCACGTCCTGCACGATCTCGTTGAACGGCGCCGGCGCGGAAGGCGCAACCGCGGTCACGTCATAGAGCACGAACGTCTTGCCCGGCTCCGCCTCGGCCACCTGCGGTTCGTTCTCCGCCATGGTGAAAGCGGTCTTGAGTACGGGCTTGAGCGCTGGCGAGATTGCGGCCCCGGGCTGGTTGTAGACCGCGCCATCGGCCGTCAGCGGAGGTGTGGTCTGCACTTGCAGGCCGAGGTTCTTGGCGACCTCGGGCAAGTTGGCGCCACCTTCGAACTGTTCTTCGACCTTGGCGACGAAATCGCTGATCACGCTGCGGCGCTTGTCGGCGGCGAGCGCAGTCGCGATCTCGCCCTTGACCTCTTCGAGGGAGCGGCCGGCGCGCTGGTCGATCGCTTCGACCCGCACGACGTACCAGCCCAGCGGGCTGCGCGCCGTAACGAGCTGGCCCTTGGGAGCGGCAAACACCGCATCGGCCACCGCTGCGGAGGACTGGGCGGTGAAGTCCTGCTTGCTCAACGGACCGACCTTGGCGGCGGCGAGTCCCTTCTGCGCAGCGGAGGCCTCCAGCGTCTTGCCACCGGTGACCTCGGCGACGATCGCCTTGGCTGCGGCCTCTGTCGGAACGACGAGCTGGGTGACGGCGCGGCGCTCCAGCGCGGCATAGAGCGCCTTGTTGGCCTCGTACCTCTTGGCGATTTCCGCATCGGTCGGCGCCGGCACGTTCTTCACCACGTCGGGGCCGAACGTCGTGAAGCGGATCACGCGGCGCTCGGGGCGGATGAAGGTGCTGGTGTGCGCCTTGTAGTAATTCGACAGCTGTGCCGTGCTTGGTGCCTTTTCCGGCGCGAAGCTGAGGGCGGGCAGCACGGCGACGGAGCCGATGCGCCGCTCGCCCAGCAGCTGGCCATAGCGCCAGGCCAGTTCGCGAGGCATGACGGCGCCGTATTCGGCCGGCGAGAGCAGCTGGCGTGCAACCAGGCGCGTCGCCACCGACTGGCGCGGGATGGCGTTGGGCTGCAAGGCGCCTGCACGCTGCAACTCGCTGTCGATCAGCCGGTCGCCGGCGATGACGCCATGGTCCTTGCCGAACGCGTAGAGCGCATTGAGGTCGACGAGGTCGTTCAGCAGGATCTGGAGGCCACCGCGGGCAACCAGGCCGGCCATCGACAGGTTGGCGTCCTGCTGGCGCACCCGCTGCAAGGCGTCGTTCGCCTCGCGATTGAGGTCGGCCGAGGTGATGTCCTCCCCGCCCACTTCTGCGATGACGCCGCTGCCTGCACCGCCCAGGCTACGATTGCCGCCGATGTCGCCGGCGACGAACGACAGCGCGATCACGCCGAGCACGACGATCGCCACGATGGCGCCGATCTTCGACTTGATGAGGGTGCGGAAGAAATGGAGCATGCGCGAGAGAGCCGTTCAGCAAGTGAGACGTGTCGGGTAGGCGCGAAACAGTACGCTCGCGCCCGGGCGGCGACGCTTTAAGTGCCAACGCGGCTTCCTGCAATGGCGCGCGGCAAACTTGTGCGCGGCCGGCTTGCAAGGAGAGGGGCGAACGATCCCATCGCTGGACGACGTGTCGTCGCAAAGCGGGCGCGCTCGCTTTGACAAGCCGGGCGGCCCTGTCCTAGCTGCCGGGTAACAGGGGGAGCCGCTTTCAACGAGTCGGCTCGTAGACAAGGGTTCATGATGGCAAGTCTGCCTTACATCGTCGGCAATTGGAAAATGAACGGCACGCGCGCGATCCTCAGCGAGGCGCGGGCAATCGATCGGGGCGCGGCGCGCCTGCCCAAGGTGCAGGTCGCAGTGGCGCCGCCGGCCACGCTGATCCACCGCACGCGCGAGGCGGTGGAGCTGATCGGCGTTGGCGGGCAGGACTGCCACGTCAAGGATAGCGGCGCCTTCACCGGCGATATCTCCGCCGCCATGCTGAAGGATGCGGGCGCGGACTTCACGATCGTCGGGCACTCCGAACGGCGCACGCTGCATGGGGAAGACGATGCGACCGTGCGTGCCAAGGGCGAGGCAGCGCTTGCGGCCGGGCTGGCAGTAATCCTGTGCGTTGGCGAGATCGAGGCAGAGCGCGACGCCGGCAATGCCGAGAGCGTGGTCGGCGCGCAGCTGGACGGATCGTGCCCGCAGGTCGACGGCGCGGTGGATAAGCTGACGGTCGCTTATGAACCTGTCTGGGCCATCGGCACCGGCCGGGTTCCGTCAGTCGAAGACGTCGCTGCCATGCACAAGGCCATCCGCGGCAAGCTGGTCGCGATCTACGGCGAGGCCGGCGCGGCCGTGCGCATCCTCTACGGGGGCTCGGTCAAGGCGGACAACGCGGGCGAACTGCTGTCGATCCCCGACGTCGGCGGCGCCTTGGTTGGCGGCGCGAGCCTGACCGCCGAAAGCTTCCTGGCGATCGTCGGCGCAGCTGCTGCGCTGGAAGAGTCCTGACGTGCTCCCTCTCTCCGGACGGGGAGAGGATACACAGGCTTGGCTGCTTGCAGCCTAGCCGAAGGTGGAGAGCGGCTTGTGCGCTCTCGCTGGCAGCACACCCGCTTGCACCATCGCGGCCAAAAGCCTATCTGCGCGGGCGTAATGGCGAGCGGCCCTGATCGTTCGCGACTTATCTGGAAGATTGCATGTTTACGTTCCTGACCGTTGTCCAGGCGCTGATCGCCGCCGCCTTGGTGGGCGTGATCCTCATGCAGCAGTCGGAAGGCGGTGGCCTCGGCACTGGCGGCGGCAACCCTTCGGGGCTGATGTCGGCACGCGGCGCGGCCAATTTCCTGACGCGCGCCACGGCCGTGCTGGCGACGCTGTTTGTCGTGCTCAGCATCATCCTGGCCGCGCTGGCGGTGGACGTGACGACCGGGCGCCAGCTCGATACCTCCTTGCAGCGCAATGCGCCCGTGCATGCGCCGGCCGATCCGCTCGCCGGCACTACCAACCCGGGCGCGGCGCCCGCGCCGGTCGAGCGGGCGCCGGCCAGCCCGGTCCCGGCTAACGACCCGCTGGCAGGTTCGGCCGCGAAGTAAGCCGGCCTGATCGATCGCGGGGCTCGGCGCGCCGAGCCCTCGCTTGAGCTTCATTTGTTGTGGACTGAGGTTCCGGGCGCTTGCCCAGGTGCCTCCTTGCGTTTTAAGGCCCATCTCCCATGGCGCGGCATATTTTCATCACCGGCGGCGTGGTCTCCTCGCTGGGCAAGGGCCTCATGGCGGCGAGCCTGGCGGCGCTGCTGCAAGCGCGCGGATTCAAGGTCCGCATTCGCAAGTTCGATCCCTATCTGAACGTCGATCCTGGCACGATGAGCCCGTACCAGCACGGCGAAGTCTACGTCACCGATGATGGTGCCGAAACCGATCTCGACCTTGGCCACTATGAGCGCTTCACCGGCGTGTCGGCGCACCAGGGCGACAACATCACCTCGGGCCGCATCTACCGCGACATCATCGCCAAGGAGCGCCGCGGCGATTACCTCGGCGCGACCGTCCAGGTGATCCCGCACGTCACCGACGCCATCAAGCAGTTCGCGCAGGCCGACACCGATGACCTCGACTTCGTTCTGTGCGAGATCGGCGGCACCGTAGGCGACATCGAGAGCCTGCCGTTCATCGAGGCGCTCCGCCAGCTGCGAAACGAACTAGGGCGCGAGCAGACTTGCTTCGTGCACGTGACGCTGGTGCCTTACATCGCCGCTGCGGGCGAGCTGAAGACCAAGCCGACGCAGCACTCGGTGCGCGAGCTGACCGGCTTGGGCATCCAGCCCGACATCCTGCTGTGTCGCTGCGAGCGTCCGCTGCCCGAGAACGAGCGCGCAAAGATCGCGCTGTTCTGCAACGTGCGGCGCGAGGCGGTGATCCCCGCGCTCGACGCGCCCAACATCTACTCGGTGCCGCTCCAGTACCATGCCGAGGGGCTGGATGCGGAGGTGCTGCACCACTTCGGGATGACGGCGCCCGCCCCGCCGCTCGCGCGCTGGACCGAGATCGTCGATCGCTACCAGAACCCCGAGGGCGAGGTGACGATCGGCGTCGTCGGCAAGTACGTCGGCCTGCCCGATGCCTACAAGTCGCTGAACGAGGCGCTGCTCCACGGCGGGATCGCCAACAAGGTGAAGGTCCATATCAACTGGATCGACGCCGAGATCTTCGAGCGTGAGGACAAATCCGAGATCGCCGCGCTGCTCGAGCCAATGCACGGCATCCTCGTACCCGGCGGTTTTGGCGAGCGTGGCACCGAGGGCAAGATCGCCAGCGTCCGTTTCGCGCGCGAGCGACAGGTGCCGTTCTTCGGCATTTGCCTAGGCATGCAGATGGCCTGCATCGAAGGCGCGCGCGCGGCGGGAATCGCCGATGCCTCGTCCACCGAGTTCGGGGAGACCAACGAGCCGGTGGTCGGCATCATCACCGAGTGGATGAGCAAGGACGGCCTGCAGCAGCGAGCCGCCGGCGGTGACCTTGGCGGCACGATGCGCGTCGGCGCCTATCCGGCCGAGCTGACCGGCAACAGCCGCGTCGCGTCGATCTATGGCGCCTCGCAGATCTCGGAGCGCCACCGCCACCGCTACGAAGTGAACGGCACCTATCGAGAGGCGCTTGAAGGCAATGGGCTGATCTTCTCGGGCATGTCACCCGATGGCCTGCTGCCCGAGATCGTCGAGCGGCCGGACCATCCCTGGTTCATCGGCGTGCAGTTCCATCCGGAACTGAAGAGCAAGCCCTTCGAGCCGCATCCGCTGTTCGCCGGGTTCATCGAAGCAGCCGTACAGCAGGCGCGTCTGGTCTGATCTGGGCGGGCGCGCATACGGCGGTCACAGCCTTAAAGCCTGAGTCGATGCAGGCTCCGTCGGTATCGCTCTCTTCCTCAGGTCTCTCATCCTCGTCGTTCCCGGGTAGGTAGGATGCCCGCCTGGTCTTTTATTAGGCGAGGTGAGAGGATCGATCGTTCGGCCCGGCGATGAAGAGAGAAGGGCTGTTGAAAGTCAGCTACACAGACTGCGGTATCGCACTTGTGGCGATGCGGCGGCGTCGCGCGAGGTATAGCCGCACCGGCTTGTCGAAGAAGTGCTCCAATCCGGTCGCCAGCACGATGATCAGCAGCAGGTACGCGATAATGCTGGACGCTGCGGTGTGATCGTCACCCGGTCTCCACAGCAGCCATGCGTTCACGACCGCCATGTGCACGGCATACAGTGCATAGGAGATGTCGCCCAGGTACCGGAAGACCGGCAGCAGGCTCGCCGGCGGGTCGATCCGAACCCCCACGATGACGAGCAGTGGCGAAACGATCAGCACGAGGAGCAGATCGCGCCCGGCCTGGCAGGATGTGGGAACCGATAACATGAGCACTGCGACGGTGAGCAGCAACAGCACGACGGCAAGCCAACTCCCGGTGCGAACGCGGCCTTGCTGCCAGCGATAGACCAGAATGCCCGCTGAGAAGGAGAAGCATACCCGCGCTGTCGCGCCGATGATCTGTTCCGGCAGGATCCTGAAACCCACATTGAGGTTGTAATGCCCTGGCGCGATCGGGACCATGACAATGGCTGCGGCCAGCATGATTAGGGTAAGCGTCCAACTCCTGGCCTTGAACATCCACAGCGCGAAGGCAAGATTGATCACGAGCTCGAAGAAGAGCGACCAACTCGCGGGATTAAATGGATATAGGTAGCCGCCGTGCAGAAGCGGCGCGGGCAGCATGAGCGAATTCGCAGCAAGGCTGGCGAGGGTTTGCTTGAGCGGCAGCAGGCCTAACAGGGTCGTCACCACCAGCCCTAGAACAAGTCCGACGGCGTAGAGGGGATAGAGCCGAAGCAGCCTCATGCGCAGGAAGTCAGGCGCACCGAGGCCGCGCTCAAGACGAACGGTATAGGCTTGCGCGATCACATAGCCGCTCATTATGAAGAACAAGTCGACGGCGATGTAGCCCGCAGGCGCTAGCGGGTGCGAGAAGTGGTACAAGGCCACCAGGCATGCGGCGACGCCGCGCAGACCATCGAGGGTGTGTACCCGCTCGTCCAACCGCTTCGCAGTCCCGCTTACACTCACACCCGTTCCCCACCTCGGCTCTGCGTGATGTACTGGAAAGAGGCGGGCCCGTGTGGGCGATCGCCTCGGTTCCTGCCGTAACGTGTTGGGACGGAAGATCCCGCCGTTTAGCCACAGGGGAACGCGACACCCCCAAACTCTTGGTGGAAGCGCCTGGGTGCTGCCCTTGAGATCGCGACCTTGGCCGATCAACGGATGTGCAAACGCCCTTGGACCTTCCACCAAAATGGTGCGACTTGCTCCCGGGCAACCTCGCAGACGCAAAAAGGGCGGCCCGGATCACCCGGACCGCCCCCGTCATTTCGGCAAGTCAGTGCAGCTTATGCTGCCGCTGCCTCCCCGTCCTTCTGGCCTTCGACCACGGTCAGGGTGTTGCCGCCGATCGCGATCTTCTTGGGCTTCATCGCCTCGGGCACTTCGCGCACGAGGTCGATCACGAGCAGCCCATCGGCAAGGTCGGCGTTCTGCACGCGGACGTAGTCCGCCAGCTCAAAGCGACGCTCGAACCCGCGCTGGGCGATGCCGACGTGCAGGAACTGGCCTTCGCCATCCTCGTCGGGCTTCTGGCCCTTCACCACCAGCAGGTTGGCCTGCGCCGTGATGTCGATGTCGGCGGGCTTAAACCCGGCGACTGCGAGGGTGATGCGATAGGCGTCGCTGCCGCGGCGCTCGATGTTGAAGGGGGGGTACTTGTCCCCGCCTTGCACCCGGGCCTGGTTCTCGATCATGTCGAACAGGCGGTCGAAGCCGACCATGGTGCGGCGATAGGGCGAAAAGTCGATACGGTTCATGACAAAAATCCTCCAATGAGCAATCTTCGTGTGGGGTGAGGCCCGGGAACCCGGCGCCTCACTAGCGAGCTATCCCCTTGCGGGCGATCGCTCGAACGCCAAGATATGGCAGGCGTCACGCGTTTCAAGTGGGTCTGCAAAAGCAAAAAAGGACAGTGAGTCAGATGGCTGAAAAGGTCGAGATATACACCAAGTGGGGCTGCCCCTATTGCGTCGCCGCCAAGTCGCTGCTCGACAAAAAGGGCGTGTCCTACGAGGAATTCGACGTGACCATGGGCGGGCCCAAGAAGGCGGAAATGCTCGAGCGTGTGCCCGGTGCGCGGACCGTTCCGCAGGTGTTGGTGGGTGGCAAGGCGCTGGGTGGCTTTGACGACATCAGTGCCCTCGACAGCCAGGGCCAACTCGACACCTTGCTGGGGATCTGACCGCCGGCATGGCACGCGCAGCGATCCTTCAGATGACCACGGGCATCGACCCGGCTGCGAACGCCGCGGCGATCGTCGATGCTGTGGCGCAGGCCAAGGCGGGCGGAGCGGCGATGCTGTTTACGCCCGAGATGTCCGGCCTGCTCGACCGCGATCGCAAGCGCGCCGCGGCCGCAATCGTGCGGGAGGACGACGACCGTGTGCTTGCCGCGGCGCGCGAAGCGGCGGCGCGTGAGGGCGTGTGGGTGGCGTTGGGATCGTTGGCGGTCGCCCGCGAAGACGGGCGGTGGGCGAACCGGTCTTTCGTCATCGACGATGCTGGCGAGATCGTGGCGCGCTACGACAAGATGCACATGTTCGACGTCGACCTCGCCACGGGCGAGTCCTGGCGCGAATCGAACGCCTATGCGGCGGGCGAGAGCGTCACGACGGTCGAGACGCCGCTCGGGCGGCTTGGCCTGGCAATCTGCTACGACATTCGCTTCCCCGCGTTGTTCGAGGCGCTCGGCCGGGCGCAATGCGACGTCATCGCCATTCCAGCGGCCTTTACGGTGCCGACCGGAGCCGCGCACTGGCACTTGCTCCAGCGCGCGCGGGCCGTGGAGGCGAGCGCCTACGTCCTGGCCGCAGCGCAGGTCGGGCGACACGAGGATGGGCGGGCAACATACGGGCACAGCCTGGCGATCGATCCGTGGGGCGAGGTGCTGCTCGACATGGGTGGCGACGCACCGGGCGTGGGTTTTGCCGAGATCGACCGCACGCGCATCGCCGACGTTCGGTCGCAATTGCCGAGCCTTGCCAACCGCCGCGCGATCGCCAATTAGGCGCGCGCGATGATTGTCTACGATCTGGAATGCCGCGCAGGGGCGCACAAGTTCGAGGGCTGGTTCGGCTCGTCGGACGACTTTGCGCGCCAGCAGGAGCGCGGGCTGCTGACCTGCCCACATTGCGGCTCGGCGGAAGTCGGCAAGGCGCTGATGGCGCCGCGCGTCGCTCGCAAGGGTAACCAATTGCCCGAACCCGTGCGCGCCACCCGTCCAAAGCGTCCCGTGCCCGAGGCAAATACGCCGGCGCCCGTCGCTTCCGCGCCGCTGCCGCCCGAAGCGGTGGCGCTGATGCACAAGCTCGCCAGCATGCAGGCCGAAGCGCTGAAGTCATCGCGCTTCGTCGGCGAGAGCTTTGCGGAGGACGCGCGCGCCATGCATTATGGTGAGCGGGAGGCCGAGATCATCCACGGCCAGGCGACGATCGCCGAAGCGAAGGAGCTGCTGGAAGAGGGCATCGCGGTTGCCCCGCTGCCGTTTCCGGTCGTGCCGCCCGAGCAGGCGAACTGATTGCCAATTCGGCGCTCGCTGCGTAAGAAGCGCTCGCGTGCGCCCGTAGCTCAGCAGGATAGAGCACTAGATTCCTAATCTAGGGGCCACAGGTTCGAATCCTGTCGGGCGCACCAATCTTTTTATAACGGCTAGTGGCTTGGACAGCCGCAAGCGTGACGCGCCCGCATGCTCGCTAAAGCGTCGTCGTCCCCGCGACGGCAGGCATTCATCTCCAGGTGGCTCTTGTTACGCGAGGTCAGGAAATCCCCGCCGTCGCGGGGATGACGAAGTGAGTGGGTGTGGGCGAGCAGACGGGCGAGTAGGCGGAGTGCTTCGCCCGCCTCAAGCCGCCAAGTCGCGCCGCGACAGCAGTTGCCGCACCCGCGCCGTGTAAGTCCGCCCGATCGGCACCTCCACACCCGTGGTCAAGCCCAGCTTGATCGTGCCGTAGCCGCCCTGGCGAATTGCGCTGATCAGGGACTGGCGCACGATGGCCGAGCGGTGCACGCGCAGGAACTGCATCGGATCGAGCCGGGCTTCCATGCTCGCCATCGTCTCGCGCAGGAGCAGGCTGGTGGTGCGGGTGTGTAGGCGCACGTAGTCGCGCTCGGCTTCGACCCAGTCGATCTGCGCGGCGGGCACGCGGACGAACTCGCCGCGGCGGGGCACCCAGAACTCGGTGTCGTAGGCGGGAGTCGCTGGCCGCTCCTCGGGTTCGGTGCGCAGTGCGGCGATGACGCCGGTCATCTCGGCCATGCGGCTGTCGGCATCGCGGGTTTCGAGCGCATTACGCGCCCGCACGATCGCCGAGCGCATGCGGTCGAACGACACTGGCTTGAGCAGGTAATCGACCGCCGAGACGTCAAACGCCTTCACCGCATAGTGGTCGAACGCCGTCACGAAGACGACGATCGGCAGCACCTTCGGATCGAGCATGGTTAGGCATTCGAACCCGCTCATGCCCGGCATCTTGATGTCGAGCAGGACCACATCGGGCGTGAGTTCGCGGATCATGCGGATGGCTTGCTCGCCATCCTCGGCCTCGCCGGCGATCTCCACGCCATCGATATGGCGCAGCATGGTGGCGTTGCGGCGGCGGGCGAGGGGTTCGTCGTCGACGATCAGGACACGTAAGGTCATCATGCGTACCTCAAGGGAATGCCGAGGTCGACGCGGAAGCCGCGTGACCCTCCCGGTGCGGCGTTGAGGGACCAGCGCTCGCCGAACCGGGTGGCGAGACGCTGACGGACGTTGAGGAGGCCCAAGCCCGTGCTGGTTGGGGCCTCCTTGGAGCTGGGATGCGCATCGTCTTCCACGCAGAGCATCAGCGCGTCGCGGCTGTGCTGCGCGGCGATGCGCAGTTTGGTGGTGCTGGAGGAGCGGGCAACGCCATACTTGATCGCGTTCTCCACCAGCGGCTGGAGGATCAGGCTGGGCACGCGGGCGTCCTGGAGTTCGGCGGGGATGTCGATCTCGACCTTCAGC
Source organism: Novosphingobium sp. 9U (assembly GCF_902506425.1). NCBI lineage: Bacteria > Pseudomonadati > Pseudomonadota > Alphaproteobacteria > Sphingomonadales > Sphingomonadaceae > Novosphingobium > Novosphingobium sp. 9U. The sequence goes on along the minus strand of NZ_LR732469.1, from coordinate 1,497,174 downwards.
CGCTCGGGGTAGCGGATCTGCTCGATGTCGAGGTACAGCCGCTGCAACGCGATCTCCTGCGCCAGGGTCACGTCCTCGGACGGGTCGATCCCCAAGGTGGTGCGTAGGAAGGATGAGAGGCCGAGCACCATCTCCTCGGCGCGCTGCAGGTCCTTTTCCCAGATCATCGCCGAGATGGAGTTCAGCGTGTTGAACAGGAAGTGCGGGTTGATCTGATAACGCAGCGCGCGGACCTGTGCCTTGTGGGCCAGCGCTTCGACCTGGGCGAGCAGCCGCTCGCGCTCACGCAAGTCGAACTGGTAGACCAGCGCGAGGTAGAGCGCCGTCCACGAGAAGAACGAGTAGAGCCACAGGAACGCATCCTCGATGAACATGCTCATCGTGTAGGGGCGCAGCGGGCCCTTGTAGGGCATGTCGGGATAGCCGATGCCGTAGTAGAGGATCGCCGTCGTCACCGCACCGTAGATCGCCGCGCCGACCAGCGCCAACGCGCCGGCGATCAGCGCCATCTGCCAGAAGGGCCGGGCGCGAACAGGCCGCAGGACGAGGTGGATGGCGTAGCAAAGGCCTGCGGCGATCACGACAAGCCCCATGCGCCTGGCGAGAACCCCCGCGGGATCCTGCGAGCTTGCCGCCGAGATTGCGGCGAGCACGAGCAGATGCAGGCTCCAGAACGCCGCGATTGACCACACGATCGCGCGACGCCCGGCTCGCGGCATCGGGGATCCGGGTGAGTTCACGGGTGGAGGGTATGGGCAGCCATGACCCGTCAATCGGCGCAGATCGTCGCCTTGTCGAACACGCCCGTCGGTTCAGGCTTGTCGTTCGTCGATTGGCCTGCGGTTTGGCTCAGGCGAGCGCGGGGCCGCTGCCGAACGTGGTGGTGCTGTCCTGAAGCGGTGCGTCTTCCCCGCGTGAGTAGGTGCCGACCAGCAGGCCGGCGGCCAGGACGTTGCCCTTCAAAGCTTCGGCCATACGCGAGCGGCCGGGATTGCTGCCGAGATCGGGCGTCGAGCGCAGAGCGAAAAGCTGGAACACGTAGTCGTGGCTGCCATGACCGGTCGGCGGATCGGGTGGGAGCCATCCTTCGCCAAGGTAGCTGTTGCGACCGACATCGCGCCCGTCGGCATCGCCATCGCCATCCTGTGCGATCTCGCCTTCGGCCAACCGGCGCTCGTCAGGCGGCAGGTTCCACACCAGCGCGTGCACGAGCGGGTTGGGCGCGGGTGCGTCGGGATCTTCGACCAGCAGCGCCAGGCTAGACGTGCCCGGCGGCACCTCGCCCCAGATCAGTGGGGGCGAGATGCCGGAGCCGTCGGCGGTGAAGCGTTCGGGCAACCGGGCGCCATCGGCAAAGGCCGGACTGGACAAGTCGATCCGCTCCACCCCGCTCGCCACGCCGTCCTGAACGATGGCGAGCCTGGCGTGGCCTGCCCGCACGTTGGTGAGCATGGCGCCGAGCCAGTGGGGCACGTGTTCGAGCATGGCTTGTCCGTCCGACCTTTGTTTGTCTTTGCTTACTGGTCCGAGGTCGAGCTGCCGCCTTCTTCTTCCTCGAATGTCACCGCCACGTCGGCGTTGGCCGAGAGGCGCACCTTGTCGCCTTCGATGCCGGCGACGAGGCCCTCGGAGATGTAGTGGTGGTGGCCGCTGTGCGAGCCTGCGCCGCTGTCCGACTTCGTCAGCTTGATGCGGTTGCCGTCCACCTTGTCGACGGTGCCGACATGCACGCCGTCGGCGCCTATGACTTCCATGTGCTCGGTGATCTGAGTGAGGTCGACCATGTGTATTCTCCTGCTTAAGGGTCGCTCAGCAAAACGAGCGAACTTGATATAGGATGCCTGCCCTCGCGGCCATTTCGACGTGGCTGGAGGGCGGGTCGACAGAGGGGTTCACTCGGGCGGGGGACTTTGCTGCTCCGGGTCGGCGCCGGTAGCAGGAACGTCGGTGTTGTCGCCGTCTTCCATTCCGAATCGGGTGGTGTCGGTGTCGCCGGGCTTCGCGGGGCGAGTGGCGTCATCGGGCTTGGCGCCGGTGTCGCCGCTCGTGCTGGTGTCTGGGTCTGCCATGATCGATCTCCTGGTTGTCGAGAGGAGAACGGACGAGATGCGGCTCGGTTGTTCGGAGCCTCGCACAGCAAGGCGCTTGGTCAGCTTGGCGATCATTTGGTGTCAGATCGGTTGCAGTCGGCGGGTATTCGGCACGCTCCGATCAGAATACCGCATCGGCCTGCGCGTCCGGCAGCTTCACACCCAGGATGCGCGCGACCGACGGTGCGATGGATCGCATGTCGACGACGCCTAGGTCGCCACGCCGGCGCAGCTTCGGGCCGGACACGATCAGGGTCGAGCGCATCGCCGGCAAGTCGGGCATGAACCCGTGCATGCCCTTGTAGGATGCCGGCGTCGCGACGGCGGCACGCGGATCGTGTCCGGACTCGTAGCCCGGTTCGAAGGCGATGGTGAGGGCAGCCTCTGCCGGCCCACCCAGGCGCTGGGTCTCGGCGTGGTCCAGCACGCGGGCAATGTGGTAGGCGGGATCCCTCGCCAGTTTGTCGACCAGAGCCGTCGTGCGCGCCAGCAAGGAGGCGTCATCGGGCCTCGCCAGCACCACGAAAGCGGTTCCTCCAGCCAGCCAAGGTTCCGCTTGCCACGAGGCGACCTTGCCGTCCTTGTCGAGCGTGACGAGGCCGGCGGCGATGAAAGGCGCGAACAGGTTGATGTCGGTGGTGATCGGCAGGAAGCCGTGGTCCGACACGACGACCACGGTCACGTCGGGCATCGCCGCGCGGGCGGAAGCGACGAGGTCGCCCACCAGCGCGTCGGTCCTCTCGATCGTCGCGATCGCCTCTGGCGAGCCGGGGCCGCTGCGGTGTTCCTGATGGTCGATGCCCGCGAGATACACAGTGGTGAAGGCGGGCCGTTCGGCGAGCAGGGCTTGCGCGAACTTCACGCGCACGGCGTCGCCTTCCACCGTCTCGTCGATGCCCTGACGATAGGGTCCGAGCTTCGCTTCCAGGCGCGGAAGCAGGCCCGGTGTCGCCAGCGCGACGAGCAGCTTGGCATCGTCGGCGCAGCCGGTGCGCCAGATCTGCGGCAGGTTTGCGTCGATGCCGGTAGCGCCGACGGTCACCGGCCAGTGCACGCTCGCGGTCTTGAGCCCGGCCGCGTGCGCAGCCTGCCATAGCGTCGGCACGCGGATGTCGCTGGCGTACCAGTACCAGCCCTGTTGGTTGGTCGCCTGCGGGTCGAAGGTCAGGTTGTTCGACACGCCGTGCCGCGCCGGCGCAACGCCGGTGACCAGCGTCGTGTGGCTGGGGTAGGTCAGCGTGGGCAGCACGCCGACCACGCCGCTGGCATTCGCGCCCTCCTGCAGCAGCGCCTGCAAGTGCGGCACCTTGATCCCCCGTTCGCCGGCCTTTGTCACGTCGTCGGGCCGAAGCCCGTCCAGCGAAATCATCAGGACCGGCGATGCCTCCGCTGCTCCCGACGCGATCGCCAGCATTGCGAGGGCGGTAGCCAGCACGCGGGTGAAGGTGCGCACCGCCATGGCTCAGAACCCCTTCTTGACCGACACGAAGAACTGGCGCGGCGCGCCGGCGAGCAGGGTCTGGTTGTCGCCGCTAGCCACAAAGCCGTTCGAGCCGATCGTCGCGATGTACTTCTTGTCGGTCAGGTTGGTGACGCTGCCTTCGATGCCGACGCCGTGGAGCACCCCTTCGCCTTGGAACTGATAACCGATGCTGGCATCGATCAGCACGCGCGAGCGGGCGACCACGTCGTTCAGGTAGGTGACGTAGCGCTTGCTCATGTAGTCCGCGCCGACACGGGCCGTGAAGCCGTCCTGATCGAACACCACTTCGCCCTTCAGCATGTGCTTGGGCGTGTCGACCACCGCTTTGCCGTCCGTCGCCACCAGCAGCACGCCCGCGGCGTTGCGCACGTCGTTGGCGTATTCCGAGTGGTTGTAGGAGTAGCTGGCGAACAGCGAGAGCGGCGGCAGGATGCGGTAGTTGGCCGAAAGTTCGGCGCCGTAGGTATGCACGCTCCCCACGTTGTTCAGCGTCGCCGGGTTGCCGATGATGCCCGCACCGTTGGCAAAGGCGAGCAGGCGGTCCGAGAAGTTGACGTAGTAGCCGACCGCGGAGGCCTGAAAGGTGCCGGTGCGAAAGCGCAGGCCGCCCTCGATCGTCTTGGAACGCTCGGGCTTGAGCTCGCCACGGATGGCGTCGAACCCGGCCTGGGTGGTCGAGAACGGTCCGGTCGTGGCCGACGAGGTGTAGGCGCGCAGGTTCTCGGTATAGTCGGCGAACAGCTCGGCCGCGGGCGTCAGCTTGAACAGCACGCCCGCTTGCGGCTGGAACAGGTCACGCGCGGTGATGCGTCCGGTCGCGAGCGGCGACGTGGTGTCGGGCAGCATGCGCGCGGTGTTGATGACGTAGAGGCCCTTCCAGCCCGCGTTCAGCACCAGCCGGTCGTCGGCGAGGTGCAGCGTATCCTCGACGTGGTACTGCAGCGTGTCGGTGCCGTACTTGCCGTCCCACTGCGTAAGGTAGGGGTTCTTCTGGAACTCGAGCGGATCGCGGTTGGGCTCGGCCGTATCGGTCATGCCGTAGAAGCGGCGGGCCTGGACGAACTGGTTGTTCTCGTACCAGCCGCCCACTTCGAAGCGGTTGGCGCCGGTGTCATACGCCAGCGTGGAGATCATGCCGACGCGCTTCAAGCGGTACTCGGTGGTGCGGAAACCGAGCGGGCTCGCCGCGGTGATCGCCGAGCCATCCTGGTTGAATGCGCCCACCGGCGTCGGCGAGTAGGGCGTGATCCACGATCCCTGGCCCTTGTTCTCGTGGTAATAGGTGGTGGTGACGAGCGAGAGTTCCGGCGTCAGATTGGCGTTGAAGGTCACGCCGCCCAGCCAGTCGCGGCGCAGGCCGGCGGCGTCGAAGTAGGCGTCGTCGATCGTGGTATTGGCGGGCAGAGTCGTGCCGACGCCAGCCCAGGGCAGCGGCGCGCCCGATGCTTGCGCGACCTGGTTCTGGTAGATCTTGGCCAGACCCAGCGCGAGCGGGTAGTCGCCGGCGATGTTGTCGATATTCAGGCCGCGCCGGGCGATGATGTCGTAGCTGAGGTCCTGGTAGTCCTGCTCGCGCCGGTCCGAGAAGTTGAGGAAGGCGGTAATGCTGCCGAGCGCGCCCAGGTCCTTGACGATCTTGCCGTTGGCCTGGTGCTGGCGCTGCACGCCGTCGCCCTTCCACTTGTCGGTCGTGAGGTAGGCATAGCTCAGGTAGCCCTTGAGGCCATTGCCGAGGTCACCACTGTCGAGACGGGCGAAGGCACGCCAGGTGTTGTCCGAGCCATAGGTGCCGCCGCCGGTGACGTTGGCGGTGTCGCTGGGCGTGGCGCTGAAGAACTCGATCGTGCCGCCCAGGTTGCTGGTCGATGCGGTGCCGAGCGCGCCTGCGCCTTGCGCCACTTCGGTTCGCGCGACGTTCTCGGAGATGATCGCGCGGCTGATGTGGAGGCCGTTGACGTTGCCGTATGTCATGTCGCCCAGCGGCACGCCGTCGAGCGTGAAGCCCAGCTGGTTCTGGTTGAACCCGCGCAGCGAGATGCGCACAGCCCACTCGTAGGCGCCGAACGGGTCGGAAGCCTGGAAGTTGACGCCGGGCAGCTTCTCGATCGCCTTGAGCGGGCTGGAGCCGGGCGTGAGGCGGGCGATGTCGTCGGCAGTGACGCTCTGCACCTGGCGGCTCTGCCCGAACCCGAGGACGACGATCTCGCGCTCGTCGCTCGCTTCGGTCGAGGTCGGCGCCGGCGCGGCGTCTTCGGCATGCGCCGCCATCGGCAGAGCCGAAGACATGAACGCTGCGCTGGCCAGAATGCGATGTGCAAACTTCATGGTAAACTCCCCGAGCCGCTGTGGCCCAGAGCCCATGAGCGCTGTCGATTACACCTGCGCGTCCATTGGATGACGGAACGATGATAGCGCCGCAGCGTGATGCGCGCGCAGCACGTGCCACGCAGGAAGCGCGGACATTGATGTTGCCGGATGTAAGGTGTGAGGGGCGCTCTTGACGCCTGAAGTCCAACACGCGCGGTGTTGGCTATACATGGTGACCCCTACGAGAATCGAACTCGTGTTTCAGCCGTGAGAGGGCCGCGTCCTAACCGCTAGACGAAGGGGCCGTGAAGCCATGTATCTGTTCCCGCAACCGGCGCACGAGATGGTGACCCCTACGGGAATCGAACCCGTGTTTCAGCCGTGAAAGGGCCGCGTCCTAACCGCTAGACGAAGGGGCCATTCCCGTGCTGCGCCGTTTGCAGGCCCGCGCCTTTAGGCAAGGCAGACATGGGGGTCAAGCAGGTTTCTCATGCGGCAAGGTTATTGTGTGGAGTGGCTTAGTGGCGGCGCCGGCTGGCATGCTTCGACAAGCTCAGCATAGGCGGTATGGCGGGGACTCCGTGGCGGGCCAACAGCTAGGGGCGGTTTACCCCAACACCGCCCAGCCTGAGCTTGTCGAAGGCCGCCCGCGACCTTGGGCTCAATCCGCCCAGGCCGCATCGTCCAGCAGCAGCTCCGCCTGCGGCCGTGCCCCCCAATCGTCGATCTTCGCCCGCCCCGCGAGCCACAGCCGGCGCCCCTGCGAGGCGTGGAGCAGTGCCTGCCCCATTTCGCTCTCGGCCGAGCGGAAGGCGATCGCCTTGATCCGTCCGCCGTCGGGCCCGCTGGCGATCACGCGCACATGGTCGTTGCCGACGACTTCGGCCTTGACCAACCGCACCGGACCGACCGCCACCTTTGGCCCTGGCCACCCCATGCCGAATGGTCCGGCATGGTCGAGCGTCGTGACCAGCTCGGGCGTCAGGCCCCCCGGCGCCAGCGCGAGGTCGAGCAGGATCGACCGGCTCTCCCCCGCCGCGGCGACATCGCGACCCAGCTTGGCATCGAGCCAATCGGCCAAGGCAGACAGCTTGTCCGGCGCGATCGTCAGTCCAGCGGCCATGGCGTGTCCGCCACCGGCAACCAGCAGACCCTCCTCGCGCGCGGCGATGATCGCGGCACCCAGGTCCACGCCGCTGATGGAGCGTCCCGAACCCTTGCCGTGGCCCGCCTCTTCGTCGAGCGCGATGACCAGCGCCGGTTTGCCGGTCTTCTCCTTCACCCGCCCCGCCACGATGCCGATCACGCCGGGGTGCCAGCCGCGCCCGGCGAGCACGAGCACGGCGCGGTTGTGCTGGCTGGCGATCTGCGCCTCGGCCTCTTCCTGCACCGCTTGCTCGATGGCGCGCCGCTCGTCGTTGAGACGCGAAAGCTGCGCGGCGATCTCGCGCGCTTCATCCGGATCCAGCGTCGTCAGCAGCCGCACGCCCAGCGACGATTCGCCCACTCGGCCACCGGCATTGATGCGCGGACCCAGCGCGAAGCCCAGATCGCTGCAAGTCGGCGCTCGCGACAGACGGCTGGCGTCGATCAGCGCCGACATGCCGATGTTCTCGCGCTTGGCCATGACCTTCAGCCCTTGCGCCACCAGCGCGCGGTTGAGGCCGTGCAGCGCGGCGACATCGGCGACCGTGCCCAGCGCGACTAGATCGAGCAGCGCGAACAAGTCGGGCTCGCGGCGCGTCTCGAACCAGCCGCGCCGGCGCAGCGCACGCACGGTGGCAACGGCCAAGAGAAACGCGACGCCGACGGCCGCGAGGTGCCCGTGCCCGGCGGCGATCACGCCTTCGTCCAAGCGGTTGGGATTGACCAGCGCGGCAGCGCGGGGCAGCTCGGCGGCGCACTTGTGATGGTCGACCACGATCACGTCCACGCCAGCATCGTGCGCCATCGCCAGGGCCTCGTGCGCCATGGCGCCGCAATCGACGGTGACGATCAGGCTGGAGCCTTCGCTGGCGATCCGCACCAGCGCCTCGCCCGAGGGGCCGTAGCCTTCGAGCAGCCGGTCCGGGATGTAGTAGCGCGCATCGTGGCCGAGGCCGCGCAGCAACAGGATCAGCAAGGCCGCGCTCGTGGCGCCGTCGACATCGTAGTCGCCATAGACGGTGACCGTCTCGCCGGTCATCACCGCTTGGGCCAGACGCTCGGCTGCCGCGTCCATGTCGCGGAACTCGGACGGATCGGGCAGGAAGGCGCGCAGCGAGGGGGTGCGGTGGCGGGCGAGGTCGTCCCGGTCCACTCCGCGTGAGAGCAGCAATTGCGTCACGATGTCGTCGAGCCCGGCACTGCCCGCGCTCAGGTCCATGTTGCCGCCCCGCCAGCGCCAGGTCTTGCCCGAGAGTGAGCACTCGATGCCGAAAACAGGATGGGAGAGGGAAGCCATGCGTCGCGCCTAGCTTAGAGTATCGGCAGCGGAAAGTCTTGCCCTGCACCGCCCGATCGCGGCACGTGTCACCGCGTGATGCGACGCGTGAAGCCATGTTGACGATCGTCTGGCACAGCCGCACCGGCGGGGCTGCCGGCATGGCGCAGGCCGTCGCCAAGGGTGCCGGCGAGGGGGCTCGACTGATGGCCGCAGATGCGGTGACACCCGACGACCTGCTCGCAGCACGCGGTTATGTATTCGTCGCGCCCGAGAATCTGGGATCGCTGTCGGGCGCGATGAAGGAGATGTTCGACCGCTGCTACTATCCCCTGCTCGGGCAAGTGGAGGGACGCGCCTACGCGACGGCGATCGCGGCAGGATCGGACGGGCACGGGGCGCAGGCGCAAGTCGATCGAATCGTCACCGGATGGCGCCTGCGGCGGGTGGCCGAGCCGCTGATCGTCAACTTCGCCGCGCAGACCCCCGAGGCGATGCTGGCCGAGAAGGTAGTGCCCGAGCCGGCCCTGGCGGCCTGCCGCGAACTGGGTGAGGCCATGGCGGAAGGGCTGCGGCTCGGCATCTTCTAGGCTCGACGCGCGCGCGTCACACGGGCATGGTGCGGCTCTGACGGACGGGGCGGACATGATCGATCAGACAGCACAGCTTGCAGCCGCGGGGCTGTCGTTCCTGTTCGAGCCGGGCGCGCGGCCGGAGGTGGCGACGTTTCAGACGGCCTTGGCAGCGTGCCAGGCGCAGGCGCAGATCACGCGCGAGGAGGGCGACGCGGTCGAGATCGTGGCCAATGGTTTGACGTTCGAGTGCATGGGCCTGGCGCCGGGGGCGGCGAGCTTAGCCGATGCACCGGGCGCGGCTTACGGGTTTGCAGAAGAATCATCGTTCGAGGGATTGGAGGCTGTGCAGCTACACCCGGGCGCGCATCTGTCGGGCGGTCTCACCATGGCGCCTGTGTCTCGAGCGCTACTGGCGCTGGCAGCAGAGTTGGCGGTGAGTTTGCCGGTGCGCGGTGTGATCTGGCACCCGGCCGACGCCGCCATCGAGCCGCAGCGCTTCTCACGCACGGTTCTGGCTTGGTTGGCCGGCGGTGCATTCCCGGCACTCGGGCTGACGGCCCTGACGCGGCTGGGCGAGGGTATCGTCGTGAGCCGAGGACTGAGCCACTTCGCCGGCCAGGAGGTAACGGTGCGTGGTGGAGACGATTCGCTGGCCGTCGCCGTGGGTGCGGTGGATCGCATCGTTCGTAGCGGCGCCCTTGCGTCCGTGACCGAGTGGGTGATCGAAGGCCGCCCGTTTCGAGCCGAGCCCGCGCGCCATGCCGGGCAGATCCTGGTGTGGCCGGCGGATTAGTTTTGGCGGCGGTGTTGGCTGGCGGGCTTTTGACGAGCTCAGCCTGACCTTATCAAAGCGCGCCAGCTAACCTGAGGGCCTAGAACTCCCCAGCCGCGTCCAGAAACTGCGTCAACTTGCGCGGCGCGATCGAACGCCAGGACCGCGCGAGCCAATCCGCGACCGAGTCCCAGTCGGTGTCGCCCAGGTCCAGCCGTAGACCGATCCAGCCATCACCGAAGTACGCGGGCCGGAAATATCGTTCCTCATCCTGCTCGACCAATTGCGCCTGCTCGTCGACGCCGCTGATCTTCACGAGCAGCGCTACCCGGCCGTCGCCATGGTGGTCGGACGAGAAGTAGGCAAACTTCTTGCCCTTGATCACGCCGAAGCAGGGCATGCCATGGCTCACCGTTTCCTCGGCCTCGGGCAGTGCCATGGCGCGCTCGCGCACTTGGCCAAGGATCCATTCGGGTGCGCTCTCGCGCGTGACCAGGTCGGCCAGGCAGCGCGCGTAGAGCTGGTGCTCCGCTATCAGCACGCGGCCCGCGAGGCTGTCCGGCGTGTCCCCCGCCATGATCGCGACGGGCGTCTGGCCCAGGATCGGTCCGCAATCGAGTTCGGCCGTGACCAGGTGGACGGTGACGCCGCCATGGCTGTCGCCCGCGGCAATCGCGCGCTCATGCGTGTGGAGGCCAGTGTACTTGGGCAGGAGCGAGGGGTGGATGTTGACCATGCGGCCCTCCCAACCGGCCACGAAGCCGGGCGTCAGGATGCGCATGTAGCCGGCAAGCGCGACCCACTGCGCACCGCTCGCGCGGATCGCGGCATCCATGGCCGTATCGTGATCCTCGCGCGCCATGCCCTTGTGCGAGAGCGCGTAAGTCGGCACGCCCTCTGCCTCGGCTAGTCGCAGGCCGCCTGCCTCCGGCTTGTTGCTGGCGACCAGTACGAGCTCGAACGGGCAGTCGGCGGCGCGGCTGGCGTAGAGCAGCGAGGCCATGTTGGTGCCGCTGCCCGAGATCAGCACCGCGACTTTCGCGCGTGGCGCGCTCACGATCGCGAGGCCGCGAGGAACAGCATGGTTGTTCCATACGTTTGGCGCGTCATGGCTGGTCGCCCCCCTAGAATCTCGGCACGTATCCTGGCGCACGCCCCGGCTGCATCGCGCTGCCCCTATGCTTTTGCCGTCAGACGGGCAACCCGATGATGCGGGCCCGATGATGCAGGCGCCCTTCAAGCCCAGCCCAGAAGACCTGACCTACTTGCGCCGTCTGGGATGGACGGTGCTGATCGCCGCCATCCTGATGATGGCCTGGCGCGCGTCGGACTTGCTGCTGCTGGCCTTCGGCTCGCTGCTGGGCGCAGTCATGTTCCGCAGCGCGGCTCGGCTGATGCAGCGCATCGGCGTGCGCAACTGGAGCGTGGCGCTGGGGCTCGGCACGCTGTTGGTGCTCGCCGCATTCGGAGCGATCGGCTATCTGCTGACGGTGCAGTTCGGCACGGAGCTGGGCGCCATGCTGGGCAACCTGCCCGGCACGCTGGAGACGATCGAGCGCGGGCTCTCCACTACCCAGGTCGGCAAGGCCGTGGTCCAGGCCGGACAAGCGGCGGCCGGCGGCAGCAAGATCGCCGACAGCTTGAGCGACCTGGTTCGCGGCGCCGGGGAGATCCTGCTGAACTTCGCCATCGTGATCGTGGGCGCCATGTTCATCGCCGGCAATCCCACGCCTTACCGAAATGCCGTCGTCCTGCTGACACCGCCGCCGGGCCGGCCGACGATGGAGCGCGCGCTCGACGAGATGTCGCTGGCGCTGAAGCTCTGGCTCAAAGCGAAGCTGATCACGATGACGCTGATGGCCCTGGTGATCGGCGGGTCGCTGTGGCTGGCCGGGCTCGAATCGTGGGCGGCACTCGGCCTGCTCGGCGGGCTGAGCGAATTCGTCCCCTATGTCGGGCCGGCGGTCGCCATGCTGCCGGCGATCGGCCTCGCCGCATCGGAAGGCGGCGACGTGCTGTGGCAGACGGTGGTCGCATACTTGGCCGTGCGGGTGATCGAGGGGTACATGCTGACCCCCTTTATAAACCGAACGGTCGTGAGCATTCCGCCCGCCTTGACGCTGTTCACGATCCTGGGGGTGGGCGCTGTGTTCGGGGTCTACGGCGTGTTCTTCGCGGGCGCGCTGCTCGTCATCGCTTTCGTAGGCGTGCGCGAGTTCTACCTGCGCGACACCCTGGGCGAGGATATCGACGGGGTGCCGCGGGATTAAACCGTTGGCTCGGGCAGGGGCTTCGACAAGCTCAGCCTGGGCGGTGTAGATGTAAAACCAGCCTCGAGTGCATCGGTTTACCCAGATACCGCCTAGGCTGAGCTTGTCGAAGCCTGCCCGCTGCCGCTCGGCTCAGGCGTCGTGCCCGGCGCTCCAGGACTCGCGCGCGGACCAGACTTCGGCGCTGCCGGTCACGGTGCAGCCACGCTGGCCTGCCCGGATCTCGCCGACGCGGTGGACGGTCTCGCCAGCCTCGGTCAAAGCCGCAGTGACGGCCGCCACGTCCTCGGCCGCGACCGACAGCACCATGCCCACGCCGCAGTTGAAGGTGCGCGCCATCTCGGCCGGCTCGATGTTGCCTTGCGCCTGCAGGAACGCCATCAGCCGCGGCTGCTCCCAGGCGTCGGCATCGACATGAGCGCGCAGACCCTCAGGCAGCACGCGCGGAATGTTCTCCAGCAAGCCGCCGCCGGTGATGTGCGCCAGTGCATGGATCTTGCCCGAGCGTACCAGCGGCAGGAGGCTCTTCACGTAGATGCGGGTCGGCGCGATCAGCGCCTCGATCAGCAGCACGTCGGAGTCGAACAGCGCCGGCCGGTCCAGCTTCCAGCCCTTGTCCGCAGCCAGGCGCCGTACCAGCGAGTAGCCGTTGGAATGCACGCCCGATGACGCGAGGCCCAGCAGCACGTCGCCTTCGGCCACCTTGTCGCCGGTCAGCTGCTGTCCGCGCTCCACCGCGCCGACGCAGAAGCCGGCAAGGTCGTAGTCGCCGGCCGCATACATGCCTGGCATTTCAGCCGTCTCGCCGCCGATGAGGGCGCAGCCGGCGATCCGGCAGCCCTCGGCGATGCCGGCGACGACGCGCTCGGCGATGCCGTTCTCCAGCTTGCCGGTGGCAAAATAGTCGAGGAAGAACAGCGGTTCGGCGCCCTGGACGATCAGGTCGTTGACGCACATAGCAACCAGGTCGATGCCGATCTGGTCATGCCGGTCGTGATCGATCGCCAGCTTGACCTTGGTGCCGACTCCATCGTTCGCCGCCACCAGCAGCGGATCGGAATAGCCCGCTGCGCGAAGGTCGAAGAAGCCGCCGAAACCGCCGAGCTCAGCGTCTGCGCCGGGGCGGGCGGTGGCCTTGGCAAGCGGCGCGATGGCCTTCACCAGCGCATTGCCGGCGGCGATCGACACGCCTGCCTGGGCGTAGCTGTAGCGGTTCTCTTGGCTGCTCTGGGCGGGTTCATCTGACATGGCGGGTGCGACTAACGCTTTACCGCTTGGATTTCCATCGGCGTTTGGGCAAAAGGCGCGCGGCTTTGACGATGACCACCGCACTTCCCCACAAGAACCTGCGCATGCGCATAGTCGAAGCTGGCCCACGGGGCAGGGCGGGGTTGATGATCGGTGCCGCGGCGCTAATCGGTGTGCTGGCCTTCGGCACCTCGCGGCTGATCGCCCAGGTCGAGGGTGACCGCGGTGTTCTTCCGGTCGCCAACTCGGTCGATATCCAGGTCAACGGCATTGTCGTCGACGTCACCGGCAAGACCGGTGCGGAGGCACGGATCGAAGGCTGGAAGCTGGCCGAGAAGAAGGCCTGGGAAAAGCTGAACGGCCCCGCCATGCCGGTCGAGGCGATCGATGCGATGGTTTCCTCCGTCGTGATCGAGCGCGAGCAGATCGGCCCGCATCGGTACGTCGCGCGGCTCGGCGTCATCTTCGACCGCACCAAGGCCGGGCAGTATGTCGGGGGCGGCGAGGGCGGGGGCGTCCACTCCGCGCCCATGCTGGTGATCCCGGTGCTCTCCTCGGGCGGCGTGCGCCAGGTCTTCGAAGTGCGCGGCGCCTGGCAAAAGGCCTGGGCCGAATTCCAGGCCTCCGCCAGCCCGGTCGATTACGTGCGGCCTGCAGGTTCGGGGGGCGAATCGCTGATCCTCACCGCCGGCCAGCCCGGTCGCCGCAGCCGCCTGTGGTGGCGCAACATTCTTGACCAGTTCAACGCCGCCGATGTCGTCGTGCCCGTCGCCCGGCTGGAGCGCCAATGGCCTGGCGGTCCCGTGCGCGGCACCTTCACCGCACGCTATGGCCCGGACAGCAAAGTGCTGGAGACCTTCAGCATGACGGTCCGCAACGACGAGGCGGTGCCGCAGATGCTGGCCAAGGCGGTCGAGCGGATCGACGGCATCTATCGCGACGCGCTGATCCGCGGCGAGCTTACGCCCGATCCGACGCTGCTGAGCGGACGCATTGCCTTCGACAATGCGCTGGCCGAACTGCGCACCCGCCTGATGGAGCGCGATGTCGACAAGGCACCGCGACCTGCCGAGACGGCGCCCTCGGCCGTCCCGACGATCACGCCCGAGCCTGTCGCACAGTTGGAAGTGCAGACCGTGACGGTCCAGTTCGCCTCTCCCGATGCGGCCGCTGTCGACGCGGCGCTCTCCGCCGTGCGCGGTGCGCCCGGTGTTCAGAATGCAGCGACGACCAGCCTGGCGATCGGCGGTACTTCGGTCATGCGCGTGTCGGTATCGGGCGGGCAGGGTGCGCTGATCACGGCGCTGCAGGCGCGCGGCTGGAAGGTGGCGGCGAGCGGCAGCGTGCTCAGGATCAGCCGCTAAGGCGCGCCATGCGCATGCGCCAGATCGCCCTGCCATTGACGCTTGTCGGAAGTGGTCCGCCGCGGATCGTGGTCGGCAACGCCAATGCAGCCGCGGTGACGGCATTGCAGGAACCGTCGCGCTGGCCTTTCGGCACAGCCGTGCTGACGGGAGAGCCGCGCTCGGGCAAGTCGCTCCTGGCGCGGTGGTTCGCCGAGAGCGGCAGTGGCGACGTGCTCGACGACGCCGATCGCATGGTCGAGGCCGATGTGTTCCACCGCTGGAACCGTGCGCAGGAAAGCGGCCGGCCTTTGCTGGTCGTCAGCGCAGCACCGCCCGGCGAGTGGCGCATAGCCTTGCCCGATCTCGCCTCGCGCATGGGTGCGGCGCTGCCGTTGCGGATCGGTGCGCCGGACGAGGCGATGATGGACGAGTTGCTGGCACTCCATGCGGAAATGCGCGGGCTCGTACTCGATCCCGCAGCGCTGGCCTACCTTGTACCCAGGGCCGAGCGTAGCCATCTGGGCGCGGAGCGGTTGGTCGAGGCGATCGATCGGCTCAGTCTGGAACGCAAGCAGGCGCCGACGTTATCGATCTGGCGCGATGCGGTGAACGAGACTACAGGGGCCTCCCGCGACGCAACCTGACCCGTGCAGGTTGCGTTGTCGTGAGATTGGTAGGAGAAACGGGGCGATGTTGAACGGATTGATCCGCTACCTCGACTCCATCGTAGCGCGCGATCCGGCGCCGCGTTCGCGCTGGGAAGTGCTGCTGTACCCCGGCGTCTGGGCGCTGTTCTGGCATAAGGTCGCGCACCGCCTGTTCAAGGCGCGCCTGTTCTTCCTTGCGCGCGCGATCAACCACATGTCGCGCATGTTCACTGCGATCGACATTCACCCCGGCGCTACGATCGGCCGCAATTTCTTCATCGACCATGGCTTCTCCGTCATCGGCGAGACTGCCGTGATCGGTGACAACGTGACGATCTATCAGTGCGTGACGCTGGGCGGCACCAATCCCACGAATGGCAGGCCGGGCAAGCGCCACCCCACGCTGGAGGACAACGTGATCCTCGGGTCGGGCGCGCAGATCCTGGGGCCGATCACGGTGGGCCGGCGCGCCCGCATCGGCGCCAGCGCCGTCGTCACCGAGGACGTGCCCGAAGGCGCGACGATGATCGGCGTCAAGGCACGCTCCACGCTGGTGGCGGCCGAGACTTGGGCCAAGGAGTTCATGCCCTACGGTACGCCCTGCAAGGAGCCGTGCGAACCCTCGGGCGTGCAGCGCGTCGAGTTCCTCGAAGCCGAGGTCGCCCGCTTGCGTGACCAGGTTGCGCTGCTGCTGGAGCATAGCGCGTCGAGCGTGCCGGCTTCCACGAACTTGACGGGTACCTGACGGCACGATGGCTGCACCTGCATCCGGACCCCCGGGCGCCAACGTCATCGCCTTTCCGGGCATCCGGCCGCTGCAGGTCGGCTTCGACCGCATCGAATTGCAGCGTATTCTCGACCTTTATGGCCGCATGGTCGCGGCTGGCCAGTGGCGCGATTACGCGATGGATTTCGGCCGCGATGCTGCGAACTTCTCCGCTTTCCGCCGCGCTGCCGAACGGCCCCAGGCCCGCATCGAGAAGCGACCAGCGCTACGAGGCAAGCAGGGCATGTGGACGCTCTTCGGCGAGGCCGGCCAGGTGCTGAAGCGCGGGCATGAGCTTGCCGGCGTTCTCGTGCCGCTGGAGCGGCGGCTGCTGAAGGTGGTCGAGGATTAAGGACGCCGCTTCGCTCCTTCGCCGACTTTGCTGAGCTTTGTCGCACCAAGGTAGCCGGCCTGCTTGGAACCCATCGCGGGCTTTGCGCTACCCTCCATTCGCGCCACCCAACAGCGCAAACATCCGGTGCGCCTGCTCCAGCCCATTGCGCACCGGCTCGCCCGGCTCCTGCGCTGCGACCTGTGCCCACGCACGGGCGACGCCTTCGACGGTGCGGTTCGCTTCCGGCAGAAGTACGCCGTCGCCCATGGTCACCCAGCCGCCTTGCACCACGCCGGCGCCGGCGCTGAGGATCTCGCCATTCGGGGCGTCCTTGCTGACCAGGAAGAGTGCGGCCGGCACGACGTTCTCCACGCCGAACGCGTCAAAGGCGCTGTTCGGAAAGATGTCTTCGGTCATCCGCGTGCCAGCGGCCGGCACTATGCTGTTTACCCGTATCCCGTACTTGACGCCTTCCAGCCGCAATGTGTTGGCGAGGCCGACGACGCCGAGCTTCGCTGCGCTGTAGTTCGCCTGGCCAAAGTTGCCGCCCATGCCCGAAGCGGAGCTCGTCATCAGCACGCGCCCATAGCGTTGCTCTCGCATCACGTTCCACACCGCCTTGGTGGCAAAGGCGCTGCCCAGCAGGTGGACGCGGATCACCGCCTCGAAGTCGGCCGCCTCCATCTTGGCGAACGTGCGATCGCGCAAGATCCCGGCGTTGTTGATCAGGATATGCACGCCGCCCCAAGCTTCGAGCGTACGCGCGGCGAGCGCCTCCATCTGCGCGAAGTCGGACACGTCGCTGCCGTCGGCGATGGCCTCTCCGCCCAAGCTGCGGATTTCTTCGGCGACGGCGAGGGCTGCATCGGAGTGGCCGGTGCCGTCGCGGGCCGCGCCCAGGTCGTTGACCACCACCCTGGAGCCGCGCCGGGCCAGTTCCAGCGCATAGGCGCGGCCAAGGCCGTTGCCGGCGCCCGTCACGATGGCGACCTGATCGTCGAAGCGAATGTCCATGTGCCGATGGGATGACACGCAGCCGATCGGGGTTCAACCGCAAAGCGGGCCTGCGCCTTGCCCCGAATCGCCTGCAGGGGCATAGGCGGCGCAATCTTGCGCCAACGCGAAAGGCCCGGCGATGAAAGTGCGTGTCCATGTCAGCCTCAAGCCCGGTGTGCTCGATCCGCAAGGGCGCGCGATCCACCACTCGCTCGAGGGGCTGGGCTTTTCCGGCGTCAACGACGTGCGGGCGGGTCGGCTTATCGAGCTCGACGTCGACGAGGGCACCCCCGACGGCGCGCTGGACGACATGTGCCGCAAGCTGCTCGCCAACATGGTGATCGAGAACTACCGCATCGAGAAGGTCGCCGCATGAGCAGCTTCCGCGGCGCGGTGATCACGTTTCCCGGCTCGAACTGCGACCGGGACATGGCCGACGCGCTGGAGAAGGTCTCCGGCGCCGCGCCGCTGCGCGTCTGGCATGGCGATGCCGAATTGCCGGAGAACCTGGACTTCATCGGCGTGCCCGGTGGTTTCTCCTACGGTGACTATTTGCGTTGCGGCGCGATCGCCTCGCGTTCGCCAGTCATGCGCGCGGTAATCGAGGCGGCGGAGCGTGGCGTTCCAGTGCTGGGCGTGTGCAACGGCTTTCAGGTGCTGACCGAAAGCGGGCTGCTTCCGGGCGCCTTGCTGCGCAATTCAGGCATCCGCTTCGTCTGTCGCGAAGTGCCGCTCGTGGTCGAGAACAACCAGACGCTGTTCACCGGCGGCTACGAGGCCGGGCAAATTGTCCGCCTTCCGGTCGCGCACCATGACGGCAACTTCTATGCCGACGACGAGACGCTCGATCGGCTGGAAGGCGAGGGTCGGGTGGCCTTCCGCTATGCCGAGGACGTAAACGGCTCGGCCCGCTCCATTGCGGGGATCCTGAACAAGGCGGGCAACGTGCTGGGCATGATGCCCCACCCCGAGCGGGCTATCGAAGCCGCGCATGGTGGGAGTGACGGCCGGGCCTTGTTCGAGAGCGCGATCAAGGGTCTGGTCGGGGCTTAAGCGCTAAGGCCGCCATTGCACCCACCGTCACCCTGGAACAAGTTTAGGGTGACGATGTGTCCAGATGAGGGCGGCGGTACCGCGGCTCCGCATCACTCCACGGTCACGCTTTTCGCCAGGTTGCGAGGCTGGTCGACGTCGGTGCCCTTTACGCAGGCCACGTGGTAGGCCAGCAGCTGCACCGGTACGGCATAGACCAGCGGCGCGATCAGCGGGTGCACCTTGGGCATCTCGATCGTGGCGATGCAGCCTTCGCCGGCCTCGGCAATCCCGTCAGCGTCGGAGATCAGCACCACCTTGCCGCCACGCGCACGGACTTCCTGCATGTTGCTGACGGTCTTCTCGAACAGCGGGCCCGAAGGGGCGAGCACGATCACCGGCACCGCCTCGTCTATCAGTGCGATCGGGCCGTGCTTCATCTCACCAGATGCATAACCTTCGGCGTGGATGTAGCTGATTTCCTTCAGCTTCAGCGCACCCTCCAGCGCGAGCGGGAAGTCCGGACCCCGGCCGAGATAGAGCACGTCGCGCGCCGGGGCGATCAGGTGTGCCATCGCGGCGATCTCCTCGTCGTGGTTCAGCGCAGCGTTGAGGCAAGACGGTGTCTCGACCAGGTGGCGTACCACCTCGATCTCCTCGGCACGGTCGATCCGCCCGCGCAGGACTGCGAGGTGTGCTGCTAGCGCCGCCAGCACTGCGAGCTGGCAAGTGAATGCCTTGGTGGACGCCACGCCGATCTCGGGTCCGGCATGGGTGGGCAGCAGCAGGTCCGCCTCGCGCGCCATGGAGCTGGTCGGCACGTTGACGACGACGGCGATGGTCTGCCCCGCCGCCTTGCAGTGACGCAGCGCTGCCAGCGTGTCCGCAGTCTCGCCCGATTGCGAGATGAACAGCGCGAGGCCGCCGGGCTCCAGCACCGGATCGCGATAACGGAACTCCGAGGCGACATCGATGTCGACCGGTAGCCGCGCGAACTGCTCGAACCAGTACTTGGCGACCATGCCGGCGTAGTAGCTGGTGCCGCAGGCGACGATCGTGACGCGGTTGATCTTGGAAAGGTCGTAGTCGATCTGCGGCAGCGCCACCGACTGATCAGCCTGGCGCACGTAGCTGTTGAGCGTCTGTGCGACCACGGTCGGCTGCTCGAAGATCTCCTTCTGCATGAAGTGGCGATAGTTGCCCTTCTCGATCGCCACAGCCGAGGCGCCGGACGAGACGATCTCGCGCTCCACCGTATGATTCGACGCATCGTAGACTTGTGCGCCGTCACGAGTGATGACCACCCAATCGCCTTCTTCCAGATAGCTGATGCGCTGGGTGAGGGGCGCAAGCGCGAGCGCATCCGAGCCGAGATAAGTCTCGCCATCCCCATAGCCGACCACCAGTGGCGAACCGAGGCGGGCGCCGATCAGCATGTTGGGGAACCGGCGAAAGGCGATGGCGAGCGCAAACGCGCCGCGCAACTCCGGCAAAGCCTCGCGTACGGCTTGCTGGGGCGACAGGCCGCCTTCGACC
This sequence comes from Novosphingobium sp. 9U, assembly GCF_902506425.1. Classification (NCBI taxonomy): domain Bacteria; kingdom Pseudomonadati; phylum Pseudomonadota; class Alphaproteobacteria; order Sphingomonadales; family Sphingomonadaceae; genus Novosphingobium; species Novosphingobium sp. 9U. Next base: position 1,477,350 of record NZ_LR732469.1, on the reverse strand, counting down.
AGTTCGGAGATCAGGTGGGCGACGACTTCGGTGTCGGTCTGGCTCTCGAACTTGCGGCCGCGCGCTTCCAGGCCGTCGCGTAGCTGCTTAAAATTCTCGATGATGCCGTTGTGCACCAGCGCCAGCTCGCCGGTGGCATGCGGGTGTGCGTTCGCGGCCGTCGGCGCGCCGTGCGTCGCCCAGCGAGTGTGGGCGATGCCGGTCGTGCCCGGTGCCGGATCGACGGCGAGTTCCTTGACGAGGTTGAGCAGCTTACCTTGCGCACGCCGGCGTACCAACTGCCCATCATACAGCGTGCACACGCCGGCACTGTCGTAGCCGCGATACTCCATGCGGCGCAGGCCATCGACGAGCCGGTCCGCCACGTCTTCCTTGCCGACGATGCCGATGATTCCGCACATGCTGCTGATGCTTTCCGAATGTCCGCGGGCCCGAGGCGATACTTCGCCCCGGCAGACCCTAAGGGGGGATGTCTTGGCTCTTCGTATATAGGCCGGCGCCTACTTGGCGCTCTTACGGAAAAATTACAAAGGCGCCATGCGACCGGCTGAGCGTCGATAAAAGCCTCAATCGTCGCCGCTGATCATCGCACCCAGACCGCCGAGCGCACCCAGGCCCAGCAGCGAGGTTTCGCCGCGGTTCTGCCCGCCCATCGGCATGGCCGCCGCCATCATCCGTCCAGCGAGGCGCGAGAACGGCAGTGACTGGATCCACACCTTGCCGGGGCCGCGCAGGCGCGCGAAGAACACGCCTTCACCGCCGAAGAACATCGACTTGATCGAGCCGGCGCGGATCACGTCGAAGTCAACGTCGGCCGTGAAGGCGGCGACACAGCCGGTGTCGACGTGCAGCTCCTCGCCCGGCGCCAGCTCGCGCTCAATCACGGTGCCGCCCATCTGCACGAAGACCCAGCCGTCTCCGTCGAGGCGCTGCATGATGAAGCCTTCGCCGCCGAACAGGCCGGTCATGATCTTCTGCTGAAAGTGGATGCCGATCGAGACGCCGCGCGCGGCGCACAGGAACGCGTCTTTCTGGCAGATCAGCCGACCGCCGACGCTGTCGAGCCGCAGCGGCACGATCGAGCCCGGGATCGGCGAGGCGAAGGCCACACGTGCCTTGCCGCTGCCTTGGTGCGTGAAGACGGTGGTGAACAGGCTTTCCCCCGTCACCAGCCGCTTGCCCGCACCGAGCAGCTTGCCCATGAAGCCACTGCCGCCCTGGCTGGTCGAACCGTCGCCAAAGACCGTGGTCATGTCGATGCTGGAGTCCTTCCAGACCATCGCGCCGGCCTCAGCCACCGCGCTTTCGCCCGGATCGAGCTCGATCTCGACGAACTGCAGTTCCTGGCCTTTGATCTCGAAATCGACATCGTCGCTGATTGCGGCGTTGCGGCTGTGCTGCCACGGACTGTTCGGCATCGGATTGCTCCTCGTTACTTGGCGAACTTCTCGGCCTTTTTCTTCTTCATCGCGTCGTGGAAGCTATCGGCCCAGCCGGGCTTCACCAGCTGCTCAGCCCGCACGAGGCGCAGTTCGCCATCGCCGACATCGCGGCTGACCGCGCTGCCCGCGCCGACGATGGCGTCGGCCCCGATCCTGACCGGAGCGATCAGCGCACTGTTGGAGCCGATGAACGCTCGCGGGCCGATCACGGTCTTGTGCTTGAAGTAGCCGTCGTAGTTGCAGGTGATCGTGCCTGCGCCGATGTTCGCGCCCGGGCCGACTTCGGCATCGCCCAAGTACGTCAGGTGGTTGGCCTTTGCGCCTTCGCCCAGCACCGCCTGCTTCATCTCGACGAAGTTGCCGACGCGCGAGCCCTTCTTGAGCACGGCCCCGGGCCGCAGGCGCGCGTAGGGCCCGATCGACACGCCGCTCTCCAGCGTGGCGCCTTCCAGATGCGAGAAGGCGTGGATGACCACCTCGTCCGCCACGGTGACGCCGGGACCGAACACCACGTTGGGCTCTACCGTCACGTCGCGGCCGAGCTGCGTGTCCCAGGAAAACCAGACGGTCTCCGGCGCGATCAGCGTGGAGCCGTCCACCATGGCCTGTGCGCGGCGCTTCTGCTGCCAGCGTCCCTCGGCCTGCGCCAGCTCACCGCGCGAATTGATGCCCGCGACCTCGTCGGGATCGTCGGTCACGACGACCGCGCAATACCGCCCGTCTTCGTTCGCGACGTTGACGATGTCGGTCAGGTAGTACTCGCCCTGCGCGTTGTCGTTGCCGACGCGGTCGAGCAAGGCGAACAGGTCCTGCGAACGGACCGCCATCAGCCCGGAGTTGCACAGCCGGGTGGCACGCTGTTCCGGGGTTGCGTCCTTGTGCTCCACCATGCGCTCGATGCGATCGCCTTGCGCGATGATGCGGCCGTATTGCAGCGCATCCTCCGGCTCGAAGCCGAGTACGACCACCGGAGGCTCGTCGGAGCCGTGCAGCCGATCGAGCATGGACTGCATCGTCTGCGCGCGCACGAACGGCACGTCGCCGTAGAGGATCAGGACGTCGCCTACGAAGCCGTCCAGAGCCGCCTTCGTCTGCGCCACGGCGTGCCCGGTGCCCAACTGGGGTTCCTGCAAGGCGATGGTGGCGCGTCCGGCAAGCGCGCGCTCCAGCTGCTCGCGACCATGCCCGGCGACCACCACCTGGCGCTCGGGCGCGAGTTCGCCGGCATGCTCCAGCAGGTGCTCCAGCATCGGCCGCCCGGCGATCGGATGAAGCACCTTGTGCAGGTCACTTTTCATCCGCGTCCCCTTGCCCGCGGCGAGGATGACGATGGCGAGCGGGGTCGGCATCGAGGTCGGGTCAGGGCCGGCTGAAGTCATGTGCCGCACTTGCCAGCAAATGCTTGCCGTTTCCACCACAAGCCGCCACTTGCGGCGGCGATGACGGACTTCCCTTTCGATATCGTCGGGTTCGATCTCGACGGCACGCTTCTCGACACTCTGGGCGACCTTGCTTCGGCGGTGAACCATGCTCTCGCGTTGGAAGGACGTGCGTCCATCCCGGTCGAGAACGTGCGGCACCTCGTCGGAGGCGGGTCGCGCAAGATGCTCGCACGCGCGCTGGAAGAGACCGGCGGTCCGGTTTCTGACGCGCGCTTCGATACTCTATCCGCCGAGCTGATCGACTTCTACGGCGACAACATCGCCGTGCACACGCAGCTCTATCCCGGCGGTGCGGCGATGCTGGACGCGCTGGAGGCCCGCGGCGTGCGGCTGGCCCTTGTGACCAACAAGCTCGAAGGGCTCGCGGTCAAGCTGCTCGGCAAACTGGGATTGAGCGGGCGCTTCTACACGATCATCGGCGGCGACACGCTCGGCGATGGCCGGGCCAAGCCCAGGCCGGACCTGCTGCTCGAAATGGTCGCGCGCGCCGGCGGCGGCCGGCCAGCCTATGTCGGCGACACGACGTACGACACCCGCGCCGCGCAGGCCGCCGGCATCCCCTGCGTGGCCGTGAGCTTCGGCTTCAACGACTTGCGGGCGGACCAGCTGGGCGCGGCGGCCGTCATCGACCACTTCGACCAGCTGGTACCCACGCTCGAAAGCCTCTGATCAGGGCTCAAGAAACGCACCGGCGATTGCGCCCCGTGCCGCCCCGTGCAACCGTTTGCCGAGACAAAAATCGGGAGACAGGACGATGCCGGGACAAGGTGAGAAGCTGCGCGCGCTGATCGAGAAGGGCGAGCACTTCGTTGCGGGCGACACTTTCTCCGCGCTGACCGGACGGATTGTCGAGCACGTCGGCTTTCCCGCCGCCTACCTTGGCGGGCATGCCTGCAGCGCCTTCCACTACGCGGTGCCTGACAATGGCGTATACAGCCAGGTCGAACAGATCGAGCAGGCGAGCCGGATCGCCAATGCCATCGCCATTCCCCTGATCGCCGACGCCGACACCTTGGGCGAGACTGTCGCGGACGCGTACCATTACACGCGCCGCTACATCCAGCAGGGCATCGCCGGCTACCACGTCGAGGATGAGCGCAATCCCAAGCACGGCAAGCTCGTCAACGGCCTGTGGTCGATCAAGGACCAGCAGGCGCGGATCGATGCCGGTGTCCGGGCGCGGCGCGACAGCGGCCAGGACCTCGTGATCATCGCCCGCTGCGACGAGCTCTACCCCAGCGAAGCCGGCGGCGGCGGTGGCGGTGACATGGAAGAGGCGATCCGCCGCGGCCACGCCTATGTCGAGGCAGGGGCCGACGTGCTGTTCTACCCGCCGAGTCCGGCGCCCGTGGCCGAGATCGTCAAAGCGTTCGACGGCAAGGTCCCGATTGCGACGATGGGGTTCACGGTGCCGGGTACCGCGTTCAACATGGCGACCGGCGGCTGGGTGGTCGCGGCGGTCAATCACCTCAGGATGGCACGCGAACTGATGGAGACCGGTTCGATAGCCAGCGCGCGCGAGGCCTTTGCCAACTTTCCCGAAAAGTACGAGCTGATCGACCAGGACTTCTACGACGACCTGATCGTCGACTGGGCGAACAAGACCGGGCGGCAAACCCGGCCCAATCACGCCAGCTGATCAGGCGGCGGGTTCGGCCACTCCGTTGGGCAGTACCAGGACTTCCAGGCCAACTGCCGGGTCGAGGTACTTGGCGGCCATGGCCTGTACGTCCCTCGTCGTCATGGCCGACAGCCGCTCCTTCGCTTTGGTATAGCGCGCCAGGCGGTCCGGCTGGCTCTGCGCGCGATCGACGAGGGACAGCCAGCCTTCGTTCGACTTGAGCCCGTTTTCGAGCCCCTCCAGCAGGGGTTGGCGCGCGCGTTGCAGGACATCGGAGTCTACCGGCGTCTCGCGCAACGCGACCAGCGTCTTGCGGATCGCCGCGCGCGTGGCCGCGACGTCGCGCACGTCGATCGATGCCGCCACGCCGAAGGTACCGTAGCCGGTCCAGGTGCGCGACAGCGAACTGGCGGCGCTGGGCGAGTAGGCTTTGCCCAACGCCTCGCGCAAGGTGTCGGTAAGCTCGATCCGTGCCACGCGCTCGAGCAGTTGCAGCTTCAGTGCTTCGACCGGATCGGCGTCGTCGCGCGTCAGCCACGTCAGGCGGAGCAGCGCCTGGTCGGCCGGTCCGGAATGCCGGACCACGCGCGGCCGCCGATCGGCGGTGAACGGCCGTGGCGGGCGGTCCTTGCCGTCGTGGAACGCCGGTTCACGCGCGGGCAGGGCGCCGAGCGTCGCGGCGACGAGCGCGATCGTCTGATCCTCGTCCACGTCGCCGACGACGCCGATCTCGATCGCACCGTGCGCCAGTCGCTCGCCGATGTCGCGCTTCAGCTTGGCAAAGGTCAGCGCCCGATAGGCCTTCACATCCTGGAGGGTGAAGCGCGGGTCGCGGTCAGAGAGGATGCCGCCCAACTCCGCGCGAAGAGCCGAGGTGGGCGTCGCGCGCAGCTGCTCGAAGTAGTTGTTCATGTTGTGGCGGTACTGGACCTCGCCCTCGGTGCGATATCCGGGGTCGGTCAGGAAGGCGCTCCACAACTGCAGCTGCAGCTCCAGGTCGCGCGGCGTGGTCAGCGCGTCGGCATCGAAGCTAGTCTCGCCGGTGCCGAACGCGTCGCTGACGCTGCGGCCCGCCAGGATGGTCTGGAGATCGTCGGCACTGTGCTTGCCGAGGCCACCTTCGTCGAGGAACGGCAGCATCTCGGTCGCCAGCGGATTGGCCCTGGTGTCCAGCCGGTCGCCGCCATCCACCGACAGGCTGGCGCGCACGCGGTCCTTCTCGATCGCGGTGCGCTTGATGTTGAGCATCACGCCGTTAGCGAACCGCACCTGCCGGATGCCCAGCGTCGGCTCACGCTGGTCGGAGACGACGAGGCCGGCCGGGCCGAAGTCTGTGTAGGCGAAGCCGGCAAGGTCGGTCGAACTTTCCTGCGCGACTTCCGCCTTCATTGCCTCTTCCCAGGCGGCGCGGATCGCCTTGGGTCCGCCGGCGGGCTCGTAGCGGCTGCGGAAGCGGATCAGCGGATCGTCGATCGCCACCGCTTCCCGCTGCATCGCCGCCAGCACCGCCTCCGGCGTGATCTGCGGAGCAAGCGCGCGGAACCGGGCGAGCGCATCAGCGGGGAGCGAGGGCACAACTCGGTCGGTCACCAGCGCCAGGGCCACGCCGGTCAGCGCGCCATTCGTGCGCGTGTCGGAAGAGGCGGCGGCATCTTCCAGCGCGGTGCGGATATTGGCGACCTGCTCGGCCACTTCGGCCTTGGTGAAGCCGTAGATGAGCGCGCGGCGGTACTCGCGTGCGGCGGCGATCAGCCCGCGGCGCCATTTGCGATCCACGGTGTCGACGATCAACCGGGTCGAGCGGCCCGCCTCGAAGACATTGCCGGTGCCGAACCCGGCGCCGCGGAACGGCGGGTCCTCCTGGCGTGATAGCCGCAGGAAACGGCGGTTGATCACATCGTAGCCGACTTGCCGCAGCAGGCTTTCGCGACGCTGTGCGACGGTATCCGGCTCGTCCATCAAAGGCCCGCTGCGCACCATTGTTACCCGTTCCGACACGGCGGGATCGATGTAGATCGTGGTGCGGCCATGGTCCTTGCTGCGCACGGGGCCTGCGGTCGGTTGCAGCTCCGCCTTGCCGGACTGCCAGCTCTCAAAATGCGAGCGGATGCGCTGTTCGACGATCGTGGGATCAAAGTCACCGACGACGACCAGCGTCATCTTCTGCGGAATGTACTCGCGGCGATAGAACGCGCGCAGCCGCTCTGCCGTCGCGGCGTCGAGCGTCTTGGCGGTGCCGATCGGAAAGCGCTCGGCGAAGAGCGAGCGCGGGTAGAGGAACTGCGTGCTCGCAATCGTGTCACGCAGCTGCCAGGTGTTGCGATCGCGCATCTCGGCGAGGATCACTCCGCGTTCGCGTGCGACGGCTTCCGGCGCGATCGTCAGCTCGCTCGCGGTTTCGCGCATGAGCATGAGCGCGGTGTCGAGCAGGGCAGCGTCGTTGGTCGGCAGGTCGAGCTTGTAGAGCGTGCGGTCGAAGCTGGTCGATGCGTTGGTGTCCGCTCCAAAGGCCAGGCCGTGGCGTTCGAGCAGGCGCACCATCTCGCCCTCGGCGACATGCGTGCTGCCGTTGAAGGCCATGTGCTCGACGAAGTGAGCATAGCCGCGCTCCTTCTTGCCCTCGTCCAGCGACCCCACGGCCACGTCCATGCGGACCAGCGCGGTACCCGCCGGACTGGCATTGCGCCGGATGATGTAGCGCAGACCATTGGGCAGGCGGCCGAAGCGGAACGCCGGATCGGGGCGGATGTCGCTGCGCTCGAAGGCCCACTGCGCCTGGCGCGCAAGCTTGTCGGCGTTGCTGGCGAGAGCGGGTCCGGAAAGGAGTGCGGAGGTGGCGAGGAGGACGGCAAGGCAGGCACGCATCTACCGTGACGTGCCCGACTGGGTACGGGAAAACAAGCGCCTGTTAAGCATTTTCGAGCCGCTACGTCGCCCGGGCTTGACCCGGGACGACGATGGGGTCGGCTTACTTCGAGGTCGACTTGCCCCCGCGCAGCTTACCGCGGTGCGCCGTCAGGTCGAACACTTCGCTCGGACCCGGATCGTCCTGCAGCACGCCAAGGCGCCGCGCGACTTCCTGATAGGCCTCTTCCTCGCCACCCAAGTCCTGGCGGAAGCGGTCCTTGTCCAGCTTCTCGCCGCTGACCATGTCCCACAGGCGGCAGCCATCGGGGCTGATCTCGTCGGCCAGGATCACGCGGCTGTAGTCGCCGTCCCAGATGCGGCCGAATTCCAGCTTGAAGTCGATCAGGCGGATGTTGATCGCCGCGAACATGCCGCAGAGGAAATCGTTCACGCGGATCGCCAGCGCCGAGATGTCCTGCATCTCCTCGTTGGTGGCCCAGCCGAAGCAGGCGATGTGCTCTTCCGCGATCATCGGATCGCCCAGCGCATCGTCCTTGTAGTAGTATTCCAGCAAGGTGTGCGGCAGCGGCTCACCTTCAGGAATGCCGAGGCGCTTGGAGATCGAGCCGGCGGCGACGTTGCGCACGACGACCTCGATCGGGATGATCTCAACCTGGCGGACCAGCTGCTCGCGCATGTTTAGGCGGCGGATGAAGTGGTTCGGCACGCCGATGTGGTTGAGGCGGGTGAACACATACTCGCTGATGCGGTTGTTGATCACGCCCTTGCCCTGGATGGTGCCCTTCTTCTGCGCGTTGAACGCAGTGGCATCGTCCTTGAAGTACTGAATCAGGGTGCCGGGCTCAGGGCCTTCGTACAGGATCTTGGCCTTGCCTTCGTAGATCTGGCGCCTGCGGGACATGGGCGAGAATCCTTGCAACCTGACTGCGTAAAAAGCGGACCCCGGCACGCGCAGAGCGCGGGTGCGAACTGCTCGGCCGGGGTTGCGCGATGGCATATAGGCCAGCGAACCTCAATTGGAAAGGCGAGGGGCCCGCCCCGTTACTGAAACAGCTTACTGGGCCAACAGGTACTTCTGCCAGAACATCGTCTCGACCCAGGACTCGTAATCCCGGTTCTCCTTCTTGCGGAAGCCATGGCCTTCGTTCTTGCCGACGAGGTGCCAGGCGATGCCGCCATTGCCACGCACCGCGGCGACGATCTGGTTGGCTTCGCTCTCCGGCACCCGCGGGTCGTTCGCCCCGGTGACCACCATCAGCGGGATCTTCAGCCGGTTGACGCTGGTCAGCGGCGAGATCTCGGTCAGCTTGGTGCGCTGCGCCGGATCGCGCTCGTCGCCGTATTCCACCCGCCGCAAGTCGCGGCGATAGCTTTGCGTGTTCTCCAGGAACGTCACGAAATTACTGATGGCAACGATGCAGTCCGCGGCCTTGAAGCGGTCGCCGTAGCGGATCGCCGAGGCATAGCACATGTACCCGCCGTATGACCCGCCGGTCACCGCCATGCGCGCGCGGTCAATGCGCGAGTCCTTCTGCAGCGTGTCGAGGAAGGCGCCGATGTCCTTCACCGAATCCTCGCGCTTGGTCGGCCCGTTGTCGAGGCTGACGAAGCGCTTGCCGAAGCCACTGGAGCCGCGCACGTTGGGCGCGAAGACGACGATGCCTAGTTCGTTGGTCAGGTAGTTGCCGGCGCCCCGGAAGCCCGGCGTGTACTGGCCCTCAGGACCGCCGTGGATGTCCACGATCAACGGGCGCTTGCCGGGGAACTTCTTGGGGTCGGGCCGGTAAAGGAAGCCCGAGACCGTCTCGCCATCGAAGCTCTTCACCTCGACCAGTTCGGCCTCGGGGTTGAGCGCGGGATCGAGGCCGCCGGTCTCGCTCTGCGTCCAGCGCGTCGGCTCCAGCGAGACCGGGCTGAGCGTGAAGCTGTCGGCAGGGAACTTGGCCGAGCTCATCGTGAACGCCAGGCGGCCATCCGGTCCGGCATGGAGCCCGCCGATCACGCCGAGGGGCAGGTTGCGCGCCTCGCGCACCGCGCCGGTCTTGGGATCGAGCAGGCGCAGCTTGGAGCTGCCTTTCTCGTTCACGACATAGGCGATGTACGACCCGTCACGCGCGATCTCGAAGCTGTCGACATCCCAGCGCGGTTCCGGGCTCTTCGGCGTGAAGCGGCCGCTGCGCGGATCGATCGTGCCGAGGCGCTGGAAGTCCGATCCCTCGTCGCTGGTCGCCCAGATAGTGCCGTCAGGCGCGTAAGTCGCACCCGTGTAGGCGATGCTCTGGTTGTGATCGCCCAACGCCGTCAGCTTGCCGGTACGCACGTCCATCAGCCACAAGTTGGACTTCTGGATCGAGACGTATTCCTGCACCAACGCCGTGCGGTTGTCGGGCGAGAAGCCGGTGATCGCCCAGCCGCCGCCCTTGACCTGCACCACCATGCGGTTGGTCTTCGGATCGAGCGGGTTCATCACGTACAGATCGCTGTCCGTCCCGTTACGGCGGGTCGAGCTGTAGCCGACGAGCTTGCCGTCCTCGCTCCAGGCGCCGAACTCGTTGCGGCTCTTGCCGTCGGTCAGCAGCTGCAAGCGGCCTTGGTCGAAGCGGTAGAGCTGATAGAACTCATTCCCGCCCATGTCCTTCTGGATGACCAGCGTGTCGCCGACGGGCGAAGGCAGGCCTTGCACCGGCTCTGCCTCGAAGGTGATCTGCTGCCGGCTCATCCCCGGCCCGGAGACGGTGTGGAGCTGAGCGGTGTTGCCAAAGCGTGTGGAGACGATCAGCGCGCCGGTCTTGGCATTCCAGCCCTGCGCCACTGCGCTGCGGCTCTCGCCGTAGGGGCGCATGCTGGCGGGAATTTCATCGGGGACCGGCGGAATGCCGTCGGCAACGAGCGCGGCGGGCTTGGGTGCCTCGGCATATGCAGGTGCGAGCGGCGCCAGCGCTGCGGCTGCAAGCAGGACCTTCTTCAACATCTCAGTGATCTCCCCTGTTGGCGGATGCCCGATTGATAGCGGTAGTCCGGTCTGCCGCCGGCACGCCACTGTCGCAATAACGCGCTTGGGGGACATCGGTGCCGGGAAGCTCGACACCAATTAGGAGGGATCGAGAGCGGGCCTCAGCGCCGACCGAACAAGCGCTTGAGAAAGCCCGGCTCTTCCATCGGCTGCACCGGGCCATAGACACGGTACCGCGATTGCGCGTCCATCTGAGGGCGCGGGGTGGCGGTGGTGTAGGGACGACTGGAGCGATAGCGCGAAGAGATCATGTTCTGGTTACCCGGTTCCGCGTACGGCGATCTGAAAGATCAATGCGGCGAACAGAGCTTGGTTCCCGTAACTCTACGCAGAACATCGCTTTTGGAGGTAACTCTCAGCCGATCACGCGGTGCCGCTGTTCGGTCCTGACTTGCTCTGCGAGTTGCCCGGCAAGATCGCAGATTTCCGCGGCGATGAACGGCTTGGTAATGATCGGGCGGTCCTGATGGCCGATCGGCAGGTGCTCTCGACCGTAGCCACTGACGAATGCGAAGGGGATCCCGCGTGTGGCCAGTTCATCGGCGACGGCATCGATCCGCTCGCCGTTTAAATTGCCGTCGAGCAGGGCCAGATCAGGCGCTTCCTCGCGGATCATCGCCAGGGCTTGCGTGCATGACGAAGCGGGGCCGAGCGGAAGGGCGCCTGCCTCCTCCAGTTCGGTCATCAGTTCCATCGCGAGCAGGGGCTCATCCTCCACCACCAGCACTGTCATGCCCGGCGGCAGGCAGGCCCGCTCGGATGAAGGCGCAGGTGCGACCGTTTGCACGATCGCGGGCGCAGGCGCGGCGGGGGCGCGCTTGATCGGGTCGAGCGGCAGCGCCATGCGCCAGCGCACGCCCTCGCTGGCGTAGTCGACCGTTATGTCGGCGTCCTCGCCTGCCAGGCTGCTCATGACCAGCGTGGTGCCGAAACCCTTGCGCTCGGGCGCTGCGACAGTCGGGCCGCCGTGTTCGCTCCACACCAGGCTCAGCAAGCCGTCGCCCAAGGTCCAGGCGATCGCGACATGGCCGGCGTCGTTCGACAGCGCGCCGTACTTGTGCGCGTTCGTGGTCAGTTCGTGCAGCACCAGGGCGAAGCGCAGCGACAGCTCGGGTGGCAAGTCGACATCGGGTCCCTCCAGCCGCAGCCGGTCGAGCGAGATCGCGCCGATCGCGACTTGGTCGGCGATCAGCCCACGCAGGCTGGCCCGCTCCCAGGTGGTCGCGCTAAGCAGTGAGTGTGCGCGGGCGAGCGCCTGGATGCGGCCGGTGAAGGCGTCCCGAAACTCGTCGTGATTGCGCGCGTGCCGAAAACCCTGCGCGGCGATCGCCTGCACCGTCGCCAGCGTGTTCTTCACCCGGTGGTTGAGCTCGCCGATGAGCAGGCGCTGCGTCTCCTCGGCGCGGTGGCGCGCGGTGATGTCGAGCAACTGGAGCATGGCGCTGCGCTGGCGGGCGCCGCTGCCGGCGAGCGACGAGCAGTACCACTCCGCCTCGCGCACCGAGCCGTCGGCATGGACGAAGCTATGCTCCTGCATCTCGCGCCGATCCTCCCCGGCGAACAAACCGCGCAGTGAAGAGATCACGCCGGCACGGTCTTCGTCGGAGAGGAACGGCGCGTTTTCCAGCCGCTGACCCAGCATCTGCGCCGCGCCAAAGCCGAACAGCCGCTCCGCGCCCGCAGCCCAGGTCACGATCCGCAGATCGGCATCGAGTTCGACCACGGCGAGCGGCGAATTGTCGTCGTGCGCGCGCAACCTACCCAGCGCCATCGCAAGCTCGTCGCGCTGGCGGGCGATCTCGCGCCGCTGCCGCGCCAGTTCGACAAAGACGGCGACCTTGGAATTGAGGACATGGATGTCGAGCGGCTTGAGCAGGTAATCGACTGCACCGGCCTCGAAGCCACGGAACTTGCGGCGCTCGTCGGTAGCGACGGCGGTCAGGAAGATGATCGGCACCGCGCGCGTGCGCTCGGTCCCGCGCATCAGCTCGGCCAGCTCGAAGCCGTCCATCTCGGGCATCTGCACGTCGAGCAGGGCGAGCGCGAAATCGTCGCGCAGCAGCAGTTCCAACGCCTCAAAGCCGTTGCTGACGGTCACCAGCTGCACGTCGGGCTGATCGAGCGCGGCCTCCAGCGCGACGAGGTTCTCCTTCACATCGTCGACGGCCAGGATCTTGATGGCGCTATTCGGCAAGGGCCGGCTCCCGCGCTGGCAAGGTGTTGCGGCGGTAGATCTTTTCGCCGGGAGCAAAGTCGGAAAAGAGTTCGGCATGGCGCGAGAAGTGGATCGTTTCCTTCGAGCCCAGGCCGAGGAACCCGCCCTGGGTCAGCGACTGGGCGAACAATCCCAACGCGCGGTCCTGCAGCGGGCGATCGAAGTAGATCAGCACATTGCGGCTGGACACCAGCTGAACCTCGGAGAAAACCGCATCGCTCGCCAGATTGTGGTCGGCGAAGACGGCGCGCTTGCGCAACGTTGGGTCGAACCGCGCCGCGCCGAACGCGGCGGTGTAGTAGTCAGAAAGCGAACCGCGCCCGCCCGCCTCGCGATAGTTGCGCGAAAAGCCGGGAAGGCGGTCGATCTCGAAGATGCCTGCCTCGGCCTTCTGGAGCGCGGCGGTGTTAATGTCCGTGCAGTAGAACAGCGTGCGTTCCGCCAGGCCTTCCTCGCGGAACAGGATGGCGAGCGAGTAGAACTCCTCGCCGTTGGCGCAGCCGGCAATCCAAACCTTGATCGAGGGCCAGGTGCGTAAATGCGGCACCACTTGCTCGCGGATCATGCGGAAGTACTCGGGATCGCGGAACAGGTCGCTCACCTGGATGGTCAGGAAGCCGAGCAGCGCGTTGAGGCTGGCCGGATCGCGCAGGACGCGGTGCTGCAATTCTGAGAAGCTGGTGCAGCCGAAATGCCCCTGCGCCCGCTCAAGCCGACGATGAAGCGATGCGCGCGAGTAGTCGCGGAAATCGTACTGGTACCGACGCCAGATCGCCTCGACCAGCAGGTCGAGTTCGATGTCCTCCACCGGTTCGGGCACGCGCACTCCGCTCATGATCTTAAGCTCTTGCTCTCACCGGGGCATCCAGACGCGCACGAGGCTGAGCAACTTGTCCACGTCGAGCGGCTTGGCGAGGTAGTCGTTCGCGCCCGCTTCCAGGCACTCCTGGTGATCGCGCTCCATGGCCTTGGCGGTGAGCGCGATGATCGGCAGATCCGACCATTGCTGGTCCTTGCGAATCTCGCGCATGCAAGTGAGCCCGTCCATCTCGGGCATCATCACGTCCATCAGCACGAGGTCCACGGGACGCCCATCGCCATCCGCAGCGCGCGCGAGTTCGGACAGCGCCTCAAGCCCGTTGCGCGCGATCCGGACCTGCACGCCATGCGGCTCCAGCACGCTGGTGAGCGCATAGACGTTGCGGATGTCATCTTCGACCACCAGCACCTGGCGGCCCTCCAGTGCGGCGTCGCGACCGAGCGACTTGGCGAGCAACTTCTGCTGTTCGTCCGGCAGTTCCGACACAACCTGGTGGAGGAACAGCGTCACCTCGTCCAGCAGGCGCTCCGGGCTCTTGGCGCCCTTGACGATGATGGACTTGGAGTATCGGCGCAGGCGCATCTCCTCCTCGGAGGAGAGATCGCGGCCAGTGTAGACGATGACCGGCGGGAAGCCGAGGCTCTCGTCACCGGAAAGACGCTCCAGCAAGTCGAGGCCGGGCATGTCGGGCAGATTGAGGTCGAGGACCATGCAGTCGAACGTCTCGCTGCCCAGCTTGCTAAGGCACTCTGCGGCGGTGTGCACCTCGACCGTCTCGACGTCGCGCGAGGCGAGCAGGTGGTGGATGCTCTCGGCCTGCTTGGGGTCGTCCTCGATCACCAGCACGCGGCGAAGGCGCTGGTCCATCCGCGTTTCCAGGCCTTCCAGCATGTCCATCAACGAATCGCGACTAACCGGCTTGAACAAGTAGCCCACCGCCCCGCTCTCGAGCGCGGCGCGGTTGTCCTCGTCCGCCGAGACGACGTGCACTGGGATGTGCCGTGTGCGGGTGTCGCGCTTGATGCGGTCGAGCACCGACAAACCGGTGTGATCGGGCAAGTGCATGTCGAGGATCACGGCGTGCGGCACGTATTGCCGCGCGAGCAGGGCGCCCTCGTCGGCGGTGCCGGCGATCAGGCACTTGAAGCCGAGTTCATGCGCAAGGTCGAACAGGATGCGCGCGAAGGCGGGATCGTCCTCCACCACCAGGATCAGGCGCGAATCGCCGGTGAGTGTTTCGCGATCGTCGAGCACGGCGGGTGCGGTGCGCTGGCGAGACGGTACCGCCGACGAGCCGGATGATGAGCTGGCAGAGGGAGCCGGCCGCCGGATGGCCGCCTCAAGCCCACCCGGCGTGACGGTGTGGCCGGGCTCGAATGTCAGCGGCAACTCGACCGTGAAGGCGCTGCCTTTGCCCGGCTCGCTTTCGAGGCTGATTTCGCCGCCGAGCAGCTGCGCCAGTTCGCGCGCGATCGACAATCCAAGGCCTGTGCCGCCAAACTTGCGAGCAATGCCGCCATCGGCTTGGCGGAACGCCTCGAAGATCGCACCGTGCTGCTCGGGAGCGATGCCGGGGCCGCTGTCGCGCACGGTGAAGCGGATGCGGCCGCCCGCCGCAGCCGCGATCTCCACCGCGACCTCACCACGCTCGGTAAACTTGATCGCATTGGAGAGGAAGTTGCGAAGCACCTGCTCCAGCCGCAGCGAATCAGTCTCGACTTCAACAGGTGCATCGGGCGCCTTGGCGATGCGGAAGGTGAGGCCCTTCTTCTCGGCGAAAGGCGCGAAGCCGGCTTGCAGCTTGCGGGTGATGGCATCGATTGGCACCGCCTGCGGCTCCAGTTCGAGGCGGCCGGCTTCGATCTTGGAAATGTCGAGCACGTCGTTGATCAGCGTCAGCAGATCGTTGCCGGATGTCTCGATTGTCTCGGCGAAGCGAATCTGTTCGGCATTTAAAGTGCCGGGGCGATTGTCGGCGAGCAGGCGCGCCATGATCAGCAGTGAATTGAGCGGCGTGCGTAGTTCATGGCTCATGTTGGCCAGGAATTCGGACTTGTAGCGGCTCGCCTGCTCCAGCTCGCTGGCCTGCGCCTTGAGCGAGGCCTGCGCGCGAGTCAGTTCGTCGCGCTGGGCTTCGAGCGATACCGTCTGCTCCTCCAGCTGCGCATTGCTCTGTTCCAGCTCGGCCTGCTGGTCTTCCAGCTGCGCCTGAGAGGCAAGCAGCAACTTGCTTTGTGCTTCCAGTTCGTCGTTGGTGGCCTGCAGCTCTTCGCTCTGCGTCTGCAGCTCTTCCGCCTGCTGCTGCGTCTCGGCCAAGAGCGCCTGGAGCCGGGAGCGGTACTTGGCCGAGCGGAGCGTCACCGACAGCGAGGAGGACACGAGCCGCAGGAACTCGGGCGCCTCCGCGACATGGCCGCGCTTGTCCGCAAAGCCCAGCTCGATCACCGAATTGACCACACCGTCGGTCGCCGTGGTGCCGATCACCAGCGTGCGGGGCGGTGCGCTGCCGAGGGCGGTTCCGAAGGCGAGGTAACCGGTCGGCACGTCCTCGATAATGCGGCTTTGCCCCGTGCGGATCGCCTCGCCGAGCAAGCCGTCGTTCTCGCCCAGTTCATCGGGGATCGCGGCATTGTCGGGTACGCCATAGGACGCGGTGCGGCGGAAGGTGACGGCATCACGCACGTAGATCACCGCGACCGACGCGCCGAAGCGCTCGGCCAGACACGCCAGGGTTGCCTGGCCCACTTGCGCAAGCGTCACATCACCGGCGGTCGCCTTGGCGAGATCGACCTCCGCCTCGCGCAGCCAAGCGAGTCGGCGATTGGCCATGCGGTAGGTGATGAACGTCATGCCGATGGCGGAGATCGTCAGGTTGACGATGCCACCGACGGTGCGATTGAAGACCGAGATACTCGGGTCGACGCCTGCCGGCGCATAGACCAGTCCGACCATGGACAGGGCAATGCCGGCCAGCGCCACGGCCAAGGGGGTGATCCGGTGCACCGCCAGGAACGCCAGCACCGTGGGGATCAGATACGTGACCCACACCGCGCGCCCAAGCGGCGAATTTACGTCGCCGATGAAACACAACGCCAGCAATGCGGGCAAGACGTAGTACAGGATGTAACGCTTATCGTAGCCTTGCTGGGCCGGCATCGATCATCTCTAGGGGACAGGCGAAAGGCAAGGGGACCGCATCCCCCGTCTGCGCGATCCACCACAACCTAGCGACAACACACTTCTAGCCGCATGGTTCCAGCGTTCGGCCGAAGCGGCCAGCGGAAGTGGTCGGGGAGACAGGATTCGAACCTGCGACATCTTGCTCCCAAAGCAAGCGCGCTACCAGACTGCGCCACTCCCCGACGCTATGTATCCTCGCCCGGACTGAACCTGGCGATGGTGGGCCCGGCAGGATTCGAACCCGCGACCTAGCCGTTATGAGCGGCCAGCTCTAACCGCTGAGCTACAGGCCCGGCCGCCGCCGACGATCCGACCGGATCCAGCAGGCCTTGCGATCTGCCGGACGAGGCCCGTTAGACTGCACGGAGGCACTAGGCAAGCGCGACGCGCGCCATGATGTCGGCAACGCTGGTCGGCTGGACCCCACGCCGGGCAAGATGGGCGAAGACCTGGCGCCACCAGCCATAGAGCGTCTCCAAGTCCGCCGCATTGCGCACATAGGGCGTGTACCCGGTCGCCAGCGAGGGGCTGTGGAACGAGAGCACCAGCACCGGCAGGCCGTCGTCGATCGCCACGTCGATGCCGCGGATCGCCTCCTCTGCGGTCACGCCTTCCGGGGTGAGAGGGATGCGCTCCAGCAGGCCCGCCTTCGACAGCATGCCGCGGGCCGACGGCGCACGCCACATCTGCGGGTAGATTGCGCCGCCGAGTTGCCGCAGCGGGCCCCAGAACACCGTCGTCAGCGGCAATTCCATCAGGTTGCTGGCCCGATCGATCCAATAGGGCCGCAAGGGATGGTCGCGATAGTTGGGCCCGCCGGTGCCGCTGTAATCGAAGCGGGCGCGCACCGAGGTGTCGATCGTCAGTCCGTTCTCGGCCAGGATCTCGGCCGTACGCGGGCCCAGGCCATAGCGGCCGGCGCGGTATATGAGCGGAGCCTTGCCGAAGCGGCTCTCGATCGTGTCGCGCAGAATCCGGAACTTTGTGCGTTCCAGCTCGAACGGCAGATTGCCGGCGTAGCTGTTGATCTCGGTCACCTCCTCTTCGAAGGGAGGGCTGACCCAGGGGTGAAGCTGCACGCCCACTTCGGCGCGTCCGGCAGTGACAGCCTCACCGATAGCCTCCACTGCCTGGTGCGAGTTCGCGATGGGGTAGTCGACGAGGTAGACGGGAACGACGCCGAAGTTCTCGCAGAAATCCTGGAAGGTGCGCAGCGCCGGGATGGTGTCTAGGGTATGGCGGTCGCGCTGGATGGGCTGGTCCCAGTCGAACTCCTCCTCGGTGTCGACCGTGACGAGGAAGCGCTGACCGAAGTCTGCGCCAAACTGGACGAAATCCGGTGGTGCAGGTCGGTCGAGGATGTTCGGGCCTGGCAACGCGTAATCCCCAACCACCTCGATCGCGTTCGGGCCACCCTCGGTCCGCTCCACGCCCCGACGTGAGCGATCGTCACCTGTGGGTATGGCGTACCGCGGCGGGGGTCAACCCGGGAAGGCTGAGATGAAAGGCGCCAGCAACACGCCGTAATGCACCGCCTGCGGCCGCCGCCTCTGCCGCGGCCAGGCGCAAGGTGAAGCCGATGCCGAACATGCCCGAGGACAGCGAGCGGGCGCCCTCGACCGGCTGCCCGCTGATCGCAGCTGCATCCAGACGCTCGATCATGGCGTCGGGCATCCGGACCGCCAGCGTGGCGTGAGTGCCCTCGCGAGCGAGTTCGAGCTGGAGGTGTTCGCCAGGCGCCGTCAGTCCAGCGAGGCCCGCGAGCACGCGCCATACGAGGCGCGCGATCTCGTCCTCTTCGATGCCGATCGTCAGCGACGGAGCGGCGTCCGGCAGCACAAAGCCGCTGCCATGCGGCGCCGTCCAGGCCTGCAGCCGCGCCACCGTCTCCTCGACGATCACGGAGAGGTCACACTCTCCTGCAGCAGGAACCTGGCTGCCATTCTCCAGCTTTACCAGGCGGTCGAGCTCATCGAATCCGGCGAGGATCTGCGCGGTATCTCCCGCGATCGACGCTGCGAGTGCGCGGTACTCGTGCGGGGCAGGGCCATAAAGCTGCTGCTGGATGATCTCGGCCGCGATCTGGATGGCGTTCGCCGGCGTGCGTAGCTCATGCAGCACCTGGCGCATGCTGTCGCCCTCGTTGGCGCGCCCGGTCTCCCCGACGCGAGCCGATCGACGCAGCCGACCCGCATAGCCCACGAAGGCGCCACCCGACGCCGCGAACTGCGGCAGCGCATCCAGCCGCCACTCACCGGCAAGATCAGGCGCTCCGAACAAGGTCACGACCACGTTACGAAGCGGTTGGCGCAGCCTGATGGCCGAGCCAAGGTCGGCCGCGTCGGCGTCCAAACCCCCGAGCATCGTGCCTACGAGCGACGAACCCAACGCGCCTTCGGCCCAGTCGATCCGGCCCCTGGGGTCGGTCGCGAAGTCCGCCGCCAGAACGGTCGCGCGGGTAGGGGCGACGCTCTCCAGAGACTGCTGATTGGCATCGGCGCTGCCATCCGACGCGCGTGCCTTGCGGAATTCCTCGATGCGGCGGACGATGGCGCCGATCCCTGCGCCGTCCGGCTGCTCGGGCATGGGCGCGCGGGCAAGACCGGCGGCGCCGCCTTCGAGCACTACGAGTTCGGGGCGTGACCGCTCCGGGATGGAGACGTCTGCGGAAGGGAGCCCGCGATCCTGGATGCCGAGCCGGTCGAGCAGCGTGAGCACGGCAAGGCTGAAGCCGGCACGGTGGCGCAGGATGCCGCGTGCAGCCACCGGCAGCGCAGGGATGATGTCCAGCCAATCAGCGTCGGACAGCTCGGCCGCTGCGATGGCGGCGGTGGCGACTTCCGGCTCTGCGGTGGCCAAGTGCCCGACGAGTTCCGGATTGGCGATGCGCATCATCGGCTCACGCAGGATTGCGGCGCGTTCGCTCGCCGCGATCTCGCCGCTGAGTTCCTCCAGCCGCGCGAACGCCGCGTCGAGCGCTTCGCTGTGCTCTGCGCGCTGTTCGTCCTGCGCGAGCAGATCGAGCAGTTGCCGGAACTGTATGCGCGCCATCGCAGGCCCATGGATGGGCATCTGCAGCACGGTAGCCAGGCGATCGTCGAAGTGCATCAAGTCCTTGCGGCGCTCACGGGCACGTCCGACGCGAGCGCGGCGACGGCCATCGACGCGGCGGCGATCATCGGAAATACCCGTAGGGGGGCTCTCACTAGCAAACCCCGGCTCAGCGGAAAGCGCCGAGGCAGGAGCGTTGCAAAGCGGGACAATTGCGCTAGGGAACAATAATATTTCGTCAGCGGCAGGCACGTCTTCGCTTTGTTGCCTGACGACCCACCTTGTTGCTAACGAGGCACGCAACGCATGCCCATGATCAATCTCGACGACATCGATCGCCGACTCCTCTCCGAGCTCCAGGATGAGGGCCGGATTACCAATGTCGAGCTCGCGCACCGCGTGGGCCTGACGGCTCCGCCGTGCCTGCGCCGCGTGCGCAGCCTTGAGGAGGCGGGCGTCATCCAGGGGTATCACGCCGACCTCGACGCCTCAAAGCTAGGGTTCACGATCACGGTCTTCGCGCTCGTCAGCCTAAAGAGCCAGGCCGAGGAAGCGTTGCGCGCGTTCGAAGAACATATGCGCGATTTGCCCGAAGTGCGCGAGTGCCACATGCTGAACGGCGAGATCGATTTCATCATCAAGATCGTCAGCCGCGACCTGCAGAGCTTCCAGGAGTTCCTGACGTCCAAGCTGACGCCGGCGCCCAACGTGGCCAGCGTGAAGACATCGCTGACGATCCGCACTGCCAAGAGCCTGCCGGGCGTTCCATTAGAGTAACAAGCAACAGGAGTACGCGCGATGAACGCGCCAGGCATGTCAACGCAAGTGCGGCTGCGCCGGAAGTTGATGTGGTCGGTCATCGCACTCCTCCTGATCCTGCCTGCTCTTGCCATGCGGTTCACACGCGAGGTTAACTGGACTGCATCCGATTTCGCCGCTGCAGCATTCCTGCTGGTCGGGGGCGGGTTGATCTATGAGCTTGCGATAAGCCGGATCATGCATCCCACGCTTCGCATAGGGGCAGCAGGTTTGTTGGTCGCGGCGATGCTCCTGCTTTGGGTGCAGGGCGCAGTGGGGCTGCTTTGAGCGCGCTACAGTCGCGCCGCGGCTTCCAGTGCCAGCAGGTAACTGTCCGCGCCGAAGCCGGCGATCGTGCCCTTCGCGGCCAGTGCGATCCATGAGGTGTGGCGAAAATCTTCGCGCGCGTGTGGGTTGGACAAGTGCACCTCGATGACCGGTACGTCGATGGCTCGGATCGCGTCGAGCAGCGCCACCGAGGTGTGCGTGTACGCGCCGGCATTCAGGATCACCGCACTTGCGCCCCGCGACTGTGCTTCGTGCAGCCAGTCTACCAAAGCGCCTTCATGGTTCGACTGTCGGCTCTCGACCACAAGGGCCAGCGCCTTGCCGCGCTCGACCAAGGCCGATGCGATGTCATCGAGGGTTGCCGAGCCGTAGATCCCGGGCTCGCGCGTGCCGAGCAGGTTCAGATTCGGTCCGTTAAGAACCAGCACCAGTTTCTGCGACAACGTCATGGCCTCCCGAATGTCGGCCCGTGCATACCGGAGATGCCGTGCGGCGCAAGCGGACCCTCAGCGTTCGAGGCCTTTTGACTTGCCCCACTGACGCAGCGTCGCATAGCCGAGGTAACCGGTACCGAAGAGCGCGTACAAGGGTTCGGGCAGGGCGGCGAGGTAGCGCGTCATCCCGTCGGCGATCTGCCGTGCCGTACCCGGACTGACGGCCGCCACCAGCCCGATAGGCACGGACCAGAGAATCATCGCGTACATGACATAGAGAAACGTGGGACGCGCTCGCGCTGCGTAAGTCTCGGGCGCTTGACGATCGGCTGAGACCGCTTGCACTGGCGCAGGTTCGTTCAGGGCAGCCAGCGAAGTGATCGCACGGCACTGCGCGCACCGCCTGGCGGTACCAAGAAGACGGTGGATGTAGGACATGCATGGCGCTCCTGTGGACGAAGCGCGACAACATAACCGTTATGGTTCGTGTAGGAAAGGCGCTCTAGCGGGTGACGACGGAGACGAAGCAGGCACTCAGCTCGTCTACACAGTCGCACGTTTCAACGCTGGGCCGGAACGGTCTGTTCGTGATCACGTTTGTGTGAATGAAGGCCGGCGCGGTGATCCCCCACCCCCCCCCCACCCGCTGCGCTGGTCTTTCCTTAGGGCGCAACCTGGTAAGCGGCGATCAGTAAATCAGTCCGCGACGGAAAGCTCGACGACACCGCTACCGGCAGCGCGGATGCCGATCTGACGGGCAGCAGCCTCGGATAGATCGATGAGACGATTGCTGTGGAACGGGCCACGATCGTTGATGCGCACGATCACTGAATCGCCTGTACGCGGGTTTGTCACGCGAACCATGCTGCCGAGCGGCAGCGTACGATGAGCCGCCGTGAGGGCTGATGGATTAAACCGTTCGCCACTGGCAGTGCGATTGCCGGCAAGTTCGCGACCGTAGTAGCTTGCCATGCCGGAGCCTACTTTCTGGTAGGTGGGCTCGACGTCTTTCTGAGGCGCGGTGAGCGGAGCCTGTTCTACCAGCGTTCCCGAAGCTGCGATCGCCGCAAACGGCGCCGCCGTGGGTGCCATCAGGGCGATCGGCTGCTCGGCCAACGCCGGTACCGAAGCACCCGCTGCCAACAATACGCCCGCGAAAGGCAGCGCCAGCGCGGCGTGGAGGGCGACTTTGGGCGCAAGCTTCGCGCGCGCCGAAAGCGGCTTCCTGTTGGCTGTCATTGGTGTTCCCACTCCGTCCCGCAGATGCGAGATGATGGGTACAGGCACAAACTTGAGAAAGGCACCCCTTCAGGGACGGGTCACCCCGTACGGTGAACGGCTTATCCCGCTTGGGTAAGTTCCTGTTAGCAACCTACCTCAACTTCGATCGCGCTGAGCCAGGAGGCGAAGGCGCAGGGCGTTGAGCTTGATGAAGCCCGCCGCGTCCTTCTGGTCGTAAGCGCCGGCATCGTCCTCGAACGTCACGTGACGCTCCGAATAGAGGCTGTCGGGCGACTTGCGGCCGACTACCGAGGCCAGGCCCTTGTACAGCTTCAGACGCACGGTGCCGTTCACCCGCGCCTGGCTGTGGTCGATCGCAGCTTGCAGCATCTCGCGCTCCGGAGCGAACCAGAAGCCGTTGTAGATGAGCTCTGCGTACTTGGGCATGAGCTCGTCCTTGAGGTGCGCAGCGCCGCGATCGAGCGTGATCTGCTCGATGCCGCGATGCGCGCGGGCGTAGATCTCGCCGCCCGGCGTTTCGTACATCCCGCGGCTCTTCATGCCGACGAACCGATTCTCGACCAGATCGAGGCGGCCGATGCCATGCTTGCGGCCCAGTTCGTTGAGCGCGGTCAGCAGCGTTGCCGGGCTCATCGCCTCACCGTTCAGCGCGACGCCGTCGCCGCGCTCGAAGTTGATGGTGATGTACTCAGGCGCATCGGGCGCCTGCTCGGGATCGACGGTGCGCGAATAGACGTAGTCGGGGGTCTCCTCCCACGGATCCTCCAACACCTTGCCCTCGGACGAGGTGTGCAGGAGGTTCGCGTCGGTGGAGAACGGGCTCTCGCCGCGCTTGTCCTTGGGGACGGGCACCTGGTGCTGCTCGGCCCAGGCGATCAGCGCGGTGCGGCTGGTCAGGTCCCACTCGCGCCAGGGTGCGATCACCTTGATGCTGGGATCGAGTGCATAGGCCGACAGCTCGAAGCGGACCTGGTCGTTGCCCTTGCCGGTCGCGCCATGGGCGATGGCGTCGGCGCCGGTCTCGTGCGCGATCTCGATCAGCCGCTTGGAGATCAGCGGACGCGCGATCGAGGTGCCGAGCAGATAGTCGCCCTCGTAGCGGGCGTTGGCGCGCATCATCGGGAAGACGAAGTCGCGCACGAACTCTTCGCGCAGGTCGTCCATGTAGACGTTCTCGTCAGGGATGCCGAGCAGCTTGGCCTTGGCCCGCGCCGGCTCAAGCTCTTCGCCCTGGCCCAGGTCCGCGGTGAAGGTCACCACCTCGCAACCGTACGTCACCTGCAGCCACTTGAGGATGACGCTGGTGTCGAGGCCACCAGAGTAGGCGAGGACGACCTTCTTGATCTCGGACATCGTGAGGAACTGCTCCGCTCGGGAAAATACGCGAGCGCCGGTATCAGCGCTGGTCCCCGCGCGCAACGACGCACTACTTTGCGTTGCGATCGACCTGCGGGTTCAAGGTGGCGAGATGGTCGAGGTAAGTGCGCGGCTTGCGCATGATCTTGGGCGGAAAGTCCGCCTGCAGCCCGCTGATCTGCGCGACGACGCCGACGAAGGTCACGCAGTTGCGCTTGTCGATGTCCCACAAGTGCGCTGGATCGTGCCACCACAGCTGCACTTCCTGGACGATGCGGTGATAGGCGGCATCGCTGATGGGCGTGCGGAAGTGATAATGCGCGCGGCGGATATAATCCGGCTTCTCGATCAGCATCGTTTGCGGGACTGGGCGGAAGAAGCCGGCCGGGTTCCAGGTCAATGCCGAAAAGCCGTAGTTCTCGTTCACGGCGCGTCCGTCCGCATCGAGCGTGCCGGTGAGCGTCACGAAGGCGTGCACCGAGCGGCCAGTGATGACCGAGCCTGGCACGCTGTAGAACGATACGATGACCCGCGCCTCTGCGCCGGCCGCGGTCAGCGCCGCCCACGCTGCCAGCAAGGCGGCGAGGAGTCTCATCCGCCCGCGCCCAGCAAACGCCGCTCTGCGTCGGCAAGGTAATCGCGGGTCAAGGGCAAGGCGTGGCGCGACCGCGCGTACTGGATCTGGTAGTTGCACATGCCACCGCTCTCGAAAGCGGCAGTCGCGCCGGCGAGATAGAAGATCCACATGCGGTAGAACCGCTCGTCGTACATCGCCACGATTGCTTGCCGGTTGGCGACGCAGCGCACGTACCACTCACGCAAGGTCTTCGCGTAGTGCAGCCGCAGCGTCTCGACGTCCGTCGCGATCAGGCGGACCTTCTCGCTCGCGGCGACGGTCTCGCTCAGCGCGGGGATGTAGCCGCCTGGGAAAATGTACTTGCGCGTGAAGGCGTCGGTCGACCCCGGGGAGCCCATGCGGCCGATCGTGTGCAGGAGCATGACGCCGTCCGCGGTGAGCATGTTGGCGCAGGCGCGGAAGTAGGTCTCGAACTGCGGCTGGCCGACATGCTCGAACATGCCGACCGAGACGATCCGGTCGTAACGCTCGCCGCGCCTGGGAAGGTCGCGATAGTCGACCAGTTCGAAAGTGATGCGATCGGCAACGCCGGCCGCCTGGGCACGCTCGCGGGCAAGGGCGAGTTGCTCTTCACTGAGGGTGATGCCGTGCACGCGCACGTCGGCGTGCCGGGCAAGGTAGATCGCCATCCCGCCCCAGCCGCAACCGATATCGAGCACGCGCTGACCAGGCGCGAGCGCCAGCTTGGCAGCGATATGCGCGAGCTTGGCCTCCTGCGCCTCCTCCAGCGTCATGTCGTCCCGCGGCCAGTAGGCACACGAATACTGCATATGGTCAGTGTCGAGGAAGAGCCGGTACAGCGCATTGCCGACATCGTAGTGATGCGCGACGTTGGCCTTGGATTTGCGCGCCTTGTTGAAGCTTTCGAGATGATGCGCCAAGCGATTGCGGATGCGCCGCGAAAGTGTCGGCGCGCGCAAGCTGCCGCCGCGATCCCACGGCCCGTTCGCACGGATGAGCGCGAGCAGGTCCATGATGTCGCCGCGCTCGATGACGAGCTGGCCGTCCATGAAGGCTTCGGCCGCGCCCAGGCGTGGGTCGAGCAAGATGCGCCGCTCGCCCGCTGCGCTGGTAAAGCGAATGGCGACGTCCGGGTAGCCCGGCTCCGCGGTCCCGAGACGTGTGGTGGAACCATCGGCGCGTAGGATTTCGAGCGTGCCCTTGCGGACGACGCGGCCGAGAAAGCGATCGAGCAGCCTTTTCGCCACGATTCTACTGAGCCTCGGCAGCTCTGATCTGGGGAGAGATGTGGCGGCGCGTATCGGTGTAGGATGCCATGGAGCGCATACCTAACTTCATCATGTGGTGAGACAAGGGCCTATGCTGCACTTGCGCCAGATGCAGCATTGCCACTGCCCATTTCTCGCGCGAGGAACAGCACGTCGCGCGGCTGGGCGAGCAAGTGCTGGCCCGAATCGATGAACAGCGTCTCGCCGCTCGCGAGCCAGCCCTCGGCCAGGAAGAGTGCGGCTTGCGCGATCTCGTCGGCGCCGGTCTTTCGCTTCAGCAGGTTCATGCGATGCGAGCACTCGATCTCCGCTTCCACCTGATCGTGGCTGGCAAGGATCGCTCCGGGCGCCAGGCCATAGATGCGGTCACGCGGGTCCGTGCGGGCGATCGACAGCATGGGGACCGTCGAGGAGAGCGCATGCTTGCTCATAGTGTAGGAGAAGAAGTCCGGGTTGGGGTTGGCGATCTTCTGGTCCGTGACCGAGATTGCTCGGCGGCCACCTTGCGCCCTCGCGTGGCGGAGAAATGCCTGCGCCATGGCCGCGGGCGTCGCCGCGTTGACCTGCATGGCATGCTCGAACACCGCGCGCTGGAGGCCGGTAACTTCGTCCAGCTCGAACACGCTGGCGCAGTTCACCAGCACGCGCCAATCGGAAAGCTGTTCGGCGAGATCGGCGATCATGGCGGTGGCCGAGGCTATGTCGCTCAAGTCGCAGCCGATCACCTCGGCCGACTCGATCCTGGCGGCAAGCGCCTCGGCCTCTGAACGCGACGTCCCGTAGTGGATGAGCACGTGCCACCCCGCTGCGCCGAACGCGGCGGCGATCGCCGCGCCGATCCGGCGAGCGCCGCCGGTGACCAGCACTGCGGGCCGATCAACTATCGACATCGAATGCCTTGCATCGGTTCACCTCGTCGGCATGGGCTGCATGGGCGGTTCGAGCATAGGAACGCGATCGGGGGAAGGGCGCAACCGATCCATCGCACATGCGAAAAGGCGCGCCGTTCAGGGGAACGACGCGCCTTTGCAGGGGAACTCAGGTTCGGCTTAGCGGCAACGCGGACGCGAGTTGTTGCGGTCCACTTCGCGGCCGAGCAGAGCGCCGGCGCCCGCGCCGAGAACGGTGCCCAACGTCTTGTCACGGCCACCGTCGATAGTGCGGCCCAGCAGGGCGCCACCGACGCCGCCGATCAGGAGGCCGGTGGTGCCGTTCGACTTGCGGCAGCGGTAACGGCCGTCGTTGCCGCGCCAGTAGCGAACACCGTTGTCGGTCTGGTAGTAGCGGCGGTCGTCGCGACGGCGAGCCTCAGCGGGCGCGCTGGTCATGACCGGAACGGTCACGGCGGCGAGAAGTGCGGTGAGAACGAGTTTACGCATGGTCTATGCCCTCAGTAATTGCGCTTGGTGATGGGGTAACGCCGTACTTCGTTCATTGATCCACAACGTCAGATGAACGAGCATTTGCCCCTATCGCAGCGCGCCCAGGCGGGCTGAATGCACGACCAGCTGAGTGCAACGGCCGCCACCTAGTTGAGTGCGGCCTGCTTCTCCTCGTAGAGCCTGTCCAACTCGGCACGGCTCTTCTTCTCCGCCGCGGTCTTCAGCTGCCCACATGCGGCATCGATGTCGCGGCCGCGCGGGGTGCGCACCGGGGCCGAGATACCCGCTTCGAACACGATGTCCGAGAAGCGGCGGATGCGCTCGGGTGTCGAGCATTCGTATGGGGCGCCGGGCCAGGGATTGAACGGGATCAGGTTGACCTTGGCAGGCAGATTGTACTGCTTGATCAGGCGCACCAGCTCACGGGCGTCCGCGTCGCTGTCGTTCTTGTCCTTGAGCATGACGTACTCAAAGGTGATCCGCCGCGCATTGCTGGCACCGGGGTAATCGGCGCAGGCCTGCAGCAGTTCCTCGATGCCGTACTTGCGGTTGATCGGCACGATCTCATCGCGCACGTCCTTCGTCACCGCGTGGA
The DNA here is from genome assembly GCF_902506425.1 of Novosphingobium sp. 9U. Classification (NCBI taxonomy): domain Bacteria; kingdom Pseudomonadati; phylum Pseudomonadota; class Alphaproteobacteria; order Sphingomonadales; family Sphingomonadaceae; genus Novosphingobium; species Novosphingobium sp. 9U. The sequence goes on along the minus strand of NZ_LR732469.1, from coordinate 1,449,737 downwards.
GCGACACTGCCAGATTGACGCCGATTTCCTCGCCGCATTGCGCCATCTTCGGCACGACGCCCGAGGTCGAGAGCGTGATCCGGCGCTTGGACAAGGCGAGCCCGTCGCCGTCCATCACCAGCTTGAGCGCGTCACGCACGTTGTCGAAATTGTAGAGCGGTTCGCCCATGCCCATCATCACGATGTTGGTCAGCAGGCGCCCATCGGCGGAGTAAGAGCCTTCGTCTTCGTCGTCGTCGAGCCCAGCCATGGTGCCGGTCAGCTCGCCAGCGCCCTTGGGCCATTCGCCCAGGGCATCGCGCGCGAGCATGACCTGGCCGACGATCTCGCCCACCGTCAGATTGCGCACGAGGCGCATGGTGCCGGTGTGGCAGAAGCGGCAATTCAGCGTGCAGCCGACCTGGCTGGACACGCAGAGCGTGCCGCGGTCCGCATCGGGGATGAACACCATCTCGAAGTCGTGGCCGTCCGGCGTGCGCAACAGCCACTTGCGCGTGCCGTCGGTCGAATGCTGCGCTTCGACGATGTCGGGCCGGCCGATCACGAACCGCTCGGCAAGCCAGGGACGCATGGTCTTGGCGATGTCGGTCATCTCGGCAAAGTCGGTGACGCCGCGATGGTAGAGCCAGTGGAAGACCTGCTTCGCGCGCAGCTTCGCCTGCTTGGCGTCGAGCCCGGCGGACGCGAACAGTTCAGCGATGCGCTTCTTGGGCAAGCCGATCAGGTCGGTGCGTCCATCCTCGCGCGGGGTCACGCCCTCGACCAGATCGGGACGCGGCAGCGGGACCGGATCGACAAGACCCGGGATCGTCATAAGTTGTGTGTCGGCCATGGTTGCCCGCCATATAGGGCATCGGCCCACGACATGAAAGTCACGCGCCTACGGGCACTCGCGAACGGCTTGACCGGATCGAGGTTGCCACGTGCGACCGCAGCATGAACTCAGCTCGTCCCTTCACTGTTGCGAGAAAACATCAACGTTTTCGTTGTCTTAGGTTCATGAAACTACGTTGCACTGCAGCGCATTCCAAGGGTCCGGCGGCACCAAACCGACCGACTATGGAGTTGATCATGAAAAAAGTTCTCGTCATCCTCGCAAGCGGCACCGCAGCGATGTCCGTCCCTGCCATGGCGCAAAGCACCGACACGTCCTTCACCGGGCCCTATGTCGAGGCCATCGCCGGGTACGACATCAACAAGGCCGGCAGCAGCATCGATGACACGGTGAGCGCCAACGCGCACGACAAGGCCGACGGCTTCCTCTACGGCGTCGGCGCCGGCTACGACTACGATTTCGGCAAGGTCGTGCTGGGCGTGCAAGGTGAGTTCACCGACAGCACCGCCAAAACGCGCTTCGACGATGGCACGCCGGAGAACTTCGGCCTGGGCAGCGTGAACGCCAAGCGTGACCTCTACGTCGGCGCCCGCGCCGGCTTCAAGGCGGCGCCGAGCACGCTGCTCTACGTCAAGGGCGGCTACACCAACGCCCGCTTCGGCGTCCTGGCGAGCGACGGCACCGACTCCTCGCGCATCAACCTGGATGCGGACGGCTGGCGCCTGGGCGCCGGTGTCGAGCAGAAGTTCGGCACCAACACCTTTGCTAAGCTCGAATACCGTTATTCGAACTACTCGAAGGCCGAAGCCGACTTCCGCGACGACGTTCCCGACAGCGATCGCTTCAACGTCGATCTCGACCGGCACCAGATCGTGGCGGCCGTCGGCTATCGGTTCTGAGGTTTCGGTTTGATGCGTAGGGAAGGGTAGGGGCTTCGGCTCCTACCCTTTCTCTTTTGTCGTCAGACCCTCCCCTGTGAGGGGAGGGGGACCGCCGCCGAAGGCGGGGGTGGAGGGGTGTAACCCTCCGGGTCGAATACCACGCGGGCGGTGACACCTTTCCGTCAGCCGCTTCGCGTCTGCCACCTCCTCTTGCAGGGGAGGATCTCGTCGGTGTGCTTTGGACTCAATCCACCCGCGCGCATCCGATCGACGCCGCGTCCATCGCCGAGGCTGCCCCGGTGAGCGGCCAGCTGTTGCCGAAGTTGCGGCCTTGTGCGTCGCGAGCACTCACCCGCATCGTGGACGCCGAGCGCATCATGGCGATGATGGCGGCGTTGTCGCCATTGTTCGCCGCCCAGGCGTCGCCGCCGCCTCCGGTCAATTGAAAGCGCCTGTCGCCGATCGTTAGGAGGATCGGACGGCCAGGGGCGAGCCGGCGCGAAAGGCGGAAGTGGATCTGGTTGCGCACGCCGCGGCGTGGCCAGGTTCCGATCGCGGCGTAGGGCTGGTAGTCGCGCCGCATCGCGCTCGGCTCGGCCATGGCGATGGCATAGCAGCGCGGCGAGACGGGATCGCGAAAGGCGCCCCAGGTGGCGTAAAGACCCAGGCTGTCGCGCGCCGCCGCCGGAGTGGCGAAGGCCAGCGGGGCGAGGGCGGCGATCAGGCCGGCAAGCAAGGCAGGGCGATGGGACACGCGGCGCTCACTCGCAGATCGCGGGGCGTGCCGGCAAGTCCCATCGTTTGTCCAAGCGGTCAGGCGACCTCGCGGTAGACTTCGCCGATCTTCTTGCCGTCCTCGAAGTAGCCCAGGCCGTAGTCGCCCTTGATCGTGGTGCGCAGCGTCTGGCGCTCGTACCTGGCACTGCAGCCTTCGACCGCGTGGAGCATGCGGTGGTTGTCCCAGATCACCATGTCGGTGGGCGACCAGTCGTGCCAGTAGGCGGCGGTGCTTTCGCCGAGACGGTTCATCTCGTGCGCGACTTCGTCGAGCAGGGCGTCACCCGCAGCCGTCTCGTCGTGCTCCAGCGCAACGGCCATCCAGGGGCCGAAGTGCAGGACCTTCTCACCGGTCTCACGCTCCCAAACGGCCGGGTGTATGGCTCGCGGGAAGATCGCGACTTCCTTCAGCAGGGCGATGTTGCCGCTGTTCTCGGTCAGAGGCGCTAAGTTGACGCCGTACTTCATCTTGGAAAGCCGGGTGTCGAGCGTATAGATTACGTTCTTGCCCTCCAGCCTATCGCGCAGCGCCTGCGGGAGTCGGCGGTAAAGCTCGATACCGTCCATGAAGCCGGTGCGGCCGCCGACTGGTGCGTTGATGGGTGCACGCAGCACACCGGCGTAGTTGAGCTCGTCGTTGTAGCAATGATCGAAGTGCCAGGGCGAGTAGCGTGCCAGCACTTCCCCCTTGTACTCGACCAGACCTTCGCCCGCCTCCGGGTTCTCCAGGTTGGGCTTGTAGTGCATGTCGATCACGCCTGCGGCCTCGTCACCCGTCTCCTTGTCGCGCGGAGTGGTCTTGGTAGGGTGATCCTTGAGCGGGCCGAACACCTTGCTCACCGCGACCTGCATCCGGGCACTAGGTTCCATGTCCTTAAACACGATCATGCCGCGCTCGACGAAGGTGTCGCGCAAGCTCTGGCGCGTCGCCTCGTCCTCCATGTTGGACCAGTCGAGACCCTCGACCAGTGCGCCGAAGCTAAGGTCGTCGCGCAAGTTGCGGATGGTGATGTTGGGCATGGCTCTCTCCTCTTCCTCCTCACGCGCGTTTGTTGAGCCGCGGCGCGGGGGATTGCTAAGCTTGCTGTGCAACTATGCTTGAGTGAGCGATGGGCGCCAAGACATAAATTCGAGCGGGTGCTTAGCAAGGAGGTGGTCGGAACGTGGGATCGCGTCGCGCGTCGGTGAGCATCCGCGACTAGCGCGAACGCAAGTGCGCGAACCAGTCACGCTGCGGCAGGAGGCAGATGCCCGGAGAGCCAGGCAGACCGGTCAAGCCGCGGGCAGGGTTGCTCCGTCGGCTGCGCCATCGCTCTTGCCGCCGGTGCGCTCGATCACTTTGCGCAGGCGCTGCGCGGTGGCGAGCGCCTTGTCCTGCTCTTCATCGGAGCAGTTCGCCTCGACGATGTCTTCGAGGCGGTCGGCGGCCTTGGTCAGCATGCTCTTGAGCGCTTCGGTTTCTGCGCGCGCATTACCCAGCGCGTGGCGCAGATCCTGCTCGGTCTTGTCAGTCATGGAAGTTTTTCCCCGCGTACCCGAGAATGTTCATACGCGTGGTCAGGCGATTGGCCAAGTGTCCCTTCGTTCAAAGATCAGGATAGTTGATCTCCAGCAACTCCCACTCCTTCTCACCGGCGGGCAGGCGCACCGTGCGCAAGTCGCCGACCTGCGCGCCGCGCAGCGCGCGCGCAATCGGAGCGCTCCAGCCGATGCGGCCGGCAGCGGCGTCCTGCTCGTCGTCGCCGACGATCGTCACCGTCAGGCGCACATCATCCTCGTCGGCGAGAGTGACGGTGGCGCCGAAGAAGACCTTGCTGCGCTCGTCCTGGCGCGCCGGGTCTACGACGCGCAGCGCCTTCATGCGTCGAGCGAGGTAGGCGAGCTCCCGGTCGATCTCGCGCATGCGCTTGCGGCCGTAGAGATAGTCGCCGTTCTCGGATCGGTCCCCGTTACCGGCGGCCCAGCTGACGATCTCGACGATTTCGGGGCGCTCCTTGCTAAGGAGGTGATCGTAGCGGGCGCGCAAGGCGGCCATGCCGGCTGGAGAGATGGGAGGGCCTGAAGGAGTCATCGAGAAATCCGTGGCACGAAGTAGCCAGTCACCGGATCCCCCTCCCGCTTGCGGGAGGGGCTAGGGGAGGGCGTGTTTTTACGAAGAGGGCAGGGTGGGTCACATGCCCTCCCCCGACCCCTTCCGCAAGCGGGAGGGGAGAAGGTAGCGGCCTCAACTCAGCCCGGCGTTCTCTTCCCCAGCAGGTTGCTCAATGGTGTGCTGCCCCGATAGTACCCGCGCTCAGGGTGCATGCTCTGGTAGACCACCGCGTTCTCCAGCACGCGCTGGATGTAGTTCTTGGTCTCGTAGATGGGGATGCGCTCGATCCAGTCGATCCAATCCACGGCGCCAGTACGGGGGTCGCCATTTGCGCGCAGCCACTTGTTCACATTGCCGGCACCGGCATTGTAAGCGCCCACAGCCAGCGGGGTCGCTCCGCCGAAGTAGTCCATCATCCGCCCGTAATAGCCGTCGCCCAGGCGCACGTTATAGACCGGGTCGGACATCAGCGCCTGGTCGTCGTAGCCGATCCCCAGCTTGCCCGCCTGTTCGCGCGCGGTGCCGGGCATCAGCTGCATCAGCCCGCGTGCGCCCGCGTGGCTGACGGCGTTCTGCGCGAACTGGCTCTCTTGCCGAGTGAGCGCGTGATCCATGATCCAGTTGGCGCCGGGCGGCACCGGCATCTCGGGAAAGGAGATGCGTCCGAAGCTAGTGTAGCCGTCCGCATGTGCCGACTGGCCGAGGATGACGCCCAGGTCGCGCCGCCCGATCTCGCGCGCCAGGTCGGCGACCAGCACGTGGTCCGCCTCGGACTGCGCCTGGTCGGAAATCTCGCGGTAGAATTGCACCCCGGTGCGCCAGTCGCCATCGCGCGCGACGTCGCGCACTGCCCGCGTGATCGGCTTGGCGTGGAAGGCAGCTCGTTCCGCGCTGGTCGGGCGCGACTGCGGCATGACGTCGAGGTTCGGCATCGGCCGGCCGAGCCGCTCCAGCGAAAGCTGGCCGTAGAACGCCTCGGGGTAGCGCGCTGCCATCTCGAAATAGCGGTTTGCGCCCGCGATATCACCGCCTTGTGCCATGGCTCGCCCGGCCCAGTAGAAGCCCTTCGAACGGGTGCCCGGCGTTTGTGCGGCCGCACCGTAGCGATAGAACAGCGGCGCCGCGCGGCGCGGGTCGCGCAGCTCCCACAGTGCCTTGGTGCCGCCCAGCCAGACCAGCGTGGTGTAATCGTCCCGCACCCGGAACGAGAGCTTGGAGACGTCGGTGCCGGGCGCGAAGGCATCGTCGATCGAAGACGCGATGCGCACCGCCGGGTCCGCTCCGGCGCCCTTGGCCGCGGTCAGCAGCTCGCGCACCCACTTCTCAGGCTCGGGCACTGGCTGCGACAAGGGCGCTCGCGTAGCCAGCAGGCTGATCGCGGCGGGCAGGTTGCCGCTTTTGCGCGCCTGCACCGCGCGGTTGTAGATGTAGCCGGGATCGCGCAGCAGGTCGGGACCGATCGGCATGCCTAGCGAGCCCGGCGCGGCGCCCTGCAATAGCGACAGCCGCTCCATGTACATGCTACGGCGTGCGGCCGAGACGAACGAGATCTGCCGCTCGGCCTGCGCGGTCTCGCCTTGCCAGAGCAGCGCGTTCATGCGGGCATCGTGGTCGTCGCTGGTGAAGCGATCGCGGTAGAACGAGAGCAGGGTCGCCTCGTCGTTGGGCGTCAGCGAACCCAGGCGCCAGGCGAGTGCTGCGCGCTGTGCCGCATCGGCGCGGCGGGTGTAGGTCAGGGCCGTCGCATAGCGGCCCGCGGCCTGGCTGCTCAGCGGCGGAAAGCGATCGAAGAAGGCGATCAGGCGGGAAGGATCGGGCGACTCGTTGGCCAGCGCCTTTTCCGCGTACCCGCGCAGCTTCTCCTCCTGCGGGTAGCCGGGGTAGGTCATCAGGAACGAGGAATAGGCGTCGAACCCCATCCGGTCGCTGGAGGTCAGCAGCTTCCAGCGATCGACCGACTGGTGCGTCGACATATCATGGACCTGCATCTGCGCGGCGCGGGCACGGTCCCACTCGGCGCCCCCGGTCGACATGCCCGATGCCATGGTCGTACCCATCGGCATGCCAGGGGGCGTGCCCATGGACGTGCTTTGCGCCGAAACCGAGTTCGCGAAGCAGAAGGCGGATGTCAGCAGAAGACAGGCAGAGGCGCGCAGCATGCTGGACATTTTCGGGAAAGGCTCCTTATCAGGCCCTGAATGATCAAGTCTCACGGTGGCCGCTTGCCGTTGCTGGCAGGCGCTTGTGCCGCCTTGATGACCAACAGCAAAGGCCAAGTCCATGTTCTCGGGTTCGATACCGGCACTCGTTACCCCGTTTCGCGACGGCGCGTTTGATGAGGGCGCGTTCCGCAAGCTGGTCGAATGGCAGATCGAGAACGGCTCGTCGGCGCTGGTTCCGTGCGGCACCACGGGCGAAAACTCCACCCTCTCCAACGCCGAGCACCACCGCGTGATCGAAGTTTGCGTCGAGCAGGCTGCAGGCCGCGTGCCGGTGATCGCGGGGTGCGGCAGCAACGACACAATGAACGCACTTCTCCACATGAATTTTTCGAAGAAGTCCGGCGCCGCCGCCGCGCTGGTCGTCGCACCTTACTACAATCGGCCGAGCCAGGAGGGGCTGCTGGCTCACTTCTCCTACCTGGCGGAGCATAGCGACCTGCCGATCGTGCTCTACAACGTGCCCGGCCGCACTGTGACCGACCTGCAGCCCGAGACGGTGTGCGAACTGGCGCGCCGGTTCCCCGCCACCTTCGTCGGCATCAAGGATGCGAGCGGCGACCTCAGCCGCGTCACCGATCACCGGATGGGCATCGGCAAGCAGTTCGCCCAGCTCTCGGGGGACGACGAATTGGCGCTGCCGTTCAACGCCGCTGGCGGGATCGGCTGCATCTCGGTCACCGCCAATGTCGCGCCCAGGCTCTGCGCCGATTTCCAAGCCGCCTGCGCCGCCAACGACCTGGAGCGCGCGCGCGACCTCAACGACAAGCTCTATCCGCTGCACTACGCCATGTTCGAGGACAGCTCGCCGGGGCCGTGCAAGTACGCCCTGGCGCAGGTCCACGACTGGATCGAGAACGAGCTTCGCCTGCCGCTGGTCCCCTGCAACGACAAGGCCCGCGCAGCCGTGGACGCGGCGCTGGAGCATGCCGGACTGTTGTGAGTGCGCCTGGCCGAGCCCGACCTACTCGGGCGGATTGTGCGCCTGCAGGAACTTCAGCGATTCGGTGAGCATCTGCAGGCGCGTGTCGCTGATTGACAGCCAGTGATCTTCGTGCCGCAGCACCACCAGTTCGACCGGCTTGCCCGCTGCCCGTAAGGCGCCTGCCATCGCGCTGGAGTGCTGGAACGGGACGACGGTATCGTCCTTGCCGTGGATCAGCAGCACCGGCGCATCCGCATTCGCCGCATGCTTGCGCGGTGAGACGGCGTCATAGCCCTTCGGATCGCCCAGGCCCTTGCGCAGCGAGCGCCAGGTCATGGACGAGTAGCCGCTTTCGCGCACTTCGGTGTTGTACAGCATCTCGAGGTCGGCGACCGGAGCGACGGCGACGGCACAACGGTAGATGCCGCTCTGCAGCGTGACACCGGCAAGCGCCGCATAGCCGCCATAGCTGGCGCCGACGATGCAAGCGCGCTTGGGGTCGACGATGCCGCGTCGTGCCAGCTCGGCCAGACCATCCGAGATGTCGGTCTGCATCTTGCGGCCCCACTGGTTCGCCGAGGCGTTGCGAAACGCGCTGTCCCGCCCGGTCGAGCCGCGGAAGTTCGGCTGGAACACGGCGTACCCTCGCGAGGCGTAGGCCTGTGCCCACCAGTCGAAGTCTGGCTCGTCGCGAGCGTGCGGGCCACCATGAGGCATGAGGATCACCGGCAGGCTGCGTGCCTCACGCCCGGAGGGCAGCGTCAGGATGCCGTCCATCTCCAGCCCGTCGCTGGCCTTGTAGGCGATGCGCGCGATCGGCCCGACTTGCTCGGGCTCGATCAGCGGCCGCTCGAACCCGATCGCGTCGGCCTTCAGCGCCTTGACGTCCACTTTGTAGAACGTGCCGCTATCGCCATTGCCGCTCGTCCGGACGAGCACCTGGGAGAAGTCGGGCGTCCAGTCGATCAGTTCCGTGCGGAACTTGGCAAAGACCTTGTATATCTTGCTCGCCGCTGCCTGCTTGGCCGGGTCGAACAGGACCGGCACCTGCTTGCCGTCGTCGTCGTTCAAGTAGCCGAGCAGCCGGCCGTTGGCAGGGTCGAACAGGAACCTGGCGAGGCCAAGGTCGGTGAATATCTCCTTCGCGGTCCCACCAGCCAGAGGCACCTCGAAGTAGCGCTGCGTGCCCTCTGCGTCGCGTAGCAAGTAGATCAGGGTGCTACCGTCCCGACCCAGGCTGACGATGTCGACGTCCCCGGTCTGATCGACTCCGGTGGCAATCGGCCGGTCACCGGAGTTGAGGATGTTCCAGCGTCCGCTCGAGTGATCGATGTCCAGCGTCGCGGCAACCTGCCCGTTCTCGTCGACTTGCCATGAGCGGTTGTGGCCCTCGGCAGCGGCTCTGGCCAACTTGCGCGCGGAATTGTGCGCAAGATCCACTTCGTAGAGGAATGGGCGACCATGCACGAACGTCGCCCCCACGCCGCGTATGTCCAGCTCCACACCGCCGTAGTAGCCTTTCAGCACGCCGCCCGGATGCCGCAGACCGTAGGATCCGAAGACCACGTCTCCGACATCGCGCGAGTTGCCGAACACGAGCGACGGCTTCTGGCCGGGTGACGTGTGGACGATCAGGACACCGCTGAACTCGTAGAGCGTGGAGGTGAACTCCGGACCAAGCGACGAGGCGGCGCTGTTGTGGAGGAGCACGGTGTCATCGCTCGGGAACTCCAAGCCTCGGACCTTGCTGTCGCCAAGGTCCGATTGCGTCTTGATCGAACCATCGGCGCCGACGACGAGAAGCTTGCGCAAGCCCTTGATGCGCGACACCGTGGCGAGATCGCCGCTTGGGGAGATTGCCATGGCTTCGACCGCGGGCAGATTGCCGTATGCTTCCAGCGGCGGCGGTGCCGCGTGTGCCACGCTCACTTGCGCGAGGAGCGCCGCCATGCTGGCGAGGGCGACCCGCCGCGCTCGCCAAATCGATCTATGCTGCACTGATGCCCCCACGATGCCCTTGGGGAATAATGCCTAGTCGCCGCCGCATGACAAGGTGCCATGTGCTCAGACCCCTGCGGACCCACTGGCGCACCAGTCCGGCGCACGATCTATTTCGATGACCGGCCCGTTCATGATTTATTTTGGCGGCCCGTGCACCTACATGCCCCCTCATGGCCCGCCCTCAGCACAAAGAATTCGAAAAAACGAAGATCGTCGCGGAGAACCGTCGCGCGCGCTTCGAGTACTTCATCGATGACGTTTACGAGGCCGGGATCATGCTCACCGGCACCGAGGTGAAGTCCCTGCGCTTCGGCGAGGGCTCGATCGCCGAATCCTATGCCGAGGTCGCCAACGGCGAGGTTTGGCTGGTGAACTCCAACGTGCCCGAGTTCAGCCACGGCAACCGCTTCAACCACGTGCCCAAGCGCCCGCGCAAGCTGCTGCTCAAGGAGCGCGAGATCGCCAAGCTGCACGGCGCGGTCGAGCGCAAGGGCATGACGCTTGTTCCATTGTCGATCTATTTCAACGGCAGAGGGCGCGCAAAGGTGGAACTCGCGCTTGCACGCGGCAAGAATGCAGCCGACAAACGCAACACCATCAAGGAGCGCGACTGGAAGCGCGAACAAAGCAGGATCATGCGAGACCACGGATGAGCACGCTGTTTTCCCGTCTCGCCAAGTGGTTTCACGGTCAGATGCCGACCCATGAGCAGCTGGCGGCGAACCGGTACACCGCGCCGTTCGCGCGTCGGCAGGAGCTGTTTCGCTTCACTCGCCGCTCGGTGCCGCGCGGTGTGGCGGCCGGGATCTTCGTCGGCATCTTCGCGATGATCCCGGGCATCCAGATCATCGGCGCGGCGCTGATGTGCGTGCCCGTACGCGGCAACATTCCGCTGGCCGCCGCCATGACCTTCCTGTCCAACCCGGCGACGACGCCCTTTATTCTCGCCGCCTCGATCTGGATCGGCAACCACCTGGGCTTCCACGCCGATCTCTCGACCTTTTACTCGCTTTACGAGAGCGGGGCGGGCATAAAGTCGTGGCTCTACTGGCTGCTGTCAGACGCGGCGCCTTCGCTGGTCATCGGCTTGTTCGTCATCTCCGTGGTCGGCGCCGTGATCGGCTACTTCCTCTCCATCTGGTTCTGGCGCGGCTGGATCGGCCGCAAGCATCGCGCTCGCCAGCTGCGGCCGCGGCGGACTGCCGCAGTCCCGGCGGTTTGCACCGAGGCGGGCGTATGAGCGAAGCCGGGGTCCCGGTACGCGGGCCCGGTGAACTCCTCGTCGTCGCCCTCGCGCTGGTCGCCAGCATCGCGCTCGTTTGGTTTGCGACGCGTGATCCGGTGTCAGTCGGCGTCTATGCCGCGGGCGTGGTTGCACTAGGGGCGCTCGCCATCGCGCTCGTTCGCCGGCGACCGCGCGACGTGGAGCAGGAGTTTGCCGGCCCAGATTGGTCGGTGACCGTTGCGGCGATCGAACAGACGGACGCCGCGATTGCGGTGACCGACCGAGCCGGACGCCTGGTCTGCGCGAACTCACGGTTCGAGGCCTGGTTCGGCGCCGGCAGCGCGCCGCCTGACCTGCCGCTCGATGATCCCTCACGCGAGGCGCTGGCAGAAGCTGTGCGCGTCGCATGGCGCGACGGCGAGGCGCGGCTTTCGCTCTCCAGCTACGGCCTAAGCGGCGCGGCGATCGGCGCGCAGCGTTGGCAGGCACAAGCACATCGTGCGGGCCGGGGCGAGGACTTCATGGTCTGGCGCTTCACTCCCCAAGTCCAAGGTGATCCGGTCTCGGAACTGGTCAGCCATCTCGACGGCAAGCTCGGCCGCGCGCTCGCCGGTGCCGGGATCGTGGCCGCGCTGGTCGACCCCGATGGCCAGATCCGTGCCGTCAGCGCCGGCTTTGCCGAGCGCGCCACCGGCGATGCCCAGACCGATGTCGTGGGTCAGGACTTCGTACTCCTCCTGCGAGAGGAGGAGGGTGATCGCATCGCCTGGGCGCGCGACAGCCAGCAATCGAGCCCGATCACGCTCTATCATGTCCCTGTGGTCGACCCCGATCTGCCCGGCCAGCCTGATCCGCTGACGACGCCCTCGCTGATGCTGGTCGTCGATGCCGGCCTCGGCCTGGGCGCAAGCGAGGGTGGCGGAGCTGCCGTGCCGCACCTGGAAGCGCTGCTCGGAGAGCTTCCGCTGGGCCTGGCGATGGCGGACCGCGACGGCCGTCTGCTTTTCGCCAATGCCGCCTTCATGCGGGCTGCTGGGCGCGAGGGTCAGAACCCGCCCACTTACCCGACGGACATGGTGGTCAAGGAGGACAAGCGCGCCTTGTCCGAAGCGATTCGCCGCTTTGCGCAAGGGCCTGCCGCCGCCGGCGACATCGCCGTGCGCCTTGCCGCGCAGCCCGACGATCCGGTCTCGCTCAGCCTGGCAGGCGTGCGCGGCCTTGGCGATGCGGCGGTGCTGCTGGGTCTCACCGATTCGTCCGAGGAAACGCGCCTCAAGCGCCAGGTCGCCCAGGCCACGAAGATGCAGGCGGTTGGGCAGCTGGCCGGCGGCGTCGCACACGATTTCAACAACGTGCTCACTGCGATCCTGGGTACGTGCGACCTCATGCTGATGCGCCATACCCCCGGCGATTCCGACTATGATGACATCCAGCAGATCCGCGCCAACTCCAACCGCGCGGCCTCGCTGACCCGCCAGCTGCTCGCCTTCTCGCGCCAGCAGACGCTGCGGCCCGAAGTGCTGCAGTTGCCCGATGTGGTCGCGGATATTTCGCAGATGCTGCGGCGGCTGATCGGCGAGAAGATCCAGCTCATCGTCACCCACGACCGCGATCTCGGTCCGGTGCGCGCCGATCCGACGCAGCTCGAGCAGGTAATCGTCAACCTCGCGGTCAATGCGCGCGATGCGATGCAATCCGCCTCGGGCAACCGCGACGGCTCAGGCCGTCTGACGCTGGCCACCCGCCGCGTCAGCGCGGCCGACGTGCGGGCGATGCGCAGCGAGATCATCCCGGTCGGCGAGTACACGGCCCTGGTGGTCGAGGACACCGGCAGCGGCATTCCGCCTGAACACCTGGGCAAGATTTTCGAGCCGTTCTTCACCACCAAGGAGCAGGGCAAGGGTACCGGCCTGGGCCTCTCCACCGTCTACGGCATCGTCAAACAATCCGGCGGCTTCATCTTCGCGGATAGTGAGGTCGGCCGCGGCACGCGCTTCACCGTCTACCTGCCGGTCGACCATGCGAGTCCCGGCAACGCCCGTGCGCTCGCCAAGCCGACTGAGGCGCCCAAGCAGTGGGCTGGTGGCGGCCGCATTCTCCTGGTGGAGGATGAAGATCCGGTCCGAGTCGTGGCCGAACGGGCGTTGACCCGGCAAGGCTATGAAGTGACTTCGGCGCGCGACGGCGAAGAAGGGCTGGATCTGGTGCAGCAGGGCGGCCAGTTCGATCTCGTCGTCAGCGATGTCGTGATGCCAACCATGGATGGCCCGGCCATGGCCCGCCACATCCGGGAGATTGCGCCTCAGCTGCCTGTACTGTTCATGTCGGGCTATGCCGAGGAGCAGTTGCGCAAAGAGATTGGCATCGCCAACGCATGGTTCATGCCCAAGCCCTTCTCCGTGCAGCAGCTTTCCGAGAAGGTCGGCGACGTGCTGGCGCAGACGGCGCAGCCTGCCGGCGCGCGGGCCGGGGCGTGAACCGCATCGCGCTCAGGAACGCGGTCTTCGTGGCCGTGCTGGCGCTGCTTGGCGCTTCGGCCGGGCTGCTGGCCTACTACGGCCTGGGTCATGCCGACGCGATCGACGACTCGCCCCATCTGATCCGTCTCGCAGACAAGCTGATCGCGCGCGGCCAGTCAGGGGAGGGGCTCGGCCCTGACCGCCAGGCCATGCTGCTCGCTGTCGTCGATCCGGGCTTCGCCGCGCGCCAAGGCGTCGACATGGATACGCCGGGCGGCGGCATGACCGCGATCACCCGGTCGCTCGCCCAGCGGCTCGACTTCGATGGCTTCTACCCCGGCGTCGCCAGGATTCGGCATCGTGCCTACGCGCGCGGGTTGGATGAGCGCTTGTCCAAGCGGCAGATCTTCGCGCTTTGGCTCGAAACTGTGGAAATGGGCAGGGCGAGCGATGGTTGGATGAAAGGCTTCTTCATGGCCAGCCGGGTCGTCTACAACCGCCCTCCGGCTAAGCTGACCGACAGGCAGTTCCTGCGCCTCGTCGCCGTGGTCGCCGCGCCCACCAAGTTCCGCCTCGAAGGGCGCGATCCTGCGCTTGATGAGCGTGTCGACCGCGTGGAGCGTCTGCTAGCGGGCACATGCGCCCGCGCCAATGCGGGCGACTTCTGGCTCAAGGGCTGCGCCGCTACTTAAATTTTTGTAACCCCTGCGTTCTCTACTTGTTCACGTAGAACAAACCGCATACATTGCGGCGCATGACGTTGACCTTTCCGGTCAGCCCGGTAGCGAAGGGAAAGAGACATGGCTGCTCAGCTCAAGCTGATCCAGGAAGGCAAGGAAAAGGACGCAATGGACCGTCAAAAGGCCCTTGAAGCCGCGATGGCGCAGATCGATCGCGCATTCGGCAAGGGCAGCGCGATGAAGCTCGGCTCGAAGGAGGCGATGCAAGTGGAGGCGATCTCCACCGGCTCGCTCGGGCTCGACATCGCGCTGGGCGTCGGCGGCTTGCCGCGCGGTCGCGTGATCGAGATCTACGGTCCGGAAAGCTCAGGCAAGACCACGTTGGCGCTGCACTGCATTGCCGAGGCGCAGAAGACCGGCGGCACAGCAGCGTTCATCGACGCCGAACACGCGCTCGATCCGGTCTATGCCAAGAAGCTGGGCGTCAACATCGACGAACTGATCGTCTCGCAGCCCGACACCGGTGAGCAGGCGCTGGAGATCGTCGACACGCTTGTCCGCTCGAACGCCATCGACGTGCTGGTGGTCGATTCGGTCGCCGCACTGGTCCCCCGGGCCGAGATCGAGGGCGAGATGGGCGACAGCCACGTTGGCCTCCAGGCCCGCCTGATGAGCCAGTCGCTTCGCAAGCTCACCGGGTCGATCAGCCGCTCGCGCTGCATGGTGATATTCATCAACCAGCTGCGCATGAAGATCGGCGTCATGTACGGCAACCCGGAGACGACCACGGGCGGCAACGCGCTGAAGTTCTACGCCTCGGTCCGCCTCGACATCCGCCGCACCGGTGCGATCAAGGACCGTGACGAGGTGATCGGCAACGCTACCCGCGTGAAGGTCGTGAAGAACAAGGTCGCCCCGCCGTTCAAGCAGGTCGAGTTCGACATCATGTACGGTGAAGGCGTGTCCAAGATCGGCGAGATCCTCGATCTCGGCGTGAAGGCCGGCTTGGTCGAGAAGTCGGGCGCCTGGTTCAGCTACGATTCGATCCGCATCGGGCAGGGGCGTGAGAACTCGAAGAACTACCTGCGCGCCAACCCGGAAGTTTGCGATCGTCTGGAGAAGGCCATCCGCGACCGTACCGCCGGTCTTGCCGAAGAGATGATGGCCGGCCCCTCGGAAGAGGACGACGTCTGATCCTCAAGGGCCCTTCCCGTTCCGTGCAGTGGAACGGGAAGGGACTGCTCGCGGCGCGAGTGTAGCGCCTTGCTACTCGTGCATTTCACGCGGACATGCGTAGAAAAGCAGGAAGTGAGATACGCGCGTAGAGGCGCAAAGGCGCGGAGAAGAGAAGGGGGAGCATGGTTCCTGGCCGCAAGGCCCTTTTCTTATCCGTCCTCGCGTAGGGCGAGATGCTAACATCGAGAGCAGCATCGCCGCAAACGCGACCTCTCCCTTCCTCTTCGCGCCTCTGCGCCTCTGCGCCTCTGCGCGCGAAATTCCTTCTCTTCTTTCTTGTTCCTCGCGATACCCAATCGGCGGACCTTCCGATGACTGTCAGCGCGCCTTCGCGCTTGCCGCAACGGAACCCCCGGTTTATCGGCTGACCCCATGCGCTCCACGAACGAAATCCGCCGGTCTTTCCTCGATTACTTCGGCTCACAGGGCCACGATGTGGTGCAGTCTGCGCCATTGGTGCCGTACAACGATCCCACGCTGATGTTCGTCAACGCCGGGATGGTGCCGTTCAAGAACGTCTTCACCGGCCTTGAGACCCGAGAGACGCCGCGCGCTACCTCCTCGCAGAAGTGCGTACGCGCCGGGGGCAAGCACAACGATCTCGACAACGTCGGGTACACCGCACGCCACCACACCTTCTTCGAGATGCTCGGCAACTTCTCGTTCGGCGACTACTTCAAGGAACAGGCGATCACTCACGCCTGGACCCTGCTGACCAAAGTCTGGGGCCTGCCGGCCGACAAACTCCTTGCCACTGTTTACCACACTGATGACGAAGCCTTCGAGCTGTGGAAGAAGATCGCCGGACTTCCCGAAGACCGCATCATCCGCATCGCCACCAAAGATAACTTCTGGGCGATGGGTGACGATGGTCCATGCGGCCCCTGCTCGGAAATCTTCTACGATCACGGCGCGCACATACCGGGCGGCCCTCCAGGCTCGCCCGACGAGGACGGCGATCGCTTCATCGAGATCTGGAACCTGGTGTTTATGCAGTTCGAGCAGGTCGGGGGCGAGATCGTCGGCAACCTGCCGCGACCCTCGATCGACACCGGCATGGGGCTCGAGCGCGTGTCCGCCGTGCTCCAGGGCGTGCACGACAACTACGACACCGATACCTTCAAGGCGCTGATCGCCGCCTCCGAAAGCCTGACCAGCGTTCCGGCGGAGGGTGCACAGCGCGCCAGCCACCGTGTGATCGCCGACCATCTGCGCTCTACCGGCTTCCTGCTGGCGGACGGCGTGCTCCCGTCCAACGAAGGCCGCGGTTACGTGCTGCGCCGAATCATGCGTCGTGCCATGCGTCACGCGCATTTGCTTGGCGCCAAGGACCCGCTGATGCACCGCCTGGTGCCCGCCTTGGTCGCCGAGATGGGGCAAGCCTATCCCGAGCTGAGCCGCGCGCAGCCACTCATCGAGGAGACGCTGCAGCGCGAGGAGCTGCAGTTCCGGCGCACGCTGTCGAATGGTCTGCGGCTGCTCGACGAGGCAACTGCCGCTATTACCGACGGCGGTGAGCTCCCTGGCGAGACGGCGTTCCGCCTCTACGACACTTACGGGTTCCCCTATGACCTGACCGAAGACGCGCTGCGCTCGCGAGGCATCGCCGTCGATCGCGTTGGCTTCGACGAGGCGATGGCTCGCCAGAAGGCAGCGGCACGCGCGGCCTGGAAGGGCTCGGGTCAGGCCGCCGACAGCGAAGTCTGGTTCGACATCGCCGAGCGCGAGGGCGCTACCGAGTTCACCGGCTACAATGCGGAAAGCGCCGAAGGCCGCGTTGTGGCTCTTGTGCGTGACGGCAAGGAAGTCCGCTTCGCCGAGGCTGGTGACGAGGTTACCGTGCTGGCGAACCAGACGCCGTTCTACGGCGAGAGTGGGGGGCAGGTGGGCGACGCCGGCCTGATCACCGGCGCGCCCGGCAGCGCCTCTGGTGAATTGCGCATCGCCATTCGCGATACGGCCAAGCCGCTCGGCCGTCTTCACGCCATGCACGGGCGCGTCGAAGCTGGAACGGTGACGGTTGGTGACACCGTGCTGCAGACTGTTGATATCGAACGCCGTGAGGCGATCCGTGCCAATCACTCGGCCACGCACCTGCTCCATGCTGCGCTCCGCGGCCGCCTAGGCGACCATGTGACTCAGAAGGGCTCGCTCGTCGCACAGGATCGCCTGCGGTTCGACTTCTCGCACCCCAAGCCGCTCTTGCCCGAGGACATCGCTGCGATCGAAGCGGAAGTGAACGCCGAGATTCGTCACAACGAACCCGTGACTACGCGCCTGATGAGCCCCGACGAGGCGATCGAGGCGGGTGCCATGGCGTTGTTCGGCGAAAAGTACGGCGACGAAGTGCGCGTACTCTCGATGGGGCGCCTGACCGGCAGCCGCAACTACTCGGTCGAGCTGTGCGGTGGCACGCACGTTGAAGCGACCGGCGACATCGGTGTGTTCCGCATCGTCTCGGAAAGCGCGGTTTCATCCGGCGTGCGCCGTATCGAGGCGCTGACCGGCGAAAGCGCCCGGCGCTGGCTTGTGGGTCGTGAGGACGCGCTCAAGAACGCGGCCAGTTTGCTGCGCACTACGCCCGAGGACGTGGAGGCCCGTGTCGCCGCACTGCTCGAAGAACGCCGCAAACTGGAACGCGAACTGGCCGAAGCCAAACGCGCTGTCGCGCTCGCTGGCAGCGGTCCTGCATCTTCCGCACCGGCCGACGAGGACGTGGGCGGCATCAAGTTCTACGGGCAAGTGCTCGAAGGACTCGATCCCAAGGAGCTGCGCGGCTTGCTCGATCAAGCCAAGCAGCGGCTCGGCTCGGGCGTTGCGGCCATCATCGCGATGAATGAGGGCAAGGCTAGCATTGCCGCGGCGGTGACCGAGGACTTGGTCGGCCGGGTCAGCGCGGTCGAACTCGTTCGTGCCGGCGTGGAGGCGCTTGGCGGGAAGGGCGGTGGCGGCCGTCCGGACATGGCGCAAGGCGGTGGGCCGGACGGGGAAAAGAGCCGGGAGGCGCTTGCAGCCGTTCGCGCGGTGCTGGCCGGCTAAACCGATCGCCCATCACGGCTCAATGGGCGCTCAAGCAGCGATGTCTCGCCAGAATATGGGGAAGGCTGGCGCATCGTGCCGTTGAGCCGCAGCGATGTCGATCACTCACAACGGTGTCGCTGCCCTCGTGAGCACTTTGCCAGGTGCCCTCGTCTGCTTAATCCGAAGTGCCGCTTGATGAGCTTCCTGCAGTAAGAGGCTCCTAAGCTTGATCCGAGTAGCACTCAGGACCGGGATCAGGCTCTCAGAGCAATTCCAGCGACCAAATTCACCTACCGCGGCTTGTTCCGCGCGTCTCCGGCTCCGAGCCTTGTGAGAGGTTCCGGTTGCGTCCATCGTTGCCGCTCTTGCTCACGCCCTTGATACTGCCCGCGTCGGGCTGGTCATCCTGCGTCAGCGGGCTCTTGTCGGGCTTGTTGCTGGGGTGATCCATATGCTCTCTCCTTCACAAGAGAAACCATCGGGCAGAGAGCCGGTAACCCGGCTTGCCGCAAAGGCGGGGCACTCGAGCCCGGCAGCAGGTGCTGGATGGTCTGCCAAGTGCGAAGCAGTTGAGGCATAGCGGCGGTCGGGATCGGCTGTCCGGCGGAGACTATCCGAGGGCGCCGGCGTGCACGGCTATGCTCCGACGCAAGCGATGAACCGCGATCTCAGGCCGGTCGTTCGCGCAGGCTGGAGCTGCGCAGGCTTGGTTTCTCCTTGAGCCCGCCCTCTTCCATCAGCTTGATCCGCAGTTCGTCGCGCTTCTCGTGGATCGAGGCGATCACCGGGCCCATCGGGACGCCGAGGTCGACGAGCACGGCTTCGGATAGCTGGAGCGAGCTTTCGAGGGTCTCGGGCACTGCCTGGCTGGCGCCCGCCCGGTAGAGTTCGGCTGCGTGGGTGGTGTCCCGCGCGCGTACGATGATCGGCAATTCAGGGTATTCCCCGCGCAGCTTGCGGACCAGGCGCTGGGTCGCCACCGGCTCGTCCATGGTCAGGATGACAGCCGTCGCTTTGTCTGCGCCGAGCCGGTCGAGCGCGCTGCCGCGTGCCGCGTCGCCGAAGGTCACGGCATAGCCCTGGTGCTTGCCGTCGGTGACGAGGTCGGTGTCGCTGTCGACCGCGACATAGGGCTTACCGTGCGCCTGGAGCATGTCGGCGACCAGACGCCCGACGCGACCGAACCCGACGATGATAGCGCGCGGCACTTGCTCGTCGGGGAGCGCGGCGGAGGGCAGGGCACCGTCCAGCTTTCGGCCCAGAGAGCGGCCAGCCAAGGCCAGCAAGGGCGTGATCGTCAGTCCGAGCGCGGTGACGATTTGCCAAAACTGCTCGGTGTTCGGGGTGATGAGCTGGGCCGCAGTCGCGGCGGTGAGCACGATGAGCGTGGTTTCGGACGGACTCGACATGAGGATGCCGGTCTCCATCGCGGTGCCGCGCCGCGCGCCCATGACGCGCAGCATCAGTCCGGTGACCACTGCTTTGAGCGCGATCACGCCGACGGTCGCGACCAGGATGGCGACGATGTTCTGCGCGACAACGGCAAAGTCGATGCTCATGCCCACCGTGATCAGGAACACGCCGAGGGCCAGACCCTTGAACGGCTCGGTGATGTGCTCGACCTCGACGTGGTACTCGGTCTCGGCGATCAGTAGGCCCGCGATGAGCGCGCCGACGATGGGCGAGAGGCCGGCCGCCGCCGTCGCCAGCGAAGCCAGGATCACGACCAGCAGCGAGGCTGCGAGGAACAGCTCGGGGCTCTTGGTGCGGGCGGCTTGCGCGAATAGCGGCGGCAGCACGAAGCGTCCGCCGACCAGGAGCGCGGCGACGACGGCAAAGCCCAGCCCGATGGTGCCGGCGATGGCGCTGAAGCCGGACTCGGCATTGGGCCCCATCGCGCCGAGCAGGAAGATGATCGGGACCAGCGCGATGTCCTCGAACAGGAGCATCGCCAAGGCTGCACGCCCCACCGGTGTCGCGGTGCTGGTGATCTTCAGTACCAGAGCCGTGGAGGACAGGGCCAGCGCCAGGCCGAGTGCGAGCGCTCCGCCCAGGCTGTGGCCGACCAGCGCCAGCACGCCGGTGATCGCGGCGCCGATGCCCAGCAGCTCCAGCGAGCCAAGGCCGAAGACTTGCCGGCGCATCTGCCACAGCCGGCCGAACGACAGCTCCAGCCCGATGGAGAACAGCAGCAGGATGATCCCGAACTCGGCAAACAGGTCGAGCCCGGCGGGATCGGAGATGGTGAAGTGGTAGAGCCAAGGTTGGCTCGGCACCAGGCGGCCCAGGCCGGCAGGTCCGACGAGCAGGCCGACGAGGATGAAGCCGATCACCGGCGTGATCCGGAACCGCGCGAAGATGGGGATCACGGCGCCGGCAGCGCCCAGGATCACGAGAGCATCGGAGACGAGGGGAGAGTAGAGTTCACCATTGGCAGCCATGCCGCGCACTATGGGCAGCATGGCCGACAATGTCACGGGCAGGCCGGGGTTTTCTTACGTCGAGCTGGGTAGAGGGTCCAACTGCTCGGTTTTGAATTGCCGATCTGAGCTTACCGAAGGCCGTCGGCTGCCGCCACGACCTGGAAGCACCGGTCTGTCCGCACACGACTGCGCGGACAGACCGGCTCGATTCATTCGATCAGGCCCAGTTGGCCATCTCGGTCTCGAGGTTCTTGACGATTTCCTCGAAGAACTGCTCGGTCGTCATCCAGCTCTGATCGGGGCCGATCAGCAGCGCGAGGTCCTTGGTCATCTTGCCGCTCTCGACAGTCTCGATGCAGATGCGCTCGATGGTCTCGGCGAACTTCACGACCTGCGGGGTGTCGTCGAACTTGCCGCGATAGCTGAGGCCCTGGGTCCAGGCGAAGATCGAGGCGATCGGGTTGGTCGAGGTCGCCTTGCCCTGCTGGTGCTGGCGGTAGTGGCGCGTGACGGTGCCGTGCGCAGCTTCGGCTTCGACCGTCTTGCCGTCGGGCGAGAGCAGGACCGAGGTCATCAGGCCGAGCGAGCCGAAGCCCTGCGCCACGGTGTCGGACTGCACGTCGCCGTCGTAGTTCTTGCAAGCCCAGACGAACTTGCCCGACCACTTGAGCGCCGAGGCGACCATGTCGTCGATCAAGCGGTGCTCATAGACGATGCCCTTGGCCTTGAACTGCTCAGCGAACCCTTCGGTGTCGAACACTTCCTGGAACAGGTCCTTGAAGCGGCCATCATAGGCCTTGAGGATCGTGTTCTTGGTCGACAGGTACACTGGCCAGCCCAGGTTGAGGCCGTAGTTGAACGAGGCGCGCGCAAAGTCGCGGATCGAGTCGTCGAGGTTGTACATCGCCATGGCGACGCCCGAAGAGGGGAAGTCGAACACGTCGAGGTCGATTGACTGGCCGTCGGCGCCATCGAACACCAGGCGCAGCTTGCCCGGGCCGGGGATCAGCGTGTCGGTGGCGCGGTACTGGTCACCGAAGGCATGGCGGCCGACGACGATCGGGTCGGTCCAGCCCGGAACCAGGCGGGGTACGTTCGAGATCACGATCGGCTCGCGGAAGACGACGCCGCCCAGGATGTTGCGGATCGTGCCGTTGGGCGACTTCCACATCTTCTTGAGGCCGAATTCCTCGACGCGCTGCTCGTCAGGCGTGATCGTGGCGCACTTAACGGCGACGCCGAATTCCTTTGTCGCGTTGGCGCACTCGACGGTCACCTTGTCGTCGGTGGCGTCGCGGTTTTCGATCGACAGGTCATAGTACTTCAGGTCGATGTCGAGGTAGGGCAGGATTAGGCGTTCACGGATCCACTGCCAGATGATGCGGGTCATCTCGTCGCCGTCCATCTCGACGACCGGGTTCTTGACCTTGATCTTTTCCATTCGAAAACGCTCCTGGGGTGGGGAAAATTTGCGGTTTCTTAGGCAGCGCAAAGACGCTTAGCAAGGCAAGTAACGCGGTAATCGGGGCGGCGCTGAAGGTGCCGCCCAATCACGCGATGGAGAGGGAGCAGGAGATGAGCGAAGACATTCTGGTCGAAGCGATTGATGGCGTGCTGGAAGTGACGATCAACCGTCCCCAGGCCCGTAACGCCATGACCAAGGCCGTTGCCGAGGCCATCGCCGCAGCAATGGACCGGCTGGAGCGCGAGGTCGAGTTGCGCTGCGCGATCTTGAACGGGGCAGGGGGGACGTTTTGCTCAGGGATGGACCTCAAGGGATTCCTGACCGGTGAACTCCCGGTGGATGCACGCGGCGGCTTTGGCGGGCTGACGACGTGGACGCCGAGCAAGCCCGTCATCGCCGCGGTGGACGGGTTCGCGCTGGCGGGCGGCTTCGAGCTGGCGCTCGCCTGCGACATGATCGTCGCGAATGAGGGTGCGCGCTTCGGTGTGCCCGAGGTGAAGCGCGGCTTGGTGGCGGGCGGTGGCGCCTGCGTGGTTCTGCCGCGTTTGCTGCCGCGCGCGCTGGCGCTGGAGCTGGTGCTGACGGGCGAGCCGATTGATGCGCGCCGCGCCCTGGAGCTGGGCCTGATCAACCGTGTGACGAGCGGCCCCGCGATCGAGGCCGCTCGTGAGCTAGCTCGCGCGATCGTGCGCAATGGGCCACTGGCGCTGGCGGCTTCCAAGGCGATCGTTCGCGAGTCCTGGAATTGGCCGGTCGAAGAAGTCAACGCGCACCAGAACCCTTACCTGGCGCATGTCTTCACGTCGGAGGATGCGAAGGAGGGCGCTCGGGCCTTTGCCGAGAAGCGCGAACCACAGTGGCAGGGGCGCTGATCGCAGAGGACTGATGGCGGGCTTCGACAGGCTCAGCCCAGGCTGTCGTTGTTCGGGAGACCGGCGACCACCACCGTTCAGGCTGAGCTGTCGAAGCCGCCCCCAACATCGGCGCCAAACACGAAAAAGCCCGCTAAGCCAGATGGCTAGCGGGCTCTTCAGATGGTGGGCGTAGCAAGGATTGAACTTGCGACCCCTACGATGTCAACATAGTGCTCTACCACTGAGCTATACGCCCGAACACCATCTGCTATCCGGTGGTGCTACCCGCCGGAGGAGGGCCCTTTAACCGCGGCCCCGATGCGATGCAAGCCCTCTTGAGAGGTCAAATACGCGCATGTTCGGCCAGGCCGAAGACGCGCTGCACTTCGAGCACCAGGTCGCGCAAGTGGAACGGCTTTGACAGTACGCGCGCCTGCGGTGCCTCGCGGCTGGCGCGCAGGGTGACTGCGGCAAAGCCAGTGATGAACATGACCTTGGTCTGTGGGGAGACCTCGTTGCAGCGCTGCGCCAGTTCGATTCCGTCCATCTCGGGCATGACGATGTCGGAGAGCAGGAGGTCGAACAGCTCGGCCTCGAGCAAGGCCAGGGCGTCGGTGCCGCGATCGACCGACACCACGTCATATCCGGCATTCTGCAGAGCGCGCGCCAGGTAGGTGCGCATGGCTTGGTCGTCTTCGGCAAGCAGGATGCGGATCATCGCGAAAGGTCCTGAAAATAGCATGCTGCAGCCGCGATCGGCCGCAGCACTGATATAAGGCGGCAGGAGTTAAAATTCTCGTCAGACCAAATACGTGATCCGCTTCGGCACGCCTGTTTGCTCCGGCAGTTTATCCAAGCAGCGCTTTGACATGCGTGAGCGAACAGGACAGCTATGACGAGCATGGGTGAAGACGCAGCCGAGCACGAGTCGCACGAACCTCTCGGCGGACGGATCCCTGGATCACCCGGCGTCGCGGCGTTCCGCGTATGGGGCGACGAGCCATCGTCACTGCCCATCGTGCTCTCGGTGCCTCATGCGGGCCGCGCTTACCCGCGTGCTCTGCTGCGCGACATGCGTCATCCCGAATCGTCGGCGCTCAAGCTGGAGGATCGCTACGTCGACCGGCTGGGGCGCGCGATTGCTCAGGAGACCGGCGCGGCGCTGCTGGTGGCGCAAGCCCCGCGCGCGATGATTGATCTCAATCGCGCGCCGGAAGACGTCGATTGGGAGATGTTCGGACGGTCCGCTCGATCGGAGCCGCGCCCCGATCCGGCAAACCGACGCGCGCGCACCGGGCTTGGCCTCATCCCGCGTCGGCTGCCCGGCATCGGCGAGCTCTGGCGTCGACGGCACGAAGAGGTGGAACTCGCCGAGCGTATCGCGCAAATTCATGCCCCGTACCATGCGCGGCTGGGTGCGATGTTGAAGACGCACCAGGAGCGCTGGGGTGCGGTGCTGCTGGTGGACCTGCACTCCATGCCGCCACTCGTCGCGCGGGCCGGCCAGCCCGCGGCCGAGTTCGTGATCGGCGACCGGTTCGGTACCACCTGCCACGGCAGCCTTGTCGGTGCGGCGTTCTCGCATCTGGCCCAGGCGGGCCGCCCGGCGGCGCACAATCGGCCCTACGCCGGTGGCTACGTACTGGAGCGCCATGCCAATGTGCGCTGCGGCATCCACGCCATGCAGGTCGAAGTCGACCGGAGCGCCTACCTGGATTCGCGATTGGCGGAACCGGGTGCCGGCTTTGACGAGGTGGCGCAGTTGTTGACCGGGATGATCCGACGGCTGGCGCAGAGCGTACTCGACCTGGCCACTGCTTCAGGCGGTGAAAGCTGGCCGCTCGCCGCCGAATAGGCGGGTTTCGCAACGCACATAAAAAACCACCCCGCGCTATGCGCGAGGTGGCCAAGGTTCAGGGAGGAGGTGCACAAAGTGCACCAACTTCGCCAAGCCATGAGGGCAGCGTTGGCGAAGCAGTTGCAACATAATCCGTCGAGGCGCCGGTTGCAACCCTCTGCGCGCACTCAGTCAGATCATGCCGATTTCGTTAAGCCGCCTGCGGAACTGGCGGGCCCTTGCCCTGTGCGACCTGGCGGCTGAAGATGTCGCGCACCAGGTCCAGCGAGAACAGGTGCGCGTAGATCAGCCCGAGCAGGCCGTTCTGGTTCCACGTGCGCAGGATGTCGCCGCGCACGTCGCGCAGCTTGTTCTCGTCGACCATGCGGAAGCCGCGGTAGTTAAAGGGCTGGCCGCCGCCGACATCGATGTTCAGCTCTCCGTCCATGAGCAGGTTGTGCTTTTCCAGCTCAGCCATGAAGCTGGCGGTCTTCTGGCCGGCGATCTCGAACTGCTCGCAGAACGAGAGCGTATTCTTGCAGGCTTCGCTGGGCTGGTTGCCATCGAACAGCGGCTGGCCTTCCTCGCCCTCGAACTCACCGACGAGGTCGCTGGTAGGATCGACGCAGAGCGAAAGCTCTTCCGAATCGGGCTGCACGCGCGCGAGCAGGAAGGGATAGCGGCGCACGTAGGCCGGCATGTAGATCGGCGTGTTGACCGAGCCGTCCTCGTCCACGAAGACGTTCACGCCCTCGTTCATGCCCATCAGCGCGATCGGGAACGAGCCTTCGCCGGCCGAGAACACGATCGGGAAGTTACGCTGCGCCAGCGGGAATTCCTCGACCGTCAGCGGCACCGTGTTCACGTCCTTGAGCCACGTCGCCTTGTCGGTTGCGCGGCT
This sequence comes from Novosphingobium sp. 9U, assembly GCF_902506425.1. Taxonomy (NCBI): domain Bacteria; kingdom Pseudomonadati; phylum Pseudomonadota; class Alphaproteobacteria; order Sphingomonadales; family Sphingomonadaceae; genus Novosphingobium; species Novosphingobium sp. 9U. Next base: position 1,423,906 of record NZ_LR732469.1, on the reverse strand, counting down.
CTTCCAGCCCGCGTGCTCCTGAGAGCTGAGCAGGACGAGGTCGTTGTAGAACAGGGGTAGTGCAACACTCTGCGGCGCGCTGGCCATCGTGGTTCTCCGCATGGGGCGCGGCTGTGCGGCGCGCCTTCGTCCTTGTAGCGGGCTCCTTTACGGACTGCCCCGATAGCGCGCAAGACAGGCGGACGAACTGACCGGCCAACCGGGGCGGGGGCGTTGCGCTAGAGCAACTTGCCCGGGTTCAGCAGCCCCTGAGGATCGAGTGCCTGCTTGACGCGCCGCATCATGTCGAGCGCCACCGGATCGCCGAGCCGGGCAAGATCGTCCCGTTTGAGCTGACCGATGCCGTGCTCGGCCGAGATCGAGCCTCCCCATGCGGCGACGAGATCGTTGACCTGGCGGCTGATCGCCTTGCCGTCTCCCCGCTGCCAAACGGTACCGTCGGACCCCTGCGGCGCGATCACGTGGAAATGCACGTTGCCGTCGCCCAAGTGGCCGAAGGCGATGGCCTCGGTGCCTGGCCAGTCGGATTGGATCTGCGCGACGGCGGCGTCGATGAAGTCCGGCATCTTGTCGACCGGCACCGAGATGTCGTGCTGCACAGCCGGACCGCGCGCGCGCTCGGCGGGAGAGATCGATTCCCGGATTAGCCAGAACGCCTCGGCCTGGCTCTCGTTCGCAGCGAACACTGCGTCGACGAGCAAGTCGTGATCGAACGCCTGCTCCAGCATGGCCTCGCACGATTCCCGCAAGCGATCGGCTCCGGCGCGGTCCGCCACCACTTCGATCAGGACGTGCCAGGGATGGGCACCTGCAAGCGGTGTGCGCACGGTGGGCATGTGGGCGATTACCGCATCGAGAGACTCCTGTGGCAGGATCTCGAAGCCCTCCAGCGCCTCGCCCGCGCTGTCCTCACAGTGCAGAAGCAGCGTGCGCGCGGCCTGGACCGACGGCACGCCGGCCCAGATTACCACGCGCTCGGCGATGGCCGGCACCAACTTGAGCGTCGCCGCGGTGACGATACCCAGCGTCCCTTCCGAGCCGATCAGCAACTGTTTCAGGTCGAAGCCCCGGTTGTCTTTCTTGAGAGGGGTCAGCATCGAGAAGACCTGCCCATCCGCCAGCACCGCCTCAAGGCCCATGACGAGCGCGCGCATCGAGCCATGGCGCAGCACCTGGGTGCCACCAGCGTTAGTCGAGATCAGCCCGCCCACCGTCGCCGAACCCTTGCCCCCCAGCGTCAGCGGGAAACGCAGCCCCTTGCTCTCGGCCGCCTCGTGCAAGGTCTGGAGAATGACGCCGGCGCCGCAGGTGACCTGACGCCCTTGCACATCGATCTCGCCGATGGTGTTCATGCGTCGCAGTGAAAGCAGGACGGCTTGCCCGCTGTCATCGGGCGTTGCGCCACCGGCCATGCCGCTGTTGCCGCCTTGCGGTACGATCGGCACCCGGTGCTGCGCGCAGAGCCGCACCAGATCGGACAGCTCCTGCGTCGATGCCGGACTCGCCATGGCGAAGGCACGGCCCTTGAAGCGCCCACGCCAGTCTGTCAGCCACGGTTCGATGAGTTCGGCATCTTGCGTCAGGCCGCGTGCGCCGAGGGTGGCCTTCGCCGCCTCCAGGAAGGCTTGTTGTTCGCTCATGGTGTGCGTCTATGGCACAATGGGCGCCTCCCTGCCTACTCGATGCAGCCGGAAACGAACGTTCGCCTTGGAAACTTGGGAGTTAAGCGCGGGTTCAATCTCTTGCCCTCAAGCGAGCGACCTGCTTTCAGGCACATAGGGCAAGCATTTAGGGGACTGGCCGAACTGATGAATCCGACTGCTGCCTTGCTTGCGCCACTGCTGCTGCTGATCTCGGCCGTGAGTGGTGACGAGGAGCAGGGCGAAGCTGTCTCGGAGCCATCGGTGCAAGTCTACCCGGAGCAGTCGATACCGGCTGCGGCATCCGAGTGGCCCACAGGCGCCGTGCGCTCGTTCGTGCCCGATAGTGCCTGGCAGGTCCACATCGAGCAGCGCATGACGATCCGCGTGGCACCTCGCGCCAACGTTCCCATGCCGCGGGACCCTCTCGCCGGCGTGCCGAAGCGCCCTCAGCGCCAGCGCATATCGGAACGCAAGATGGGCAAGTGCCTGCCGATCGCCGGGATCGCCGGCGTCGAGCCGAATGGGCCTGACAGCTTGATCCTGTTCATGCGCGATCGCCGGCTCGTGACTGCGCAGCTTGAGCGCAGCTGTCCCTCGCGCGCGTTCTATTCCGGCTTCTATCTGTCCCGCAGCATCGACGGAATGGTTTGCGTCGATCGCGATACGCTGCTGTCGCGCAGCGGCTCCGCGTGCAAGCTGTCGCGCATCCGCCAACTGGTCGATGACGACGACTGACGCCTCCGCCGTGCTCAAGATGCGCGGGAAAGCTTGACTTTTACGCGCCATCCCGCATAGGGCGCCTCAAGCGTGCGCCCGATGCTGCGCGGGGGCGGTGATCACCGGCCCTGCTTGCTCGCGCGGACCCGACCTTTTTTCCGGACATACTGAAGCCTATGAACTTTGCCGATCTCGGCCTGTCAGACGAATTGCTGAAAGCGGTCGTGGAAGCCGGCTATACCACGCCGACTCCGATCCAGGCGCAGGCGATCCCGCAGGTCCAGATGATGCGCGACCTGATCGCCATTGCCCAGACCGGCACCGGCAAAACCGCCAGCTTCGTGCTGCCGATGATCGACATCCTGGCCAACGGCCGCCGCCGCGCGCTGATGCCGCGCTCGCTGATCCTGGAGCCGACGCGCGAACTCGCCGCTCAGGTGGCCGAGAACTTCGAGAAGTACGGCAAGAACCACAACCTGAAGATGGCGCTGCTGATCGGCGGCGTGCAGATGGGGGACCAGGTCAAGGCGCTGACCGAAGGCGTCGACGTGCTGATCGCGACGCCGGGCCGCCTGATGGATTTGTTCGAGCGGGGCAAAATCCTGCTGACCGGCTGCTCGATGCTGGTCATCGACGAGGCGGACCGCATGCTCGACATGGGGTTCATCCCCGATATCGAGAATATCTGCACCAAGCTGCCGACCAGTCGCCAGACCCTGCTGTTCTCGGCAACGATGCCGCCGCCGATCAAGAAGCTGGCTGACCGCTTCCTGACCAATCCCAAGTCGATCGAGGTGGCGCGGCCGGCGACGGCCAACGTAAACATCGCGCAGTTCAAGGTGGCAGTGCCCGCGCGCAAGAAGCGCGATGTGCTACGCCAACTGCTCAAGACCGAGGACGTCAAGACCGGCATCATCTTCTGCAACCGCAAGACGACGGTGCGCGAGATCAACAAGAGCCTGAACAGCTACGGCTTTTCGAGCGGTGAGATTCACGGCGACATGGACCAGTCGGCGCGCATTGCCGAGCTGCAGCGGTTCAAGGACGGCAAGATCAACATCCTGGTCGCCTCCGACGTCGCCGCTCGCGGCTTGGACGTTAAGGGCGTAAGCCACGTGTTCAACTTCGACACGCCCTGGCACCCTGACGACTACGTCCACCGCATCGGCCGTACCGGTCGCGCAGGAGCGCTGGGCCGGGCCTTCACGTTTGTCGCACCGGAAGATGCCGAGGCGATCCAGAACGTCGAAAAGCTGACCGGCGGCGCCATCCCGGTCTACGACGCGCAAGTGGGCGAGGATGCGCCCGCCGAGGCCAAGCCGGTGCGCGAGAAGCGCGAGCGTAGCCCGCGCCCGGCTCGTGAAGAGCGCGAGGCCGAAAAGCCGGAAGCCGAGACGAAGCCCAAGACCGAGGCGAAGACCGAAGCCAAGCCGAGCGACGAACGCGCAGAGCGCGCGCCCCGCCGTGAACGCCGGCCCCGCCGGGACGAGCAGGACAGCCCGGACGAGGGCTGGAATGGTCCGGTGCCAAGCTTCCTGGGCGTTTCCGCGCTGGCCTGACGGCGCTTCGCAAGCGGGCTCGGCTGTCGTAGGCTGGCCCGATGAGCGGCACTGTCCATCCCCGTGTTTCCGTCAGCCTGATCAGCGCCGGGCGCTGGCCGCTGGCACAATCGCTGGAATACCTCGCCAGCCTGGGTGTCGGCGCAATCTCGGTCACCGGCTCGCAACTGGCTGCTGGTGCCGAGGCGGTATCGCAAATCCTGGCAAGCGGTATGCAGGTCGTTTCGGTCGGCACGGGCGGGCTGTCGCTGATCGACACCCCGGAACTGACGCTCGATCGCCTGACGCCGGTGATCGAAGCCGCGGCCGATCTCGGTAGTCCCTGCGCCTTCGCGCCATCCGGACCGACGCCGGCATTGATGCCGTCGGACGATGGCTTCGCGCGCCTGATCGCCTGCCTGCCCACGGCAGATGCAGCGGCGCGAGAGCGTGGCGTGCGTCTTGCCATCGAGAACAGCTCGATCGCCACGCGCCAGCTCGGCTTCGTGCACACCTTGGCCGATGCTTGCTGGCTAGCGGAGGAGGCAGACGTCGGCGTTGTCGTCGAGCTGCAGAACTGCTGGTACGAGCGCGGGCTGCCGCGTTTGTTCGCCACGCATCACGACCGGTTCGCCATCGTCAACGTCAGCGATTTCCTGTTGGGCGAGGAGCTGAAGTTCAACCGCCGCGTGCCGGGCGATGGCTCGATTCCGCTGGAGTGGCTTCTCGCCCACCTGCTGGATGCCGGCTACGGCGGGTACTTCGACCTTGAGTATCTCGGGCCTGCAATCGAGCAGGAAGGCTATGCTTCCGCCATCGCGCGGGGCGTGACTTGGCTCTCGGAACGCCTGGAGGGTTGGGGCGTCTGACCGGCGGCTTCGTCTCGCCTCCTTTCGCCCACGCTCTGCCGCGATCAACCCGTACCTTCACCATGGGGCAATCGACCCGATCGCGCCTGCGCCGTTGGCTTCATGCAGGCTTTTCAAACAGGTGGAGCAATCGAATGGCAGACGAAGGCGCGTCGCGGCGCATGGTGCTCGGCGGAGCGGGAGCTATGGGTTTGGCAATGGTGGCGGCGCCCGTCGCCGGCCAGCAGCAGGGTGGCGGCGGCGGCGCTCCAGCCGGGCTGAAGGACCCGCGCACCAAGTACACGACCGAACCGTTCCCAGAGCAGAGGCAACCCTGGCCGGCGCTGGCGAGCAAGATGAGCCCGAGGCCGGACCATGGCGAAACCACGTATCGTGGCTCGGGCCGGCTCGCCGGACGCAAGGCGCTGCTGACAGGTGCCGACAGCGGCATCGGTCGCGCTGCCGCCATCGCCTTCGCGCGCGAGGGTGCGGACGTCGCCATCAACTATTATCCGAGCGAAGAGCCGGACGCCAAGGAAGTGGTCGACCTGATCCGCGCAGCCGGGCGCAAGGCGATCGCGATCCCCGCCGACATCCGCAGCGAGGCGGCGTGCAAGAAGCTGGTCGCGCAAGCGATCGAAGGGCTGGGCGGTCTCGACCTGCTGGTGAACAACGCCGCATACCAGCAGAGCAAGGCGGATATCAGCGAGATCTCGGACGAGCAGATGGTTCGCACGTTCGAGACCAACATCTTCGCCATGTTCCGCATCAGCAAGGCGGCGATTCCGCACATGCCGCCCGGATCGGTGATCATCAACACCGGCTCGGTGAACTCGTACGATCCGGGCGAGGAGCTGCTCGACTACGCCAGCACCAAGGGTGCGATCCTGATCTTCACCAAGGGTCTGGCCAAGCAGCTCGCCAAGAAGGGCATTCGCGTGAACATGGTGGCACCAGGGCCGATCTGGACGCCGCTGCAGGTCGCTGGCGGGCAGTTACCGGGCAAGATGGGCGAGTTCGGCAAGGAGACGCCGATGGGGCGGTCGGGGCAGCCGGCCGAGCTGGCGCCGCTTTACGTAATGCTGGCGTCCGACGAAGCGAGCTTCAGCACCGGCACCGCTGTGGGTGCGCACGGCGGCAAAGGCAGTCCTTGATCTTGCTCCTCTCCCCGCCGGGGAGAGGTAGCGCAGCTTGCTCCGCCAGGAGCTAGCGAAGCTTGGAGAGGGCAGCGCGCGCCAACGACCCTCTCCAACTCCGGCTAGTTCGCTTCGCTCTCAAGCCTCCATATCCTCTCCCCGGCGGGGAGAGGAGGGTGCTCGCTAAGCACTTTCCGCCGGTTTGACAAAGCTGTCGATTACGCGCTTGCGGCCGGCCTGCTCGAAGTCGATCTCCAACTTGTTGCCCTCTTGCGCAGCGATCGTGCCGTAGCCGAACTTGTCGTGGAACACGCGCGCACCAATCGACACATCGGTGCGAGGCTTCGCAGCGAAGCTTGCGGCAGAGCGGGTGTTCTCGGCCACGCGACGCGGCGTCGTGTCGAACTGCTGCGAGGCAGCCCGCTGCCAGCCGGGCCCGCGCGTCGCCGTGCGCGAGGGCTGTGTCTGCGCCACATGCGCGAACGGATCGGAGTGCTCCGACCACTGCGCGCGCCAGAGCGAGGCGCCCCCACTCATGGTGGTTTCCTGCACCACGTGCTCGGCGGGCAGCTCGGCGATGAAGCGCGAGGGGATGGAACTGGACCACTGGCCATAGATACGCCGGTTGGCCGCGTGCAGGATCGTGCAGCGCCGCCGCGCCCTGGTGATCGCGACATAGGCGAGGCGTCGCTCCTCCTCCAGGCTGGCAAGTCCTCCCTCATCGAGCGAGCGTTGAGAGGGGAACACACCTTCTTCCCAACCGGGCAGGAAAACGTGGTCGAACTCCAGTCCCTTGGCGCCATGCATGGTCATGATGGTGACCTTCTCGTTCTCGTCCGCCGCCTCGTTGTCCATGACCAGGCTGACGTGTTCGAGGAAGTCACCCAGCGTATCGTATTCCTCCATCGCGCGCGCGAGTTCGGCCAGGTTCTCCAGCCGGCCGGCTGCCTCCGCCGTCTTCTCGGCCTGGAGCGCGTCGGTGTAGCCGCTCTCGTCCATGACCGTGCGCAGCAGGTCGGCGGGGCTGTCCGTGCCCGCCATGTCGCGCCACCGGCCGAAGTCTCGCATCAGCGCGATGAAGGTGTTGCGCGCCCGTGCCGGCAGTTCATCGCTGTCGGCGATCTCCAATGCCGCGGCGGCAAGCGGGATGGACCGCCGGCGGGCAAGGACGTGCAATTTCTCCAGCGCCTTGGCGCCAAGGCCCCGCTTAGGTGCGTTGTAGATGCGCTCGAACGCCAGATCGTCGGCCGGCTGGGCGATCACCCGCAAGTAGGCCAGCGCATCGCGAATCTCGGCGCGCTCGTAGAAGCGAAAACCCCCGACTATACGGTAGTTGAGGCCGATCTGGATGAAGCGGTCTTCGAACTCGCGCGTCTGGTACTGGGCGCGGACCAGGATGGCGACTTGCGCCAGGCTGAGGCCCTCACGCTCCAGCCGCTCGATCTCTTCGCCGACGCGGCGCGCTTCTTCCGGCCCGTCCCACACGCCGATGATGCGCACTGGATCGCCAGGGTGGCGTTCGGTCCACAAGGTCTTGCCCAGCCGCTGGCTGTTCTCGTTGATCAGGCCCGATGCCGCCGCCAGGATCTGCGGGGTGGAGCGGTAATTCTGCTCCAGCCGGATCACCTTGGCGCCTGCGAAATCCTTTTCGAATCGCAGGATGTTCGCGACTTCCGCGCCGCGCCAGGAGTAGATCGACTGATCGTCATCGCCGACCACGCAGATGTTCTGGCGACCTTGCGCGATCAGTCGCAGCCACAGGTACTGGACCTGGTTGGTGTCCTGGTACTCATCCACCATCACGTACTTGAAGCGCTGGCGATACTGCTCGAGCACCTCGCGATTGTTCCGCAGGATGTTGACCATGTGCAGCAGCAGATCGCCGAAGTCGCATGCGTTCAGCGCCTTTAGGCGAGCCTGGTAGAGGAGGTAGAAGTGCTGGCCCTTGCCATTGGCATAGGCCTCGCTCTCACCCGCATCGAGCTGATCGGGGTTGAGCCCGCGGTTCTTCCAGCTGTCGAGGCAGCCGGCCAGCTGGCGAGCGGGAAAGCGCTTGTCATCGATCCCTTCTGCCTGGATCAGCTGCTTGAGCAGGCGCAGCTGATCGTCGGTGTCGATGATCGTGTAGTTCGATTGCAAGCCTACCAGTTCGGCATGCCGGCGCAGCATCTTGGCCGCGATCGAATGGAAGGTGCCGAGCCATGGCATGCCCTCGACCGCCGGGCCGATCAGGTGGCCGACGCGCTCGCGCATCTCGCGCGCGGCCTTGTTGGTGAAGGTGACGCACAGGATCTCGGATGGCCATGCCAGGCGCGCGCGGACCAGATGCGCGAGGCGCGCGGTGAGCGCGGCGGTCTTGCCCGTGCCTGCGCCCGCCAGCATCAACACAGGACCCTCAGTGGTAAGCACCGCCTCGCGCTGCGGAGCGTTCAGCCCGTCGATCAACGGGTCTTGCGGCGCATTGGCGAGAGGTGTGGAGGAGCCGGTCACCCGTGAACAGCTAGGGAACGGACTGCATCAGCGCAAGGCCGCTCGGATTTCTCCGGGGAACATTTGGCATGCCCGTGCGTCGCTCGAACATAACCGATGTTAGGAGAGTGACATGCGCAAGTTCCTCATGGCCGGCGCCGCCGTCCTCGCGCTGACCACCGCGCCGTCCGTTCTGCTCGCGCAGGATACCGGCGCCACGACCATGCAGCCGCCGGCCGACAGCACTTCGCCCGAGCCCAAGGCACCGACACCCGACACGACCACGCCGGCCCCGGTACCCGATGGTACGACGACCGTCACCACCACCGAGACGACCACTGCGAAGCCCTCTGCGCAGGCGGGCTCCGCCTCCACCGACATGGCGCAGAAGAACAAGCCCTACGCCATGACGGTGCAGCAGAAGACCACCTATGCGACCTGGCCGTCGCAGCGGAAGACCGACTACGAGGCGTGGCCGATCGATTACCAGACCTACTATTGGACCCTGACGCCGCAACAGCAGGAAGGCTATTGGGCGCTGACCAACGACCAGCGTGGCCAGATCTACAAGATGTCGCCCGAACAGCGCGCAACTGCGTGGAAGTCGATCCAGGAGCAGATGGCCGGGCAGACGCCGAGCACGCCGGCCGGTCAGGCGAACCCTCCGGGACAAGGCATCCCGACTGCCGGCGTGCCGAACCCTCAGGCGGCGAATCAGGCGGCGCAGCCGGCCATGCCCGCCGATGAGGGCTACCAGGGTGGACCCTACAAGGGTGCCCTGACGCCGCCGCCTGCCGATGCCATGAGCAAGAGCTATCCGGTTTGCAGCAAGACGGTGACCGACGCTTGCCGCAACCGCGGCGGGAAGTGAGGGCGAAACAGAAGGGCCCGTCGTTCTCAGACACCGCTTGCACTGAGCTTGTCGAATTGCGCCGGTCGCCGTCGCGTTTGGGTTTATTTGAACCCGGAGCCAGCTGGCAGCCTTCGACAAGCTCAAGCTAGGCGGTGTCGGGGCAAGAACCTGGGTGCAGGGCAGGGCTTTCCCGGTCTGCCGGTTCGGCTCACCCCGCCGCGCGCAGCAAGTGCAGCCGCGCCTTGCCGACATCGCGCGTCGCCTCGACCTCGTAGCCCTTTACGCTCACGTCCTCCTTGTGGCTGGTCTCCAGGCTGACCCAAGCCGAAGGTGCGATCCAGCCCAGACGCGTCAGCTTGTCGATGGCCACCGAACCCGCTCCCGTCTGATAAGGCGGGTCGAGGAGGACCAGGTCCAGCGGCTCGCCGCGCAGAGCTCCCATCGCCATGACCGATGTGGCCCGCACGTCGCATTGCTCCTGCGCGCGCAAGTTGGTGATGTTCTTACGCAAGGCGCGGATCGCCGCCGGGTCCTGTTCGACGAACATGCAGTGCGCGGCCCCGCGCGACAGGGCCTCGAGACCGAGCGCCCCAGATCCGGCGAACAGATCGGCTACGCGCAGGCCCTCGAACGATCCGAGCCGGCTCATCAGCATCGAGAACAGAGTCTCGCGCGTGCGGTCCGACGTCGGCCTTGTCGCCACACCTTCAGGCGCCACAAGCGGGCGGCCTCGCCATTCACCGGCGACGATTCGCATCGGCGGTGCCCCTACTTCGGCTGTGCTGGCGGGCGACCGGCGAGCGACTTGCGGAAGTTCTCGACCTGCTTGGCCGGGATCTCGACAGCGGCGCCCTTGGGCAGCTCGTCCAGCGCGAACGGACCGTAGCCGACGCGGATCAGCCGGCTGACTTCCAGCCCGAGATGTTCGAGCACGCGGCGGATCTCGCGGTTCTTGCCCTCGGTGATCGACATCTGGATCCACTGGTTGCGCCCGGCACTGCGCTCCATGTTGGCGTCGATGCGGCCGTAGCGCATGCCTTCGATCTCGATGCCCTCGATCAGTTCCTCCAGCTGCGCCTGAGTGACCAAGCCGAAGGCGCGGGCGCGATAGGTGCGCGGGATCTTGGTCGCGGGCAGCTCCAGCTGACGCTTGAACTCGCCATCGTTGGTGAGCAGCAGCAGGCCCTCGGTGTTGAAGTCGAGGCGGCCGACGGGCATCAGCCGGCCCGAACCCGGTGGCAGCGCGTTACGCAGCGCGGTGTAGATCGTCGGGCGCCCGGCCGGATCGCTTTCGGCGGTGATCAGGCCCGCCGGCTTGTGGAACGCGAAGAGCCGCGTCGCCTCGGCTGCCTTGACGGGGTTGCCGTCGACGCTGACGCCGCGCAGGTTCTTGAGCAGGATCGCGGGCGTGGTGACCACTTCGTCGCCGATCTTCACCCGGCCTTCGACGATCATCCGCTCGACCTCGCGCCGGCTTGCGACCCCGGCGCGCGCGAGCAGCTTGGCGATGCGCTCGCCTTCCTGACCGTCCTGGCGCAGCGGATTGGACGGCTTGGGCGCCGCATTGGGATTCGCCGTGGAGGGCCGCTTCACGCGCGGCGCGGGCGGACGGGCGAAGGGTCCGCGCGGCGAGGGCGTGTCACCACGAGGAGGGCCGCGCCTGTCGCCGGATCGACCGCCGGGCTTTCTGGGAGGTTGGGACATCCGCTTGCGCATAGCTGTTGATCTTGCGATCATCCAGCCTTCCCATCGCTGGCTCGCCCGCTAATCATGCGTACTTTGCGGGAGGACGAGTGGGTGGCCGAAGCGACGAGGGCTGACGAGACGGAACGGACGGGCGTTCGGGGCTCGATCCGGCCGTACCTGGAGAAGGAGTCACTCGCGGCCTTTGCGCTGGGCGTGTCCTCCGGATTTCCGTTCGCGATGATCGGCGCAACGCTGACAACCCGACTGGCACAAGACAACATTCAGAAATCGACCATCACGGCCTTCACGCTGGCTTTCCTGGTCTACAACTTGAAGTTTCTGTGGGCGTGGATCATCGATGGCGTGCGTCTGCCGTTGATCGGACGTCTGGGGCAGCGTGTGTCGTGGCTACTGGTGACGGGCCTGCTAGTGATCGGGGCCACCATCAACCTGGCGCTTGCCGATCCCGCATCGGACTTGCCGGCCGTCGTGCTCGCGGCCGTTCTGGTCGGCGCGGCGGGTGCCAGCTTCGACATTGTAATCGACGCTTACCGGATCGAGACGCTCAAGCCATACCAGCTCGGCACCGGGTCCGGGATGAGTCAGTACGGCTGGCGTGTCGGCTCCGCTGGCGCTGGTGCACTGGCCCTAGTTCTTGCAGGTCGATACGGCTGGCAGTCGGCGTATATGGCCTGCGCCATGTTCGCGATGCCGGCCATAGCGACAGGGCTTCTGCTCGGCGAGCCGGAACGCCGCCAGGTGGTGCTGGAACGACGCGGCCCGGGCGAAGTCTGGGCCTCGATCGTCGGCCCCTTTGTGGAGTTCTTCAACCGTGCAGGCGCAATTTTGGTGCTAGCCTTCATTCTGGTCCACAAGATCGGCGACACGCTGGCGAACCTGACCTTCCGCCTGCTGTTCGACGACCTTGGCTTCAGCAATGATGAGATCGCGATCTACGACGTCGGGCTGGGCTTCTGGGCTTACCTTATCGGTGTCTTCATCGGCGGCATCGCGTACACGAAGTTGGGGCTGAAGCGGTCCGTCTTAGTCGCGCTGATCCTAATGGCCGTGTCGAACTTGAGCTTTGCGGCGCTCGCCGCAGCCGGGCATTCCAACATCGGCATGGCTGGCGCGATTGGCTTCGAGAACGTGGCAAGCGGCTATGGGGGAGTGGTGGTCGTGGCATACTTCTCGGCGCTGTGCGACTTGCGGTTCACGGCCTCGCAGTACGCCCTGATCTCCGCGGGCGCGAGCATCGTCGGGCGGTTCCTCACCGGAACGACCGCGGGATCGCTGATCGAAACGTTCGGTTATGTGAACTTCTACTTGCTTACGACCGTGGTGGCAGTGCCCGGCATCGTGCTGTTCTGGTGGATGATGCGCACGGGCCTCGTCGATGCCGCGATGGGCACGGCGGGGGAGGTCGGCGAGGGCGATGCACGCGACTGAGCGGTGTGAGGCTTGGTAGCCCAATGCCTGAACGGAGATGACCCGCTTCCCAGCGTCAGCGCAAGATTCGCAGGACCGCGGCATTTCACAGGCGAAGTAGCCGGCCCCCTCAGGTAGGCGCTTGATCGTTCTCGCGTAGAACGTTGCCTGCCAGGTAGAGCGAGCCGGCGATCAGCACTGGCAAGCCATCGTCCGGCAATCCGGCGAGAGCCTCGCGAACGCTCATGGCGTCGCGGGCGCCAGGAGCGAAGGCTGGCGCCGGGTGGCAGTCCTGGCCGGGCACCGGGACGGCATGGATGCTTGCCAGCCATGGCGCGATCGGCGCGACGATCGCCTGCGGGTCCTTATTGGCGAGCATGCCGACGATCAGGTGCAACCGCCTACCCGCGAAGTGCCGCGCGATTGCCTGGCCGGCATCGGCGTTATGTCCCCCATCCAGCCAAACCTCACGGCCGTGCGCGTGAGCCGTCAGAGGACCGGCGGCCAATAGCTGCAACCGCGCCGGCCAGCTTGCCTCCTCGATCCCGCGCGCCAGCGCCTCGGGCGAGACAGTTACGCGATCCTGGTGGCGCAGCATGGCGACTGCAAGCGCCGCGTTATCGGCCTGGTGCGATCCGGAGAGCCGCGGCGCCGGCAAAGTGAGCGCCCCGTGCCGGTCGCTGTACTCGATCACGTCCACGAAGGTAGCGTCCCAATCGTGGCCGCGCATGTGCAACGGGGCGCCTGCGGCGAGCGCGGCGCGCTCGATCTCCAGCGTCGGGCCTTCGGGGTAGACGAGGGTGCAGGCCGGCGAGCCAGGGCGGATAATCCCCGCCTTCTCGAAGGCGATGCGAGACAGCGGTTCGTCGGGCGTGCCTTCCTCGGGTCGCAGCAGGAACGCTTCGTGATCGATACCGAGCGTGGCGATGCCGACGGCGGCGGGGTGCGGCAGGACGTTGGTGGCATCGAAGCGCCCGCCAAGACCCGTCTCGATCACACAGGCATCCGCCGGTTCGCGCGCGAACGCCAGGAACATGGCGGCTGTCGTCACCTCGAAGAAGCTGGGGCCGAGGTCCTCCGATGTGTCGAGCACTTCCGCCAGCAACTTTGCGAGCAGTTGGTCGGAGATAAGCTCGCCAGCCAATCGGATGCGCTCGTTATAGCGCACAAGGTGGGGCTTGGTGGCGGTGTGGACGCGAAGGCCTTCGGCCTCCAGCATCGCGCGCAGGAAGGCGCAGGTCGAACCCTTGCCGTTGGTGCCCGCGACGTGGAAGGCCGGCGGGATACGCGTCTGCGGGTCATCCAGCCTGGCGAGCAGGGTGGTGATCGTCTCCAGCCCGAAGCGGCCTTGCGGGAGCGAGAGCGCAGCAAGCCGATAGAGCTGGCGCTGGACTTCGGGCGAATCGGAAGAAGCGAAGTCCTTCACGTAGTCTCAGGCAATCTCGCGCGCCTTGTGGACCGCCTCGGCCAGCGACGCGGTGTAACGGCGGATCACCTCGGGAGCATCGGGGCCGTGCTGTTTGACGAGGTCGACCAGCGCCGAGCCGACGACGACGCCGTCGGCCACGCGTGCGATCTGGCCGGCCTGCTCGGGCGTGCGTACGCCGAAGCCGACTGCGACCGGGATGCTGCTGGCCGCCTTGATGCGCGCTACGGCTTCGTCGATCGAGGCTTGCGCCGCCGCTTGCGTGCCGGTGATGCCGGCGACCGAGACGTAGTAGAGGAACCCGGACGATCCTTCCAACACGGCTGGCAGGCGCGCGGTATCGGTGGTCGGCGTCGCAAGGCGGATCAGCGAAACGCCAGCTTCGCGCAGGGCGGGGCCAAGGTCCGCGTCTTCCTCGGGCGGGATGTCGACGCAGATGACGCCGTCGACACCGGCCTTGCCGCACTCGGCGGCGAACCACTCGGGGCCGCGGATCGTCATCGGGTTCGAGTAGCCCATCAGGACCAGCGGCACATGCGGGTGGCGTGCCCGAAATTCGGTGGCGATGCGGAAGATGTCGGCGGTGCGCGTGCCAGCGGCCAGGCTGCGGATGTTGGCCTGCTGGATCGCCGGGCCGTCCGCCATGGGATCGGTGAACGGCATGCCCAGCTCGATCACGTCGGCTCCGCCCGCGACCAGCGCGTCGAGGTTGGCGGTGGTGTCACCGTCACCTGCGGTGATGAAGCAGACGAGCGCAGGGCCCTTGGCGAAAGCGGCGGCAAAACGGGTCATCGGCCTGTGCTCTTGTAAGCCTTGCGCAAGCCGATGAGGCCGGCGATGGCTAGGACGGCTGCCAGGATCAGCAGCCAGGGATGGGAGACGGGAAAGCAGTCGGCGCCGCAAATGGCAGTGCGCGGGTCGCTGGTCAGCGCCTGCTCACCAGGCCTGGAGAGGAGCGCCAGCACGATCGCGACGATCACGGCTGCGATGCTGCCGAGTTTGAGACGATCGACGCGCCCTCCACTCACATCTCGACTCCCAAGTGCTCCGCGACGGTGAAGATGTCCTTGTCGCCGCGGCCCGAGACGTTGACGACGAGCAGTTGGTCCTCGCCCATCTGCGCGGTCACCTCGGGCAAAGCGGCGAGCGCATGCGCGCTTTCCAGCGCCGGGATGATACCCTCCAGCTTGCAGCACAGCTGGAACGCCTCGAGCGCCTCGGTATCTGTGATCGGCACGTACTTCACCCGGCCGCTTTCGTGCAGCCAGGAGTGCTCGGGGCCGAGGCCGGGATAGTCGAGGCCGGCGCTGATCGAGTGTGCCTCGGTAATCTGACCATCCTCGTCCTGCAGCAGGTACGTGCGATTGCCGTGGAGGATGCCGGGTTTGCCGCCCATCAGGCTGGCGGCGTGTTGGCCGCTCTCGATACCATGGCCCGCAGCTTCGATACCGATCATGCCGACCTCGGGATCGTCGAGGAACGGGTGGAACATGCCGATCGCGTTTGATCCGCCGCCTACGGCCGCCAGCAGCATGTCAGGCAGGCGGCCCTCCGCCTTCAGCATCTGCGCGCGCGTTTCGGTGCCGATCACGCTCTGGAAGTCGCGGACCAGCTCGGGGTAGGGGTGGGGGCCGGCGGCGGTCCCGATGATGTAGAAGGTGTCGTGCACGTTGGCGACCCAGTCGCGCAGCGCATCGTTCATGGCGTCCTTCAGCGTCTCCGCGCCGCTCGTTACCGGGCGGACTTCGGCGCCGAGCAGCTTCATGCGGAACACGTTGGGCTTCTGCCGCTCGACGTCTTTGGCGCCCATGAAGATCGTGCAGGGCAGGCCGAAGCGCGCGGCGACGGTGGCGGTGGCGACGCCATGCTGCCCCGCGCCGGTCTCGGCGATGATGCGGGTCTTGCCCATGCGGATCGCGAGCAGGATCTGGCCGACGCAATTGTTGATCTTGTGCGCGCCGGTGTGGTTCAGCTCCTCCCGCTTGAAGTAGATCTTCGGCCCTTTTCCGTCCGGCGCGAGTGCGCGGTAGTGCTCGGTCATGCGCGGCGCATAGTAGAGCGGGCTCGGACGGCCGACGAAGTGTTCCAGCAGATCGTCGAACTCGGCCTGGAACGCCGGGTCGGCCTTCGCCGCGCGGTATTCCTTTTCCAGGTCGAGGATCAGCGGCATCAGCGTTTCGGCGACGTAGCGGCCGCCGAACTTGCCGAAGTGGCCTTGCTCGTCGGGCTGGTTGCGGAAGCTGTTGGCTTGCGGAGTGTGTAGGGTCATCGTGGCTCCAGCGCCTAAGCCAATGCGCCCGGGCTGTCCACGGCCCTGAAGTGCGTGGGCGAGTGCTCGTTTTCGACGAACGGCTGACCGGCGATGACCAAGCGCTTCGTCTGCGACGAGCGTCACTTGTGCCCAATTTTGCTCAGCCGTAGCAGCGCTCCACCCAAACGGGAGTGATGGCCGCTCGGCCTAACAAACAGAATAGACAGGGAATTACTGTAATGAAGACGCAAATCATCCGCGCCGTGGCGATCGCCGCGGCGACCTTGGGCTCGTGCGCGGTGCTGAGCGCTCCGGCGCTTGCCAACGAGGCTCGCATCGAAGCACGGGGCGGCGTGGTCTGGGCCGCCGGCGACAGCGAAGCGATCGCCGGCGTCGCTGCCGGCTACGATTTCGATCTCGGCGGCTCCGGCTTCGTTGGGGCCGAAGTCTCGGCCGACAAGATCCTGACCGACGACACTCGCTTTTTATTTGGCCTCGGCGGTCGTGCCGGCATGAAGCTGGGCGAGAACGGCAAGCTCTATGCGGCAGCGGCGTACCAGACAAAGCCCTGCCGTTATTGCGAGGAGTCGGTCAGCCTCGGCGCCGGCTACCAGCACGCGTTTGGAAAGCTTTACGGCAAGGTCGAGTACCGCCACTTTTTCGTTGGCGACGATCTGCCCGACTACAATGCCGTGGTTGCAGGCCTCGGCATGCGCTTCTGATCGGGGATCAGGAGCATACGGAAGGGCGGTCTACCAGGACCGCCCTTTTCCGTTCAACCTGCGCGAACGGCCGAGCAGAACGCCGCAATCAGGCCCTCATCCTTTACGCCCGGCGCGCTCTCGACGCCGGAAGAGGTGTCCACCAGTGGCGCGCCGGTCAGGCGCACGGCTTCGGCGACGTTGCCTGGCGTGAGGCCACCAGCGAGGCCCCAGGCCAGCGGGCCCTTCCATCCCGCTACCAGCGACCAGTCGAAACTCAGCCCCATGCCGCCGGGCAGGGTGCCCGCCGGGGTCTTCGCATCGAACAGCACGAGGTCGGCGGCGCCGGCGTAGGCGTTCGCCCGCGCGACATCCTCGGCCGTGGTGACGGACAGAGCCTTCCACACCGGCAGACCGAAGCGCGTCCTCAGTTGCGCCGCTCGCTCCGGCGTCTCGGAACCGTGGAGCTGCAGGGCGGTCAGACCGGCCGCGCTGACGGCTTCTGCAAGCAGAGCATCATCCGCATCGACGAACAAGCCAACTTTACCGATCCGCCCCTCGGCTCGTGCGCCCAGGCTTGCGGCATCTGGGGGCGCCACAAAGCGTGGACTGCGCGCGAAGAACACGAAGCCCACGTGATCGGCGCGTGCGCGGATCGCCGCATCGAGCGTGGCGGGAGTGCTGATGCCACAGATCTTGATCGCCGCTGTTGGCATATCGGGACAAGCGCCTAAACTTCGCGTCCCGACAGATCGAGGACGCAGATGAACCGGATTGCGCGCTATCTCATGCCTGTGGCGGCCGTGGCAATGCTTGCCGGTTGCGGGATGAAGCAGGGCTTCGAAGACGCTTCACGCGAGGTCGGCCGCTTTCACCAGGCGCTGGACCATGGGGATGCCCAGCGCATCTGGGACGATGCCGATCCGCAGTTCCGCAGCGCCACGCCGCGCGCGCAGTTCAATCGTCTGATCGCCGCAGTTCATGCCAAGCTGGGCAAGGTCAAGGCAAGCAAGCAGGTCGGCTGGAACGCCAATGCGAGCACCTCCGGCACCTTCCTGACCGTGACAATGGAGACGACGTTCGAGCGCGGGACCGGCACCGAGCAATTGCTATTCACCAAGCAGGCCGACCAGCGCCCGCGGCTGGCCGGCTATAACATCCAATCGCAGGACATGATGCTCAACTGAGCCAGGCCCCGCGTGCGTCTTACTGCGCGAGTTCGAACTGCACCGTCACGTTGACGTTGCTTTCCAACTCGCCGGCCATGATCGGCGCGGGCGGGGGAGCAGCAGCCACATCCATCATCGCCGAGCGGCGGAACATCACTGGCTGCGGCGCATAGCCACCGCTCTCGCTGATCGAGAGGATGCCGACGACGCGCAGGCCCGCCGCCTGGGCATAGAGCTGGGCCCGCTCACGCGCGGTCTTGATCGCGGCGTTCCGGGCTTCGTCCAACGCGCCCTGCGGCTTGCCCAGCATGAAATTGGGGCCGTTGACCTGGTTGGCGCCCGAGGCGACCAGCGCGTCAATGACCTTGCCATAATCGTCCAGCTTGCGCTGCTTGACCGAAACCTGGTTGCTCACCTGGTAGCCGACGATCTTCTGCGTCTGCTCCTCGACGCTGCCATCGGGCAGGCGGCGCGGCTGCGCGTAGACGGGATTGAGGTTGAGGTTGCTGGTCTGAATGTCACGATCCGCCACGCCGGCCCGCTTCAGCGCGGCGATGACCTGCGTCATCTTGCGCGAATTCTCGGCCAAGGCGGCGCTGGCGCTGTCGCCTTGCGTGGTCACACCGGCGTTGAACAGGGCGAGGTCGGGCTGCTGCGTCGAAGTGCCCTCGGCGCTGACCGTCAGCAGCGTGTGGCCGGGCGCGAGCGTGGGCGACACGGAGACTTGCGCCAGCGCCGGCGTCGCAATCGCAGCCAGAGCGGCTGCTGCGGCGTAGGTGAACTGCTTCATCAACGGTGTCCTTTCATCCTCTCGGGGTGCCGAACGATCTGGATGAAACGAGGTTGCGCAAGGATGAACTGAGTGAAGCAGGTTGATCTTTGTTGAGCCTACGTCGTCCTGAGAGGACGCGTGAGCTAAAGCGTCGCCTCGATCGCGATCGCCGCCGCCAAGGGGTCCTCCGCCCGGCTGATCGGGCGGCCGACCACCAGCACAGAGGCGCCAGCGTCGCGGGCCTCGCGCGGAGTGACCGTGCGCTTTTGGTCGCCGTTGGACTTGCCGTTGGCGGGGCGGAGGCCGGGTACCACGAAGAAGCCGTCCTTCCACTGCTTGCGGACTCCGGCGACCTCCTGGCCCGAGCACACGATCCCGTCGAGCCCGGCCGAGTGCGCCAGTTCGGCGAGGCGGAGCGCCTGATCGTGCGCAGTGCCCCCGACGCCGGTTGCGGATAGGTCACCCTCGTCCAGGCTGGTCAGCACCGTCACTGCAACGACCTTGCAGCGCTCGCCCGCGGCAGCCTTGGCATCCTCCATCATCGCGCGGCCGCCCGCCGCGTGAATCGTTACGATCGAGGGCTCCAGCACGTGGATCGCCTGCATGGCCGAGGCGACGGTGTTGGGGATGTCGTGCAGCTTGAGGTCGAGGAAGATCGGCAGGCCGACCTTGTGCATCTCCAACACGCCGTGGTGCCCATGTGCGCAGAAGAACTCGAGTCCCAGCTTGATCCCGCCAATGTGCCCCGAGACCTTGCGAGCGAGTGCCTCGGCGGCATCCAGGCGCGGCAGGTCGAGGGCGAGATAGACGGGATTGTGGTTCATCGATGGCTTTCGCAGAAGTCAGGGTAGCGGGTCGAGCGGTGTGGTGCGCGGCGGCACCGGCTCGGTCGTGATGACCGGCGCAGGCTCATGGGTGACGACCGGCGCGGTACTCACCGGAGCGCTCGTGGTGGCGACGGTGTTCTCCAGCGAGTGGATGCGGCGGTTGAGGCGCCAGCGTCCGGCGCGGTGCACCAGCCACATCGGCAGCGCGCCGGCCAGGAAGAACACCAGCGCAATTACGCCGACCGGCCATTCGAAGTGGAGGTAGTTGCCGCCCTCGACCGGCCAGATGTTCACCGGCACCCGGGTCCAGTTCATGGCGATAAAGGCGACCAGGATGGCGGTCAGGATGACCCAGAAGATCGTGCGGATGATCTGCATGCGTTTGCTCCCCTCCCGCGCTTGGCGGCGATGCTAGGACGGTTTGGTGCGGGAGGAAAGCCTGAGGCTGCGGATTGATCCTTGCCCCTTGGGCGGCGCCCGTTGCGCGAAGGTCAGTCAGCCCCGAACACGCGCGCAAAGATGCGGTCCACTTCTTTGAAGTGGTAGTCGAGGTTGAACTTGTCCTCGATCGTTGCGGCGGGCAGTGCGGCGGCGACTTCGGGATCGGCCTTGAGCAGTTCGAGCAGTGAGAGCTGGCCGTCCGATTCCCACACCTTCATGGCGTTGCGCTGCACCAGGCGATAGCTCTCGTCGCGGCTGAGACCGGCCTGGGTCAGCGCCAGCAGCACCCGCTGCGAGTGGACCAGGCCGCCCATGCGGTCGAGGTTCTTCTGCATGCGCTCGGGGTAGATCAGCAGCTTGTCGATTACGCCGGTGAGCCGCGCCAGCGCGAAGTCCAGGGTGATCGTCGCGTCGGGGCCGATGAACCGCTCTACCGACGAGTGCGAGATGTCCCGCTCATGCCACAGCGCCACGTTCTCCATGGCGGGCAGCGCGTAGGAGCGGATCATGCGTGCCTGGCCCGTGAGATTTTCGGTCAGCACCGGGTTGCGCTTGTGCGGCATCGCGCTCGAACCCTTCTGGCCGGGCGAGAAGTATTCTTCAGCCTCCAGCACTTCGGTGCGCTGCAGGTGGCGGACCTCGATGGCGAGGCGCTCGATCGAGCTGGCAATCACGGCGAGCACCGAGAAGAACATCGCGTGACGGTCGCGCGGGATGACCTGGGTGGAGATCGGCTCGACCTCCAAGCCCATTTTCTCCGCGACGTATTCCTCCACTGACGGATCGACGTTGGCGAACGTGCCGACCGCGCCCGAGATCGCGCACGTCGCGATCTCCTCGCGCGCGGCGACCAGGCGCTTGCGGCAGCGGGCGAATTCGGCATAGGCCTGCGCCAGCTTGAGGCCGAAGGTCACCGGCTCGGCATGGATGCCGTGGCTACGGCCGATCGTGGGGGTGTACTTGTGCTCCTCGGCCCGGCGCTGGAGCGCGGCGAGCAGCTGGTCGAGGTCTTCCAGCAGCAAGTCGGCGGCCCGCGCCAGCTGGACGTTGAGCGTGGTGTCGAGCACGTCGGAGCTGGTCATGCCCTGGTGCATGAAGCGCGCTTCGGGGCCGACCTGCTGCGCCACCCAGTCCAGGAAAGCGATGACGTCATGCTTGGTCACCGCTTCGATCGCGTCGATGGCGGCGACGTCGATCGTCGGGTTGGTCGCCCACCAGTCCCACAGGGCCTGACCGGCGCTGGGCGGCACGACGCCGAGCTCGCCCATCTTCACCGCCGCGTGCGCCTCGACCTCGAACCAGATGCGGTAGCGCGCCTCGGGCTCCCAGATCGCGGTCATCGCGGGGCGGGCGTAGCGGGGGACCATGGCGAACTCCTCTAAGATTGCGGGGAGCCGCTAAGGGGCGGGCCAGCGAAAGTCCAGCCGGGTGTCCCCTGTTGCCGCGCCTTGTGGGTCGAAGCGGCGCTCGATCACCGTTCCGAAGCCCTGGAGGTCGACCGCGATCACCGTTGAACACCGCGTCCCGTAAGTTTCGTCGCGGATGAACACCGGCGCGAAGCGGGGCTCCGGTCCTTCGCTCGGTCGGGCGAGCGCAGGGTCGGGCGTCTCCGCGCGCAGAGCATCAAGGAGCAGCGCCGGATCGCCCGCTTCCTCGTTGAGCCACCCGGCGAGCGCCGTCTCCAGCTGAAGCGTCTTGGGCCAGCGGTCGTGGAAGCCACCGTTTGACAAGCCGTGGATGCCGCTCGCCAAGGGCACGAAGCGCACTTCGGGGTGGTTGGTAAGAAAGCCTGCTTGATCGCCGTCCGAGTGGATGACGTTGAAGGTGTTCATCTCGGCAAGGTGCTCGGGCGTGCGGCCCTGCAACAGGTCCGCCACCATCTTCCCGCGTGAAGGCCGGTTTGCCCGTGGACCTTCCGGCTGGCGGAAGTTGGTGACGAGCGCGAAGCGGCCGGCCTCATGCACGCCCAACCAGGTGCCGCCGCCGGTGAGATCGCGGCCGGCCAAGATGCCGCTATCCCAGCGCGCGAGCGGTGCGGCGGGGCGGGCGTGGAACTCGTCGCGATTGCCGGCGACGACCAGCCGCCAACGCGGATGCGCGTTCCAGGCGACGGCGGCAACGCACATCTCAGATCAGCCCCTTGGCTTTCAATGAGACGTGCCCCTCGCGCCCGATCACGACATGGTCGTGCACGGTAACGCCGAGCAGCCTACCAGCCTCTGCGATGCGGTTGGTGATCTCGATGTCTGCGCGGCTGGGCTGGGCGTTGCCGCTGGGATGGTTGTGGACGAGGATCAGCGCCGTTGCGCCGAGGTCCAGCGCCCGGCGGATTACCTCGCGCGGGTGGATTGCCGCTTCGTCGATCGAGCCGTCGCCGACGTGCTCGTCCAGGATCAGCATGTTGCGCGCGTTCAAGCGGAAGATGGTTGTATGGCATTTTATCGTATCCGCATCACCACAAAAACCTGCGTCGGGCACACGGCACTGTGAGGATGGCTCAATCTGATAATCGGGCATTTTCAATCCACGCCATGAGCGCAAGCTACAGTGACGGTAACATCAGCGATTGAACCCGGAACGAGATCGGCCATTTTCTCGTCTGCTGGTCCCTGCTTCGCCTGTCCGAGGGTGTCGGCGGAGCCAAGATAGCGGAACAGCCGATCGGCGCAGTCGATTTCGCGGATTGAGTAGCTCGCTCCTGACTTGGAGCTATACCTCCGCGTTGTGGCAACGATGTTGTCGCCTTTCCCGCGTTCGACCTTCAGCAACAAATAACTCGCGTTAGGATCGCTCGCGACATCGAAGGGCTTACCCGTTTCGGCTGGCGGCGCTGTCGCCTTGACCGTGGGTTCGATTGCGGCGCTCACTGTCGTGTCGGCGGAGTCGTTTTTCTGCGAGCATGCTGAGAGAATGCCAATCGCGAGCAAGGCGGCAGATCGTCCCATCTCATTCCCCAGAACACATGCTTCATCGAAACTGTGGCTATCGCCGAGACAGGGGCTTCGCAAGCGGCGCTGCCTTCTTTGCTGCTACCGTCGCAGCATACTTCGCGCGCTGCTCCGGCGACCATTCACGACGCTTCTTGGTCTGCTTGCCACCACGGGGCTTCGGAGGAGTGGGCGGAAGGTCGTCGTCGGAAGGCGCGGGAGCCAGATTGTCCTGTCCCGTCAGTTCCGCGCCGATGCGGCCCTCAGCGATCTTGAAGATCGAGCGGCCATCTTCGAGGAAGCCGTTCTCCGCACCGATGAAGCGGCGACCGGCGCGATGGGCGGCAACGCCCGTCGAGCCGCTTCCCATGGTGTGATCGAGCACAACTTCGTTGTCGTTGGAGAAGGTGCGGATCAGATAGTCGAGCAGAGCGATAGGCTTGGCGAACGAGTGCCCCTTCGAGTCCTTGGCAAAGCGGAGCACCGAGCGAGGGCAGTTGGCGAGGCCGACATACTTCTTGCCGCCCTGATCAACCTGAGTGTTACCCATATACTTTGTATTGCCGCCCTTTGGCAGCACGCGTGCGACTTCGACCGCGCCTTGCGGGTTGTAGGTCATCTGACGCTTCGAGCGCTTGCCGATGATGGTGCCCTTGCTGAAGATCAGGATGTCCTCGTGGCATTTGAGATGGCGAGCGCGAGCTTGAGCAAAGCCAGTGACACCGGGCTTTTCCCACACCAGAGCCTGCTTGAAGAGATCGGGAGCGGCGTTGATCAGCTTGGTGGTGAAGGGCTGAGTGGCGAAGCATACGATCGCGCCAGTGGGAGTGACGACGCGGCGAAGCTCCTCCATGTGAGCGTCAACGTTGATGACGGGATCGAAGCTGGTGCGGGTGATGCCATAAGGAAGATCGAGCAACGCGAGATCGATGCTGGCGTCGGGAAGGCCGCGCAGCATCTCCAAACCACAGCCATCGATCAGGACGGGCTGGCCGACTGCCGTGGGAAGTTCGATCTTGTGATCGTCGTTAGCAGGCTGCGGGGGGATCGTCGGCGAAGTCGCCACGATGCGCCAAGCATCGTCACCAGCTTCGATGTAAGGGCTTTCGGTGACGAACTCAGCCATGCGCTGGCGGATCATCATCAGCGTAGCGGGCGTGCCAGCCATGAGCATGTGGCGAGCGATGGTGGGAGCGTTGCGGAACTCGAAGTCCAGCGCGGCGACGAAGGTTTCGTCAGGGACGTCGCCGGAGACTTGGCGAGCGGTCTTCGTGGCGGTAGCGAGATGGATCATTTGTGGCCTCATCGGTGCGTTTCGATGAGCCTGTTTTTTCATACCTTGATCCAAGTTCGGGGGTTTGCAAGATTGCTCGTCATGGATGACGAAAATGTTGAACTGTCAGAACTAGATAGCCCGCGTTATCAATATGTGAGGCGGCTAAAGCGGACCATCACTGGTCAGGCCGTCAAGCGTGAAAAAGCATTCGAGTGGGCGAAGCGGATGGCTCCACAAGTCGAGCGAGCGCGGCAAGCGCTTGAAGCCAGCCAGTCACCTGAAGATCGGAACTCTGGGAAGCGCTTTGACAGCGACGAAGCACTGGCCCGTTGGCTGAATGCCAAAGGCGCTCGATCCGTGGACGGTCACCGTGGCATCAGCAGGCAGCTATTCTCGCGCATCCTCAATGAGCAAATACCGAACTATGTCAGTCACTGCGTTTTCGAATGCCGAACGCGAATGACAGCGATGGCACTATCGGCAGACTTCGAGACTGCGGATGCTGCTGTGGATCGGCTAGAAATTAAGTATATCACCTATATCGCGGAAGCGTTGGCGTTAGGGAGACGATTTAGAGGTGAGTTTCCCGCGCCTCACGAAATGCTGATGGCAGAAGCCAGAGCGGCGGCGATTGAGGTTGCACAAGAGCAGCGAAAGGGGCGACAGAGCACGATGGCGGCTCGTGAAGGTCTTTGGAAGGACTACAAGCCTTCGCGGCCAGTCAGGCGCGTCTTCCGCACCTGACTGGTGCGCAAAACTATTTCTCTGCGCCAGCCTTCCGCGCGGCGACCGTCGCAGCGAATTTAGCTCGGCGCTCTTCTGACCAGCCATTGCGACCCTGACCAGCATCACTGCGCGGCTTACGCGCTTTACCTTGTGGTGGCGTCGTGCCTGCGCCAGCGTCGATCTCTTTATCGAGTTCGCCAGATTCCACGGTTGCCTTCAACTTCGACAAGAAGTCGGGGAAGCGTTCGCTCGGGATGTAGAAGGTGGACTTGCCCGAGATGGCGAAGGGAAGGTTGAGTTCCACGACGCTGTTTGCGACCTTGAACCACTTCCGTCCACGAGCCGGTTCGGTCTGCGCGAACTGCTCAGCAGTGCGGTCGATGCCCTTCAAGATCGGCGCACGCGCCTTCGAGGGATCGTGCGGCTTGCTGCTGAAAACTTCGTGAAGCTTGTCGTCAGCGAGTGCGAGCAAATCTTTCAAAGCCATCTTCCGTCTCCATAGTTCGATGGAAAACGGGTAAGACCGAACTATTAAGATTGTCAACTTTAGACGAGTGATGGAGTGACGGGCGAGTTTACTAAGCTTCCCGCCACCCCTGAGCATTCCGGCGCTTTGGTATCGAACCGGAGAGTCCATCATCCCGCGCACCATGCTGCGCGACCATAGAGGGACGATATTATTTATCTTCGCCACTGATTTGAGGCGTATGTCTTGAGCATCGCATTAGCGCTCCGCTGATTGGCGCGGCCTGATCGCTAAGCCTGCCAACGCCAGAGACAATGCTACGGCAGCAAGGTAAGGGGCAAACATTGTTACCGTCACCTCAAGTGATGTCGTCGCTTTGTGGTTCTTGTATAAACGTCTCTTTGTGGCAGATTTGTTATAAGTCTCGACTGCATCATTCACAAATTTGAAGTTCTCGGAGGCGAACTGCTTGCTCACGCTACCTTGGCCGTAGTTCGGTAGGACCGCAGATGCATCAGAGGTTTTTAGCCAGTCCCCCCGCGTCGCGAGCATCTTTCGCGCTGCTTTGCAGTCCACATCCTGCTCCCGAACAAGCTGATCGAAGTAAGGCGGCGAGTCCGACGACCGTTTGTAGTGGATGTCGCAGGTGAGTTGGCGGACACTCTCCAGACTATCGACGATAAAGCGACGCTCAGCGTCGAACTGCCCGGTTGTCATCTCGTATCGCACGTCCGCAAGCTGCGCACGCGATTGGAAGCCCGTGGCTATCAGAGCAACACCCCCGCTAGCTACAGCGACGTAGTTGATCGCTCGGTGAGCCATCTCGGACCTAGTTATTAGGAGTAAGAGGTGGGCTGCTATAAACGAGGCCAACCCGAACCACATCAGCGTGTGCAAATTGCCCGCCCACGTCGGCAGCATCGCATTTCTCCGGTATAAGAAACTATCGCTTCTGTGCCGGAGCTTCTGATCCTAGAAAAGAGGCGATCTCTGTGTCGCATTCCGCGATCGTCGTCTCGATCGACCTAAGCGCGTTCTCCGCACGGATCGCGCGATCTCTCCAATAGCGAACTTGCAGCCGCGATATTGCAGCGACCAGCAGAGCCACGGCTGTCGCGATGTCGGAACCGATCACGGCTTCTGTCCGCGCCACGAGCGCCATGAGATCACTTTCTGGATGCAATCCGTGCTGACATCGTAGCGGCGGGCGATCTCGACAGTGCTCACACCATCGTCGTGCAAGGCACGGATCGCTTCTGCCTTCGAGTAATCAAGTTTTCGCCGAGCACGGGGCAGGGTGCCGTCCCTGATGCTATCTGCGGCATTGTCGAGCCGGGTCTGGTAAACGAGATTCTCTGCCCGATTGTTTGTCTTACGGGGATCGGGATTGTGGCAGACCAGCAAACCCGCAGGACGCTCGCCGATGAACGTGAGGGCGATCAGGTGGTGGACATATCGGTTTCGACGGCGACCTTGCTCGTAGATGTTGACCTTGAGATAGCCGTTGCTGCGGTCGAGTGCCGGGATAAGCTTCTTTAGTTTGCCGCGCTTGTTCGTGTAGATGTTTCCGAGATCGTCCGCGAAATAGCCGGGATGACCGGGTATGGGTAGGCAAGTGAATATTGCGGTCGCGTTGGCGACGGTGATAGATTGGTGGAACACATGAAAGACTCCTCGTAGGAGAGCCTCATCACTTTCCTACGAGGTATTTATCTTGACGCCTCCACAAGCGGCGTTTGAGGTCGAATTTCGACCACCTTGAGCCTCGGGTAGTCCATCACCTAGCCGACGCTCATTCTTCCTAGATATGGCCGATCAGGGCGAGCGCACTATCAGGTGGCAAGCTGCAACGTTCGCCTAAGTGCGACATATATGAGTGAGCAGATCAAAGATAAGAAGATCATTATCATAAAGTCATGGTCTGACTTCGCGTTTCTATCTCTACGATAGATGATGTTCTCCGCCATCTTGTCATAACGGATCAGTTTTCGACCCTCGTAGCGCACCTCATAGATTTTCGCTCGCCGCACTACTCTCTGAAATTCGGGTTCGTGATAGACAGTCACGCGCTTTCCAAACGCCTGTTGTAAGCCGTCCCGAATGCATGTTTGATACGATCCCTTCCCCGCGTTATCTGCACATAGCAACGACAAGCTCGACTGGTGATCTCTGATGAGAGTGAGATCACCTGCGGTGCCCTTCTTGAGAATGCCCTCGGATACCTTGAGCTTATCGAAAGCGGTGATGTGCGCGTCGTGTTCGTTGTCGCTTTTGAACATCGAAGGAACACCGATCGCAAGAATGGCGAAGCAGACGACTGGAACTCCTAAGTAGGTCTTCCAGTCGTCGAAGCGACCTTGCCGAACTGAGTTTTCAATGAGGAAGGCAGCGACGAAGCCAGTGGCGACAAACGGCGCACTCCACCAGCCATGGGCCGCTACAGCACAGAAGAGCGATATGAGGCCAAGGGCAAAGAGGAACAACTTGGATGCCATTAGTTCTCGATTGCTGACTTGTATGTCCGAAGGCCAAGTTACGCTTGTCCTGCTACATCTACTGGTCCGTTCACGCTGCCGCGTTCACGAACCATTGAGTAGCGAGTTCAAGATAAACTATAAAGACACAGAGTTAAGACTTAATCACTCATCCTGCGAAGGGAAGAAACAACTCTATCCCCCTGAACCTTGAAAGGCTGATATAAAGGAGTGAGCAACCTCACTCCACGATCACTGAGGATCGAAGCTTTCAAGATTCAGGGGGTAGATGATTTCATCCTAGCTCGGTCGAAACTGTGGCTTGCGAAGGTTCTTATGTGGAAGGCGGTTGCCCGGTATACCTTCCTCTTCGCACTCTACCTGATCGTGTCCCGCCCCCAACACGGATAGGCAGGAAGATCAACAACGGTGGTGTATCGCCCCATGCCGCCGCCGTTTACTCTGACGATCATGGGACCGTGCGTTATCAGCGATAGATAGAGCGCACGTCTTGGTGCTGCGGCAGACGACAAATCTCCGCAACAGTGTCCCTGATCGGCAGCTTGACCGCCTGCGCTCGACACTCGCGCCGTTCCACCTAACATCCCCTCCAAAGTCGCCTTTCAGCTTCAAACTCCGAGGCAGGTTCGCGGTCACGGTAATCCGCATTCTTCCGTGTGGTGGTATGTAAAGGTGAGAATACCGCACTCGCGATCTTCCCTGCCATATTCATCTTCCAAAATAAGGCAGAGAGAACGAAATAAGGCAGAGAGCGGGAAGCGCGTAAGCTTGCTCGAAGCTACGCCATCTCCGCCGTCATTTAGACGACGATCTACACAGCCTTACGATCACGGCGAAAGCTTCAGAGCAGCCCGTTTTCGCGAAGGCTCTGTGCCATTTTCCTACCTTGCCGCTCGAACTCTGGGTCCGTCATCAGCCCCTGTTCTTTGCGTCGCATGTTGTCGCGCCACCACATTTCCTTGTCATACGCAGCCGGATCGCGCTTCCGCATCTCATTCAGATATTCTCGATCCGCCATTGCCGCTCTGTGAGCAGCCTTATCATCCGCGACCTTGCCGAGAAACCAGATGATGCCAACGATGATCGTCCCATAGCCGACGATGCGAGCGAGTTGGTCGATGGCCTCGAACATCTAGTTATTCTCCATGCTGTCTGGCTGTATCAGCGGACAAACGAGGCTAACATCGACGGCATAACTTTCGAAATGGTTAGCATTCTACGGCCTTGCCGCCTTACATCTGGATTACGGAGTTAGCCGTCCCATAGGGCGGCAACTACACGACTGGTCTACCGCGAGGATCGTGAGTTAGACCCCGCGACATGGGTCAAGCGCAGCAGGGCTTGCGCGTTTGGACAAATGGTTTCACCCTATGGAATCTGCCAAGAAGCTAGGTGATCAACAATGACCAAGCCAACCGATGTTCAGAACGTCAAGATTCTGTTCGCTGGCATCATCCGCGAACGTGAAGCATTTAGGGCGGGGCAGCGGCCAAACAAAGATAACTGGTTTAAGAAGATAGATGGTCCGCCCGGAAGCGGCTTCTTTTACACAGGTGACGATGGCTGGGAGGCGTTATCGGCCCTGAATGCATCCGCAATGAAGTCTGGACGGATTCTTCTAAGAGCGGATCACACGGCGACCAGAAGAATACTGGAGACTGTGCTGATGCCAAAGTTTGGCACCGAGGGCATCGAAGTCAATCACAAGAATGTTTCTCGTGCGTTGAGCGAAACTGTCAAGCTATCTAAAAAGCAGTTTGTAAGCCGCACTCACTTCATCCCTTGCCAACTATCAACCTTTTCGAAGGGCGGTGGCGTGAGCCTTGGGCCTGTGCGCTTCATAAGTCGGAGAGAGGCAAAGAGCGCGCTAAAGGTGGCGCTTGATCGGGAAAGATCAGGCGAATTCACAAAGGATAAAAGGGACCGTGATCACATCAGCCGCGCGCTTGCGCACTACAAAGGCTATCAATGGTTCGCACAAGTCACGGTCGCTGATTGTGCTCCCTCTCGTTCGGAGGAGATCGCGCTTACTGCCGCATCATCCGCCCTAGACCTACTTCAGGCGCTAATAGGTTGGCGGGGCGCAAGGGAGATGTCCGTAGCTGGGCAGTTCGGCCACTTCGACCGCACAGCAGCCATAGCGCGCAACGAACCAACGGGCGGACTGTCAATCACAACTGGTTGGCGAATGCGTGGCGGCACACTTCCCGACGATTGGCCGGATCAACTTGCCAGAGACATGGATCACGGGCTCGAACAAGCGGGCCTCATACTTCAGTCTCGCGTTAATCCTGATCTTGTTCGACCGGTTTCTCAGCGGCTTCTCGATGTCGCGCAATGGTTTGGGGAAGCCGTAAGAGACCCCTCGCCAAGCACTAGAGTGGTCAAGTTCATAACCGCGATAGAGCGCCTGACACTTACCGAAAAGGTCGAAGACATCGCTGAAAGTGTTTCCGAACGGGTGGCTGCGCTTACCATAGGCCAGATAGATAATCTTACATTCTACCCGAGCAAGAAACTCTTCAAGAAGATTTATACCGTCCGATCAGAACTAGCCCATGGAACAATCTCGCCAACCGATCCGAAGGTTATCGCCGTGGTGGGCAAGGCAGGGGATTATGCGGAAATCGCACTCTTGCGCGCACTTTTCAATTGGGGGGCTGAAAACCTCGAACTGACTAAGTTCACGCCTGCTAAACTTAGAGGATGGTTCGAAGAGATCATCGTCGTATGTAAGTCTGATGAAACCGTGGGCGTTATGAAGGTGGAGGACACACCTTCAATCCGTGA
This sequence comes from Novosphingobium sp. 9U, assembly GCF_902506425.1. Classification (NCBI taxonomy): domain Bacteria; kingdom Pseudomonadati; phylum Pseudomonadota; class Alphaproteobacteria; order Sphingomonadales; family Sphingomonadaceae; genus Novosphingobium; species Novosphingobium sp. 9U. The sequence goes on along the minus strand of NZ_LR732469.1, from coordinate 1,393,321 downwards.
GTAACACGGCGTGCGCGCGTAAAGATCGTCTACCTCATGGCTCCGTTTCATCAAAGATGCAGATGAGCGAAACGGGTAGGTCGCTCGACGCTACGACATCGACGTTTTCATCTATGACGATCTCAAAGGAACGACGCGCGCTTCGGTCTGTGAAATCATATGCGCACGCATAATGACACGTCCACCTTGATCCACCACATCAGCGGTATGGGGTGGCTTGGTCCGTGGCTTAGGATTTTCGAAGTAATCGACAAGCAGTTCGCATAATTGCGCTTCACCCGGGATTTCGAACGCGGGTTTTCCTGAGAAACCTACATCACCATAATCCTGCCGGTAGATTTCTATCGTCCAGATTGGCTGTTCTGGTGTGTCAAAGTTGACCATGTTCGCTCCCCTCTGTGAGCACAGGAGATGCGATGGCAATCCTATAATGCAAGGCGCAACTCGATGGCGGGTGCTTTCCTAAATACCTTCATCATGATCAACTCGCGCTTCTCGCTCTCCGGTGATGCCACCCTCTTTGCTGGTGAGGCTTTCAGCGCTGAACTGGCATTCGCCGATGGCGACGAACATCCAATCGCGCTCACTGGCCGCACCTTCGCGTTGACCATCTTCCGCAAGCACGACCGCACGGTGGTCCACAGCACGGCAGGGGCGGTGATCGAGGGCGCTGATCCGCACGTGCTCTTCACCATTAGCGGCACGACCACGGAGACGCTCTACGCGCAAGCCGACAAGGCGCTCCGTCTGGAGATGGCGGAGATACTGCCGAACGGGAAGGACGTGTGGGTGGCGGGCAATCTGCGCGTGCTCGCAAGCGCGGGACCGATCTCGATGACCGATGCAGACGGAGCGCCTGCCTCGACCGACCGCCTCACGGTTCTGCCGACCCGGCGCGTGATCGTATCCAACCGCGCGCCTCCTCCGTTCCTCGACTTCGCTGCCGTCGAAGATGTCGAAACCGGCACGAGCGCTGACAAGATCGTCACACCGGCATCGCTCGCGCCGATCCACAGCGCCATCATCAATCTCGCGACGCAATTGATCCGAACGCAGACGATCACCGCTCGCAATCTCCCCGCGCACGGTCCCGAATAAAGCGGCTGATGTTACCGGCAGTCCACTCCTTGTCGTAAGCAGTCCTGTGGCCTCTTTCGTTGAGCCAACCGGCAATCTCGCGATTGGTGGTCGAGCCGTCGAGCTTGGCCTGCCCAATTAGGCGCGCTGATGTATCGTCACGATCTCTTTTCTCCTGATCTCGCGGGAGCATCGTCGAGAGCGTGCCGAGGGACCAGCGCTCCCCTTGTGGCGGTTTGTGGCCGATGCGGTCGAGGTAGAGGCAGATGTCTCGGAGCAGCACGCACCCTTCAGCGCGAGCTTGTGAAACCAGTGGCAGCACAGCCGAAACTCTTGCCGCACGCTGTTCCCGGAGCTTCGCTGCCGATGAAGCAATCGCCTCTGCTGATCGCGCGGGTCGTGTGCCGGGGAGTTCCTTCTTACGCTTGCGTGCGCGGGCTTTCGGCCTCGAACGAGGACGGGAAAGGGCAAGTGGTTGGTCCGCTCCCCTGATCTTCGAAACAGCCGCGACATTGCCGCAGACCGGCTGACATCCGATGATAGAAGCTTCCATGCGGATGTGCGCAGACGTCGAGCCGGTGATCAACGGTTGGGTAGCGTTGCAGTAGATCGTCGAGTGGATCGCCACCGCAGATTGAGTCTTCCCGCCAACGATCTCGCCTTCTCGCAACCGGTGGCGAAGTGGTAGTTCAAAAGCTTCAAGATAGTCGAGTAGGAGAAGAAAAGCAGGCGGGTGGCTCACCCGATATTTATCCGCGTGTTAGGCGAGAAAACATCATCCTCGTGGGCATTTAGTGCCGAGAGGGTAGCCTGACCTTGACCTAATAACCTTGCAGCGCTTGTTCAGAGGTCCAAATACCACTGCCGCCCGTGTTTTCATGTAGCGCGTGGCAGCGTAGATTTCGTCTAGGTTGTAGATTGAGGCATTCACGCCCTCATTTTTATGCCTCTCACAACGCATTCCGAGAAGCACATTCTGTAGATTGCTTCGTTTCGCGATATCTTTGTAGGTGAAGTAAGAGACCTTACCGCAATCTGAAGTCTTGTATATTATTCGGATTTCGTCGCCGAAATCATAGAGGTAGAACGGCGCAGCAGAGACACCAACTCTGGTGTCTTTGTTTTCGCAATACCTCTGCCGATGGTCGGCGCACTTCACTTCGGAATACATGGCAGCGCCAAAGGCGAGGGTGGGTGGTTCGTCCACCGTCAAATCGGACGCGGCGGCAAATAGCAGACCTACCATCAAAACCAGCATCGGCGTCCTCCGCGTCTAATCCAGCATCCCCTTATCGGTGACAGGTGAACGACTGATTGCAGGCAGGCATACACCAGAGAATGTCCGCTCACGCGATGGCGTGCAGTTCTCGGCGCATCTCGACTGCCTAAATAGCGGATATGCCCGACATCCCCGCGACATTTGGCCGCAGGAGCCCCGCACAGCGCCGAGGAGGTTCCGCCACGCTGCGCGACCATTCACGCGCGTATCGCCGCCTCAGAGGCTCTCTGCTCGATAAGGAGCCACTCTGCCGCTACTGTCGAGCGGAAGGGCGGATCGCCGCTGCTACGGTCCTCGATCACATCGTAGCCTTGTCGCTCGGCGGAGCGAACGATCCGGCGAACCTCGCTCCCGCCTGTCAGGAGTGCAATGCCGAGAAGGCGAAGGCGGAGCAGCGCTTCCTTGCGCGCTGCCTCCATCCTCGTGACATCATGGCCGACGTGGAACTCGGCAGTTGGATCAGGCGCGCTGCCGCTCAACCGGGCTTGTAAACGGCACTACAAGCTCGCAGCCGCTTCTCACCGCCCCACTGCTGAAACGCTGCTGCGGCATCGCGCTCTATGCGCTCCCGCGTCATGTATGGCTCGGCGCTGTTCTTGGTTCGCGGGAAGATCAGCGTGAAGGTCTTGCCAACGTGCCAGCCTTTACCCTGATAGGGCTTCTTACCACGCACTTCGAGGTAGTTGGCAGGGGACGAAGTCTTGCCAATTAAGTCGGCTGCGAGAGCCAATGATATCTCACCCAACGACTTCGACGGTCCCATGTCTCCTGCCACGGCGTATCTGATAAGTTTACCATCACCAGACATTGTGACCACGAGATCGCCGATCTGCGCACCTCGACTTTCGAAAGGCGTAGCAACACCCTTGCTCGCTCGCTTTGGAAGAACGATTGCGGGCACTGCGAGTGCATCGGTATAGTTTAAAATGTCACAGACGTTGGAAATGCCCGCCTTGTGCAAGGTCGTCGCAGAGACGAGGTAGCCATCAACTTCCGGGCAGGGCTTTCCATTCTTGAACGATATGATGCTTGGCGAAATCTTCGTCGCCGCAATCTGGGCAGCAGGCCAACCGTTTACCTTCGCCTGTTGCGTGGCGATGCGACGAGTTCGAAGCTGATCGCTGGTGAGACCCGCACAACCATCCGACATCGCATTGCAAAGATTGTTCAAGGCGGTCTTCTCGCCCCAGAAATCATCCACGCTGTAGGAGCGCCGCGTGCCATCTGTGTTGATGTTCATGGTGTCGGCAAACAGGAGCGCCTTGCCGCTCTTATCCGACCAGACCGCAACGGATTTCTTCCCGCCATCGTCGGGCTGACTAAAGGCCGACGACATCCCACAAACGTCAGACTGCGCGTTTGCGGCGCTGCCAAGAAGCAGAAAAGAAACGATGATTGCACGACGCATTGAAGTTCTCCCCCAAAAGAACGATCCAGCGCGACCCTGTTGTTTGATGATGGTGCTTTTAGTTCGTGCCGGTGTCAAGCAACAGACTACTCGTCAAACGCATCCACAGCCCCGCCCCATATCCATCCTTGCCCGAAGGTCTTGGTGAGCGGATCGCTGTAGATGATGCACAACCACTTTCCCTCCCGTGCTGCTATCGCAACTGTGTCATCGCGCGCCAAGAGCGCGACTTGTGGACTGGACTTCGAGTGGTCTGATCGAACGATTCCGCGACCTATGATGGTGCCTTTAGGCAAAGCGGATACCTGTTCGAGGTATGCTTCTTCAGCCGCTACGCCTTCCTTAAGTTCGTTTATGCCTTTGACAGTTAGCTCAGCAGTGCTGTGTGCGGCAGTGGCTTCCCGCCTCGCAGCAACAAGGTTCTTGTGGTCTTCTTCCGTAAAGTCTGGAGCCATGATTTGATAGGCGAACATCAAGATCGCCAGATACTCACCCGGACCCCATTTGACCGGATTAAGCCTGACTATAATGTGTAGTAGAATGTCTAAGAGCTTCGAGCGTAGCTCATCAGCTTCATTGGCTTCGTTGGCATCTATATCGACACGGACATCGCGCCAATCACCGACATCAAACGCTTTCAGCAATCGAGCGAATTCGACAGTCTGCGCTGACGGGATGCCAGCAATTTGATCTACAATGCTTTGGTGCTGGGAGGCAAATCGCTTACCGATCTCTCCTGCTATGCTGAAAACTGAATCATATTTATCTAGCGAAAGCTTCAGCGCCTCGTTGATCGAGGTTAGGCCGACGCTTTGTCCCTTCGAGAACATGCCAAGGTGATCTTGATAGTTACCAACCAGAGCACGGCCAAGGCGAGTGCTAGTGTGTTCCGTCGCCTCGCGCATCAAAGCATCGAACGCAGAGTTGCGACCCAACGCCGCAAAGCTCGTCCCACTTACCGCCTGCGAGAAGAGTTCGGACAAGCTGCGTCCGATCCCAAGGGTATTAGGCATGGCCGATGCTATGCCGTCATTGATAGCCTGCTGCGAGGCTGCGAACGCGCCAGAGGCAATCCCGATCTTGCCGTTTCGGCTCATCCCCATGGCTTCAGAGAAAAGGTCTCTGCCCATCAAGGCGTCTCGAAATCGATCCCGCGACCCGCCGATTGTGCCGAGCGTCCCCAAGCCCATCGCTTCGTCGATCATACGCTGATGTTTGAGCGCGTCTCGATATGCTTTGCCTAGATGGTCCGTCATCGCGCTAAGGTCTGCCTCGTTCGACGCGACACAGCATAGGGGATCGGGGACCGATCTAATAGCGCAGATTGCTACTCATCGCGGGCGGACTTGGGCAGTTGAGGACTAGGCTGGTTGAGAAGGAGGGGGCGCATCTGGTGGCATACTCAACGAGAGTTCCTGTCCAAAGATTTCAGCCAAAGCGCCGTGCCGCGCTACAAGCCAATCCATCTGCTTCTCTTCGCGAGAAATGTAGTCATCGTTGATAGGTCTTCTACCGGCGTTCATGTCCGCGATGGCTCTACGGCTTACAAAGAGAAGGTGCGCCTTGGTGTTGATTTCATTGAGCGCGGCCTCAACTTCGGAGGCAAAAAGAAAGCGAGCGGCCTCGCGAGCGATGAGGAAGCGTCTTTGCACCTCTAGTGAGGGTCTATCGGCAACCATCATTATTTCAGTCAGAAAAGCATCAGTGGCGGAGTAAACTTCCACTCGACGCTCATATAGCTCGCTGCGGAGTGTAAGCTCCGCAAGCTGCGTCTGACGTTCGAGGATGCGTGTTTGGCGATCCGAGATGGCGGTCTGCTTCTCGCTAATCTTCATTTGGCGTTTGCCGATGATGACTGCCGCAATGACGGCAGCGATCCCCGCAACGAGAGTAGCCACGGCTCCCGCAAGCGTGGCGAAGGCGTCCCATGTGAAAGAGTGCCAAGCGATGAGTCCGGTGTCTTGCATCGTTCTCTCATACAGAGGGGGCGGGTGAAATCATCCCGCACCATCTTACCCGCCAACCGCCGTCCAAGTGTTTATCTCTGATGTCAGATTAGAATTTCACGGCTTCTTGGTGTAATGAGTGGAGTAAACGGTGCGCGCCTCTCCGGCGAACTCGAATGAGCGTTTCGTCCAGATGTCGATCGTCCCCGATACCTTCCCATCGTCGGCCAAACGGCTGTAGCATTCAGATGATATATAAACACAGGACGGGTAGTTACGAACATCCGACAATTTTGCGGCTAGACTTGGAGGTCTGCCGATCCAGATGAGGTCATTGTGGTTTCTGATGCCCGCGCGAACTGCCCGTGCGTCGCCAGTATCAATGCCGACGCAGTTCTTTAGTTTGATGCTGTTGTTTCTGATGGATTGAAACTTACTGGTCGCCTTCGGACCAAGTATGTGCTCTACAGTATAGAAGATTTCACGGGCACAGAAGCTGGCTTCGGTGTGTCGGCGTTTCCCTAAAAAGACGCCCATGACGCGATCGCCATCAAAGCTTCTGATCTCCCCGCCATAAGCGCGGATCAACCTTGTGGCACAGTCTAGATAAGCTCGGATGATTTTCGCCGTAGTTTCCCAAGGACATACCTTGGTAAGCTTGGCTGTTGCTGCTAGGTCAGCATATAAGAAGACTGCGTCAAGCTTGACAGCTTGACTATTTGTAACATCATCTGAGGTCGGGACAACGGTCCCATTTCGCTCAACTAGAGACGTGTCAAACACCTTGTCAACTGCATCACCAAGTATATCAACCCATGCCATTCGCGTCCGTCCTAACCGGGAATGCTGAAAACTTTTGACGTTTGAAAAGAAGATGCAGCTAAGAAAGCTGCAAATGGGATTAACGACAGAGCCATAAACACCGTAGCGCTTTTAAGATGATCATATTTCTTCGCAACGATTTTGGAATTTTGCCAAACCTGTCCGAGCAAGTCGGCGGTTAGCTTGTCGCGGTCTGATGAAAGCCACTCGCTTGAGAAGTTGGCTTCAGTGCGCTTGGCGATCTCCTTGAAATAGAACAACGAGCTATGTCCCCCATCGAGATGTGGATACGCGCTTCGATAAAGATTTACGATGACCACGGCCAAGCCCGCCACGGTCATCGCTAGTGGCACAGCAGACCACCACGTCACTAGACTGACCTTGGTGATGTTCAGGCACAAGACGGCAAGCTCGGCGGCAGCAACGGCAAATAGCGCCGATACCTTGCTATCGATTCGAGGGAAGAAGCCGGATATTAGGGTTAAATGGCGCTCGGCCAGTTCGAGCCGATCTTTTTCAGTCATCCAAAGCTCCAAGAATAAATACATCATGAAACGCGGAGCTAAATTAGGCAATCCCTCCACCCAGCAACTCGCGGGGACTTTCCGCAAGGATCGTCACGCTGATGTGGTGAGCATCGCCCCCGCCGTGCCCTCGAATACCCCCGCTCAACCCGCCTATCTCACGGCGGACGCTAAGCAGGTATGGAGCGAAGAGATCGCGCGTGTCACGGGCTGCGGAGCAACAGAAGCCGATAGCTCGATGTTTGGACGCTATTGCCAGATGGAAGCGGCCTTCCGCGTCCTGATCGCCGCTGGTGAGCTTCCCAAGGCCGCTCTGATCACCGAATTGCGCAGGTCCGCCGAATTGCTTGGCATCGCCGGGGCACGGTCCCGCCTCGCTCGCGTGGCACAACCTGCACAGCCGAACGGCAAGCCATCACCCTTCACGGTGCGCAAGCGATGATCGAGCCAGTCTTCACGGCAGAGGATCGCTCGATTGCTGTCCCGCCCGGTCATGTGATCAGAACCGACTACGTGCATGTCGATGCCGTGAAGCTCGCTTGTCGCGCTCGCATGGCAGTCGGCGATGTGGATCGCGCCTACCAGAAGCGTCTCCAGCTTGGTGATCGCCAGCCTTGGCCGTGCCCGCGCGGGCATTGGGAAGGGGATCGCTTCGTGATCGTGGACGGTAGACACGAGTTCGTCGCCGCGCTGATGCTCGGGATTGAATGGGTGCTTGTCGCTTGGGTGGAGCCTGCGGCTTCGAAGGGCTGACCGTCACCTAAATACTTGGTGGCGAAGAAACTTACCAAGGGATCATACGCGTGGACTGCCGTGGATTACGCCAAGCGCGTAGTGGCCCGGAAGATTGTAGCGTGCTGGCAACTGCGAGCCGCGTGTCAGAGGATGCTCCGCGATCTTGAGCGCGCTGATCTCGTGTTTGATGTCGAGGAAGTCGATAAGGTTTGTGAATTTGTAGGCGCGCTACCGCATGTGATCGGGCCGCTATCAGGCGAGCCGATAAAGCTTGAACCATTTCAGGTCTTCATCCTTGCGAACATCTTTGGCTTCCTAAAGCGCGACACTGGCCTGCGAAAATACCGGGAAGCTTTTATCTTGTTGCCGAGAGGCAATGCCAAAAGCACGCTGGCTGCCGCCATTGCGCTCTACATGACTTTCATGCTCGGGCAGGGCGGCGCGGAAGGTTACAGCGGCGCTACATCGCTCGACCAAGCCAATGCCGTGTTCCTACCAGCGCGAGCCATGGTGCAGTCGACACCAGAGCTTCAAGAGCTAGCTGGCATCGAAGTCGCCGCACGTTCAATCTACCAGCCTTCGACAGGATCGAGCTTCAAGCCAGTTAGGGCTCAAACCAAGGATGGCGGCGTAGTTTGGCTGGCAATAGCGGACGAGCTTCACCAAGCCATTGATGGGACACAAATCACGGCTTTTCGCACCGGAATGGGAAAGCGTCGCGGTGCCGATCCACTACTTCTAATCATCTCAACCGCTGGCACAAACTTGGCAGGTGTTTGTCGGCAAGAGCAGCTTTATTTTGAGTCAGTGCTGAACGGCACGATCTCCGACGACGCTAAGTTCGCGCTTATCTACACCATCGACAAAGAGGACTCTTGGAGAGACTTCAAAGTTTGGAAGAAGGCCAACCCAAACTATGGAGTGAGCGTCGATGAAGATCATCTTCGCCGAGAGTATGAGCGCGCACTTCAAAGTCCGAGCGCGCAAGCCGAGTGTTTGACGAAATACCTCAACGTCTGGTGCAACTCCGCTAGCGGCTGGCTCAACCAGAAGGATTGGGCAGATGCCGCCGATGCGTCTCTCACCATCCCTGCCAGCGCCCCGGCGTGGATTGGTGTCGATCTCTCAACCAAAACGGACATCACTGCTGTCACGCTGGTGGCAGGTCTCCCGAACGGTCGTCGCGCCATTGTGCCGTTCTTGTTCCTGCCCGAAGGGGCGCTCCTGCGGTCGAAGAACTCGAAGGCTTACGCGGAGTGGGTCGAGAGGGGCGCGATCCTTATGACGGAGGGCTCTGCGAGCGATCACGAAGCCGTCGAGCAGCATGTGCGCGAGCTATGTCGCACCTACAATGTCCAAGGCGTCCTGTTCGATCCTTGGCAGTCAGCTTCGATGTCACAGCGCCTTGCCGCAGATGGTATGACAGTGATGGAGTTCGCGCAGAGCGCCTCAAACTTTTCACCAGCCATGACGGACTTCGAAGCCGACTTGATGAACGGGAGGATCGTTCACCCGGACAATCCGGTGTTAAACTGGATGGCGGCAAACATCTCAGTGAAGTTGCGCGGCATCATGCGCTCGCCAGTGAAGCCGAGCGGGCAGGATCACTTAAAGATCGACGGAATGGTCGCGGCACTGATGGCCTATGCGGCATCTACGGCTGAGCCGGAGCCTCCCCCAGCGGAGTTGGAGATTATTGCGCTGGATTAGGGCTAATCGTCGATCCGAGAGGCTTCTTCCTTTTGACCTTATCGCGGTTTTCTACCATTGTTGCCAGCATGCTTTCACCCCACTGAGTAAGCTCGACGAGTTTGGCGGGAAAAGCTCTAAGCGTCATGATGAAGACGCCGTTACTGACTCTACCGTAGTTCTCAGAGTGGTAATTCTGCATATAGACCACCTCATCAACCTCGCGCGCGCTCAGGGTGTCTGCTCCTTCCTCGAAGAAGCACTCATAAAGTGGACCTTCCACTACCATCATAGGAATAAAGAAGCAGATGTCTCCGGACACATCGGAGTAGGTTTCGTCGCATCTCTCCTGCTCGTGGATCGCAGCCTTGAATGCCGACAGAATTCCGGACTGTATCTGATTTGTCTTCCCGTCTCTGAAAGCTGCGTATGATCGCGCAAGATGCTCCGGATTCTTAAACGGTCGCGACCGCTCGATTCCCTTATATCCGAGCGGTCCCGGAGGCTCAGTATTTGACCAGTTAAACAAACCAAAGCCCCGTGGCCCCTCGTAAGAACGTGGTTTGTTACTATAGAAGATAAACGGATCAGCCGTCTTTTTGACCTCGATAAGAAGGTTGATTACGCATGTGACTTCGGGCTTCTCGTCTACGCCATTGAATATACGATAAGCAGCGACATCAAGCTCACGACCCTTTCCCTCGTCTTTATCGACGAAGTAGACATTCTGGTTCGCGTTCCAACCTGCAACTGATAAACATGCAGCCACTTTCAGTTCGCTATCAAAACCCGCTTTTTGCGCGGCTTCAAGGACCTTCTCAATGGGTATCGGCATCACGGGGCCTTACTGCACAGCGGCAAAACTGAGAGCGAGCTTTGGAGCAATTTTAGGGCATTGTGAACGACGAAGTCCGGTTCCGAGCCGACCACGACGTTGACCGCGCACCAGCGGCAACCTGAAAGTCGCTGTTAAATCTCCAGCCTAGCTGAGATAGCGCCGGTCGGCTAAATATCGGATGAGCTTCTGGACATCCTTTGCCGACTTCGTTCTCGGACCTGTAGAAACTAAATCCTCGCCGATCCCGCAGCATTCGCCCGAGGCCATCGAGGTAGCGCTTAGAGAAGCCAGCGGCGACGGCGATCTCCATTTTCGTGTCAGCGCAGTCGCTGCATGCGCGCGCGTGATCGCGGAGGGCTTGGCGCTGCCGCCGTGCTACCTGCATCGTGAGACAGAACGCGGCAAGACGCTAGCCAAGGATCACTCGCTCTACCGTCTGCTCCACGACTCCCCGAACGAACGGCAGACCAGCTACGAATTCCGGGAGCAGCTTGGCTACCACCTTGCACTGAACAGCAACGCATTCGTTTGGGTGAACCGCTCCTCTGCGACGGGGCAGGTGCTCGAACTCCTCCCCTGCGATCCCGGCTCCGTTACGATCAGCGTGGACCAGTCCCAAATCGGCGGTCGTGTCGATTACTTCCTCTACGGTCAGGCGATGCCAGTCGGCAGCATCTGGCACCTCAAGGGTCCAAGCTGGCTGTCATGGCAGGGGCAGAGCACCGTTCGGGAGGCACGCTCCGCCATCGGTCTTGCACGTGCCACAGAGACCTACGGCGCTAATCTGTTCAAGAACGGTGCTCGTCCCGGTGGCCTGCTGTCGCCGACCGCCCCGCTCACGCCCGAACAGAGCGCCAACCTCAAGGCCATGTGGACCGCGCAAGCAACTGGCGTCGGCAATGCACACCGCACCATCCTCCTACCGGCTGGCATCACCTATGAACCCATGGGATCGACCGCCAACGATGCGCAGTGGATCGAAGCTCGACGCCTACAGATTGAAGAAATCTGCCGCTTCTTCCGCGTCTCGCCCACCAAAGTCTTTCAATCGTTGGGAAGCCAATCCTACGCTAGCGTCGAGCAAGCGCATATTGCCCACGATCAGGACACCGACGCGCACTGGCAAGCGCGGTTTATGCAGTCGGCGAACAAGGCGCTGCTTACGGATCGCGAGAAAGCGAGCGGTCTCACGATCTCGATCGATAACCGAGACTTCCTACGCGGAACGGCTAAGGAGCGCATGGAATACTATCAGCTTGGTATCGCAAGCGGCATTATCACCCGCAATGAAGCCAGAGAGATGGAAGGTTTCGACCGTTCCGACGACGCTTCGGCAGATACCCTGACTCCCGCCGCTAATCTCTTTGGTAACATCGGGCCGGAAGCTTCTGCGGAATAAATACCCGCATGACAAAGATGCAGAAGCTTGCCTGTGCGGGCCAGATTGAGATTAAGCTAGCGGAACCGGGCGGCGCAACGGCTGAGAAGACTTTCTCCGGCTATGGTGCAGTGTTTAACAACACGGACTTCGCGCAAGACATCATTGCTCCGGGAGCGTTCGCAAAGACGATCAGCGAGCACAAAGCCGCTGGGTCGTCGGTCGCGATGTTCTTCAACCACGATGCCTACTCGATGCCGATCGGAAAGTGGGTCTCGCTCGAAGAGGACGACTATGGACTCAAAGTCGCTGGCGAGTTTCTCGACACGACTGGTGGCCGTGATGCTTATGCGGCGGTCAAAGCAGGAGCCGTCACCGGCTTGAGCATCGGCTACATCGCCACCGGGTATGAGATCGACGGCAACACTCGCACCATCACGGAAGCCAAGCTGATCGAGATCAGTGTGGTGACTTTCCCATGCAACGATCTCGCACGTGTTTCGAGCGTGAAGAACAAGGAAGATGACATGACTGATGAAGATTTCCTCGCAAAGCTCGATGAGCTTGGTGTCGAGGCGGAAGATGCCAAGGCACTACTCGCTAAACGCAACAAGGCCGACGCCGAAGATGTCGAAGAAGAAATCTTGGAAGATGATGGAGTAGAGGGTGCCGACGCTCAGGAAATCGAAGAAGCTAAATATGATCAGGCGGCTGTTTTAGCGGCCATCAAAGCCATTGTTGAAACAACCAAGGAGATTCATGTCCGCTAATCTAATCACCGAACTCAAGACCCTCGAAACAGAGTTCAAGAGCGCGATTGCACGCGCCGACACTGCCGCTACCGACCGCCTCAACACCGCGATCTCGGACATGGAAGCCAAGATCAAGGCTTTCGAGACCGCCGCGAACCGTCCCGCCATCACTGGTGATGTGAGTTCCGAAGCCGAGAGCAAGGCGTTCGATCTTTATCTGCGCAAGGCCGACAAGGCCGAGACCAAGGCGATGTCGGCTCTAGTTCCGGCAGAGGGCGGCTACACTGTCCCCAAGGTCATCGACAACGCAATCACCAAGCTGATGATCGACATCTCGCCGCTGCGATCTGTTGCGCGCGTTGTCTCCGTTTCCACCCCTGACTTCCGCATCCCGGTCTCGACTGGTGGTGCTGCTTCAGCTTGGGTTGGTGAGAAGGCTGCTCGTCCCGAGACTGCCGCGCCGTCGCTGACCGAGATCGTTCCCGCATTTGGTGAGCTTTACGCTTCCCCCTATGTCACGCAGACCATTCTCGAAGACTCTCAGTTCGACATCGCCTCGTATGTCGCTGGTGAAGTCGCGAACACCTTTGCACAGGCGGAAGGTGCAGCGTTCCTCAACGGCGATGGCACCAACAAGCCGCGCGGTCTGCTCTCCGTTACTACCGCTCTGACTGCCGATGCCGCGCGTGGGTTTGGTCAGGTCCAGCATGTCACCAGCGGTGCCGCTGCTGACATCACGGCCTTGAAGCTGATTGACCTCGTTCACTCGCTCAAGGCCGGTTATCGCTCGAATGCCGTATTCCTGATGAACCGCGACACCCTTGGCCGTGTGCGCAAGCTTCAGGACACCACGGGCCAGTTCCTCTGGCAGGCATCGCTTCAGGCAGGCGTCCCTTCAACTCTGCTAGGCTTCCCCGTGATCGAAGCGGAAGATATGCCGACCGTCGCTGCCGGTAGCCTCTCGATCGCTTTCGGCGACTTCACGCGAGCTTATGTCATCGCGGATCGCGTCGGCACCTCGATGCTCGTAAATCCGTATGTGGCCGCGCCATATGTGGCATACCAGTCGCGTAAGCGCGTCGGCGGCACCGTGGTGGACTCAACGGCTTACAAGCTGCTCAAGACTGGCGCGTAATCGATCTACAATCGTCTAATGATGGGCCGTGGGAGCATTCCTGCGGCCTTTCTAGTTCGCTTTATCAGTCTTCGAGCGAGTGCGACGGTATTCCCGATAAACGCTTTCATCTACCTCTATGGACAGAGAGCCATTGTGCTCCGACCAGCGCCCCAGACACGACCATGCTTGATCCGTTGTGCCCGGAGCCGTGAGGGTGAGAGTGTCAGTTCCATACCTACTCTTGCCCAAACGGTAATGCGCCGGGTTGGCTCCACATACCTTCACTGCCTCCGTTAGCGGGCGTGTAACGCACTGGCGCTCCCGGTCGGCTTCACGATCACCGGTCCAATCTAGCACCAACCAAGCCAACAACGGGATAAGCATGGCGGCAATTGAATAGGAAGCGGATGCATCACGCCAAGCGCGACGCTGAAGCCAGAAACCGGCGATAAGAAGAACCACCAAGATGCCATGCGCGGTTGTGGTGACCTCATCAGTCAGGGCGCAAGGCGCTGGTGTAAGGCGGGGCAGATATTCGATCAGGAGCTTTCCCAGCACATAAAGGAGCAAAGGAGCGCCTAGAAGCGCAATGGACCGAAGAACGATGCTTCGCCACTTGGGCCTTTGTCCTCTCACCGTCGTCATGTTCGTGTGATCGCCTCCCGCGCTCTGCCATCTCATCTGCGCCTGCGTGAAGAGTAAGAGCAAGCGAGTTCTCGCCGTCTCGGTCAACAGTGACGCGACCTAAATAGGTGATGCAAACCACACGCATCACTGCACCTGCTTTCCCCGCCGTATCCGCCGATGAACTCGAAACATGGTTGCGCATAGACTGCGGCTCCGATCCGGAGACCCTCTCGCTACTGGTCGGGTCCGCAACGGAGATCGTCGAGGGGCTGACCAATCGCGTGCTCGGCTCCGCTCGCTACCGGATCGACTTCGCTGGTAGCGCCCTATGCTATTCGCTGCCGATCTCACCGGTTCTGTCGGTCGAGAGCGTGGAAGTTGATGGTGAGCCCCTCACGGGCTGGCGCTACGCCAGCGGCATCGTCCATTTCGAAGCTCTGCCTGCATCGGCTCCGGTCGTCACTGTCATGGCTGGCAGCACAGATGTAGCTTCGATCCCGGGAGCGCTCCGCCATGCCATCGCTGTGCTGGTCTCTGCCTCCTACAACAACCGAGAGGAAGTCTCCGACCAGACCATTCGCACGGTCGAGCGCCTCTGCGCCCCCCACCGGAGGATCGTCTGGTGAGGATCGAGTCAGGCAAACTGGATCGTCGCGTCGAGCTTCTCGCGCCGATGATGAAGCAGAACGACATAGGCGAGGTGTTGGAGCAGTGGTGCGCGGTAGCGAATTTCTGGGCACAGCGCCTCGAACTACGCACAGTGGATGTGGCCCGCACCTCTGGCACCGATGATGTCGCACGAGGACGCTACCTCATCCGCTACCGCGACGATCTCTCTACGAACCTTCGTGTTGCCATCGACGGCACGCTCTATGCCATTACCGGCATCGATGAGCCGGATCGCCGCACCATGATGATCATCAGCGTGGAGGGGCTGTAATGGCTTCCTCGCTGAAAGGCTTTGCCGAGCTTGAGCGCCGATTGGCCGCGATGGGCGATCCCAAGAAAGCGACAAAGATCGGCCAAAGCGCGGTTCGTGCCGGTATGGTGGTGATCCAAAAGGCCACCAAGGCGGCAGCGCCATTTGGTCCCGATGCCACAGGATCGCCGCGCACCCGTCGCCGAAAGGGCGGTGCGCAGGTCCAAGAGACGCACACCAAGATCGTTGACGGCTTGAAGGTCCGTAAGATCAAGGTGCAGGGCGACTACAAGGTCTCGTCGGCACTTACCGCAGGCGCTGCTTACCATGCCGCTTTTGCCGAGAGCGGAAGCATCCATAACGCTCCCACTCACTTCGCGAGTAAAGCTTTCAACGCGAACATCGACGCTGCGGAAGCTGCGATGGCGAAAGTCTTTGAGCGCCGTCTCGCGAAGGAGGGCGTATGATGTTCGATCAAGCGCTCATCCTGCGCCTCAAGACTTTGTGCCGAAACGTCTACCTCAATGAGGCACCGGAAAGATACTCGCTTCCATGCGTAATCGTCTCCCGCATCGATGTCGATCCAACCATCGACCTCGATGGCTGGGATGGGACTGCCACTTCCATCTACCGGATCGACACTTACGCTGCTTCTGCCAAGGATGCACGAGCACTCGCGGTGAAGATCATGGCAGACTTCAAACAGTGGCGTGATCCCAGCTTCCAAGCACTCGATCCCGCAGGCATCACGGATGTCTTGGATAAGACTACGGTGAAGAAGCTCTACTCGACCCGTATGACTTGGCAGGTGTTCGGGCCGCTCATCTAATCGGCAGACTAAATACTCCAAACATCAGCTTGTTTGGAGATTCATGGCTAAGGCTACACACTCAAAGGGCGTTAAGCTCGAAATCGACACTTCTTCGACCGCCACTCCGATTTGGACGCAGGTCAAGGGTTTGAAGGACTTTAGCGGTCTTGGTGGCGGTTCGCCTGCCGTGATCGACATCACTGATCTCGATAGCTCGGCTAAGGAGAAGATGATCGGCATCCCCGACGAAGGTCAGGTGAGCTTCACCTTCAACTTCGATCCCACGGATACGGGCCAGACAGCACTGGAAACCGCTCGCAGTGCGCTCGCGATGAAGACTCTACGCATCACCACCGGCACCGTCACGCGCACGTTCACCGCTTACATCCTCACCTTCGAGATCGGCGCGAGCGTGGATCAGACCATCCCGCTCTCGGTGAATGCGGAAATCAGCGGCTCCATCGTGAAGGGCACTGCGGTCTAATGAACCGGAAGGATCGGCGCGCGCTCGCCAAGGCGCAGTTCCTTGCCGTGAAGCCGCGCGTCATCACCGTCCCGCACCCTCTGGGCGAGGGCACGATCTCCTTGCGTCAGCTTACCCTTCGCACCCGGCTCGACATGCAAGATGCCCTCTACGCCAATATCACCGCCGTCGATGCCTACGAGGCGGATCAGGAGCTACCGCAGGATGAGCGCGAAGGGATCGATCCCGTTAAGCGCTTCGACCACACGCTGCTCACCATCCTGTTCTCCATCGCCGACCTTGATGGCGAACTCATGTTCACGATCACGGACTACGACGCGCTTGAGCAACTCCCCCATCCGATGATTGAATACCTCTGGCGCGAAGTCGTGGGTCTCAACACGCTCAAGTCTGCGGTTGAGGATCGCGAGCACGTCGAGGAACTAAAAAAAAGCTCCGACTAAACCCGGAACGCCAGATGTTCATGCGCCTCGCAGGGCATTTGGGCAAGACACAGGCAGAGCTTGAAGCCACGCTCACCCGCGATGATCTCCTAGAATGGATAGCCTTCTTCGAGTTGGAACCGTTCGGCGGCAAGGTTGCGGATCAACACTTCGAAACTCTGTGCCAGCTTATCTTCGCCGCGAACCGATCGAAAGATCAAGACATCCCCGTCTTCTTTGAGCGCGATCCGAAGCCGCAGGCAGACTTGTCACTTGCGGATAAGATCGACGACTTCTTCGACGGACTACCGCACACGGAGGAATAGCCGCTGCCGCTAAATACTTGATGGCAGTCGTCGGCAATCTTCTCGTAAATCTTAGCCTCGAAAGCAGGCAGTTCCTTTCAGGCATCCAGCAGGCAAGCGCTCGAACCGCTGCCGCCACTACATCGATCCAAAGTTCGATGCAGAAGATCGGCGATATCGGCAAGGGGCTTGCCGCCGTGTTCGCTGTCGATTGGCTTGCGGGACAGGTGCAATCCAGCCTCGACTACGCAGACGCCATTGTCGATCTCAGTGATGCAACGGGCGTGGGCACAAAGACCCTTCAAGATTTCCGATACGCGGCGCAGTTGAGCGGATCGAGCGTTGAAGACGCCGACGCCGCCGTAGCCAAGTTTGCCAAAAGCATGGGTGAGGCGAAGTCGGGCAATGAAGCCATGCGCAAGTCTTTCGCCGATCTCGGGATCACCAGCGGCGACATAGATACCGCGATCCGACAAGCCGCCGATGGCATTCAGAAGCTCGACGATAAGCAGAAGCAATCCGCTGCCACGATGTCCTTGTTCGGGAAGAGTGCGGGCACGCTCACCAACTTGTTGAGCGGCGGCAGCAATGCCTTCGAAGAACTCGCCAACGCAGCACACACGCTCGGTATCGTCCTCTCCGATGATGTTCTGCGCAATGCCGGTCAGGTCAATGACCAGATGGACTCGCTGAAGATGATCCTGTCGGCGCAGATGGCGAACACCGTGGCACAGAACGCCACCTCAATCGCCAGCCTCGCATCTTCGATGGCGACACTCACAGGCGAGATACTCCGCTTTTGGCAGTCAAATCCTGAAGCCACCTTGGCGATCTTGGGCGGACTTGCCGGTGCGCGAATAGGCGGTCTGGTCGGCGGAGCCATCGGTGCCGTGGGCGGCGGGCTGCTCGGCTATGGTGCGCGTCAGCAAGCCAACGAAATCGATATGTCCTTACCCAACCGCGCCAAGCAACTCGAAGCAGCTACTGCGCGGGTCAACAATGCGCGAGCGGAGGCACAGAAGCCCGACGCACAGTTTGCCACCTTCCTTGGATCATCAAAGGATCGATCGGTTGCGCGTCGTCAGGAACTCAAGGACTCCTTGACCGAGTTGAAGCGCCAGCAAGCCTTGATGTCGCAGGCAAGGGCGATGGCGGCTGCGCCATCAGCACCGGGAACATCAACCGGCACCGGCACCATCCCGGCACCGAAGGTCAAGCCAGTAAAAGCTTCGAAGCCTTCCGGTCCTACGGCTGCCGAAATCGAGAGGAAGTTTCAGGACGGACTATCGCGCGGCTATGTCGATTTCTTGCGCGCGCAGGAAGACCTACAGACGGAAGTTGTGGAACGTGCCGCACTTCAGCGCGAAGAACTCGACATTGAAACGGAAGCGAAGCGCCGCGACATCCTTGCCGAAAATGACATGAGTGACGCGCAGAAGTCGCAGCTTACCGCCATGCTGGACAAGGTGGCGTATGAACGCGCCGATCTCATCAATCGCTCGGAGAACGAAGCACTGGCGCGAGAGCGTCTCGACCTTGCTCTGGCCTCGAATGACAACGAGAAGTCCGTGCTCTCCGGTGCGCAGTCGCTGGCACGCACGCAGGACGAGCGTCGCCGGATCGGGCTGCGTCTGGTTGATCTCGAATATCAGCGCGAGCGCCTCGGTCTAGAAGCCATCATCGCATCTCACGAGACGACCGAGACAGAGAAGAAGATCGCCAAGGCTAAGCTGGCGGTCCTCGGCACCCTGCAAGACAACGATAAGGCGAGTGTCACCCGCTCCACGATGGGGCCGCTCGCCAGCTACCTTGATGACATCCCCAAGTCGGCAGCGGAGATCAATGAAGCTCTTGAAGGCGTGGCGGCGAATGGGCTTGAACGTCTCAACGATGGTCTCACAGATGCTCTGATGGGTGTGGGGTCGCTGAAGGATGCCTTCGCGGATATGACGAGCTTCGTCATCTCGGAGATTATCAAGATCGCCCTCAAGTCCGCCATCATCGAGCCAATCGGGAAGGCGCTTTCCGGGATCGGGGGACGGGGCTTCTTCTCCAGTCTGTTTGGAGGCGGCAAAAAAGTCGGCGCCCGTGCCAACGGTGGCTACACGCCAGCGGGCAGCTACCTCGTCGGCGAACGCGGTCCCGAACTTGTCAACATCGGCGCTACCGCAAATGTGACACCCAACCATGCCATTAGGAGCTTGGGTGGCAGTCGAGCCATGACCGTGAACAGCACCGTCTATGGCGTGAATGACCCGCACATGGTTAGGCGGCTGTCGCAGGAGTCGATCATGGCGGCTATGCCGGTCTCGACGAAGCTGTCGAGTGATCGAACCTTGAGAGATGTGCGCAGACCGAAGATGCGGTGATCGGCGCGTTGTGCAACACAAGTCAATCTAATCAATAATCATCTGGAAGAAAGTTTTCGCCGTGAATGCCTCCTTCGATGTGGAGAACCATATTCTCGAATAGCATGGCGATGAGCCGCACATATCCGAAATGGACTTCGTCTCGCTCTTTCCCGTCCACCGTCTTACCGTTTCTGTGGACGCAATCGTGCCTGATCTCGACAGCTTCGACTAATCGCCGCCGCTCGTCATCGTTGCGGAAAATACTGAACCCGAAGGCGATATTATAATTTTCATTAGTAGTTATAAGATTGTGAAAGCTGATCTTGTTGAGAGCCGATGCCACCGTGTGCTTAACAAAGTCGGGGTTGCCCACGATATCCGCGAGAGTAAATTTAAGTTCCTTCATACCCTTTACGCCTGCGACCACACGCTTGAGTAACTCGTTGTCGTCGAAAACCCGCGTCAAGAGTGTGTCCGACAGGTAGGCTTCCAAGGCAGCGAACAACTGGACGAAGGCCATCCGTGCGAGTGTCTTTTTGAAGAATTCTGCGTGCGGAGACTCGGTAAGTTCGAGCACGTCTTTCATCGCGAGCATGAAGACGTCGTAAGCGTCATCGTTCGGCAGTTCCCATGGGTAGATGCCCTCTTCGCTGCCTTCAGACCAATAGGCTTGGCTTGCACTAACCTCCACGCGCGGAAACTCAACCAGCTTTATTATAATACGGTCTTTGAGGTTCTTAACGAGCAACCGGTGCTGCATTAGGCATCGCCCACAAATGTGGGATTGTAACCTTTCAACGGGACCTTGATCTTCGTCATCCCAGTCGGCAGTCGGAACACTGATCACGTCTCTATTTTCAGCAGAACACTTGGGGCAAGTGAAACTAATGAAGCTCTCAAACTCCGGCTGCAAAGCGATGTTCATTGTCAGAGCAAATCCGTGTTAGCTGTCAGAGAGTTTATGTGAAAGCGAATTTGAGAAGTCCGCCTTGTTGTTTGTCGTGAGGCCAAGCTGCGCTTGACCTGCTACATCTACTGGTCCGTTCACGCTTGCGCGTTCACGAACCAATGAGTAGCGGATTTAAGAAGTAGATACAAGGGATACACTTAATCACTCATCCTGCGAAGGGAAGACACAACTCTATCCCCCTGAACCTTGAAAGGCTGATATAAAGGAGTGAGCAACCTCACTCCACGATCCCATGGGATCGATGCTTTCAAGATTCAGGGGAGTAGATTTGTCTCATCCTAGCTCGGTTGACGACTGTGGCTCGCGAAGGTTCTTATGCGGAAGGCGGTTGCCCGGTATACCTTCCTCATCGCGTTCTACCTGATCTTATGCTGCCCCCAAAACGGATGGGCAGGGAAGATCAACAACGGTGGTGGATCGCCCCAAGCCGCCGCCGTTAACTCTGACGATCTTGGAACCGGGCGTTATCAGCGTGGATAGAGCGCCCGTCATTTGCATCTACGGCCAACGCTAGTCGCCCGTAGTGGTGTCACTGGTTGGGGCTTCCCGCCTGCGCTCGACACTCGCGCCGTTCCACCTACTACACCTCCAAGGAAATCAATCACCCCGAGGCAGCTTCGCGGTCCCGGCATCCGCTTCATGGTAACTCCGGGTGGTGGTATTATCTTGAGAGAGTATACCGCCGCAGCAGTTCTCTCCGCCATATTTATATTCTGAAATAAGGCAAGCAGGGGTGAAATAAGGCAAGCGAAAGCTGCGGCACTAAATAGTTCGTGCCAAACTATCCTATCAACTTTACACCCGCTACGCCTTCAAGCGAGCGCCTTGCGCTAGTCAACAAACAATCGGTTCAAGCGTCACCATACAGTGGCGCTACCAGCGTCGTAAATAATTACTCGTATTGGGCGCTCGAACTTAACTTCCCGAGAATGTCGCCTAACAAGGCGATGGCGCACAGCGCGTGGCTCGACTCGTTGAACGGCTCTACGGGAACGTTCTTCTACAGCCCCAACACAGGTGTGGTGGCGATCCCTCGCACGCTGACCCTCGCTGCGGGTGCCTTCCCGATGTCGAACATCGTGAGCATTGCGGGCTTCGCAGCTAACGCCCCGACTGGTCTACTACTGGGACAGTTTGTCAGCATCGCTGACCAGCTTGTCCGCTTGAGCGTAGTGGCCGCCACGGCAGATGGTCAGGGGAGGGCGGTGGTCGAATTCAATCCTCCGCTAGGCGCGGGCAAGCCAGTTGGCACGACGATCAACACATCCAACCCGCGTGGCATCTTCCGCCTGATGATGGCTGAGAGTGGGACCGGCTATCAGGTGGACTTCGACCGAGCGCCGGAGTTCTCGACCCTTGTGGCTGTGGAGGCGCTGTAATGCGCCCCGGTATCGATCAGGCATGGCTCGACGCTCTGTCCAAGAGCGGCATTCAAACCGCCCTGATGGCGCGGCTCGACTTCGCCAGTGAGACCATCTGCGTTTGGTCAGGTAGCTTCGCCATCAGTGTCAATGGTAACGCTGACACACTGCTCAACGGAAAGACCTTCTTTCCCATCGCGCAAGGTATCGTCGCTGAGGTGGGCGAAAACGCCTATAGCTATAGCGGCTCGGAAGCTTTCGAGATGACGCTGGCGATCCCCGACTCTGTTCCGCAGGCGCTCGCCAATGCTGCCGTCTACGAGGCCGAGTATATGGCACGACCAGCCACCATCTGGCGCGCGGTCATGATCTCCAAACCCGGCATCGGCACACCTTCGCAGTGGCTGTTCAAGCGCATCCGTTCAGGACAAATGGACAACCTTGAAGTCTCGAACGGCGCTGACGGGCAGACATTCAAACTTACGATTGAAGCTTACGCAGCGGCGGCATCGAGCACGACGCAAAGCACCTACAGTGATCAAAAGCGGTTCGATGCCACGGACACGTCGCAAGACTACATGGCATCAAGCATGAACGCGCAGCCGGGTAAGGTTTCATCCGCAAGTGCTTCCATCGGCTATGGATATGGCGGCAGACAAGCTTCGGAATGATGGAGCACGCATCGGCTAAATAGTCGATGGGCAAGACTAAACTCGAAAGATACGAAGATTGGGAAGACAGGCTTCGCACCTACCTCGACACGTGCGCTGAGAAGAAGTTCGAGTATGGAATTCATGACTGCACACTTTTCGCTGCGAGTGCCGTCCAGCGCATTACGGGGCACGACTTCGCCGCCGAACTTCGCGGCACTTACACGAATGCTAAGTCTGCCGCTGTAGTTCTTCGCGAGCACGGTGCCGGGACACTCTTGAAGACAGTCTCTGCGTGCCTTGGTCGGCACCGTCACGTCGCCTTCGGCAAGCGTGGCGATGTGGTGATGCACAAGGGCTCGCTCGGCATCTGTGCGGGGTCGATGAGCTTGTTTGTCGGCGCGCTCGACGACTTCGGTCAGCCTCTTGCGCCCGACGATATCACCAAGAGCCGGGAAGGGCTGATCCCGTGGCCAACCCTGTTATGTGACCGCTGTTGGCTCGTGGGCCACTAAGGTGTCGAAGGTTGTCAAAACCGTCCTGATCGTCGCCGCCGCCGTCGCGATGGTCGTCTTTGCTCCGCAGATCGGCGCATTCCTCGCGACTGCGGCGGCAAGTGCCGGGATTACCGTCACTGCGGCAGCAATATCGAGCACGCTCGTCAGCATCGGAATTTCGATGGCATTGGCGGCAGCATCGAGTTTGCTGCTCCCGGTTCCGAAAGCGAGCCAGAGCCGAGCTGACCGGCTCAACCTCAACATCGACACGACCGCTCCGCGCAAGATCGTCTTTGGACGCACGAGCGCCGGTCAGGATGTCCGCTTCAAAGAGACTTGGGGGAAGGACAAGGACCGCCTCTCCCTCGTCGTCGCAAACGCCAGCCATAAGATTAGCGCGGTTCGATCCGTCTACCTCAACAACGAGTTGAGCCACAACGGTGCGAGCGTCACCGGCAAATACGCCAGCGGTATCGTCGAACTCTCGACGTGTTTGGAAGGCACGCCGAGCAATGGTCGTGCGGTCGGGTCCGGGGCTTACTGGTCGAGCACCTCCACGTTCGTCGGCTGCGCATATTCGGTCATCACCTTCCGCACGGACAAGGCCAAGGTTTTCCCTGATGGCTTGCCGTCGCGCATCACCACCGTCGTTGATGGTTGTCTCGTATATGATCCGCGCCGCGACAGCACGCGCGGCGGTAGCGGCACGATGCGCGTCGGTGATCAATCGACGTGGGCGTTCACAGTCGGTGGCGTGGACATCGGGCGCAATCCCGCGCTGGCGCTAATCACATATCTCATCGGCTACAGGATCAATGGGAAGCTCGCTTGGGGATGGGGCCTGCCGCCCGAGAAGATCGATTTCGCCAGCTTCATCCGCTACGCCAACCTTTGCGAAGAGCCGGTGACGCTCAAAGCTGGGGGAACCACGCCAAAGTATCTCGTAGATGGCATCTTCTCGACCGGCGATAGCCACGAGACAGTTGTGAACGCCATCTGCGCCACGATGGGCAGCACGGTGCTGGTCGATACCGGTGGCGTGTTCAACTTGATTGGCGGCTACGACGACACGCTATCAGTGCCGTTCGCGTTCAGCGATGATGACTTGATCGGCACCGACAACTGGAATCCATCGCCGACCTCACGCGAACGATTTAACATCATCAAGGGACGCTTCGCCGATCCTTCGACTCTCTACACGCTCGCAGATTGGGGGCGGATCGAAGTTGATCCCATGTTCGACAATATCCCGCGAACTCTCAGCATCGATTACGGACTTATCGACAGCGCGGAAGCCTGCCAGCGTATCAGCAAGCAAAGACTCTATGCAGAGAAGTGGGGTGGCATCTTCACAGGTGTGTTCGGCCCAAGAGCTTTTGCGGTCCAAGTCGGCGATATCGTCACCCTTTCCCACCCGCGCCATGGCTGGAACAACAAGCGCTTTCGCGTCATCAGCCAGAGCGAAGCTCATGATCTGATCTTCCAGATGTCGCTGCGCGAAGACGATAGTGAAATCTATGCGTGGGACTCACAGGAGTATACACCGCCACCCGCGAACCTGCTGAACGAAGAATATGATCCTGCCCTTGCGGAAGTCGTGATGGGCCTCTCGCTTTCGACGCTCAATCAGGAAGGCGCGAACGGAGTAACGACATCCTTTGTTCAAGTGACTTGGACGCCATCAACGTCCGCGCGCGTCTCGGAAGTTGAGATCAACACCAAGCTCGCGACTTCCAATGTCTGGACGGAGCAGGGCGGCAGGATCGAGAACACGGGCACCTATCTGTTCAGCGCGGAAGTCGGCGGCGCGGCGATCAATGTTCGTGCCCGCTATGTCATGGACAATGGTGTTCGTGGGCCGTGGTCGAATTCCGATGTCATCACCAGCACGAACAATCTCAATAGCTGGAACGGCGTCTACGGTGACAAGAAGCCCGAGGATAACGCTACGGTTGGCGCACCCGGCGATACCGTGGTGGGGACCAGCACCGGCAACTTGGTCGTTCAGCGGATCGAGCAAGCTCATGCGGCGATTGGCGGCATCAATACCCTAACGACTTCGCTCACGAGTTCGATCAATGATCTTGTTGGCGTGTATGGGACTACCGCATCTGCCGCAGCAAGCGCCAGTTCAGCGGCACAACATGATGCGAACGCGCAGACAGCGGCGCAGAACGCGGACGCGGCTCGCAGTGCGGCAGAGGGCGCTTACCAAAGCTCCTTCACTCAGGCGGGGCAGGCTGAGACTTTCCGCAATCAGGCGAGCACCTTTGCTGCCAACGCTTCGGGTTCGGCAGCGACCGCAAGCGAGCAAGCCAATCTTGCCGCCAGTGCCCGGACAACTGCTGAGAATGCCGCATCGGCTGCGAACACGTCGGCGGGCACAGCATCGGCAAAAGCCAATGATGCAGGAATCGCTGCATCGGCGGCACAGACTTCTCAGGTGCGAGCTTCTACCTTCGCCCTTGATGCGGCTGGACGTGCAACCAATAACATTGTGGGCCGTAGCGCCTTTGACGAGCGTGGCCGTGGCTCGTGGGACGGACAAGCACAGGTTCTACGAGATGACGGCGCGGGCGGCTTCTATGTCCTGCAACAAACCAACCGTGACGTCTTCGAAGGTGAGTTCATCCCCGGCGACTGGTCGGATCGACGCTTCCGTGTTTCTGGTAATGCCGCCGCGTTTGGAGCCTATATCGGACGCGCTGGCCTTCAGTGTCTCATGCCTGATGGTAGCCATCGCTATCCGCTGGTCCCAGCGGGCGGTCCCTACGCGGGCTATGCTGATTTTTCCGGCGAAATCGTCGTGCCACAGGGTGCTGTCGCCGCCCGACCTTTCCTCCAGTCGGATGGACCATGGGACGCGAGCGATCACGGGGTAAACTGGCGATCCATTCGGATTGAAGACATCACAGCCGAGCGTCGCGCTAAGGATTTTGCCGATGCGGCAAGCACGAGCTACTCCAATGCGGAGATCAAGGCTGGTGAGGCGGGCAGCTACGCCTCGGCGGCATCCGGTCACGCCAACACAGCGAGCATTCGGGCGGGCGACGCAGAGAACTCCGCCTCAACTGCGTCCGGTGCGGCTGCCGTTGCGACTGAAAAGGCGTCGCAGGCATCTACAAGCGCGTCACTATCAGCGTCATACGCCAACGATGCCAGCGCGAGGATCAGCCAAGTCGAGGAAGCCGCTGCCAGCGCGAACCAAGCTGTAGCGCAACGGCTGGATAATCTTGAGGCCACGACTGGTGGGCAAACCTCACGGCTTAATACTGTCGAGCAAGTCGCGGCGACGGCGCTCGATCGGGTGAGCGGCGCGAGATGGTCCAAGGAGGCCACTGCCGGAAACGGCAGGGCTCAGCTTACTGTGTATGCCTACGACAATAATGGGAACCTCGCCTCTGGTGTGGACATCATCGGTGATCTTTCTGTCTCTGGAAATGTGCTTGTCAGCGGTAGTGTTCTTACGGGAGCTATCCAGCAGAATGGCATCACTGCCGCCAGCACCATGACAAGCTCCGGCAACTTCCCAATATCGTTTTCTCTGTCCCATCAGCCAAGAAGCGCAGAGTCTTTGCTGGAAGTCACGATATCGGGCATCGCCGATGTTCCGGCAGGGACATCGATACGGGCACTTGGCGATCTTTATATCGGCAATTATATGATTGCGGGAGGCATTCGCTTGGGTAAAAATAACCAGTCGAACACCTACAGTCTAACTCGCCTTGCTGGTGGGTCTTCATCTCCGGTCACCGTCGTTTTTGATACCCGGCAGGACGGAACCAGCCAAGATGGTCCCGGATTCATCGACTGCACAATCATCATTAAAGAATTTAAGCGTTAAGTTGGACACCTAAATGGACAATGGAATATTATGTAGTTTTCGACAACGCTTCGGGTGATGTAAAATGGCGCGGACAAGGGCCCGAGGGCTCTGCCGCAATCCAAGTTCTCGACGACGGACTCGCCACGATGGTAGTCCCGCAAGGGGCGCTGCGGGGGGCTGATCTCGATATTGAGATGATCAAAGCTCTTGCCGCCAAGCAGGTGGATCGCGCCGCCGAGATGGTCCGTCTACGCTTTGTCAGCGATGGGGCGGCGCAGATGCTAACTTATACCACGAAGGCAGCGGAAGCGCGGGCCTACATCGCCGATAACTCCTCTGCTGTCCCATTCCTATCGGCTGAAGCGAGCGCTCGTGACATGACCGTTGCCGCGCTGGCGCACGAAGTCATGGCGATGGTCGAGCAATGGACGATGATCGGCTCGCGGATCGAAGGTCGGCGAATGGGTGCAAAGGCCGCGCTCGGCACTGCCTCTAACCTCGCCGAGATCGCGGTTGCCATCGGCATCGACTGGAGTGATGTGACGGCAGCTTGAGCGGAGATCATGAGGCTACCTAACAAGTAGGGGAAGGGTGGCCTTCGCTGCTGCCAAAGCCGTTATCGTGCCAGCGAGCATCCTGCTCCAAGGGAATTGCCGCAACTGTGCGAGCGCCGACACGAAAAGTGCCGACTTTAGCGCACCAGCTTCCGCAAATATCTTGACCTGTTTGGTTGTCTGCTCGTCCATCATCGCACCTCATGAACAGAGCCGTTTGCACGTTCTGTCATCCCTTCAACCCGCGATCCCGCGATCCGATGCGTTTTTAACGAAGCTGTTAGAGGGTTTGAATCGTTCCCGTTATGTTCTAATCAGGTCGAACGGGGATTCGCATGATCATCAGCCAAGAACGCATCGCAGAGCTTCTACTCTTAGAGTCACCCGGATGGTGTCGCGCTGGCCTGACCGCGCCAGATGAGCGTTTACGGGAGCGTGCCGCCGATGAGCTTGCCACGCTGGTCTACTCGCACCTCGACGCTCCCGATCCGCCTTGTCGAGACGCTCGTCAGATGATGCTGCCGCTTCAGTTATGTCCTGTGGTGCAAGCGAATGAAGGCTCTACCGCGCTCGCGGCTTTTTCGCATCGCGACGGCGAATGAAGTCCTTGGCGAGGGGAGTGTCGGAGTAGTCGCGGCCTTCACGCACGAGATCGAGAAAGCCCGCCCGACCGTCCGAAGTGATATGCATCGCGCCCAATCCGCTCACCAATCTGACCGTCGCAACGCCCCGAAGCGGATCGAACTCGATCCCGTCAATCAGGTTTTGAAAGGCAGCTTTCACTCGAAGCCGTGCCGCGAACCGTGCCTCATCGTCTTCGGCGGTGAGCAAATCGCGCACGTCGTTCACTCGGATCAGGTGCTCACCCGGCGACACCTTGCCGCGTGCGATATCAAGTTCGATCTCGGCCTTCGATATCTCGGCAACGGTGGCGGCTTTCTCTGCCTCTATGTCGGCCAAGGCCGTCAACGTTGCGGCGCTTTCCGGTAGCTTCCGCAATACTGCAATAAGGTTAGCGGCTTCCTGAGTGAGTTCTTCAGCACGTTTGCGAGCATTCGCCAGCCGCGAAGCCAGTGGCGCAACATCATCGGGGGCGATGAAGTGTGTGTCATCAAGCGCCAGATGAAGAAGCTTCTCAAGCACAGACGCTTCGACGTGATCGTAGCGTATCTTCCCTTTGGCCTTACAAATGCCATAGCGGGCGTTCCTGCATTCGAGGTAGGCATAGCGCCTCCCGCGCCCGTTTCCCGTGAGCGTGCGCCCCACGCTGCCCTTACAGACGGAGCAGGAGGCGATACCGCCGAAAAGGTTTTGCGCCTCACCAGACTTAGCCCCACCACTACCCATCCGCGTCCTGATCGCCGCTCGTGCGCGCTCTACGAGTTCGGCCTCGACTATGCGCGGGTAATAGGACCGAATGACTTCACCGGTGGGCTTGCGGCCCGGTCCCGTTCTGACATGGTATTCACCCTCGACGGCAGGCGATGACAGGATGTCGCGGACATAACCTATCCGCCATTTTGAAGCGCCGTCCTTCCATCCTTGAGTCCAAGGCGGCACAGTCGCGTTCAGGCGCTTGGTGATTGTCTCGTAGCCCAAGCCCGCCGCCGACCACTCGTAGATCGAGTTTATTGTCGCCACTCGATCTTCGTTCAGGCGGAAGGCCTCACCTTTTTTCGCGATCAGCCACGCTGGCGCTCGCGGCGAGTAGACCACGCCTTCGCGCGCCAGCTTCAATCCTTTTTCGATGGTGGCTTTCTGCATCGAGGATTTGCGGTTCCCCTCCGCT
The DNA here is from genome assembly GCF_902506425.1 of Novosphingobium sp. 9U. Classification (NCBI taxonomy): domain Bacteria; kingdom Pseudomonadati; phylum Pseudomonadota; class Alphaproteobacteria; order Sphingomonadales; family Sphingomonadaceae; genus Novosphingobium; species Novosphingobium sp. 9U. Next base: position 1,364,190 of record NZ_LR732469.1, on the reverse strand, counting down.
GTGGCCCGGTTCGCTTCCAAAAGGTGCTGGAGCATCGCGCCTATATTCGCCCCCGACATCGCATGTCGGTCAAGGATAAGCTCGGGTGAGTGGACCGCCACGATGATGTCTCTATCGGTCACGTCCTCAATCCATCGGCGAGCCGTTCGATAATCTTGCCGCGACAGGCGATCGATGTTTTCGACAACCAAGATCGTGCCCGGTGAGATCAACCCGGCATCGATCCGAGCGCGCAGCTTTCCAAGATTGCCAACGGAAAGGTGATCTCCCTTCCATGCCGACTGCCCGCGATCTTCGATGGTCTCGATAATGTCCCATCCCTTGCGGGCGCACAGGTCGCCAGTGCGCTCCACTTGCCGCTCGATGGACGAGCCTCGGTCTTGGCGCTTCGAGCTATATCGATGATAACAAATGGCTTGCATGGTGACGCCCTATAACGGAGCCATATCCATACAACCATATTTCATCTGTTAAGATAAAGGACCCGGACCCGCTCGCGGGTGAGGTGCGCCATGTCGATCGTCAGGTAGTCGATCAGCGTCTGCCACGATCCGATCACCGGCGCCTCGCGCACCTTCTGGCGGGCGAGCCGGCGCGCGGCCAAGACCACGATCTTGAGCGCCGCCGCGGTCGCCTCACCCATGCCGGGATGCGCGGCGAGGGTGCGCGGGTCCGCCGTCAGCACCGCGGCCAGCGAGCCGAAGCGATCGATCAGCGTGCGGGCGACCGGCTTCATGTCACGGCGTGGCACCGCCTGCATGAGCAGCAATTCAATCACCTCGTGGTCGCGCAAGGCATCGTCGTTGCCTTCCAGCAATCGCTGGCGCAGCCGGCTGCGGTGGCCGGACGGATCGTTCCCGACGTTGGGCTTAGAGGCGGGCGCCGCAGCGGCGCCGAACAGGCAGGGATCGTCGGCCATCGTCGGGGGAATTCATTGCCTTTCAAGATTCGCCAGCGCAAGTGATGCTACCGATGGTGCAGCACGACGAACAGCCGGCAGACGATAGCGCCTTGCGCCCGGCCCGTCGCGGGTGGCGCGTCGCTGCTGCGTGCCTGGTCGCAGTGCTCGTGCTGGCGCTGGCCTACGTATGGGTCACGCGCAAGTCGATCGCGGACAACTATATCGCTGCGCAGCTTGAGCAGATGGACCTGCCTGCGACCTACGAAGTCGCCGCGATCGGCCCGGACGAGCAGGTCATTCGCAACCTGGTCGTCGGCCCGAAAGAGCGGCCCGACCTGACCGTGGCGGAAGTGCATGTCAGGACGCGCCTGCGATTTGGCTTCCCTGGCATCGGACGCATCACGCTGGTGCGTCCAAGGCTCTACGGTCGTGTGCATGGCGGCAAGCCCAGCTTCGGCAGCCTCGACAAAGTGCTGTTCACCGGCAGCAAGGCGCCGTTCCGCCTGCCCGATCTCGACCTTGGCATCCAGGACGGCCGCGCGCTGATCCGTACTGATTTCGGTCCGGTCGGGATCAAGGTTGACGGCAAGGGCCAGCTGCGCGGTGGCTTTGACGGCGAACTGGCGGCGATCGCTCCACGCCTTGATGTCGCGGGCTGCGCGGTGGAGAAGGCGAGCATCTATGGCCGGCTGACTGTCGCGTCCGAGCGGCCGCGCTTTGTCGGCCCGCTGCGGCTGGCGCGTGCTTCCTGTCCGCAGCGGGGCGGAAGGCTGGAACGGACGGCAATGGCGACCGACATCACGTTCGACCGTGCGCTGGACGGTGGCGAGGGTAAGTTGCAGCTCGTGACCGGCGCCGGGGCGTTGCCGCAAGGCGCGCAAGGCGCTTTGAACGGCGAGGCGACCTTCACCTATCGCGCACATGCACTCAACACCCGCTTCGAGTTGGAGGCGCGTCGCCTCGCCGCCGCGCAAGCGAGGGCCGAGCGCCTTGCCGTGAGCGGCCGGCTGCGTTCGGCTCAGGACTTCGCCAACATTCAGGTCGAAGGTGACGTGAAGGGATCGGGGCTATCAGGCGGTCCCATGCTCGATCGCGCGCTGGCGCGAGCGCAAGCAAGTGCTGAGGGCACGCTGGTCGCGCCGCTGCTAGCCCGGATGCGCGGCGCCTTTGCGCGCGAGACCCGCGCCAGCACGCTCGAAGGTGCCTTCCTGGCCCGCCGCGGTTCGGAAGGGATCTCTGTCGTCGTGCCGCGCGCAGCGTTGCAGGGAACCAGCGGGCAGTCGCTACTGGCAGTTTCGCGGGTTCAGGTGCTCGCCCGCGCGCAGGGCCTGCCGCGGATCAGCGGCAACTTCGTCACCGGCGGGGATGGTCTGCCGCGCATTGGCGGGCGCATGGAGCGCGCGAACGACGGCAGCCTGGTCTTGCGTGCGCAGATGCCCGAGTACCGCGCAGGCGACGCCAGCCTGGCGATGCCACAAATGGCCGTGGTCCAGGCGCGCTCGGGTGCGATCGGCTTCACCGGAAGTATCCTCGCGAGCGGAGCGCTGCCGGGTGGCAGCGCGCGCAACCTGCTGGTGCCGGTGGACGGCCGTTGGAACGACGACACGATCGAACTCTGGCGCTCATGCGCCGAGGTGCGCTTCGACGAACTGGCGCTGGCCTCGCTGTCGATCGATCGGCGGCAGCTGACGCTTTGCCCCGCGCGGGGCCGGCCGATGCTGCGCCTGGCCGATGGTCGTCTGAGCATCGCCGGCGGCTTGGCGTCGCTCGACCTTGCCGGGCGGCTGGGCGCCACACCGATTCGCCTGGCGAGCGGCCCCGTCGGTTTTGCCTATCCCGGCGTTATCACCGCGCGCGGCATCGACGTGCTGCTCGGGCCCGCGGCCACTGCCTCGCACTTCCGCATCGCCAATCTGAACGCCCGCGCTGGGCGCGATATCGCCGGCACTTTCGACGGCTCGGACGTGTCGCTCTACGCCGTGCCGCTCGATTTGCATGAGGTGCGCGGCGCCTGGCGCTATGCCGGCGGCGTGCTGTCGCTGGGCCAGGGATCGTTCCGCCTGGAGGATCGCGAGCAAGTCGACCGGTTCCAGCCGGTGATCGCCCGCGATGCCACGCTGACTCTCAGGAACAACGTCATCGATGCCGTTGCGCTCATGCGTGAACCGGCGAGCGACCGCGCGGTGGTGCTCGCGACTATCCGCCACGACCTGTCACGCGGCAGCGGACATGCAGACCTGGCCGTCCAAGACATTACCTTCGATGAGAAGGTGCAGCCGGAAACGCTGACCCGGCTCGCGCTCGGCGTCGTCGCCAACACCCGCGGCACGGTGCGCGGGAGCGGTCGGATCGACTGGGATGCCGCAGGCGTCACCAGCACCGGCAGCTTTACCACCGACAAGCTCGACTTTGCCGCCGCGTTCGGCCCGGTGCAGGGTGTGGCCGGTACGATCCGCTTCACCGACCTGCTCGGCCTCGTCACCGCGCCCGACCAGCAGCTGCGCGTCGCCTCGATCAACCCTGGCATCGAGGTCAACGACGGCGTGATCACCTATGCCTTGCAGCCCGGCCTGGTCATCGCGGTGAACGGCGGTACCTGGCCCTTCGTCGGCGGCACCCTGCGCCTGCTGCCGACGCGCATGGCGGTGGGCACCGACGCGGTGCAGAACTACACGCTGGAGGTGACCGGCGCCGACGCTGCGCTGTTCGTGCAGCGGCTCGAGCTTGCGAATCTCAACGCCACCGGCACGTTCGACGGCACGCTTCCCTTGATCTTCGACCAGAACGGCGGCCGCATCGAAGGGGGGCTGCTCAAATCCCGCCCCCCGGGTGGTAACGTGTCTTACGTGGGCGAGCTGACGTACAAGGACCTGTCGACGATGGCGAACTTCGCCTTCGATACTCTCCGATCGCTCGACTACCGGCAGATGAGCATCGGCATGAACGGCGCCCTAGAAGGTGAGATCGTCACGCGCCTCAGCTTCTCGGGCGTGACCCAAGGGCAGGGGGCTTCGAAGAACTTTCTCACCCGCCGCATCGCCAAGCTGCCAATCCAATTTAACGTGAACCTACGCGCTCCGTTCTTCCAGCTCGTGACCTCGTTCAAGTCGCTGTACGATCCTGCCTTCGTCCGCGATCCGCGCACGCTCGGCCTGATCGACGCGAACGGGCGCGCGCTGCCTCACCCGAGCTTACCTCTGAAATCGGTTGATCCCACAAAACACTCCGTTCAGCCTGCCGCAAGCGAGACTATGCCATGACGTCCTCACGATTGACTGCCTTTGTCTCGCCTGCAACAAGCTTCGATATGCAGGCTAGCGAAGGAGCAGGCCGGTCGGGTCGGCGTAGACTTACCGCGCTGGCGATGTTGATGCTTGGGACGACGGGTCTCGCCGGGTGCATCTCAGTGAACGCACCCGACAAGCCGATCGTGATAGAGCTGAACATCAACATTAAGCAGGAGGTGATCTATCGCCTCGCCGAAGACGTGAAGCAGAACATCGAAGCCAACCCGGACATTTTCTGATGACCATGACTGCACGCACTCTGATCCGCTCCTGGACCCTCGCCGGGCCTGCCTTTGCGCTGGCGCTGGCGGGCGTGGCCGCGCCGGCCTGGGCCGACCGGGATCCCGCCTACGCTGCGGCACGCGCTTCGGGGCAGGTGGGCGAAAAGACTGATGGCTATCTCGGCGTTATCGGCGGTGGCGGCGACGTCCGGGCACTTGCCGACAAGATCAACATCCAGCGCCGCGCCAACTATACCGAGCGTGCGGCCTCGCAGAACGCCACGGTCGAGGAGTACGCCTTCACGCAAGGCTGCGTCCTGATCCAGCGCACCGCGGCGGGAGAGAAGTACCAGGCGCCCGACGGCAGCTGGCAGACCCGCGGCGCTGGCGCACCGCAGAGAGATCCGCGTTGTCCCTGAGGTGAGCCTCTCCGGGCATAAGGCCGTGCAACATAACCGCACCGGTTGACACGAAATTGCCCCCACCCTAAGGCGCCGATGCCTACGGCGGGCAGGCCGTCGAGCGTGTCGCAAGTTCCTGCGCTAAATGGGGGCTGACGTGAACGACGAACCTGACGCACGAGACCCTTCGGGCGAGGATGCGCGTCTCGACGCGCTCGATGAGCGGCTCCGCGCCGCACGCGAGCAGGAAGAGCAGCGCACCAAGCCGGTGGCGGGCGGGGAGGCCGATGCGAACTATCGCGCCGGCAACCGCGTCCTCGCCGACTTGCTCGGGGGTATCGTGGGCGGCGCGTTTCTGGGGTGGGTTGTTCAGCAATTCATCCCCGCCACGCGCCCCTGGGGTCTGTTGGTGATGTTGTTCCTCGGAATCTTCGTCGCCTTCAGGAACATCATCCGGATGTCCAACCGGCGCCCTGACTGATCCTTCGGCTTCAAGCCGTAGGGACCATGAAGGGGCGCTGGTCGCGCATGTAGAGACAGGTAAAGAGGGCAGACGTGGCAGCCGAGGCGGGCAAAGTCGATCCGATGCACCAGTTCACCATCGAGCCGTTGTTCGGCACCGATGGCTGGCAGATCGCGGGCTACCATATTCCGTTTACCAACTCCGCGCTGTGGATGGCGCTGGCGTCCTTGCTGATGCTGGTGTTCGTCGCCGGTGGCATGAAGCGTCAGCTCGTGCCCGGCCGCTGGCAGATGGCGGTGGAAAGCTTCACCGGCTTCATCGACGGGCTGCTCGCGGCCAACGTCGGTCCCGCAGGCAAGAAGTACGTGCCCTACATGTTCACGCTGTTCATGTTCATCCTGTTCGCGAACTTCCTGGGCCTGCTGCCGCTCGGCGTCGTTGGCCTGCACGCCTTCACCTTCACAAGCCACTTCTCGGCCACGGGCGTCCTCGCGGTCGTGACCTTCGCGATCGTCATCATCGTCGGCTTCGCCAAGCACGGCTTCCACTTCTTCTCGCTGTTCGTGCCGCACGGCACTCCGGTGGTCATGATCCCGCTGATCTTCTGCGTGGAGCTGATCTCGTTCCTGGTGCGCCCGTTCAGCCTCGGCCTGCGACTGTTCGTCGCCATGATGGCCGGCCACGTGCTGCTCGAAGTGCTCTCCAGCTTCGTGATCAGCACCGGCAACGCCAACATCGGCCTGTTCGCCATCGCCGGACTGCCCAGCTTCGTCCTGATGGTCGGAATCTGCGCGCTCGAGCTGCTCGTCGCCGGTATCCAGGCCTACGTCTTCGCGCTTCTCACCTGCGTCTATTTGAACGACGCCGAGAACCTGCACTGATCATCCTTTCCACGACCACTGATTTACCAAAGGGAGTTTTCAAAATGGACGCAGATGCTGCAAAGCTGCTCGGAGCCGGTCTCGCTGCAATCGGTTGCGGTCTCGCATCGATCGGCGTGGGCTCGGTTTTCGCCAAGTTCCTCGAAGGCGCGCTGCGCAACCCCGGTGCTGCCGACGCGCAGCAGGGCCGCCTGTTCATCGGCTTCGCCGGTGCCGAGCTTCTGGGCCTGCTCTCGTTCGTCGTTGCCGCGCTGCTGATATTCGCCTGATCGCACGCTGCCGTTGAGGTCGGAGCGTCCTCGCGGCGCTTCCGGCCATCGCGGCACTTACGATAGTCATTGAGACGCAGATCAGGGAACGGGGCTGACGAATGCCACAGATCGCACAGCTGGGCGAGTTCTACGCCAGTCAGATCTTCTGGCTGGTCGTGTTCTTCGGCCTTGCCTTTTTCATCGTCGGGCGCGGCATGGTGCCCAAGGTGATGGACACCGTTGCGCACCGCGACAAGCAGATCTCGGACGATTTCGCGGCGGCCGAACAGGCCCGTCGCGAAGCCGACGTCCAGGAAGAGGCCTGGCGTGCGCGTGACAACGCGCGCCGCGCCGAAGCGCAAGGCGTGATTGCCGACGCACGCTCCAAGGCGGCTCTCGCCACCGAAGGGCGGTTGGCGGAGACCCAGCGCGGACTCGACGCCAAGATCGCCGCAGCGGAGGCGCGCATCGCCGAAGCACTCGCCTCTGCCAGCGCCGAGATCGAGAACGTCGCCACCGACGCTGCGCGTGACGTGGTGGCCCGGGTTGCTGGTATAACCGTCGATGACGGCGCCGCCCGCTCGGTCGTGAAGGAGAAGCTCGCTCATGGCTGATGCACCGCTCTCCGAAGCTCAGGACGTCTCCGGACTTCCCGGCGACGCGCCCGATGCTGGCGCCCATGCCGTAACCCACGCCGGCACGGAGCATGCCGAGCCGATGTTGCTGGGCGTTGCCCCGCCGGTGGCCATCGTCAGCACCTCCATGATCGTGCTGATCCTGATCGCGTTGTGGAAGGGTGTGCCCAAGCTGGTCACCTCCGGCCTCGATGCGAAGATCGCCGACATCAAGAGCCAGCTCGAACAGGCCAAGTCGCTCCGCGCTGAAGCCGAGGCACTCCGTCAGGAGTACGCCGACAAGATCGCCAATGCCGAAAAGGATGCGGCATCGGTGATCGAGCATGCACGCCACGAAGCCGAAGCGATCGTCGCCAAGGCAGAGGCCGACACCACCGAGGTGATCGCCCGTCGTGAGAAGATGGCGCAGGACAAGATCGGCGCTGCCGAGCGTTCCGCGGTCGCCGACTTGCGCACCAAGGCTGCGCGCGCGGCGGCCGAGGCGGCGAAAGGCCTCATCCGCAACAACTACTCCGCCGACGCCGACCGCGCGCTGGTGGACCAGTCCATCGGCGCGATTTGATCGCTTCGGTCCAAGGCTGAGCTTACAGACCCCCGCCATCGTGCGGGGGTTTTCGTTTGCGGCGCTCGGGGGCTGATGTGAAGGAGCCGGTGGCCGTCACCTGGGCGCTTCGGCAATCCAGTATGGCGACGTGGTTATGTGCCACACGATCATCAGCTGCGCGGCGCGAATTACGGGGATTACTGGCGAGCCGAGCGCGGGAAGGCTTATCGCCAATCTGTCTGCTCGCTCATGCGCGGTGCGCTAGTAAGCTTTTCTAAAACGTGTCCTTTGCAGCCCTGAGCGCAGCAAAGGTCGCGATCGCATCTCCGCCGCCCCAGCGTGTTTGTAGCATAAGATCGTCGGCTCGCAGGAACGGGTTTGCGGCTAATTCGCGGTCCAACTTGGTCGGGACCGTCGGCTGGTCCTTGGCTCGGCGAGTGGCGATCTCTTCGGCGTAGGCAGCGAGTTCGCGGTTGTCGGGATCGGCGTGTAGCGCGAAGCGAGCGTTTGAGGCGGTGTACTCGTGCGCGCAGTAGAGCATGGTTTGCGGCGGGAGGGCCTTGAGGCGCAAGAGACTGGCCCAGAACTGCGGTGCAGTGCCTTCGAACATTCGGCCGCAGCCTAGCGCAAAGAGAGCATCACCTACGAAAGCCATGCCTGCTTCCGGGACATGGTAGGCGACGTGCCCTTTGGTGTGGCCGCCGACATCGATCATCTGCGCCGAGTAGCCGCCCAGGCTCACCACATCGCCATGCTTCACCATGCGATCGATCGCCTCGATCTTCGAGGCATCGACTTCGGGTGCAACGACGACGCAGCCAGTCGCGGCCTTGATCGCGGCATTGCCGCCGGCGTGATCGGGATGCCAATGCGTGTTCCAGATCTGCGTGATCTGCCAGCCTCTTCCGGCGGCCTCGCGCAAGTAGGCGTCGGCATCCGGCGTGTCGATGCAGGCTGTTTCCAGGCTCACCGGATCGTGGAGCAGGAAGCCATAGTTGTCGGACAGGCAGGGGAACTGGTGCACTTCGAGCATGGGCGGTCTCCTCGCGCTACCATCTACGGCGTGCTCCGAGCATGTCACCCCTTCTTCGACACGAACGGAGGTCAAGAAAAAGCCCGCCGCGGCTGAGTGCCGGGCGGGCTTTTCTGTTCGGTGCTTGGCTCAGCCGCCATGGGGTTTGCACCCCATGACGTCGGACGGGTTCTTCGACCCGCCGGCCGAGCTTCGCCTGATCGGCGGCTAGGCTACCGTTTGCTGCGCAAACGTCGCCTAATAGCCTGGCTCAGCTACGACCCTTGAGCGCTTCGCCCAGGATGTCGCCGAGCGACGCACCCGAGTCGGACGAACCGTACTGCTCCACCGCTTCCTTCTCTTCGGCGAGCTGACGCGCCTTGACCGAGAAGTTGGGCTTCTTGGAGCGGTCGAAGCCGATGACCATCGCATCGAGCTTCTGGCCGACCTGGAAACGATCGGGACGCTGCTCGTCGCGATCGCGACCGAGGTCCGAGCGCTTGATGAAGCCGGTGGCGCCATCGTCGCCAGCCTGCACTTCGAGGCCGCCGTCGCGAACTTCGAGCACGGTGACGGTGGTGACTTCACCACGGCGCAGACCGCCGGCACCCGCGCCGCCGGCTGCTGCCGTCGCGCCGCCGCCCGCAGCCGGAGCACCACGCTCAAGCTGCTTCATGCCGAGGCTGATGCGCTCCTTCTCGATGTCGACGTCGAGAACGATGGCCGAGACCTGCTCGCCCTTGCGGTGCAGAGCCAGCGCGTCCTCGCCCGAGATGCCCCACGCGATGTCGGACATGTGGACCATGCCATCGACGTCGCCGTCCAAGCCGATGAACAGGCCGAACTCGGTGGCGTTCTTGACTTCGCCCTCGACCTGGCTGCCGACCGGGTGGTTAGCCGCGAAGTCTTCCCAGGGATTGCCGATGGCCTGCTTGAGGCCAAGGCTGATGCGGCGCTTCTCGGAGTCGACCTCGAGCACGACCACGTCGACTTCCTGCGAGGTCGAGACGATCTTGCCGGGATGGACGTTCTTCTTGGTCCAGGACATTTCCGAAACGTGGACCAGACCCTCGATCCCGGCTTCCAGCTCCACGAAGGCGCCGTATTCGGTGATGTTGGTGACGGTGCCGTGCAGCTTGGCGCCAACGGGGTACTTGACTGCTGCGCCTTCCCAAGGATCGCTTTCCAGCTGCTTCATGCCGAGGCTGATGCGCTGGGTTTCCGAGTTGATGCGGATGATCTGCACCTTCACGGTGTCACCGATGTTGATGACCTCGCTCGGGTGGTTGACGCGCTTGTAGCTCATGTCGGTGACATGGAGCAGGCCATCGATGCCGCCGAGGTCGACGAACGCACCGTAGTCGGTGATGTTCTTGACCACGCCCTCGATCACCTGACCTTCGGTCAGCTTGTCGATCAGCTCGCTGCGCTGCTCGGCGCGGGTCTCTTCCAGAACGGCGCGACGCGACACGACGATGTTGCCGCGGCGGCGATCCATCTTGAGGATCTGGAACGGCTGCGGGATGTCCATCAGCGGGCCGACGTCGCGGACCGGGCGGATATCGACCTGCGAGCCGGGCAGGAACGCCACGGCGCCGTCGAGGTCAACGGTGAAGCCGCCCTTGACGCGGCCGAAGATCACGCCGTCGACGCGCTTGCCTTCGCCGAACTCGCTCTCGAGCTTGTCCCATGCGGCTTCGCGGCGAGCGCGGTCGCGCGACAGCATCGCTTCGCCGTCGGCATTCTCGACGCGGTCCACATAGACTTCGACTTCGTCGCCGACCTTCAGGCCGTGCTCGCCGTTTTCACCGCGCGCGAACTCGCGCAGCGGCACGCGGCCTTCGCTCTTGAGACCGACGTCGATGACAGCCTTGTCGTTCTCGATCGCGGTGATGGTGCCCTTGACGACGCGACCTTCGAAGCCTTCTTCGCCGGCGCCGCCGAGCTGCTCGTCGAGCATTTTCGCGAAATCATCGCGAGTGGGATTTGCCATAGTGGCCATAAATGAGTTGTCTCTCTCGAGTTTGGTATTCCGGCCAGGCGGTTGTTTCCGCCGGTCTTTCCTCCGCCTTCCGCACCATTGCGTAAGCGGGCCAAAAAGGGCCGAACTGCCGCGGCGGCCGGATACCGTTCGCGGCGCCTGGCGAGGTTTGCGCCCCGCTAGACCGGCGGCCCTTATGCCTGTGGGTCGCGAAAAGCAAGGAGATTGGGGGGCTGGGCGCTAGCATCCTCTCCCCAGCGGGGCGAGGAGGATCAGCGTCCTTGTACCAGGGCGATCGCTGCGGCGACCGCTTCGTCGCGGTCGAGGTCGGACGTATCCAGCACCACGGCATTGGCCGCCGCGACCAGCGGCGCATCCTTGCGCTGCGTGTCGCGCGCATCCCGCGCCGCAAGATCGGCGGCGATGTCGTCGAGCGATACATCGCGGCCTTGTGCCTGCATCTCCAGGTAGCGCCGGCGCGCACGCGCTTCGACGCTGGCGGTGACGAACAGCTTCACGTCGGCGTCAGGGGCGATGACAGTGCCGATGTCACGGCCGTCGAGCACGGCGCCGCCAGCTTGCAGCGCGAAGCTGCGCTGGCGGTCGAACAGGGCCTGGCGGACGGACGGGTGGATCGAGACGCGGCTCGCCAGCCCACCGCTCGCTTCGGAGCGCAATTCGGGATCGTCCAGCAGTGCATCGGGGAAGCTTGTCGCCGCCAGAGCGTCGCCGCCGTCGTCCGGATTGCCGTCATCCAGGAAGCATTGCCGGCCGACCGCACGATAGAGCAGGCCCGTGTCGAGGTGTGGCAGGCCGAAGTGCACCGAGAGGGCCTTGGCGATGGTGCCCTTGCCCGACGCGGTCGGGCCATCGACGGCGATGATCATGCGCGCGCTTCGCTGATCGCCGCGCCGTCGAGCAACCCTTCGAACGTGGGAAAGCTGGTGGCGATCGGGCGAGTATCATCGATCTCGACACCGCTGCGGCTGACGAGCCCGGCGACGGCCATGCTCATGGCGATGCGATGGTCGAGGTGGGTTGCGACGGGGTGGTTTGATCCGCCACGCAGCAGCTCGCCGCCAGTGCCTTCGATCACCAGGCCATCCTCGCGTTCCTCTACGCGAGCGCCGGCAGCCGAAAGGGCGGTGGCCATGACGGCGAGCCGGTCGGATTCCTTAACCCGCAGTTCGTCGAGCCCGCTGGTCGTCGTGCGGCCCTGCGCCATTGCGGCCGCGACAAACAGGATCGGGAATTCGTCGATCATGCTGGGTGCGACCGACGGGTCGACCTCGATACCGCGCAACGCCGAGTGACGCACGAGCAAGTCGGCGACCGGCTCGCCACCGACTTCGCGGCGGTTAACTTCCTCGATGCTGCCGCCCATCTGGCGCAGCACGTCGAACAGCGCGGCGCGAGTGGGATTGAGGCCGACGTTCTCGATCGTCAGGTCGGAGCCCTCGACCAGCAGCGCGGCCACCACGAAGAATGCGGCCGAGGAGGGGTCGCCCGGTACGTCGATCACCTGCGGGCGCAGTTCCGCCTCGCCGCGCACAGTGATCACGCGCGCGCCGTCATCGTCCACTTCGACGTTCAGGTCCGCGCCGAAGCCTCGCAGCATGCGCTCGGAATGATCGCGCGTCGGCACCGGCTCGACCACCGTGGTGATCCCGGGCGTGTTGAGGCCGGCCAGCAGCACCGCGCTCTTCACCTGGGCGGAGGCGACCGGGAGGCGGTAGCGGATCGGCACCGCGGGCGATGCGCCACGCAGGATCAGCGGCAGGCGGCCGCCGACAGTGGAGGTGACATCGGCGCCCATGAGTGAGAGCGGCTCGATCACGCGCCCCATCGGACGTTTCGACAAGCTGCCGTCGCCGACAAACGTCGCCTGGATCGGATGACTGGCGATGAGCCCCATCAGCAGCCGCGTCGAAGTGCCCGAGTTGCCCATGTCGAGCGCCTGCTCGGGCTGGAGCAGCGCACCGACGCCGACGCCGTTGACCCGCCACTCGCCGGATCCGGTCCGCTCGACATGCGCGCCCATCGCCCGCATAGCGGCCGCCGTCGCCAGGACGTCCTCGCCTTCGAGCAGGCCGGTGATGCGGCTCTCGCCCACCGCGAGCGAGGAGAGCATGATCGCGCGGTGGCTGATCGACTTGTCGCCCGGCACGCGCACGCGGCCCCGCAGCGCTCCGTTGGGCAGGAAGCGCCGAGGACGCATGCCAGTCATGCTGTGGGCGGCAGAGGAGTGGGCGGTCACAGGTCGCTCTTTCGTGGCAAGCTGGATGGCAGGTGAGCGGCGGGCTTTTGACAGGGGGCACCGGCTATGGCAAGGCGCGCGCCCTGATGCGGTCAGCGCTGCTTGATTTCGCAGCGGGGCCAACCCATCAAGTACAAGATTTTCAGCGCGGGCCTTCCTGGACCCGCCAGACGAGGAATTTTCATGGTCAACCCGGAATGGGGCGCCAAGCACGGCTGCCCGAAGTGCGGCACGCGGTTCTACGACCTCGGCAAGGATGACCCCGTCACCTGCATCGAGTGCGGCAACCAGTGGAACCCTGAGCCTGTGCTCAAGTCCAAGCAGCCCGTGCAGTTCGAGGAAGTGCAGAAGAAGGAAGTCGTCGAGGAGGAGGATTCCGATCTCGCCGAGGAGGATCTGGACATCGACGAGGACGGCGATTCGCCGGACAACGATGTGGACCTTGGCGGCGACGACGATCTCGGCATCCCGGGCGCAGAGACCGAGGACGAGCACGATACGTGATCACTTCGGGAGCGGTCGCCTTGGCTGACCGCTCCTGAAATTTCCCCCTTGCCAACCTTGGGAACCGCTCTTAGAGGGGCGGCCTCCCGGGGCTGGACCTCGGGGCGGATCGGCCTCCCAGGGTTGGTCTGGTCGAATGGAACGGGGCCGTAGCTCAGCTGGGAGAGCGCTACAATGGCATTGTAGAGGTCAGGGGTTCGATCCCCCTCGGCTCCACCATTCTTTCGGTATGGCGATATTTGGTCCATGCCGGGCTGCGAACGGCAGCCTCCTGCGCTTCCGGTGCTCACGACCATGAAGGTCGCTCCGCTCCGGTTCTCGGAAGGCCACCATTCTCGCTCCGGCCTGAACCAAATCTCACCATACCTTCGCGGCGCTTTTTTGGGCTGTGAGGGGGTGACTATTTAGACGCTGGCTGACGAGGTTTCGTCCGCCGGCGTTTTTGGCGTTTCGCGGGTTTTCGCTCGCGGCAACTGGAGTGGACTGCTCATGTTCGACAGCCTGTCCGATCGTCTCGGTGGTGTGTTCGACAAGCTGCGTGGGCGCGGTGCGCTCAAGGAGCAGGACGTTCGCGATGCCATGCGCGAGGTGCGAATCGCGCTTCTCGAAGCCGACGTGGCGCTGCCGGTGGTGCGACGCTTCGTCGACCAGGTCACCGAGAAGGCCGTAGGCCAGGACGTGCTGCGCTCGGTCACGCCGGGCCAGCAGGTCATCAAGATCGTCAACGATGCCCTGATCGAGACGCTGGGCGGCGAGACCACGCCCGAGCTCGACCTGAACGCCAGCCCGCCGGTCGTCATCATGATGGTCGGCCTGCAGGGCTCGGGCAAGACCACCAGCACCGCCAAGATCGCCAAGCTCCTAAAGGAGAAGCACGGCAAGAAGGCGATGATGGCATCGCTGGACGTCAATCGTCCGGCGGCGCAGGAGCAGCTGAAGGTGCTCGGCGAGCAAGTCGGCGTTGCCACCCTGCCCATCATCGCCGGGCAGCAGCCCACCGAGATCGCCACTCGCGCGCTGCAGTCGGCCAAGCTGCAGGCTATCGACGTGCTGCTGCTCGACACCGCTGGCCGCCTCCACGTCGACCAGCAGTTGATGGACGAGATGAAGGCGGTTTCCGCCATCTCGACCCCGCGCGAAGTGCTGCTGGTGGTCGACTCGCTGACCGGCCAGGACGCGGTCAACGTCGCGCAGTCGTTCGCTGGGCAGGTTGACCTCACCGGCGTCGTGCTGACACGGATGGACGGCGATGCGCGCGGCGGTGCGGCGCTGTCGATGCGTGCCGTTACCGGCAAGCCGATCAAGTTTGCGGGCACGGGCGAGAAGCTCGACGCGATCGAGGTGTTCCAGCCCGCCCGGGTCGCCAACCGGATCCTCGGCATGGGTGACATCGTCAGCCTCGTCGAGAAGGCGGCCGAGACGGTCAAGCTGGAGGACGCCGAAGCGCTCGCCAAGCGCATGGAGCAGGGCAAGTTCGACATGAACGACCTGCGCATGCAGCTGAAGCAGATGCAGAACATGGGCGGCTTGGGCGCGCTCGCGGGCATGATGCCGGGCATGAAGAAGGCCAAGGCGGCGATGGCAGCCTCGGGCATGGACGAGCGCGTGCTGCTGCGCATGGACGCGATCATCGGCTCGATGACGATCAAGGAGCGTGTCAACCCGGCGCTGCTCAACGCCAAGCGCAAGATCCGCGTCGCCAAGGGCTCGGGCACACAAGTCCAGGACGTGAACAAGCTGCTCAAGATGCACCAGGAAATGGGCAAGGCGATGAAGCAGATCAAAAAGATGGGCGGCCTGAAGGGCCTGGCCGCGATGTTCGGCAAGGGCGGCCTTGAGGGCGCGATGCCCGGCCTCGGCAATGCGCTCGGCGGAATGGGTGGCGGCGTCGGCAGCCTGCCCGACATGAGCAAATTCAAGAAGTAAGCATCAGAATCTAGAAGGAAGGTTGAAGCAATGTCCGTAGCAATCCGTCTCTCGCGCGGTGGCGCCAAGAAGCGTCCGTACTACCGTATCGTCGTCACCAACTCGCGTTCGCCCCGCGATGGTAAGTACCTTGAGCAGCTGGGTACCTACAACCCGGTGCTCGCCAAGGATGACGAGAACCGCGTGAAGCTGGTCGAGGACCGCGTGCGCTACTGGCTGGGCGTCGGCGCGCAGCCGACCGACCGTGTTGCTCGCCTGCTCGACAAGGCTGGCATCAAGGAGCGTCCCGCTTCCAACAACCCGAACAAGGCCGAGCCCGGCAAGAAGGCCAAGGAGCGCGCCGAAGACAAGGCTGCCAAGGCCGCCGAGGCTGAAGAAGCCGCAGCCGCCGCTGCTGCCGCCGCACAGGCTCCCTCGGCCGAAGCTCCGGCTGAAGGCGCCGAGAACCCGGGCGCAGAAGAGCCCCGTGTGGAGAGCAGCGAGGCTCCCGCTGAGGGCTGATCTTGGCTCTGTCGCCTGACCGTCCCGTTACCCTTGCCGCCGTGTCCGGCGCGCACGGGATAACGGGCGAGGTGCGCCTCAAGCTGTTCGGAGAAGGCGTGGCGGCGCTCAAGCGCTACCGCGCCTTCAACGATGGCGGCCTGACGCTCGCGAAGCTGAAGGACGACGGCAAGGGCGGCGCGATCGCCCGCTTCGCCGAAGTGACCGACCGCAATACGGCGGAGAAGCTGCGTGGGACGGCGCTGACCGTACCGCGCTCGCAGATGCCCGACCCGGACGAGGGCGAGTACTATCACGCCGACCTCATCGGCTTGCCGGCGATCTCGATGGAAGGGCAGGCGCTGGGCACCTGCATCGCCGTCGAGAACTACGGCGCCGGCGACGTGCTCGAGATCGAGCGTCCGCCGGACGAGAGTGGCAAACGTAAGCGCTTCATGGTGCCGATGAATGCGGCCGCCGTACCCGACTGGGATGGGCAACGGCTGGTCATCGCAGCTGCTTTCGCCGAGGATTGATCCGTCATCAGGGCCGATGTGCGATGTGGTCTATCGATCCATAGCGATCAGACGACCTTGCACTAGACACGTTGCCACGCGGGCAGTGGATGTATATACTTGCTGTATATACGGAGGTCGGCATGGGTCAGGAATACACCGCCAAAAGCTTCAAGTCCGGGAATTCGGTCGCGATCCGTATTCCGGCGGCGTTGGGCGTTGAGCCTGACTGCGAATGGCTCGTCGAACAAGTTGATGGCGAACTGCATTTGCGCAGGAAGCCGGCTGCTAAGCGCAAGATCGATGTTAGCGGATTTGCGGGCAAGGCGCCGGGCATCCGCCTGGCACCGCGCGAAGACTTCGAAGAGCGCCCAAGTACGATCGCAGCAAAGAAGCAGCAGATCGCTGATCCCGGATGAGCCATGCGCGCTATCTGATCGACGCCAATTCCGCCGTGTACGCGATGGACGTCGGGTATGATGGTCTTGTGTCGCGCATCGCCGACTGTGAGGAGGGCGAGATCGCGATGTCGGTGATCAGCTATGCCGAAGTGGCGTATGGCACGTACGTCGGAAAGCCACCTCCACCTGAGATACTAGAAGCGTTCGTGGCGCAAATTCCGCTTCTCCCTTTCGACGAGGCGGCTGCCCGTGCTTACGCCCGCCTGCCGTTCAAACGCGCGCGCTTCGATCGGTTGCTCGCTGCACACGCGCTGAGTATCGGCGCGATCGTCGTTACCAACAACGAGAGCGACTTCGCCGACGTGCCCGGTCTGCTCGTCGAGAATTGGACCGTCTGAGCAAGCCATGACCTTCGTAGCCACCGTCCTCACGCTCTATCCCGAGATGTTCCCCGGCCCGCTCGGCTTCTCGCTCGCGGGCAGGGCGCTGGCGGAGGGCAAGTGGTCGCTCAACCCCGTGCACATTCGTGATTTCGCGAGCGACAAGCACCGCACCGTCGATGACACACCCGCGGGTGGGGGCGCCGGTATGGTGCTCAAGGCCGACGTGCTGGCGGCCGCCATCGACCACGCCCGTTCGCTAAGCCCCGCGGCTCCCGTCATCGCCATGACGCCGCGCGGAACGCCGATCACGCAGGCACGCGTGCGGGAACTGGCGCAAGGGCCGGGCGTCACGGTGCTGTGTGGCCGGTTTGAGGGCTTCGATGAGCGTATCTTCGAGGGGCGCCAAGTGGAGGAGGTCTCCGTCGGCGACATCGTCCTTTCTGGCGGCGAACCTGCGGCGCTGATGCTGCTGGATGCTTGCATTCGGCTGCTTCCCGGCGTAATGGGCGCGCCTTCCAGCGGGGCCGAGGAGTCGTTCGAGGACGGCCTGCTCGAATACCCGCACTATACCCGACCAGTCGAATGGGAGGGGCGCACGATCCCGCAAGTGCTGCGATCGGGGGATCATGCGAAGATCGCGGCCTGGCGAAAGCAACAGGCTGAGATCGACACACGGTCACGCAGGCCGGACCTTTGGGAGCGTCACAATGGCGTTCGGGTTCAGTCTGCCTCTGGCGCGCAGCGAACAGACGAAGGACCAGGCAAGTGAACCTGATTCAGCAGATTGAAGCCGAGGAAATCGCCAAGGCTGCGAAAGAGATCCCCACGTTCCGTCCGGGCGACACCGTCCGCGTCGGCGTGAAGGTCGTCGAAGGCACCCGTACCCGCGTCCAGAACTTCGAAGGCGTGTGCATCGCGCGTTCGAACCGCGGCATGGGTTCCAACTTCACCGTGCGCAAGATGAGCTTCGGCGAAGGCGTGGAGCGCGTGTTCCCGCTCTACTCGCCCAACCTCGACGCGATCACCGTCGTCCGCAAGGGCGTGGTGCGTCGCGCCAAGCTGTATTACCTGCGCGGCCGCACCGGTAAGCGCGCTCGCATCGCCGAGCGTCGCGACGTCCGGAACGAGGAAGCCTGAGGCACCCTCAAGCCGGCGCGTTTGGACTGACAAGGGAAGGGGCGGGTACTCGCGTGCCGGCCCCTTTCACTTGAGTCTCCGACCGAGTTCCATCTGCCCGCAATGCTGCGATGCCGGCGTGGGATGTTCCCGCGTCGCGATGGCGCGTCGCTGCGATGCACAATCGCCATCCGTCGCGAAAACGTCGAGAAAACGCGCCAAACCGCCAATCTGGGGAGGCATTTGCCTTTGACACCGGTCAGGAAAGACGCTCAATTCCCGACCCATTCGCAAGACGAATCCAAGTTTCTCACCACCACGAGCGGTTTCCACTGAAAGGCTAGGGGGTTCCCATAATGAACAAGAACGATCTCATCAGCGCTGTCGCCACCACCAGCGGCTTGACGCGCAACGACGCCGTGAAGGCCGTCGAAGGCGTGTTCGACGCAATCTCCGAAGCTCTGAAGAAGGGCGACGAAGTGCGCCTGGTCGGTTTCGGCACGTTTTCGGTTGCCAAGCGCAAGGCGTCGACCGGCCGCAATCCGCGCACCGGCGAGGCCATGGAGATCAAGGCTTCGAGCCAGCCCAAGTTTAAGGCCGGCAAGGGCCTGAAGGACTCGGTCAACTGATCGAGCCGGTCTGAGTGAAGGGCGCGGGCACTCCCCCGCCACGAACAGGACCATGATAGAGATAGTGCGCCGCATCTGCCCCCGTGCAGATGCGGCGTTTCTCGTTTCCGGAGCGATGGTCGAGCGTCATCGCGCTGATGCGAATCGATGCGTACCCGAGCCGGGTCTCCAGGCGCTCGCCTCCCAATGCAGCGAGGCACGCTTGCTTGCCTCAACGCCATCTGCCTCGTGTCGCTGGGCGCTATGCCCGCACAATCGCCCCGACCACCGAACCGCACCGGCGATGGCTGCGCAACCGCCGCCCTTGCCCTTGCAGCGTCACGCGCTACAGCTAATGAACACGAGTGTTTACCACCGCTCTAGAGACGGAGGCCATCGAGAGAGGGACCATGAGCCAGACGCTGACCAACAGGGCATCGCCCGATGCCGCCACGCAGCTCGACATCTATCGCCGGATGATCCGTATCGAGCGTAATGACGACGCCACGCGCACGCAGATCCGCCGTGGCCGGATCACCGCGCCGTATTACTCGGCACGCGGGCAGGAGTGCATTCCTTCGGCGATCTCCACGCTGCTGAACGATGACGACAAGATCTGCACGATCTACCGCGGCATCCACGACATGGTCGCCAAGAACATGCCGCTGCGCCCGCTCTGGGCCGAGATCTGCGGCCGCGTCGACGGCACGTGCAAGGGCAAGGGCGGCCCGATGCACCTGACCCACCCGGAGACGGGTGTGATGGTCACCACCGGGATCGTCGGCTCGTCGATGCCGATCGCCAATGGCTTTGGCTGGGCGGCGCTGCTGGATGGCACCAAGCAGGTCACGGTCGCCTACTTTGGTGATGGCGCCAGCAACATCGGTGCCTTCCACGAGGCGCTGAACCTGGCATCGGTGTGGAAGCTGCCGGTGATCTTCGTCTGCCAGAACAACGGCTTTGCCGAGCACACCCGCTATGAGAACGGGACTTCGGTCGACCTGATCTCCAAGCGCGCGATCGGTTACGGCATGCCCGGCTACACCGTCGACGGCAACGATCCGATCGACGTCTATGCCCACGCTCACGCTGCCATCGAGCGCGCCCGCGCGGGCCAGGGCCCGACCTTGCTCGAATGCAAGACCTTCCGCTTCATGGGCCACGTCTTCGGCGACGCCGACGGTTACATGACCAAGGAAGAGAAAGCCGCTGCGATGGAGGCCGATCCGCTGCCACGCTTCCGCCAGAAGCTGATCGACGATGGTGTCGCCTCGGCCGAGGAACTGGACAAGCTGACGGCCGAGATCGAGGCCGAGGTCAACGACGCCATCGAGTTCGCGATGGCTTGTGAGTACCCGTCGGACGACGAACTGCGTCGCGACGTCTTCGCCGAGGAGATTCCGGCATGAGCACCGACACTCTGGAAGCACCCGCCGTCGAAACGGTGAAGATGAACGGCATGCAGGCCATCAACGCCGCGCTGATGGAGGCGATGGAAGCCGATCCCAAGGTCCTGGTGCTCGGCGAGGACATCGCCGACCGTGAGGGCGGCGGTGTCATCGGCGTCACGCGCGGCCTCTCGACGAAGTTCGGCGACATGCGCGTGCGGTCCACGCCGATCGCCGAGCAGGCGATCATGGGCGCGGCGATCGGCGCGGCGATGGCGGGCTACAAGCCCGTAGCCGAAATCATGCTGATGAACTTCACGACCGTGGCGATGGACATGATCGTGAACCACGCAGCCAAGCTGCGCTTCATGTCGGGCGGCCAGAGCCAGGTACCGCTGGTGATCCGCACCCTGACCGGCGCGGGCAACCAGACCGCCGGCCAGCATGCCGACTTCTACGAGGCGTGGTTCTGCCACACCGCCGGCATCAAGGTGGTGATCCCCTGGACACCCGCAGACTTCAAGGGGCTCTACCTTTCGGCGATCCAGGATCCCGATCCGGTCATCATCGTCGAGAGCGGCAAGACGCTGTTCGTGCCGATGGACACGCCGGTCAACCAGGGGCCGATCCCGATCGGCAAGGCCAACGTGGTGATGCCCGGCACTGACCTGACCATCGTTTCCTACGGGCAGATGATGTTCACCGTGATGCAGGCGGTCGAGGAACTCGGCAAGGCGGGCGTTTCGGTTGAAGTGGTCGATCTGCGCACGATTTCGCCGTGGGACAAGGAAACCGTCCTCGCTTCGGCGGAGAAGACCGGTCGCCTGCTGGTGGTCCACGAAGCCGGCCGCAACTTCGGTCCTGGTGCAGAGATCGCGGCAACGGTTCAGGAGTCTCTGTTCGGCAAGCTCAAGTCGCCTGTGGGCCGCCTTGGTGCGCCGTACTGCTCGGTGCCGTTTGCCAAGAAGCTCGAGGACGCCTTCCTTGTGCAGCCTCCTGAGATCGTCGCCGAGGCAAAGCGCCTCGTCGCGATCGGCTGAAGTCTTTTTGAGCTATAGCTTGAGGGAGGGCTCGCGGTAGCGCGGGTCCTCCTTTGATTGTCAGTGCACCAGGATCGAATGCATCGGCAGCTGGGATGCTTAGATAGGCTTAGCATAGACGGTGTTGGTCAGCGGTGTGGGAACAGCGCTAACCCTCGAGCTGTAAGCATCGCTGTAGCCAACATTCACACCGACATCGACGCGTGAGCCCGCTGCTAGCCGCCAGCTGCCCTCCGCCTTCAGCCCCAGAGTGCATCCGCCGCGGCCAGCGCGTTCGCCCCGCGGCCGCCGAGCTCGGCGGTGAGCAGCTTCAGCCGGTACGTCCACAAGTGTAGTGGATGCTCCAGCGTCATGCCCATTCCGCCCAGAAATTGGTGATAGTCGTAGGTCACCCGCTTGGCGGCTTCCTGCGCATGGAGCGCGGCCAGGGCCGCATCGGCATGCGACCCCGTCGCGGCCGCCCGGATCGCCAGCCAGTACACGCCGTTGGTCACGACCTGGTCCTCGGCCAGACGATGGCGGATAGCCTGGAAGGTCGCGAGCGGACGGCCGAACTGCTTACGTTCCGACACGTAGGTCACCACGCTTTGCAGTGCCGCGCTCAGCAAGCCCGCGGCCTCGGCGGCGATCGCCACGCGCCACGCCCGGGTAATCTCTGCCGCATCGACATCGTGGGTAATCAGCGTCGTGGGCAAGCCCGTGAGGAAGGCGACCGGATAGGCGTAGAGCGTGTCCTGCTGCGGCGCCCGGATCAGATCCGCGCTCGCCGTGAAACTACGCACGCTGGACGGTCCGATGACGACGACGGTGGCTCCGTCGGCCAGGAAGCGCACGGGTTTGCGCAGCTGTCCTTCCTCGATCAGGCAAAGCGGCCGCGGCAGTTCGGGATCGATGAGCGGGCGTACCAGGGCAGATGCGGCCGCTTCCACGGCGAACGGCAGGCGGGCCAGCTTCTCCACCACCAAGGCCGCGGTTGCCGGCCCAAGCTCTTCCTCCGCCATGACGTCGAGGAAAGCGCCCTCGACCAGTTCCGCATCGAGCGATTCACTGGTCAGCGCCAGCGAGTGGTCGTGCATCGGCACGGACGCATAAGGCTTGGTGAGACCATCCAGGAACCCGAGGATTTGGCTCTGGTCTTCGCTGAGCGAGAGTTGCATCAACGCGGCTCCCTGGGCAGTTCGAGCACGTCGCTCGCGATGATGTTGAGCTGGATCTCCGCCGCGCCGGAGGCGACGCCCGCGACGATCCCGCGCTGGTGGTGCATCTTGAGATAGGGCGATGAGCCGGCAAGCGCCTCCGGCACGAACTCGACCACGAATTCGCACACAGCACGTTCGCACATGACGGTGGCGAAGCGGGCGGAGCTTGATTCAGGCCCGACGCCGAGGCCGTCGACGCGCTTCTGGACGATGGCGTAGTTCGCGGTCGCGGCCGCCTCGCACAAGCTGGCGCACCGCGCGGCTTCGATCCGCACCGCCTCGCGTGAGAAGTCGCCCGCGTCCTTGAGCATGGCCACGGCGCGATCGAGCGCGGCGCGCGCCAGGGTGAAGCGCGGTATGCCGAGGCGCTCGTTGCGCAGCGAGTAGGCGATGATCTCCCATGCTTGGCCCTCTTCGCCGAAGCGGGCGCCCTCGGGCACGGTCACGTCATCGAAGAACACCTCGTGGATGTCACCTTCGCCGATGAGCGACGGGATTTGCCGCACGGTGATGCCCGGCGTGTCCATCGGCACCAGCAGGATGGTGATGCCCTTCTTGCGATCGTCGCTGGTGCGGGTGAGCAGGAAGCAGGTGTCGGCAAGGCCGGCGTAGGAGGTCCAGATCTTCTGGCCGTTGATGACGTAGTTGGCGCCGGACTCACTCGGCGTGAGCGTCGCGCGGGTACGCAGCGAAGCAAGGTCGGAGCCCGCGTCCGGCTCGGAGAAGCCTTGGCACCACAGCGACTTGCCTTCGGTGATCGGCTGCAGGTAGCGGTCCTGCTGCGCCTGCGTGCCGTACTTGACCAGCGTCGGGCCGATCCAGTTGACGTTCATGTACTGGCCGCCCCGCGGCTCGCCGGCGATCCACATCTCCTCGGCCAGGATCTGCTGTTCCCAGGGGCCGAGACCTTCGCCGCCCATCTCGACCGGCCAGTGCGGGAAGAGGAGGCCGACGTCCGCCAGCTTGGCGCAGAACTCGCGCGCAAAGGCCGTCAGCGCGGGCGAAGCGGGGCCATGCTCTGAAAACTTCTCCCAGTTATCGGGCAGGTTGGCAGCCAAAAAATCGCGCAGGGTCTGGCGAAATGCATCCTGCTCCTGCGTCCATTCGAAGTTCATGGCATCCCCGCTAGTGAACAGCCGTGTTGAACAGCTTGCGGCTTGCGTTAGCTAGAGTAACCCTGCTGGACAAGCGTTCAGCGGGCGGTTTGCGGCGGCGAGAGCCTGCCCCGGCAGGCATCGCGCGTGCGTCGCGCAGGTACACTCATGCCGTAGCGCTGGCCGTGGCGCGGCGATTGCGGCATGGGAAGAGCAGGTAAAGAGACAGAAAGAGACGATGACCGAGAAGACATTCGTTGCCGTGGCAAAGATCGACGAAGTGCCGGCCGGCGCCAAGAAGCTGGTCGAGGCCGGCGGCAACCAGATCCTGCTGTGCAACACCAAGGATCGCGTGTTCGCCGTGCGCAACTTGTGCAGCCATGCCTACGAGGCGCTCGACTGCGGCCGGCTGCGCAACGGCTGGATCTCATGCCCGGTCCACGGCGCCCGCTTCGATCTGGAGACGGGTATGCCGATGAACCCCCCGGCTTCGATGCCGATCGACACGTTCGAGGTGCGGGTGGTGGACGATACGATCGAAGTCGCGGTCTGAAGCGGCAAAGGCGGAAGACAACCAGCGCCTCGCTATCTCGTTCGTCACCCTGAACTTGTTTCAGGGTCCATCGTGCCGCCAAGCTCGAGGTCCTATCGGGTTGAACGGAGGCGTCCGATGGCGAAGCGACGCACCGGCCTACGTTGAGGCATGGACCCTGAAACAAGTTCAGGGTGACGGTGTATGCGGCGCTCATGCACGAAACGAGCATGCAGGCCTCACTTCACGCCCGTGCGATGCGTCTGCCCGCGTGCAGGTCTGGACGAGTGTTCAGCACCCGTGCAAGAAGCCGCGCATGACGGATATAGCCTCGCCCGACGGCCACCTCGAAGCCTTGCGCGCGCAAGTTCGCGCCTGGATGGAAGCGAACGCTCCGCGCAATTGGCGCGAGGCGAGCAGCACCCAGCAAGACTTCGTGCGCACCCAGCGCGACTGGTTCGCCAAGCTGGTCGAGGGCGGCTACGCCATCCCGCACTGGCCGGCCGAATATCCTGGCGGCGGGCGCACGCTGGCCGAGCAGAAGGTCATCTACGAGGAACTCGCGCGCGTTGATGCGCCGCGCCTGCTGCTCTCGTTTGTATCCACCTACCACGCCTTCGCCACGCTGCACGAATGCGCCTCGCCCGAGCAGAAGGCGAAGTACATGCCGCGCATCCTGCAAGGGGAGACCTGGTGCCAGGGCTTCTCCGAGCCGGGCGCCGGCTCCGACCTTGCCGCGCTCAAGTGCAAGGCGGTGCGTGAGACGCGTGATGGCAAGGAGGTCTATGTCGTCAACGGCCAGAAGGTCTGGTCGACCATGGCCCAGTTCGCCGACATGTGCCTGCTGCTGGTGCGCACCTCCAGTGAAGGCGCCAAGCAGGCGGGTATCACCTACCTGCTGATGGACATGAAGACGCCTGGCGTCACCGTCAGCCCGATCCACCAGATCCAGGGCGACGAGGAATTCGCCGAGATCTTCCTCGACAACGTGGTGATCCCTGTCGAGCAGCGGGTCGGCGAGGAAGGCAATGGTTGGGCTTACGCGCAGGCGACACTGTCGTCGGAGCGTGGCCTGACGCTGATGGAGCTGGCTTACCGCATGCGCGGTGCGCTCTCGCGCGTCGCCGAGCTGATCCGCGACAACGGCCTTGAGAACGACGCTGGCGTGCTGCGCGACTTCGGTACGCTCGTCAGCCAAGTCGACGCGACCTGCGCGATCGCCGACCGTTTCCTCGACAACCGCATCAAGGGCGTGGAGCGCGCCGGCGACGCCTCGATCGTCAAGAACAGCTACAGCCGTGCGTTGCGCGCCTACTCGCTGCTGGGTGTGCGCCTGGGTGGCATGGCCGAGCAGTACGTCAAGCCGATCACCTTCGGCGATCTCAACACCGGCAACTGGATGGCTGACTTCATGAACTCCTACGCCTGGACCATCGCCGGCGGCAGCGAGGAAGTGCAGCGCAACATCATTGCCGAGCGCATGCTCGACATGCCGCGCGAGCCCAAGGGATGGAAGCTGTGATCGAACTTTCCGAACTGCAGGATGCCGCCACCAAGGCCTTCCCGGCCGACAAGCTGGTCCCAGATCGTGATGCCGCCTGGACGCTCGCCGCCGAGATGGGCTGGCTGATGATCCGCCTCCCAGAGGAACTGGGCGGTCTTGGCCTGGGTCGCGAAGCCTCCACCACGATCCACTTCGAGATGGGTCGCGTGCTCTCGGCAGCGCCGCTGATCCCGGCCCAGCTGGGCCTGCATGCGATCCTCGAAGCCGAGGCGCTGCCCGGCCGCGAGGATTGGCTGGAGCGGATCGCGGGCGGCGAATACGTGCCGCTGCACATGCTGTCGACCAAGCTGCAGACCGGGGCTGACGGTGCAGTGTCCGGCACCGTGTCGGGCGTGTTCGAGGGCGACATGGCGGCGGCGGTAATCGCCTACTTGCCGGGCGGCTACACCCTCGTTCCCACCAATGCAGCAGGCGTCAGCCTGGTCGAGCGTCCGATCTGGGACAAGAGCCGGCGCCTGTTCGACCTGGTGCTCGATGGCTTTGCGCCGGATCCCTCGCTGGTGCTGGCAGACCCTGCCGGCTCGCTTGCCATCCACGATGCGATCTCGCCAGAGGCGCATCTTGCCGTCGCGGCCGACTGCCTCGGCGGCGCCAACGCCGCGCTCGACATGAGCGTCGACTACATGAAGATGCGCAAGCAGTTCGACCGCCCGATCGCGATGTTCCAGGCGCTCAAGCACCGGGCGGCCGACTGCAAGATCCGCATCGTGCCCGCCGAGGCTCTGCTGTGGAGCCGGGCTGGCGCCGCGGCCGAGACGGTGACTCCGGCGCAGATGGGCGGGCTGAAGACCTACGCAGCCGAGGCCTACCAGTGGGTCACGGAAGAGGCGATCCAGTTCCACGGCGGCATTGGCCTGACCGAGGAGCACCAGATCCACTTGTTCATGAAGCGCGCCATGCTGAACCTGCAACTGTGCGGCTCACCCGACTTGTGGAACGAACGCGTGGGCCGGGCGGCACTGGCGGCTTAAGCGCCTTCCAAGATCCTCCCCTGCAAGGGGAGGTGGCAGTCCGCAGGACTGACGCCAGCCAAGCATGCGGTTTACCGGCGCGAGTTTGCACGCCAGCACGCAACCCTGACCCCTGCCGCCCGTTGAGCGCGCATGGCCGAAAGCTCAGGCGCATTCGCGCATATCCGCAAGAACATCGTCCTTTACGGCGCGCTCGCTGCGAACCTGGGCATCGCCATCGCCAAGTTCATAGCGGCCGGCATCAGCGGTTCGTCCTCGATGGCGACGGAAGGCGTGCACAGCCTGGTCGACAGCGGCAACCAGGTCCTGCTGCTCTACGGGCAGAAGCGCGCCGCCCGCCCGCCCGATGCCTCGCACCCGTTCGGCTATGGGCGGGAGCTGTACTTCTGGGCCTTCGTCGTCGCGATCCTGATCTTCGCCGTCGGCGCCGGCGTGTCGATCTACGAGGGCATTGTCCACATCCAGGACCCGCACCCGATCGAGGACCCTACGATCAGCTACATCGTCCTCGCAATCGCCTTCGTACTCGAAGGAAGCTCATGGACGATCGCGGTAAAGGAGTTCCGCGCGCATGTTGGCAACAAGACCTGGTGGCAGGCGATCCACCGCTCAAAGGACCCGCCAGGGTTCATCGTCCTGTTCGAGGATTCGGCGGCCTTGATCGGCCTGGCCATCGCCGCGCTCGGCGTGTGGGCCAGCATCCACTTCGCCGATCCGCGCATCGACGGGGCTGCCTCGATCCTCATTGGCGCAGTGCTGGCAGGCGTCGCGGTGTTGCTGGCGCGCGAAGCCAAAGGCCTGATCATCGGCGAGGCAGCCGATCCGGTGCTGATCGAGCGACTGCGCGCCGTCCTCGACGGTCACCCGCAGATCGAGTCGGTCAACCACGTGCGCACAGTCCACACCGGGCCCGAGAGCGTCTTCGTCGCGGTGAGTGCCGACTTCCAGGACAGCCTCTCGATGGGAGAGGCAGAGACGCTGATCGAGCTGCTGGAAGAGCGCATGAAGGCCCTCTCGCCGGCGATCTCGTCGATCTACATCCGACCCGAGAAGCGCGAGGAAGCCTTCATCGGTTGAGCCGCTTCAGTCGACGTCGATCATGCCCTTCTGCCCCGGCCCACCACTGACCGCCAGGGTCTCGCCGGTGATGTAGCTGGCCGCATCGCTGGCTAGGAAGACCACGGCTTGCGCGACTTCCTCGGGTGTACCCGGTCGCTTGAGGGCAAAGGCTGTCTCTGCCGCGCCGAGCGCATCGAAACCGGTCTTGGCCCAGCTTGCCTGAGCAAGGTCTGTAGCAGTCATCCCCGGCGCGACAGCATTCACCCTCACGTTGGAGCCGCCCCACTCCATCGCCGCGACCCGCGTGAACATCTGCAAGCCGGCCTTGGCTGCCGAGTAGGCGCCGCAACCGGCAGTGCCCGAGATGCCGGCCTGAGAGGAGATGTTCACGATCGCGCCACGCCCGCTGGCCTTGAGGTGCGGGACCGCCGCCTGCGAGCAGTAGAAGGCGGCGTTGAGGTTCAGCGACACGTCCTTGTCCCAGATCGAGGGCGATAAGGTGGAATAGCCCCCGTAGCTCGACTTGCCGGCGTTGTTGATCAGGATGTCCAGGCGCCCGAATGCCGCCGCAACGGCATCGACCATGGTCCGCGCTGCTTCAGCGTCGGTTACGTCGGCCGGGAAGGCGCGCACCGTGCGGCCGGTCGCGCCGGCGATCTCCTGAGCAGCCGCTTCGAGCCGGTCGGCTCGGCGCGAGGCGATCGCGATCTCCGCCCCGCGGCGAGCCAGCAAGGTCGCGATCGCCTTGCCGATGCCCGTACCGCCGCCGGTGACCAGGGCCACCCGACCGCTGAGATCAAATCCATCCAGCATCGTGATCTCCTATGGTGCTGTCCTGCGCGACGCCCTCGGCGCGATAGCTCAGGTGCGCCACGATCCGGCGGGAAACGTAGGCGCGATATCCGGGCAAGTCGCGCTGTCGGCTGTTGGCAAAGCCTCTCACTGCCCCTTGAGTATCCCGCAGCGTTGCGGCCAGCGGCGTGGGGGATGGCGGATCGGAAGCACGATTCATCCGACGTCCTCTCGTTCGGCTGCTGGCACGCAGGACCGGTTCTGCTTAGATGGTGTTCACTGTCTAAACAGCATAGCAAGCTTGGGAGAGCAAGACATGAGCGACAAGGACCTTCTCGATCTCGGCGGACAGGTGGCGATCGTGACCGGAGCTGGGCAGAACGCCGGGCGCGCGACTGCGCTGGAGCTCGCGCGGCACAATGCCGGGGGTGTGGCGGTGAACGACTTCGTGGCCGAGCGTGCAGAGGCAGTTGCTGCCGAAATCGAGGCGATTGGTGTGCCTGCTATCGCCGTCCCTTTCGACGTTGGCGACCTCGACGCGATCAAGGCGGCGGATGCGGCGATCACGGCGAAGCTCGGCCCGGCGACGATCCTGGTCAACAACGCCGGCATGGCGGGCCCGGGCGGATCGCTGCGCCCCACGCGCAATTTCTGGGAGGAGGATCCCTCCGCTTGGGAGCGCTACCTGCGCACCAACCTCTATGGTGTCTACAACTGCTGCTACGCCTTCATTCCGAACATGGTCGAGGCGCGTCGCGGGCGGATCGTCACCATCGTCTCGGATTCGGGCCGCACGGGCGAGCCGAAGCTGGCCGTCTACGCCTCGGCAAAGGCGGGCGCGCAAGGCTTCGTGCGCTCGATCGCCAAGGAACTCGGGCGCTACAACGTGACCTGCAATGCAGTGTCGCTGTCGTCGCTGATCCCCGACATGCCTGAAGAGAAGCTGGCCGAGGTGATGGCAAGCGATCACGCCAAGGCGCAGCTCTCGCGCTACACGATCCGCCGTTACGGCAAGTCGGCCGACGTTGCCGCGCTGGTGACGTTCCTGTGCTCGCAAGCGTCGGAGTGGATCACCGGCCAGACTTATCCGCTCAACGGCGGCTACGCGCCGTCGATGTAAGCTGCGGCTCGAACGCCACCGTTTCCGAAGCATCTTCGCGCCGTGCCCCGACTGACTCCGGTATGCCGCATGCCACATGGCTCGGCGGAGGTGCGGAAGTTTGCGGAGGACTCTGACGCTTGCGGTTGAATGGTCGTGCTTACCGGGCCGGTGTGTGGAGCGTCGCGCGTGATGGCGGCGCCCACGGTCACCGTAGTCATCCCGGCCTACAATGCGGCTCACTGCATCGCGCGCGCGATCCACTCGGTGCAGGCGCAGACGTTGCAGGACTTCGAGATCATCGTGGTCGATGATGCATCGCTCGACGAAACCTGTGCCGTCGTGCGCCGCCTCGCCGCTGCCGACCATCGTATCCAGCTGGTGCAGCAGCAGCGTAACGGCGGGCCGTCAGCCGCGCGCAACGCCGGACTGGCACGAGCCACAG
This sequence comes from Novosphingobium sp. 9U, assembly GCF_902506425.1. Lineage (NCBI taxonomy): Bacteria > Pseudomonadati > Pseudomonadota > Alphaproteobacteria > Sphingomonadales > Sphingomonadaceae > Novosphingobium > Novosphingobium sp. 9U. The sequence continues at coordinate 1,334,240 of NZ_LR732469.1, read as the reverse complement.
GCACTTGGACAGCGCTGCTTGATGCCGACGATGCGTACCGGCCAGAGCGCCTGGAGAGGCTATGCGCACTTGGCACGCAGCACGATCTGGACGCGATCGGCGACGACATCGTGTTGTTCGACGACGTGGCCGGGATGGAAGTGGGGGAGGGCGGCTATGCAAGGAAGCCGGGACTTCAGCGGGTCTCGCTGGAAGACTATCTGCGCACCACGACCTATCGCGTCGGCGTCGCGGAGGCGCTCTGGCGCGAGGACCGGCCTATCTCGCTCGTCAAGCTCGTGATGCGCACAGCCTCCCTGCGTAGCACCGGGCTCAGCTATTCGGCGCGGTACCGATATTGCGAGGACTTCCTGTTCGCCTACGACCTGCTGCGACACGGTGCTCGGCTCGCGCTGCTGAACCGTGCGATGTACCTCTATACCGAGCCCCTGGGCTCGATCTCGCGGCGCAGTTCGCCTCATTCGCGCACGGTGGCGGATCGGCAGTCCGTGATGGATGCGGTGGACGAGATCCTGGCGCGGGACACCTCGCTCGCTCCCGCGGAGCGCCGGCTCCTGCTGCAGCGTCGCCGCTCGACCGAGATGGCGATGCAGTACTCCGCCTTCCGCCACGACACGGCGACGTGCGGCAAGGCCGAACTGCTTGCTCGCGTGGTTCGCAAGCCAGAGCTGTGGTGCCGGTTCGTGCGGGAGCTTCGGCATGGCTTTGCCTCACGCCTGCGGCACAAGAGGTTGTACAAGGTGGCTGACGCCAGCGTTCCGGTCGGGGCTTGATCTGCTCTCAAGGCGACCGACCGAGGACGAGAGCCGGGTCCCGCGATCTGCGGAGTGCGCGGCGAAGGCTTCGCGCGGCGGTCGAGCGGGATGCAAAGCTAGCAGTGACACGCAGCGTACGCACCCTTCACGACCTTGGGAGTGCAGCTGCGATCAGCCTACCTCACATCTCCCCTCCCCGGCGGGAAGGGGGAGCGATGCGGCCGGGAAGCGCGTCCACGCTGGCGTGGGTACACCCACCTCCCAACCTCCTCCCTTCAGGGAGGAGGAGCAAGCAAGCGGTGCAGCGGGGAAGACCGTGGCTAGAGCACCGTCACCTTCTTAGCTCGTTCAGATGCACCGGCTCCCGCCCTCAAATCTGTCGGCTATCGTCTCGCCGATGCTTGCCCCACTCGATTGCCGTGTGTTCGGCGCCAGCGTAGCCTGCCTCCAAAATCGGGAGAGAGCCATGGCCGTCACCCTGCCACACAGGCTGCTGCAGCCGTTCGGCGTCGAGATCGAGCGTGACCTCGCGTCGCCGCTCGGCCCATCCGAGGCGTGGCACTTGGCCGAGTTGTTCCGGACGCACGGATTGATCCTGGCGCGTGGTCAGACCCTGTCCATGGCGCGCCAGCGCGAACTCTGCGGGCTGTTAGGTCCCATTCTCGAGCGCGAGGGCGAGGCGGGGACGATGTCGAACCAGGGCGGCGGACCCAGTGCTGCGGAGCTCGCCTGGCATGCCGATGCGGCCTATACCGATCACCCGTTCGACGCCTTGTCGCTGCACGCGATCGATGTGGTCGACGGTGCGTCCTCGACCCGCTTCGTCAGCGCGCAGCAGGGCTGGGCGGCGCTCCCGCCAGACCTTCAGGAGATCCTTGAAGAGGGCGAGCAGGAGATGGTCTCGCCCCATTACTCCCGACTTTCGGGCCGCGCCTGCGATCGCGAGCATGCCGATGCGCTCCGCCGCGCCACGCGGCCGACCATGCTGACGAACCCGCACAATGGTCGACCATGCCTTTGGGTGAGCGAGTTGCAGACTGCCCGCCTCAACGGGTTCGATACGGACAGCGGCCGCGCCATTCTGCACCGGGTGTTCCATGCGTTCTACGCGCCGGAGCGCCAGCTCGAACACCGCTGGCGCACCGGCGACCTGATCATCTGGGACAACATCGCGCTCCAGCACATGCGCGGCAACCTGGAGCATGTGGGCAAACGAGTCCTGCAGCGCGTGATCGTCGGTACACGGGGCGTGGCGCCGCATGTGTCCTGATGTCAGTCGTTCATTCTCGAATTTAGCTGCGTCAGGGGTGTGCCGCCCATTGCTCTTCCGCGGCATTGTGAGCCTATCTACCAACAGGATAGTGTGCTGTTCTGGCTCAAGGAACAAGCGACCGCCGAGAAAACAGCCGACCACCGCACGATCTGGCTCCCGATAACCTACGGGCCGACCTCGATACTGCGCCCATCAACCCACTGGCGCACGACGAGATAACGGCCGTGCAGGGCGCCGCGGTCTTGGATGCCGAAGCCGAGTAGAGTGCCTTCCTCGCCCTCGGCGGCGGGCAGCCATTTCACTTGTTCTAGCCCGACGCGCAAGCCTTCGCGGCTGATGTCCCGGGCGCGGGCGATGCCTTCGGCGACTAGGCGGCCGAGATCGTGCCCCTTGGCAGCGGCCAGCGCCTCACTGGCCGACAGGCCCATTTCCTGCCTCAGCGCCTGCAAGGTCCGGTTTTCGTCCGAGTGCATGTCGACATAGATCCAGCCGTCGCACACTTGGGCGAAGTCGCCATGATAGCCGCGCAAGCCCGCCGTGTTCATGATCCGCGGCCCGGTCCAGCCCGAACGGGTCAGCGCCTGTGCCACCGGCGGGGCCGAGACACCCAGGCCCAGGTAGACGAAGCCGTCTGGCCCGCCGCCAAGCGCAGCCGTGACCTGCTGCTCCGCCTCGTGTGCGAGCGGCGAAATGTCGGCGCGCGCCACGACCTGTAGCCCCAGGATCGCGGCTTCGTCATCCAGGTGCTTGAGGTGCCGCGTGCCGATCGGTGAGTTGTCGTAGACGACGGCAATCCGCTGCGCGCCGGAACGGGCGAGGTGCCGCGCGATCACCAGCGACTCGTCCTCGTGGCTGCCGACCTGCAGCTGGAACATGTAGCGGCTCCGCGCGCGCTCGGCTCCGGCCCAGTTGATGGTCGGCACCCGCGCACGCTCGGCCAGCGGCGCTGCGATCAGCGCGTTATCGCCGATCGCGGGGCCGACGATCAGCACCACATCCTGATCGACCAACTCCTGGTACGCCTTCTCGATGGCCTCGGCGGTGCCGGAGGGCAGTCCCAGGCCATAGGCGTGCACGAACTCGACCGGAGCGGTGATGCGGCCCCGCGCGCCCAGCCGTTCGACCTCGCGCTCAAGCCAGTCCGTCATGTCGCCCGGCCCCGGGCCGAGATCCGCCATGTCGTTGAGCACGCCCACACGCACGGTGTCCGGCATTGGGATCTCCCCGGCGGGCCATCGCATCATCGCTGCCGCCGCGCAGGAGAATGATCGACCGCTGCGAAAGCTGCACGGCCGACCAGGCTCCATGCTGATTTCGGTTAAGTTGCGCGTGCCCCGCGGGCGAAGAGCCGCTGATCGAGTTCGGCATAGCTGGGATCGGCCGCCCCTTGCCCCAACAGGCCTCCGCCGTCGAATGGCCTCCGGATCTTAAGGTCGTAAGTGACCACACGCTTGGAGAAGCGCCACCGTCCGTCCTCGCAGCGGCGGTAGTTGTCGATGTAGCGCACTGCCATGAAGTCTTCCTGCCGCCCGCCGTCGCTGCCGGGGATCACGTGGTAGGCGAGCGCGTAGACCTCGCCATTGGCGGTATCGCCCTCGACGCTGACCAGATGGTTGCACACGTGGTGCCCGCTGTACGGCATGTAGGGCAGCGATTTTTCGATAAAGTCGCAATAGGCGCTGGCCGGCCCGTCGAAGCTGTCGCCATGCGTGTCGGTCGCGTCCGCGGTGTAGAGGTCGCGCAGTAGTGCGACGTCCTGCCGGTCGATCGCGCGCGAATAAAGCAGCACCAACTCGCGGATCGCTTCCTTGTCGATCAGCGTCTGCAGCGCGCCAGTGTCCATCATTGTCTCTCCCGTATCGGCGCCACGTTGCGGGCTGCCGGTGCTTGAAGGCATGTCCTACAGCAGTGCGCCGCCATCGATGGGGTAGACCTGCCCGGTGATGAAGCTTGCCCGCGGGGACGCGAGGAAGGCGACGAGCCCGGAGAGCTCTTCTGGCGCGGCGAACGGCTTGCCTACGAAGGTGCGGCGCAGGCGTAGGGCGCGATCCGCCTCGCTCACGCTCTCTCCGCCTCCGCTGAACACGCCGGACTCCGGATGGAAGCGGCTGCCTGTGCTGAAGGCCGCAGGATCGGTGGAGATCGTCGCGTAAGGGGCGATCGCGTTCACGCGGATGCCGTGCTGGCCCACTTCCTTGGCCAGCACCACGGTAAAGCTGTGCACCGCGCCTTTCGCCGCCGAGTAGACCGGCAGCATGTAATCGCCCACCAAAGCAGCGGTCGAGCCGACGTTGACCACCGCGCCGCTCTTGCGCTCGACCATGCCGGGCAGCACCGCATGGGTCATGCGCAGCACGGTGCCGAAGTTGAGGTCGATGTCGGCCATCCACTTGGCGGGATCGGAGTCGACGAACAGACCCTGGTCGACGTTGCCGCCCACGTTGTTGACCAGCACCTCGATGGGGCCAAGCGCTTGTGCCTGGGACAGGATTTGCTGCGGCGCGGTTGGATCGAGCAGGTCTGCCGCAACGAACACCGCCTCGGGCGCGCCGGCCTGACGGCAGTCTTCGACCAAGCGGGCGCCGGCTTCCGCGTCCCGACCGATTGCGACGATCTTCGCCCCCTCGCGGGCGAGTTCGAGCGTGATGGCACGGCCGATGTTCGCCGTCGCTCCGGTGATCACCGCTACTTTCCCGCTCAAGTGCAACTGCATGCCTGGCGCTCCTCTCGATGCGGGAGCTTAGAGCCAGTTACCCGAGCGGCAATCCGCGGGGGCGATGATCGTACCCCGGAACGCAGGCGATGCGCTTAACTGTTGCCCGGAGTTCCCAGCACGCAGCGCATCTCACCGTCCTGCCCATCCGCCTCGATACGGCGGAGAAAGCCGTCGGAGATGCGGTGGAGCTTCAGCCCCTTCAGCTTGCCGCCCGTCATCTGCACGACGTCGCCGGTAAGCAGGTAGCTGCCGCGCCGGCCGGCCGAGCGATAACTGGAGCCGTGGATGATCGTGAAGTCGAACTCGCTGGCCTGAACGCGGATCGGTCCGCTGGCATCGCCGGGCAGCTCGCATGCGTACTTACCCTGTTCGAGCGTGCCGATCAGCCCACCCGGCACCGGCGGCGGCGCCTTGGCGGCATAAGCTGACGGAGCGCCAGCCAGCAGGAAGGCCGGCGCCAGATAAGCGGAGAGACGGGAGACGGAGAGGGCGCGTGGCATGGCCCTCTCGCTAGCACCCGCGCGGGGGAATTGCCACAGCCGCGCGCAGGCGCTAAGGGCCCCGTTCTTCACCGAACAGCATCGCTCTTTCCACCGTAAGGCTCATCCCATGAAGATCAGCGGCGTCGACATTCGCCCCGGCAACATCCTCGAATACGAGAAGGGTATCTGGAAGGTCGCCAAGACCCAGCACACCCAGCCCGGCAAGGGCGGCGCGTTCATGCAGGTCGAGATGAAGAACCTGATCGATGGCCGCAAGACCAACGTCCGCTTTCGCAGCGCCGACACGGTGGAGAAGGTGCGTCTCGATACCAAGGACTTCCAGTTCCTCTATGCCGAAGGCGAGGACCTGGTGTTTATGGACACCGAGAACTACGACCAGATCAATCTGCCCGCCGACCTCCTCGGCGACGCCGCCGCGTTCCTGCAGGACGGCATGCAGGTTCTGCTCGAACTGTGGGAGGAACGTCCCATCTCCGTGCAGTTGCCCGAGCAGGTCGAGGCCACCATCGTTGAGGCCGACGCGGTGGTCAAAGGGCAGACCGCTTCGTCGAGCTACAAGCCGGCCGTTCTCGACAACGGCGTGCGCGTGATGGTGCCCCCTCACATTGAGAGCGGCACGCGGATCGTCGTCGATGTCTACGAGAAGGCCTACGTTCGAAAGGCTGATTGATGCGTATCGTTTCCCTGATTGCTGCCGGCGCCGCGCTGGCGGCCACTCCGGCTCTGGCCGCAAAGCCCGTGAAGACGGCCGCCAAGCCTGCGGTCGCGGCGCCCGCCGGGGCTGCCAAGGCGCCTGCCGAAGTGCAGGACGCGATGCTGTACCTCAAGGTGCTGATCAGCGCGCTGCAGTCGGACAAAGTGGAGCAGCCGGTCAAGGGCGCCCTGGTGGGTTGCCTGTACAACAACTCGCTCGGCAAGATCACCGAGTCGATGGACAAGCTGATCGCCGAGAACCCGGGCAAGGTCAGCCGCGAGGAACCCAACCAGGTGCTCAGCGCCCTGGCGGCGGTCTGCGGCTATCGCCCGGCCGGCGCGCCTGGTGCCACTGCGCCAGCAGGTCCCGCGGCAACTCCCAGCAAAGCCCCAGCGGGCAGGTAAGGCGCGCGGCTGAGATGCCGCCGCCGCAATACAAGGAAGAACATGGCCCTCTCCGGTCTCATCCGCGTCATGGAAAAGGCGGCCCGCAAGGCCGGCCAGCGCCTGCGCCGCGACTTCGGCGAAGTCGAGCATCTGCAGGCTTCGCGGAAAGGTCCTGCCGATTTCGTGTCCAAAGCGGACCTCGCGGCCGAGCGCACGATCTGGGACGAGTTGCGCGCGGCGCGTCCCGATTGGGGCTTCGTGATGGAAGAAGGCGGCGTGATCGAGGGCGAGCCTGACAAGCCGCGCTTCATCGTCGATCCGCTCGACGGCACCAGCAACTTCCTGCACGGCATCCCGCACTTTGCGATCTCGATCGCGGCGCAGGAGCCCAAGCTCGACGGCTCGGGCTGGGGAGAGGTCACCGCCGGGGTCGTCTACCAGCCGATCACCGACGAGACCTTCTGGGCCGAGAAGACCCGCGGCGCGTGGCTGCACGACCGGCGCCTGCGCGTCTCGGGGCGGCGGCACCTCGATGAAGCGCTGATCGCGACGGGCATCCCGTTCGCGGGCCACGGCGACACCCAGCAGTGGATGAAGATCTACGCCGCGATCGGGCCCCAAGTGGCGGGCATCCGCCGCTTCGGCTCGGCCGCGCTCGATCTCGCCTGGGTCGCGGCGGGACGCTACGAGGGGTTCTGGGAGCAGGGGCTGAAGCCGTGGGACAGCGCTGCGGGCTGCCTGCTGGTGCGCGAGGCGGGCGGCTTCGTCTCCGACTTCCGCGGCCGCTCGGCGCCGATCTGCGACGTGGAAGTGCTCGCCGGAAATGACGCGCTCCATTCGCGCTTGCACAAATTGCTGGCCGCCGCCATCAAGGAATGAGCGGGCGGCGCATCAGGTGCGTATCGTCCGGATCGGACTGAAACCTCTCGCAGGTTTGGTCGTTCGGGATGGGCATGATGGCACGCACCTTCCTGATTCTCGGCTCCTTGTGCGGCGCGGCATTACCTGGCGTCGCACCCCTTGCGATCGCGCGACCCGCGCCTGAGTTCGCGGCTGCGGCCGACTTCGATCTGGCGCAGACGTTGCGCAATCATGGTCGCGAGCGGCGCTTTCGCCTGGGCCAGTCCGACCGCACCCCGCGCTTCAGGGACGAGAAGGTCAAGCCTGAGTGGACCTATAGCCCGATCGACGGTGGACCCTCCGTCGAACTCGGCGCGCTGGGCGGAGGCCGCAAGGGCTCGCCCAAGCTCGCCCATGTTCGTGTGGACTGGAACTTCTAAGCACGCTTGAACCCGCGCGCGCACCTCGCTAAGCGGTGGCTCACGCACAGTGCCCCTGTGGTGGAATGGTAGACGCGATCGACTCAAAATCGATTGTCGAAAGACGTGCCCGTTCGAGTCGGGCCAGGGGCACCACGCGATCGAGGTCGAAGGGCCACCTCGTCACGAACTTGATCCGGGACCGGTTTCCCCAGTGACGATCCTCTCCGCGAGACGCTTCACGAAAGCCTGCTTGCATTGCCGCAACCGGTCCCGGATCAAGTCCGGAACAACGCTTGGCTGTAAGCTCCTGCTGACACTTTTGCGCAAATTCGCCTTTTTCGCTTCAAGCACCTGTCAGCGTAACCGACATTTTACGCCTTTCACCTAGGTAAGCGTCCTGTCCTATCCCGGACCGGGAAGATCGACGTTCACCGATGATCCGCTTGTTCAAACACTACATCCCGCATGCCGTGGTCCTGCTCTGGCTGGTCGACCTGGCGATGCTCGTGGCTGCGAACGAGATGTCGTGGCGCCTGCGCGCCGGGCAGATCGGGATCGAGATCGGCTCGATGACGGATCGAGCCTGGGCGCACTTCGGCTTTGCGGCGATGGTGGTCACGGCCATGATCGCGGTGGGCGTCTACGGCGCGGACGCGCTGCGTTCGATGCGATTTGCCGCCGCGCGGCTGCTGGTGGCGATCTCTCTGGGCGTCATCGCGTTGTCGTTCCTGGACTTCCTGATCGGTGGGCAGACCTTCTGGCGCTCGACGCTGGCCTACTCGATGGCGATCGCGTTCTGCCTGCTGATCGCCGATCGCCTGATCCTGGGCGGCTTTCTGGGCACTTCCGCCTTCCGCCGGCGCGTGCTGGTGCTGGGCGCCGGCAACCGCGCGCAGCGCCTGCGCGAGCTCGGCGATCGTCCGGAAAGTGGCTTTGCCATTGTGGGCTATGTGGGCATGAGCGAGGCGGCACCCGTGATCGAAGAGGCGATCCCGCGCGTCGCGATCCACAACCTGACCCGCTATGTCGAGAACCTGGGCGTTAGCGAAGTGGTGCTCGCCCTGGAAGAGCGCCGCAACGCGCTGCCGCTTAAGGACTTGCTGCGGATCAAGACCGCAGGCGTTCACGTCAATGAGTTCTCCAGCTTCCTGGAGCGTGAGACCGGCCGCGTCGACCTAGGCACCGTGAACCCCAGCTGGCTGATCTTCTCCGACGGTTTCTCGTCCGGCCGGATGATCTCGAGCGCGGCGAAGCGCGTGTTCGACATCGGCGCGAGCGCGCTGCTGCTGGTGATCACCGCACCGGTGATCCTGATCTTCGCAATCCTGGTGAAGCTCGACAGCAAGGGTCCCGCTTTCTACCGCCAGAAGCGTGTCGGGCTGTTCGGTCAGAGCTTCGATGTCATCAAGCTGCGCTCCATGCGCACCGATGCGGAAGCGGCGGGCGCACAGTGGGCCAGCAAGGATGACCCGCGCGTCACTCGCATCGGCAATTTCATCCGCAAGGTCCGTATCGACGAGCTGCCGCAGACCTGGACGGTGCTGAAGGGCGAGATGAGCTTCGTCGGCCCGCGCCCTGAACGGCCCGAGTTCGTCGCCGACCTGGAAGAGCATCTGCCGTATTATGCTGAGCGGCACATGGTGAAGCCGGGCATCACCGGCTGGGCGCAGATCAACTATCCCTACGGCGCCTCGATCGACGATTCGCGCAACAAACTCGAGTACGATCTCTATTACGCCAAGAACTACACCCCCTTCCTCGACCTGCTGATCCTGCTGCAGACGCTGCGGGTGGTGCTGTGGAGCGAAGGCGCGCGCTGATGCCGCAGCTCAGTCCGGGTGCTCCGGCCGATTTCTGGAGCGTGATCGCGCTCCTGCTCCACGTCACCGCGGCGATCGCGGCGGCGACGCTGGCAATCTGGCTGCGGCCGCGTAGTGCGCGCCTGGGCACCGCGGGCACCGCGACGGTCGCTGCGCTGCTGGCAACCGCGCTGTGGTCGTTGGCAGAGGCGCTGGAACTGCGCGACACCATGATTACCACCGTGCTGCAAGTGGCTCGCGATCTGGGCTGGCTGACCGTCATCTACCGCCTGTTCGCCGACGATGGACGCCACGACAGTGTCGCCCCGATCAGACCCGTCCTGCTGGCGCTGGTGTTCGTGGAGCTGATGGTGCTCGGCATCGATCTGGTCATCGGGCAGTTCTCCGCCGAGATCGAGCTCGTCACCGTCGCGCGGAGCCTTGGCGTCATGCTCCACCTGCTGGTCACGGTCGGCGCACTGGTGCTGGTGCACAATCTTTATGGCGGCGCGGCTCGCGAAGCCCGCCTGTCGCTGCGGTGGTCGGCGGCCGCGCTCGCGGTGCTGTGGGTGTTCGAGCTGAACCTCTACACCGTCGCGTACCTGGCCCAGGGCTGGCCGCGCGAGATGGCTGCGCTGCGTGGGGCAGCGACCATCGGGCTCGTCAGCTTGCTGGCGATCGGCGCCACCCATGGCCGTGAGGCGCTGCGGCTTCGCCCCTCGCGCGCGGTGACCTTCCAGACGTTCTCGCTGCTGCTGATCGGCGTTTACCTGGTGGCGATGGTGCTGATCGCGCAGTGGCTGTCCTACGTCGGCGGCGACTTCGCGCGGCTGATCGAGCTGTGCTTCCTCACGGTGGCGAGCGCCGTCGCGCTTCTGGCGCTGCCATCGCGGCGCATGCGCAGCTGGCTCAAGGTCGTGATTACGAAGCACTTGTTCCAGCACCGTTACGACTACCGGCAGGAGTGGTTGCGCTTCACCCGCACGATTGGCACGACCGGTTCCGAAGCTGCGCCACTGGGTGAGCGCGTGATCAAGGCTTTGGCGGACGTGACCGGCAGCCCCGCCGGTCTGCTGCTGGTCAGCGACGACAATGCCGAGCCTTCGCTGGCAGCGCGTTGGAACTGGATGGAGGTGGAGAGCCCTGCGGCGCTCTCTCCCGACTTCGCGACTTTTCTGGAGCGCGAGAATTTCATCGCCGAACTGGACGACATGCGCCAGGCGCGGGGCGCCAGGGCCGAACGTCCCCGCCCACCGGCCTGGCTGCTCGACGATCCACGCGCCTGGGCGCTGGTGCCGCTGATCCACTATGATCGTCTCGTTGCCGTCGTGGTGCTCGCCCGGCCGTTGTTCCAGCGCAAGCTCGACTGGGAGGACTTCGACTTGCTGAGGGTCATCGGCCAGCAGCTCGCCAGCTACCTTGCCGAGAATGCCAGCCAGGAGGCGCTGGCCGAGGCTGGCCGCTTCGACGACTTCAACCGCCGCATCGCCTTTGTCATGCACGACATCAAGAACCTGGCCAGCCAGTTCAGCCTGCTTGCCCGCAATGCCGAGCTGCATGCCGAGAAGAAGGCCTTCCGCGACGATATGCTGGTGACGCTGCGCAGCTCGTCCGAGAAGCTGAACGCGCTCATCGCCCGCCTCTCGCGCTATGGCACCGGCGTCGACCGGATCGAGGAGATCGCTGTCGACGAAGTCGCGCAGGCGGTGGTCGCGCGGTTCGCCGGAAACCCGCAGGTGCGCTTGGCCGAGTGCCAGCGCTTGCGCGCATCGGCCAGTCGCCATTCGCTGGAGCAAGTCCTCACGCACTTGGTCCAGAACGCGCTCGATGCCAGTCCTCCGGGAAGCCCGGTGTTCCTCTCGCTGGTGGCGCAGGACGGGCAGGCACGCATCGAGGTGGTCGATTCGGGCGTGGGCATGTCGCCCGAGTTCGTTCGTAATCGCCTGTTCAAGCCGTTCGTCTCCACGAAGAGCGGCGGCTTCGGCATTGGTGCCTTCGAGGCGCGCGAGCTGGTGCGGGCGATGCGCGGGCGGCTCGACGTCGACTCGCGCGAGGGCATCGGCTCGCGCTTCATCGTGCGCCTGCCGCTCAAGACCAGCGGCGCCGACATGGTCCGGACGGAGGTAGCATGAGCAACGACAAGACCCCATCGCTGCCCAAGCTGCTCATCGTCGAGGATGATGCCGGGCTGCAGGCGCAGCTGAAGTGGTCCTACGAGGATTTCGAAGTGCTGATCGCGGGCGACCGCGCCTCCGCACTGGCGCTGCTGCGCTCCGAGGCGCCGGACGTGGTCACGCTCGACCTGGGTCTTCCGCCCGATCCCGACGGCGTGACCGAAGGCTTCGCCGTGCTCGACGAGATCATGGCGCTCAAGCCTGATACCAAGGTCATCGTCGCGTCGGGTCACGGCGCGCGGGAGAGCGCGCTGCAGGCGATCGCGCGCGGGGCCTACGACTTCTACCAGAAGCCGGTCGACATCGACGCGCTCGGCCTGATCGTCCGCCGTGCGCTGCAGCTGCACCGGCTGGAGGACGAGAACCGTCGATTGGCGGCCAGGGTCGAGAAGGGCGAGAAGGTGCTCGGCCGCATGATTACCGCTGCGCCGGAGATGCTGAAGGTGGCGCGCACGATCGAGCGCGTCGCCAACACCAAGGTATCGGTCATGCTGCTGGGCGCCAGCGGCACCGGCAAGGAACTGCTGGCGCGCGGGCTGCACGAGGCGAGCGACCGTGCCGGTGGCGCCTTCGTCGCCATCAACTGCGCGGCGATCCCTGAGAACCTGCTCGAAAGCGAGCTGTTTGGGCACGAGAAGGGCGCCTTCACGGGCGCGATCAAGACCACCGAGGGCAAGATCGAGCAGGCGGCGGGCGGCACGCTGTTCCTCGACGAAGTGGGTGACATCCCCCTCCAGCTCCAGGTCAAGCTGCTGCGCTTCCTGCAGGAGCGGGTGATCGAACGGGTCGGCTCGCGCACTTCGATCCCGGTCGACACGCGCGTGGTCTGCGCCACTCACCAGGACCTGGAAGCGATGATCACGCAAGGCCGCTTCCGCGAGGACTTGTACTATCGCCTGGCTGAGATCGTCGTGCGTATCCCCAGCCTGGCCGAGCGGCCGGGCGATGCCACGCTGCTGGCCAAGACCTTCCTGACTCGTTTCGCTAAGGAGATGAACCCCAGCGTGCGCGGGTTTGCCGCCGACGCGCTTGCGGCCATTGACGGTTGGGGCTGGCCGGGCAACGTGCGCGAACTGGAGAACCGCGTGAAGCGCGCGGTGATCATGGCCGACGAGAAGCTGGTCCACGCCGCCGACCTCGACCTGGCACGGCCCGACGAACAGGCGCTCAACGCATTGAACCTCAAGACCGCGCGCGAAGCGGCCGACCGCAAGGTGATCCGCCATGCGCTGGCGCGCAGCGAAGGCAACATTTCCAGCACCGCCAAGATGCTCGGGATCAGCCGTCCGACCCTTTATGATCTGCTCAAGCAGTACGACCTGCACGGCTAGGCCGCGCGCGCGCCTCCGCTGGAGTCGCTGGCTGGCCGCCCTGCTGGCGCCGGTCGCGCTCTCGCTGATGCCGCTGGCGAGCCATGCCGAGGGGGAGCCGCGCGCGGCGCTGATCGCCTCGGCGCGAGAGGCCCTGGTGCGCAACGATGGCATCGACGCCGAGATGAAGCTGCGGCGCGCGCTGGCGCGGGGTGCCTCGCGCGAACAGGTCGCAGCGTACCTGGGCAGCGCCTACTTGCGCCAGGGCGACCGGGCGAGGGCGCGCAAGTGGCTGGCTCCGGCCGCCTTCACACGGGACAGCGCCGCCGAGGGTTTTCGCGTGCTGGCCCAACTGGAGCTGAGCGAGGGCCACCTCGCAGCCGCCGACCACGCCTATGATCGCGCGCTGCAAGTCACGCCCAGGGATGCCGGTCTGTGGGTCGAGATCGGGCGGATGCGCTACCGAGGCGGCGAGCACATCGCTGCGATCGAGGCGGCCGATCACGCCATCGCGCTCGATCCGCGCAACGTCCGCGCCTTGGAGTTCCGCGGCCAATTGGTGCGCGACCGCTATGGCCTGCTCGCGGCAATCCCCTGGTTCGAGGCGGCATTGGCACAGGCGCCGGAAGACCTGTCGGTGCTGGGCGAGTACGCGGCAACGCTGGGCGAACTGGGCCGGGGCAGCGACATGCTCGCAGTCACCCGGCGCATGCTGAAGATCAGCGGCGGCAACCCTCGTGCCTACTACCTGCAAGCCGTCCTTGCCGCACGTGCCGGTCGCTATGAGCTGGCACGCGGGCTGCTGGCACGCACCCGGGGCAAGCTCGATAACCAGCCTTCGACGCTGATGCTGGAAGCGGTGCTGGAGCTTGCCGCCGGCAACGAGCAGACGGCCTCCGAACTGTGCGAGCAAGTTCTAGAGCGCCAGCCGCAAAACCAGCGTGCCGGACCTCTGCTGGCGCGCGCATTGTTCGAGGGCGGGCAATACCGCTACCTGACGATCCGCTTCCGTGACGAGATCGCGCGTGCCGACGCCTCGCCATACATTCTGACCTTGGCCGCGCGCAGTTTCGAGATCCTGGGCGATCGTGTGCAGGCCGGCGCCTTGCTCGACCGTGCCGCCATGCCCGAACGTGCGGGCGTACGTATCGTCGGGCAGGGGAATGCGATCGGATCGCTGATGGCGCAGGGCCGTTCGCAGGAGGCGGTTGCTGTAGCGAGCCGCGCGGTGGAGGCCGAACCGGGTTCTTACGACAACCAGTCGCTGGCGGGAGACGTGCAGCTCGCCCTGGGCAATGCCGGTGCCGCACAGCAACGCTACGCGGCGGCGGCGCGGGTGCGCTTGCCCGAAAGCCTGCTGCTACGCCGTTTCGAGGCCTACGGCGCGGTGAACGACTTGCGCGGCGCTGCGGAGATGGTTGCAGGCTACCTGCTCCAGAACCCGGGCAGCCGTACCGCGCTGCGGCTGCAGGCAGGATTGGCAGCGCGGGCCGGCGATGCGGCACGGGCAGCGGCGATCCTCGACTACTTGCGCCGCACGGGATCCGAACAGGACGTGCAGCTGCTGACCGACCTCGCGCTGGTCCGGCTCGGCACCGGCGCGCCCGATGCCGCAGCCGATGCGGCGGGCCAGGCATATCGCCTGCAGCGCGCCAGCCCGACGGCCGCCCAAGCGCTGGCGCTCAGCTATGCAACGCTCTCCATCCACCGCGGTGCGGCGGTGGCGCTGCTCGACAAGGCCCGGCGCATGCTGGGCGACAATCCGCTTCTGGCCGAGGCCCGCGTGCGGCTGAACCGCGAGGGGTAAGGCGTCGCGCCGGGCTTGACCCGGGACCGCTTCCGCCATCACCCGAGTTCCCTGGCGAGTAATGGCGTGAGGCTCGTCTCTGCCGAAATCGGTCCCGGATCGAGTCCGAGACGACATGGCTCACTTCGGCTGGTACGTCTGCTCCTCGCCGGGAAAGCTGCGCGCGCGCACCTCCTCGGCGTATTTCGCGGCGGTCTCGCCGATCATGCCGGCGATGTCGCCATAGCGCTTCACGAAGCGCGGCACCCGCTCGAACATGCCCAGCATGTCCTCGGTCACCAGGACTTGCCCGTCGCACTGCGCCGAGGCGCCGATGCCGATGGTGGGGATCGCCAACGTCTGCGTCAGCGCGATCGCGATCGGCTCGACCACGCCTTCGATCACAACGGCAAAAGCCCCCGCGTGTGCCACTGCCTCGCCATCGGCGACGATCTTGGCATGCTCGGCCTCGCTGCGCCCACGTGCGGCATAGCCACCCAGCGCGTTTACCGCCTGGGGGGTGAGGCCGATATGCGCCATGACCGGAATGCCGCGCTGGGTCAGGAAGGCGATCGTCTCGGCCATGGCAACGCCGCCTTCCAGCTTCACCCCGGCCGCGCCGGTTTCGGCCATGATCCGGCTGGCGGATGCGAACGCCGCTTGCGGGCTCGCCTCATACGAGCCGAAGGGCATGTCGACGATCACCACCGAGTGATAACTGCCGCGCACCACTGCTGCCCCGTGGGCGATCATCATCTCCAGCGTGACCGGCAGGGTGGAGGGCAGGCCATAGATCACCTGACCCAGCGAATCTCCGACCAGCAGCAAGTCGCAGTGCGGGTCGAGCAGCTGCGCCTGGCGGGCGGTGTAGGCGGTGAGCATCACCAGCGGCTCAGGTGTGACGCCGTCCTTCTTGCGGCGCTGGATCGCCGGCACGGTCAGCCGCTTCATCGGTGTCGGAGTGGGGTTGGCGCGACTGGTCGCGGTGTCGAGCTGGAAGGTCGTGGACATGACGCGCCTTCTAGCGCCGGCACCTTGCGGACGCAAAGGCGGGTACATGCACGCCTTTGTTCTTGCCAAGCGACGGCTTGCCGCTAGCGTCCGGTTATCCATGCGCAAAATGCGCAGTGAAACACATTTGCGATGAATTTATTGGGGGTCACCGCATGTTCGGTCGCGTAAAGCCGCTTGATGCCATTTTGGCGACAGCGGAAAAGAAATCGCTTCATCGCTCGCTTGGCCCCGTGCAGCTGACGCTGCTGGGTGTCGGAGCCATCATCGGCACGGGTATCTTCGTTCTCACCGCCGCGGCCGCGCAGAAGGCGGGGCCCGGCATGATGTGGAGCTTCGTGATCGCAGGCTTCGTCTGCGCAGTCGCGGCGCTTTGCTATTCCGAGCTTGCTTCAATGGTCCCGGTCTCGGGGTCGGCTTATACTTATACTTACGCCGTGGTCGGTGAAGTGCTGGCCTGGATGGTCGGCTGGGCTCTAATCCTGGAGTATGCCGTCGCAGCCTCCGCGGTGTCGGTCGGCTGGTCCGGCTACTTCATGGGACTGCTGAAAAGTCTGACGGGGTTCCAATTACCGGCGGCGCTTTCCGCCGGCCCGGCCTGGTCGTTGAACGGAGTCGATTTCAGCGCCGGCGTCATCAACGTGCCCGCCATCGTGGTGGCGCTCGCCGTGACGCTGCTGCTGATGCGCGGCACCAAGGAAAGCGCCACGTTCAACGCGGTCCTGGTGGCGATCAAGGTCGCGGCACTGACCATGTTCGTGATCCTGACGCTGCCTGCCATTCAGGGCGAGCACTTCGCGCCTTTCGCGCCGAACGGCTGGTTCGGTCCCGCCGGCACCAGCGGTATGGGAATCGTCGGCGCAGCGGCCTCGATCTTCTTTGCTTACGTCGGGTTCGATGCGGTTTCGACCGCGGCGGAGGAAACCAAGAACCCGCAGCGCAACGTGCCGATCGGCCTGATCGGCAGCCTTGGCATCTGCACCGTGTTCTACCTGCTCGTGGCCGCCGGTGCGATCGGAGCGATCGGCGCGCAGCCGACATCGCTAGGTGTCCAGCCCGGCTCGCCCGAGTTCGCGGCGCAGTGTGCTGCATTGGTGCAGCAGGGCCAGCAGCCGCTAGTCTGCTCGAACGAAGCGCTGGCGCATGTGCTGCGCGCGATCAACTACACCTGGGCAGGCGATCTCATCGGCTTGGCCGCCAACCTCGCACTGCCCTCTGTCATCCTGATGATGCTCTACGGCCAGACGCGTATCTTCTTCGTCATGGCACGCGATGGCCTGCTGCCTGAAAAGCTGGCGACCGTGCATCCCAAGTGGAAGACGCCGCACATCGTCACCCTGATCACCGGCGTGTTCGTCGCGATCGCGGCGGCGCTGCTGCCGGTGGGGCAGCTGGCCGACATCTCGAATTCGGGCACGCTGTTCGCATTCTTCATGGTGTCGCTAGCGGTGCTGATCCTGCGCGTGCGCGATCCGAACCGCGTGCGGCCGTTCCGCACCCCGATCGTGTGGGTGGTCGCGCCGATCTCGGCGTTCGGCTGCGTCTTCCTGTTCTGGAACTTGCCCTACGAGGCCAAGATGGTGCTGCCGATCTGGGGCGCGATCGGGCTGGTCCTCTATTTCGCCTACGGCTACCGCAAGAGCCACGTCGGCCGCGGGCTGGTCGATGTGCATGAGGATGACGCGGACTTCCCGCCCCCGCCGGGTACCGCTGCCTGATCATTGCGGAGGCACTCGCCGTTGCGAGTGCCTCCCAGTGCGCCAGGAGCCCGAATCCTCAGCTTATCCCCTGGCCTGTCCACAGGGGCATGCTTGCACTCGCTTTCCGACAAGAACATAATAGGAACGTTCTTGCAGTCGGAAGCGATTCGATGTCCATTACCAATCCTGCCGATCCGCCTGACCTGATCCGCGCGTCACAGGTTCTGCACCCGTCGCAGGCAGCCGAATGGAGCCCTGGTCTGGCTCCATCAGGGCCCATCCATGGCGAGATATTCGCCCCTGCCGACAATGCCTCCGGGGCTGCCGCTTCACTCGCCTTCGCGCTCGACCATTTGGGCGCGAGCGTGCCCGATCCACTGGCCGACACGCCGGACGAGCGGCCCTGGCTGTGGGTGCAGGACCGTGAGGCCTTGCGGCGTACCGGCAGGCCCTATCGCCCCGGCCTGCCCCGCGGCTTGCGCCACCGCCTGATCCACGTCGCCACCCGCACTCCAGAGGATGCGCTGTTCGCTTTGGAGGAAGGCCTGCGTTGCCGCGAACTGGCGTTTGTCATCGGTGAGCTCACCGGCAATCCGCGGGCGCTCGATATGACCGCCTCACGCCGCCTGGGGCTGGCTGCGGAGAAGCATGGTGTGCCGTTTTGGCTGGTGCGGCTCGATGCCAAGCGCGACTTGTCGTCTGCTCGCCAGCGCTGGGACGTGCGCGCCGCCGCCTCGCCCGAACCGCGCTGGAACCCTGCCGCGCCGGGCGTGCCAAGCTGGCGGGCCGAACTCTTTCGCGCGCGGCGCCATCCGCCGGGCACCTGGGTGCTGCGTGATGACGGCAAGCTGGTGGCGGAGCGGCCTCAAGGTCTGGAGCGGGAGAGGGTGGGTGAACCGCTTTCTCCAGCCAGCGTCTATCCGTTCGACCGATCACCCCGGCAATAGCGATGCTGCCTCGATCTTCCCCGCATTGAGAGGATCGTAGTCAGGCCTGAGCCCATGCCTACTCTTACCCCTACGCCCACACCCCTCCGCCGCGTTCTGGCCATATGGTGCGCCCGCTTGGCCATCGATCGATGGCGCCTGGTGCAAGGGGTGACCGAAGGTGAAGGCATCGATGCCGCGCCGCTCGCGCTGATCACCGAGACCGCGCACGGGCCGCGCATTACCGCTGCCAACACCGCCGGGCTCGCCGCCGGCGCACAGCCCGGCACCATGCTGGCGGATGCGCGGACATTGTGTCCTCAGCTAGCGGTCGCACCTGCCGATCCTGCGGGCGACCTCGCGTTCCTGGAGAAACTGGCCGTATGGTCCCAGCGCTGGGCACCGTGGAGTGCGCTCGACCCACCTGACGGCGTGATCGTGGACGTCACCGGCGCTGCGCACTTGTTCGGCGGCGAGGCCGGCCTGCTGGCGGATGCGCGGGCGATCTTCACGCGGCGACGGCTCTCGGTGCGGCTGGCCATTGCTCCTACGGCGGGCGCTGCTTGGGCTCTGGCGCATCATGGTCCGGCCGACGCAGTGCTGCCTTCCGCCGATGATCCGGCGCAGCGCTTGGCGCATTTGCCGGTCGCCGCGCTACGGCTCGATGATGACACCTTGACGCTGCTCAAGCGCCTGGGCCTCAAGCGTCTGGGCGACTTGCACGGCGTGCATCGTGATGCGCTGGTACGCCGCTTCCGCAATCGTCGCTCGGCTGCCGCCAATCCGCTGATCCGCATGGACCAGCTGCTCGGCCGCGTGCCCGAACCGCTGCTGCCGGTGCTCGCCACCGAAGCCCCGCTGGTGCAGCGCCGGCTAATGGAGCCGATCCGCCACCGCGAACTGCTCGAGCGCGTGGTCGCCGATCTGTGCAGCGACATGGCGCGCGTGCTGGAAGGGCAGGCGCTCGGCGCGCGGCGGCTCGAATTGGGCATGTGGAAGGTCGATAACGAGGTGATCGTGCGCCGCCTGGAGGTCTCGCAATCCAGCCGCGATCCGGCGCACCTCGCCGATCTGTTGGGCCGCAAGCTCGACGGCATCGATGCCGGGTTCGGGATCGAGATGGTGCGCCTGCGCGCATCGTGGACGGAGCCGCTCACCCTGGCGCAACGTGACTTCGATGCGTCCGCGGAGAACCACGGCACCAGCCTCGCTGCCTGCATCGACCGCCTGACCGTGCGCCTCGGCGCCGATGCGGTGCGCCGCCCGGTCCCGCGCGCCAGCTACATCCCGGAGCGTGCACAGGTATGGCAAGGGCCGCTGGAACCGGAAAAGACCGCGCAAGGCGAACTGGAGTTTCATGCCCGTCCCTTGAAGCTGCTCGACCAGCCTGAGCGGATCGAGGTGATCTACGAAACGCCTGACGGCCTGCCGCGCACCTTCCGTTGGCGCGGCGCGGCGCACATGGTGGCGCGGGCCGAGGGGCCGGAGCGGATCGCCCCGGAATGGTGGCGCGAACGCTCGACCACCCGCCTGCGGGATTATTACCGCATCGAGGATGACGAAGGGTGCCGCTACTGGGTTTACCGCAGCGGCCTTGTCGGTGATGGTCGCGGCGGCATGCCCGAGTGGTTCCTGCAGGGTATGTGGGGGTAGGCGAGTGGCCAGCCCACCTCTCAGAACCAGCCCAAACACGCATTTGCGTTCCTGCAATGTTCCCGCTAAGCCCGCCGCATGGCGAAGCCCAAACGCAAATATGTCTGCCAAGCCTGCGGCAGCGTCACCAACCGCTGGCAGGGCCAGTGCGCCGACTGCGGCGAGTGGAACACGCTGGCCGAGGAAGCGCCGCAAACGGTGTTCTCGGCCAAGCACGACTTGTCTTCCGGCGGCCGCCCGATCCGCTTCGAGCCGCTGGATGCGCCGGGCGAGAGGCTGGTTCGCCGCACCAGCGGTTTGGGCGAGTTCGACCGTGCGCTCGGCGGAGGTCTGGTGCCCGGCTCGGCGATCCTGATGGGCGGCGATCCCGGTATCGGCAAATCGACGCTGCTGCTCCAGGCCTCGGCCAACGTCGCCAACTCTGGCGCATCGGCGGTCTACGTCAGCGGCGAGGAGGCGGCAGGGCAGGTGCGGCTGCGGGCCGAGCGGCTCGGGCTATCCAACGCGCCGCTGAACCTGGCGGCGGCGACTTCGGTGCGCGATATCCTGACCACGCTGGGCACCATGGATCCGCCGGCGCTGCTGGTGATCGACTCAATCCAGACCATGCACTCCGACCAGATCGAGGGCGCGCCCGGCACCGTCAGCCAGGTGCGCGGCTGTGCGTTCGAGCTGATCCGCTACGCCAAGGAGAACGGCGTCACGCTGGTGCTGGTCGGTCACGTCACCAAGGATGGCTCGATCGCCGGCCCGCGCGTGCTGGAGCATATGGTCGACGTGGTGATGAGCTTCGAGGGCGAGCGCAGCCACCAGTACCGCATCCTGCGCTCGATCAAGAACCGCTTCGGACCCGTCGACGAGATCGGCGTCTTCGCCATGGAAGGCGCGGGGCTGGCCGAAGTCGGCAATCCCTCGCTGCTGTTCCTATCGGGCCGCGAGGAGCCGATGGCGGGCAGCGCCGTGTTCCCGGCGATGGAAGGCACGCGCCCCGTGCTGGTCGAGATCCAGGCGCTGATCGTGCGGCTACAGAGCGGCGCAACCCCGCGCCGCGCGGTGGTGGGCTGGGATTCCGGCCGCCTCGCCATGCTGCTGGCCGTGCTGGAGGCGCGCTGCGGGCTCAACTTCTCCAGCGCTGAAGTCTACCTCAACGTAGCGGGCGGCTACCGTTTGGCCGACCCTGCCGCGGATCTGGCGGTCGCTGCTGCGTTGGTCTCGGCGCTAGGCGACAAGCCGCTGCCCAAGGATGCGGTATGGTTCGGCGAAGTGTCGCTGGCGGGCGAAATCCGCCCGGTCGCCCATGCCGGCATTCGCCAGCGCGAGGCGGCGAAGCTGGGCTTTGGGCGTGGCTACGGTCCGGCCAGCGCCGGCACCAGCACGGAGAAGGGCTTGCGCTACGACGGGCTGACCTTGCTGCCGAACCTCGTTGACCGGGTTCTGTCAGCTTCCTAGATGCCGGAGGATGACCGGTTTCGATATTGCAGTGCTGCTGATCGTGGGCCTGGGCGCCGTCACCGGCTTCCTGCGCGGCTTCGTGCACGAGATCCTGGCACTCGTCGCGTGGATCGCCGCGGTGTTTGCGATCCGGCTCCTGCACACGCCACTCGCCGCCTGGCTGACGCCGCATATCGGCACCTCGTCCGGCGCCGCGGTACTCGCCTTCGGGTTGCTGCTGATCGTGCCCTACGGCGTGATGAAGATGATCGCCAAGTGGGCCGGTCAGAAGAGCCGCAGCTCGGTGCTGGGCCCGATCGACCGCGTGCTCGGCTTCGGATTCGGCGGCGTCAAGGGCGTGATCATCGTCGTCCTCGGCTTCTCGGTGCTGGTGCTGGGCTACGACACCGTCTGGGGCGTCGGTGGCCGGCCGACCTGGATCACGCAGGCGCGCACCTATCCCTTCATTGATGCCGCAAGCAAATCGCTGGTCGAGATGATCGGTGAACGCCGCCGTGCCGCGGCAGCTGCCGCCGCAGCGCCGACCTCCACCGCCTCCGCCGACAGCGACGGCGAATAGCGCGATGGCTTCCGCCGCGGTTCTCTACTCGCCCGAAGTCCTGGCGCTCGCGACAGGGCTCGCCGCCTATCGCCTGGACGACGGACTGACGCTGCGGACCGAGGCCCGTTCGCGCAGTTGCGGAAGTACCCTGACGCTAGGCCTCGCGCTCGACGGCGAGGGCAAGGTCACCCGCGTCGGCTTGCGCAGCCAGGCCTGCGCGATCGGGCAGGCCTCCGCCGCGATCTTCGCGCAAGCCGCGCAAGGCCAGAGCGGCGAGGAACTGGCGCGAACGGCACGCGAGATGGCACGCTGGGTAGCGAGTGAGGGGCCGATGCCCGAGTGGCCCGGCCTCACCACCATCGCCGTCGCGCGCGACTATCCTGGCCGCCACGGTGCGCTGATGCTGCCGTGGACCGCCGTCCTGCAACTGCTTCCCTCTGCGAAGGACGCAAGCTAAGGCCTTTTGTCAAAGGCAACTCGCGGGGGACGTGAAACGATGGTCGAAGCAGCCGCCGGCGGCGCGCACGTGCAAGCGCATGGGGAGCCCAGCGCCTCCGACATCCGCCTGGTGATCGCCGCCTCCTCGGCCGGCACGATCTTCGAGTGGTACGACTTCTTCATCTACGGCACGCTCGCCTCGATCATCGGCAAGACCTTCTTTCCCGCCGATAGCGAGACGCTGCAGCTGCTGCTGGTGTGGGCGGGCTTCGCCGTCGGCTTCGGCTTCCGTCCGCTTGGTGCGATCCTGTTCGGCTACTGGGGCGACAAGCTCGGCCGCAAGTACACCTTCCTCGTCACCGTCACACTGATGGGCATCGCCACGGCCGGCGTCGGCCTGATCCCCTCTGCCGCCAGCATCGGCGTCGCCGCGCCGCTGATCATCATCCTGCTGCGGATCCTGCAAGGCCTGGCGCTCGGCGGTGAGTATGGCGGCGCCGCGATCTACGTGGCCGAGCACGCTCCGCCCAACAAGCGCGGCTACTACACAGGCTACATACAGGCGAGCGTCGTCGGCGGCTTCGTGCTGAGCGTGATCGTCGTACTTGCATGCCGCTACCTAATCCCCGCGGACGTCTTCGCCGATTGGGGCTGGCGCCTGCCCTTCGTGCTCAGCCTCGCACTCCTCGCGGTGTCGCTCTACATGCGTCTGAAGCTGAACGAGAGCCCGGTGTTCAAGGCGATGAGGGCCGCGGGCGAGATCGCGGGCAATCCGTTCGTCGAGAGCTTCACCTATCCCGGCAACAAGAAGCGCATCTTCGTCGCCTTGTTCGGCGTGACGGGCGGCCTGACGACGATCTGGTACACCGCCTTCTTCTCGAGCCTTTCGTTCCTGAAAGGCCCGATGCGGGTGGACGAGACCACCGCCGAGATCACCGTCGGGCTCGCGGGCTTGGTCGCCATGGGGTTCTACGTGTTCGTCGGAGCGCTGTCCGACAAGGTCGGGCGCAAGAAACCGATCATCTGGGGCAATGCATTGACGCTTCTGCTGTTGTTCCCGCTGTTCTGGGGCATCGGCCACTACGCGAACCCTGCCCTTGCCGAGGCGGCGCGACGCGAGCCGGTGTCCGTGGCCGGGCCCGACTGCGCCTACGATCCCTTCGCCTCCGAGCAACCGACGAACTGCGGCAAGCTGCTTTCCGATTTGACGGCTCTGGGCGTGAGCTACGATCTGGTGCGGGACGGCAATCAACGTGAGGTGGGCCTTACCATCGGCAGTCGTGGTTATCAGCTCGGCGGACCGACGGCGGCAATCTGGGCCGACAAGAAGGCACGCACCGAGACCTTGAAAGGACTGCTCGAACGCGCTGGCTACAACTTCGCCAAGCAGACGCCGCCGCTTGGCAGCCTCGTGCTGATCGGCGGGCTGTTGTGCGTGCTTGGCGCTCTTTCGGCGCTGACTTATGCGTCGGTCGCGGCGCTGCTCACGGAGATGTTTCCGGCCAAGATCCGCTACAGTTCGATGTCGATCCCCTACCATATTGGCGCAGGCTACCTTGGCGGGTTCCTGCCGCTGATCGCCAGCTACATCGTCGCCAAGACCGGCAATGCCTACTCCGGTCTATGGTACACCTGGGCGGTGGTGCTGGTGGCGCTGGTGGTGGCTTGGTGGGGCCTCAAGGGCGGACCGCCGCGAGAATTCGAAGACGATGCCTGAGACTGACCCGGCGGCGCCATCCCCGGCGCTGCGATTGGCGATCGACCGTGAGGCGCTGCGCGGCAACTGGCAGGCGCTCGATCGACTGTCCGGCAGCGCGCGGGCCGGCGCCGCGGTCAAGGCCAATGCCTATGGCGTCGGCACGTCGGTCGCGGTGCCGGAACTGGCGGTGGCGGGATGCCGCGACTTCTTCGTGGCGCACCCGCTTGAGGCTCGCGAGGTTGCCGCCATGGTCGAACCTTCGCAGGTCAGCGTGCTGCACGGCCCCTTGCGTGACCAAGATGCCGCATGGCTGCGCGCGCTCGGGGTAAAGCCGGTGATCAACTCTCTGGAGCAGGCGCGTCGCTGGACGGCCACGGGGGGCGGCTCATGCGACTTGATGGTGGACACCGGCATCAATCGCCTGGGTCTGCCGATGCGGGACCTCGGTGACGAAGTGATACGCGCCCTCCGAATTGATGTGCTGCTCTCGCATCTCGCCTCGGCTGAAGAGGTCTCGCCGCTGAACGCGCTACAGCTGGCGCGCTGGCAGGAGGCTTGCGCGCAGGTGCCGCACGCCAGGGCCAGCCTTGCCAACAGCGCAGGGATCGCGCTTGGGCCCGACTACCACGGCGCGCTCACGCGTCCTGGCCTGGCGCTCTACGGCGGCATTCCGTGCGAGGAATTGGCGGGGAGCATCCAACAGGTCGTGCGTCCCGAAGCCGCGATCATGCAGGTTCGCACGATCCAGCCGGGCGACACAGTCGGCTACAACGCCACGTTCACCGCGCCCACGACGATGCGGGTCGGCACGATCGCACTCGGTTATGCGGACGGCTATTTGCGCTGCTGGTCGGGCAAGGGACTGATGCAAGCGGGCGGCCAAGCGCTGCCCGTCCTGGGCCGCGTGAGCATGGACATGACCGTCATCGACCTCAGCGAAGCTCCGGACCTGGGCGAGGGTGACTGGGTCACTACGCAGTACCACTTAGCCGACGCTGCAAGCGCGTCCGGATTGTCCCAATATGAACTGCTGACGTTGCTGGGCAGGCGCTTCGGCCGCTGATTTCCTCGCTTTTTGCAGTCATGCTGCGCAGCAAAGTTGTTGCACTGCAGCGTTTCGCTGGTAGCTTCGCACGACAGAGAAAAAGATGGGACAGTGCGATGGCTGAAGCGGCGAGCGACGACGATACCGTAATCATCAAGAAATACGCCAATCGGCGGCTCTATAACACCCGCTCGTCGAGCTACATCACGCTCGATCACCTCGCTGCGATGACGCGCGAAGGCATCAACTACAAAGTCCTGGATGCCAAGTCCGGCAACGACATCACCCATACGATCCTGACCCAGATCATCATGGAGGAGGAGTCCAATGGTGAGCAGATGCTGCCGGTGAACTTCCTGCGCGAACTGATCGGAATGTACGGCAATTCGATGCAGTCGCTGATCCCGCACTATCTCGAAGCCTCGATGGACAATTTCCGCGCCAACCAGGCCAAGCTGCACAAGGCGTTCGAGGACAGCCTGGGCAACAACCCGCTGGCCAAGCTGGCAGAGCAGAACATGGCGATGTTCAAGGCTGCCGCGGCTGCGTTCATGCCCGGCTCGGAAAAGCCAGAGCCGCCGCCGGCCGCGCCCGCGCCTGGGGCGGACGACTTGTCGGCGCTGCGCGACCAGATGGCCGAGATCCAGAAGCGGCTCGACTCGCTCGGCAAGTAGCTGATGGACGGCAGCGTATCGGCGGGCGAGGTCGTCCGGGTCGCGCGGCCGGCGGCTCGGATCGTGCTTCAGGACGAGGCGGGCCGCGTGCTGCTGTTTCGCTTCGACCCTGCCGATCGCCCGCCATTCTGGTGCACGCCCGGCGGTGCCGTCGATCCCGGCGAAAGTTACGAGGATGCTGCCCGCCGCGAACTGCGCGAGGAGACCGGCATCGTCGCGGAGCCGGGTGAGCAGATCGCGCGCAAGACCGCCGAGTTCCTGACCCTCGAAGGGGTCCCGGTGATCGCGGACGAACGCTACTTCCGCGTCACGCTGCCTCCCGGCGCAGCGATCGACACCGGTGGCCATACCGATCTCGAGCGCAGCGTCATGCGCAGTTGGCGCTGGTTCGACCGGGCGGAGCTCGCGGCGCTCGATGAGCTCTGGTACCCGGAAGACCTGGTCGACCTGCTCGCATGAGAGCCGCCGCGCGTGGATGGCGTCTCACCAACCTAGCCCTGAGGAACTCGTGATGAAGCGATCGATGGCACGCACAGCGCTGGCACTTGTGGCGTCCACGATACCGGCTGCCTCGGCCGTGGCACAAGCGCCTAAGACCATCGCCGCCACAGGCACTGCGGCGCCTGCTGTCGCCTCGACGGCACCGGCAAAGCGCCCGCCGCTCGTCGCACCCGGGTTCAAGGTTCCGGTCGCGGCGAAAGGGCCGGGGTTCAAGCTCGTGCCGCTCGGGCCTGACTTGGTCCAGGTCGATTACGACGCCTACATGTCGTCGATCGAGCACCTCCAGAAGACCTTCTCGCGCAGCAAAAACTGGCCGACTGCCGGCATCACGTCCGAGGATGCGATGAAGGACATGCAAGGCGAAGCAGGCAGGTTCCGCAACCGCACCTCCTTTGCCTACGGCGTGCTGACGCCCGACGGCAAGCGCGAGCGTGGCAGCGTGTACGTCTCGCCCAGCCCGGTGCCGGGCTACGATGCCATGGTCAGGCTGTGGGTGACAAAGGCCGACTTCGACAGCGGCTTCGAGGCCAAGCTCTACAAGTGGGTTGTCGAGTGGGTGCGCAAGGACTGGCCGTTCGCCAAAGTGGCCTATCCGGGCCGCTCGATCGATTGGGCAACCTGGGACTCGCTGGTAGCCGCGAACAAGGCAGCCAAGGCGACACCGTCGCAGTGACGCAGCTCGGCTGGTAAGCTCCGAAAGGCTCGATCCGGCCACACTGCCCTTTGCCGCACCCGCGACTCCGGCTAACAGCGCGCGCATGAATCAGCCCGCTCAGATCCGCCATGCCCTGACCATCAAGCGCCAGGACGACTTCGCCCAGTGGTACCAGGAGGTGATCTCCGAAGCCGAGATGGCAGAGGAGTCGGGCGTGCGCGGGTGCATGGTGATCAAGCCATGGGGCTACGGCATCTGGGAGCGCATCCAGCGCCGCATGGACGACCGCATCAAGGCGGCCGGCGTGCAGAACTGCTATTTCCCGCTGTTCATCCCGCTCTCCTACTTCGCCAAGGAGGCTGATCACGTCGAAGGCTTCGCCAAGGAGATGGCCGTGGTCACCCACCATCGCCTGATCGCAGGGCCGAACGGCGGGCTGGTCCCCGATCCCGAGGCCAAGCTGGAAGAGCCGCTGATCGTGCGGCCGACCTCGGAGACGGTGATCGGCGCCGCGATGGCGCGCTGGGTGCAGTCCTGGCGCGACCTGCCGCTAATGACCAACCAATGGGCCAACG
Organism: Novosphingobium sp. 9U; assembly: GCF_902506425.1. Classification (NCBI taxonomy): domain Bacteria; kingdom Pseudomonadati; phylum Pseudomonadota; class Alphaproteobacteria; order Sphingomonadales; family Sphingomonadaceae; genus Novosphingobium; species Novosphingobium sp. 9U. Next base: position 1,306,712 of record NZ_LR732469.1, on the reverse strand, counting down.
TCGTGCGCTGGGAAATGCGCACGCGCATGTTCCTGCGCACCAGCGAGTTCCTGTGGCAGGAGGGCCACACCGCCCACGCCGACCGCGACGACGCCATGGAAGAGACGCTGCGCGCCCTCGAAATGTACCGCGACTTCGCCGAGACCGAGCTGGCGATGCCCGTGGTCGCGGGCGAGAAGCCGGAAAACGAGCGCTTTCCCGGCGCCGTCGCGACCTACTCAATCGAAGCCATGATGCAGGACGGCAAGGCGCTGCAGGCGGGCACCTCGCACTATCTCGGCACCGGCTTCGCGCAGGCGGCGGGGATCCAGTACCAGGACAAGGAGGGCACGCAGCAGTATGCCCATACCACTAGCTGGGGCACCTCGACGCGTATGATCGGCGGGCTGATCATGACCCATGGCGACGACGATGGCTTGCGGGTGCCGCCGATCGTGGCGCCACACCAGATCGTCGTGCTGCCGATGCTGCGCGACAACGCCGAGGACGAGGCGCTGCTCGCCTATTGCGCGGAGCTGACCAAGGCGCTCAGCGGGCTCTCCGCCTTCGGCGAGCCGGTGCGCGTGCTGCTCGACAAGCGGCCTGGCAAGGCCACTCAGAAGCGCTGGGCCTGGGTCAAGAAGGGCGTGCCCCTCATCCTGGAGATCGGCGGGCGCGACGCGGCCAACGGCCAGGTATCGATGTTGCGCCGCGATCAGCTGTGGAACCAGGCGGCAAAGGCCAACTTCGTGGCGCTGGCCAAGGACGAGTTCGTCGCGCGCGCTGTCTCGGATCTGGAGGCGTTCCAGGAGGCCCTCTACGCCGAAGCCAAGGCTCGCCGCGACGCGCAGATCGCGCAAGTCGACAGCTTCGAGGCGCTCGCTGCGTTCTTCTCCGAAGACAAGCGCTATCCCGGCTGGGCCGAAGTCGTCTGGTCGCGGCCGACCGGCGAGGCTCTGGACGGCGTGGTGCAGCGGTTGAAGGCACTCAAGCTGACGATCCGCAACACGCCACTCGGCGGCGAGGCGGTGAGCGGGGCGTGCGTGTTCACCAGCGAGCCCGCGGTGGAGCGGATCTACGTGGCGCGGTCTTATTAAGTATCGTCGACCCGAGGCGAGCCCGGGTCGACGTAGTCCTTCAGCGCCCTTGCGTTCGGAAGCGGACGCGGCAAACCTGCGGGCATGCACAAGTCCCTGATTCCCTTCGTCGCCGGCGCGCTTCTCACCACCCCAGCCCTGGCGCAGGAGGCTCAGGTCTCCGAAGCGCGCCAGCATGCCGACATCGAAAAGCTGGTCAGCTTCGGCACGCGCCACACGCTATCCTCACAGACCGATCCCAAGCGCGGCATCGGCGCGGCGCTGAACTGGGCGGAGGGCGAGTTCCGCCGCTCTGCCAAGGCGTGCGGCGGCTGCCTGACGATCGCGCGGCCCGAGACCACAGTCAGCGGCACACGCATCCCCACGCCCGTGCGCTTGGCCGACGTCATTGCGATCCAGCGCGGTAGCGAGCGCCCCGACGAGGTTGTGATCGTGCAGGGCCATATCGACAGCCGCGTCAGCGGTGTCATGGACGCGACCAAGGATGCGCCGGGTGCTAACGACGACGGCTCAGGCGTGTCGCTGGTGCTGGAGGCAGCGCGCATGCTGTCCAAGCGCAAGTTCCCGACCACCATCGTCTACGCCGTGCTCTCTGGTGAGGAGCAGGGGCTCTACGGCGGCAAGCTGCTGGCCGACTATGCGACCAAGCAGGGCTGGAAGGTCAAAGCCGTCCTCAACAACGACATCGTCGGCGGCACCCACGGCTCGGACGGATTGGTCGACGACACCCACGTGCGCGTGTTCTCCGAAGGGCCGCGCGCCGATGCGACCGACAAGACCCGCGCCGATGCTCGTCGCTTCGGCGGCGAGAACGATAGCCCCAGCCGCAACCTCTCGCGCTACGTTGCGGGCCTGGCGCAGCCGGGTCTCGAGGTGCGGCAGGTCTGGCGCTCGGACCGCATGGGGCGCGGCGGCGACCACTTGCCCTATCTGGAGAAAGGCTACCCGGCGATCCGCTTCTCCGTGGCGATCGAGGACTACGATCACCAGCACCAGGACTTGCGCACCGAAAACGGCACCAAATTCGGTGACACGATCGACGAGATGGATTTTCCGTACCTCGCCAAGGTGACACGCCTCAACATCGCGGCGCTGGCCGCGATTGCCGCAGCGCCGATGCCGCCCGCGCCCAAGGTGGAGGCGGCGCTCTCCACCAACTCGGACATCTCCTGGCAGGCGGTGCCCGGCGCGCGCAGCTACAACGTCTGGCAGCGGCGCACCGACGCGACCGAGTGGGAGGCCAAGCCGGTGCGTGCGGGCGTTGCCGACACCAAGGTGAGCCTCACCGGCGTGCGCGGCGACGATTGGCTGTTCGGCGTCAGCGCCGTGGCGGACGGCGGCGCGCAAAGCCCGATCGCCGCGGCGGTGCCCGGCGGTGCTTTCGTGCCGCTCGGCCAATAACGGCACTGCCATTGCCGCGGGGCCCCGCGCCGCCTAGATGCTGGGGATGCCAGCAAAGCGCGCCCCCGGCCTTCCGTCCCGTCAGCAGATCCTCGACTTCATCCAGGAGTCGAGCGAGCCTGCGGGCAAGCGCGAGATCAGCCGCGCTTTTGGCTTGCAAGGGCAGGAGAAGATCCAGCTCAAGGCACTGCTGAAGGACATGGCCGAGGAAGGCCTGATCGACGGCAAGCGAACTGCCTATCACCGCATGGGCGGGGTGCCCAAGGTGACGGTGCTGCGGGTCATCGACATCGACGATGGCGAGGCGATTGCCGTGCCCGACAGCTGGCAGCCCGACGACGCCACGCCGCCGCCGCGCATCCGGCTGATCGAGAAGGGCCCGGGTGGACCGAAGAGCCAGCGTGCGCCCGCGCTCAAGAAGGGCGATCGCGTGCTGGCGCGCACCGAGGAAAGCAACGGCCACTGGCGCGGCTATCCGATGAAGAAGATCGCGGCGCGTGAGGAACAGGTGCTCGGCGTCGTGGAGATCGATGCGGCCGGCAAGGGCTGGCTCGCGCCGGTCGACAAGCGCATCCGCAATGCCATGCCGATCTCTGACCTCGGCGGGGCGGAGAAGGGCGAGCTGGTTCTGGCCGAGCCTGCGGGCCGCTCGATGCGCTCGGGGCTGAAGGTCACGCAAGTGCTGGGTGAGCCGCTGGCGCCGCGGGCGTTCAGCCTGATTGCGATCCACAAGCACGGCATTCCCAACGTATTCTCGCAGGAGATGCTGGACGAGGCCGAGCGTGCCGCCAAGCTGCCGCTCAGCCCCGAGCATCGCGAGGACTTGCGGCATCTGCCGATCGTCGCGATCGATCCCAGTGACGCGCGCGACCACGACGATGCGATCTGGGCCGAGCCAGACGGCGAGGGTGGCTTCCGCGCGCTGGTGGCGATCGCCGACGTGTCGTTCTACGTCCGCCCGGGCAGCGGGACCGATCGCGAGGCCAGGAAGCGGGGCAACTCGGTCTACTTCCCCGATCGCGTGGTGCCGATGCTGCCCGAGGTGCTGAGCGCCGATGTCTGCTCGCTCCGTTCGGGCGAGGACCGTGCCGCGATGGCCTGCCACATGCGCATAGACGGGCGCGGGAAGGTGACGGAGTGGCGCTTCACCCGCGCGCTGGTGCGGATCGCGGAAGTAATCGCCTACGAGGAGGCACAGCGGCGTATCGACGAGAGCGCTGCCGATGGTGAGGTTGCGCTGGAGGTCCTGCAGAACCTCTGGTCGGCCTGGAAGGCGCTCGCCACCGCGCGCGCCGATCGCGATCCGTTGGAACTGGAACTGCCCGAGCGCCGCGTTATGCTCGACCAGCAAGGCCGCATCGCCGAAATTGCGGTGCGCGAGCGGCTCGATGCTCACCGCGTCGTCGAGGACTTCATGATCGCGGCCAACGTCGCTGCAGCGAAGGCGCTGGAGGCGAAGGTCGCGCCCGTGGTCTATCGCGTGCACGAACCGCCAAGCCGCGAGAAGCTGATCGCGCTCAAGGATTACCTCGCCACCTTCGACCGCAAACTAGCGCTTGGCCAAGTGATCACACCGGGCCTCTTCAACCGCATGCTCAAGGACGTGGCGGACGAGAGCGAGAAGGCGCTGGTTATGGAGGCGGTGCTGCGCAGCCAGACGCAGGCCTACTATGGTCCGCGCAATGCCGGGCACTTCGGCCTCTCGCTGGGTTCCTACGCGCACTTCACGTCGCCGATCCGGCGCTATGCCGACTTGCTGGTGCACCGAGCGCTGGTCGATGCCTACGGGTTGGAGCAGCCTGCGCCGAAGGCCGACCTGCCGAAGACCTCAGGGCTGTCCGATCGCGACCGCGACGATCTCAGCCGCGTCAGCGATGCGATCAGCAAGGCCGAGCGCCGCGCCATGGAAGCGGAGCGCGAAACGATCGACCGCTATGTCGCCGCCTGGCTGTCGAGCAGGGTGGGCGAGACGTTCCCGACGCGGATCACCGGCGTGCAGAAGTTCGGCTTTTTCGCCACCATCATCGGCTTGGGTGGCGATGGTCTCGTGCCCGTCTCGACGCTCGGCGACGAGCGGTTCCACTACGATGAGCGCGCGCAAGTGCTGGTGGGCGAGCAGAGCGGCACGAAGTACGCCAGCGGCGACCGTTTGCCCCTCAAGCTGGCCGAAGCCAATCCGCTAACCGGCGCGCTGAAGTTCGAACTTGTCGAAGGCGGCTCGAGCGGCGTTGAGCCTCGGGGCAAGCCGCTGCCGTCCAAGCCGCGCGGCAAGCACCTCGTCGGGAAGCGCGGTCGGCCATCGAACATCCGGCACCAGGGCAAAAAGAAGCGTTAGGCATCGCGTCGACCCGGACTTGACCTCGATCCAGTTGCGGCATCTCACGCGCTGACGTCGTAGCGCCCGTGCTCAGCGGAGCACGTGAGGTCGCGATCTGCCGAAACCGGTCCCGGGTCGCGCCCGGGATGACGTGAGCCGACCAGCTCAGCTCAACCGGTCAATCTCACCCTCGTCCAAGTGTCCGGGGATCACGAACACCGGGCAGGGCATCCGCGTGCCCAGGCTGGTGAAGTGCGCTACCAGCGGCCCAGGCCCACCATCCTTGGCCGTCGCCAGCACCAGCGCGGAGACCTCCGGATGCTCGGCGAGGTATTCGCGCACAACCTTGGTATCCTCACCCATGCGCACGGCGATGGCGGGCATCTTGCCGCCTTGCGAGAGCAGGTTGCCTGCGGCTGCCGTCACCAGCGTCTCGGCGCGGGAGCGCGCTTCCTCTTCGATCGTCGCCTGCACCCCGGCAAAGGCATTGAACGGCTGCGGCGGCACGAGGGCGAGCAGGTGGACGACACCATCGGTCTGCGCGGCGCGGCGCGCGGCGTAGCGTAGCGCGACCAAAGCCTCTTCGGACTCGTCGACGATGACGAGATAGACGCGCATCGAACTCTCCTCCTGCGGCTCTTGCGTATCGGATTGTTTCGCCTGGCGCGCAAGCGAGCCTTTCGGCGGCCCGATGGGCGATTGGCGGCTTGCCCCTCGCGGTCAATTTGTCCAAGGACGGGCTCAGCCAGACACGTCGCCAAGAGGAAGTGCTCGCCCCCATGCCGATCGAGATCAAGATGCCCGCCCTGTCCCCGACGATGGAAGAGGGCAAGCTGGCCAAGTGGCTCGTGAAGGAAGGCGACACGGTCGCGTCCGGCGATATCATGGCCGAGATCGAGACCGACAAGGCGACGATGGAGTTCGAGGCGGTCGATGAAGGCACGATCGGCAAGATTCTGATCCCCGAAGGCAGCGAAGGCGTGAAGGTCGGGACCGTGATCGCCACGCTTTCGGGCGAAGACGAGGATGCCTCCGAGGCAGCGGAAGCCCCGGCCGAACCGAAGCCCGAGACGCCTCAGGCAGAGGCGCCCAAGGAAGAGTCGAAGCCCGCACCTTCGCAGCAGAAGGCCGAGACGCCGGCTCCTGCTCCGACGCCGGCACCTGCAGCTGCAGCTGCACCTGCCGCATCATCCGAACCCAAGGAGGGCCGTATCGCCGCTTCCCCGCTCGCCCGCCGGCTCGCCACCGCCAAGGGCGTCGACATCGATGGCCTGACCGGCTCGGGCCCTCACGGCCGCATCATCAAGGCCGACATCGAGGCAGCGCAGCCGGGCTCGGCGAAGCCCAAGGCCGCTACGGCAGCGCCGGCACCCGCCAATGACACCGCCGCGCCGGCACCGGCGCCTGCGACCGTCGAGATGGCGGACGACACTCGCGCCCTGCTCGATGCGCGCATTCCGCACAGCGTCGAGAAGCTGACGGGCATGCGCAAGACCATCGCGCGCCGCCTCGCTCAGTCCATGCAGCAGGCGCCGCATATCTATCTGACCGTGGACATCAGCCTCGACAAGCTGATGGCGATGCGCTCTGAACTTAACGCCGCGCTGGAGAAGCAGGGCGTGAAGGTCTCGGTCAACGACATGCTGATAAAGGCGCTCGGCAAGGCGCTGATCGACGTGCCCGAGTGCAACGTGACTTTCGCCGGGAACGAGATGATCAAGTACGCGCGCGCCGACGTTTCGGTGGCGGTCTCGATCCCCAATGGTCTGATCACCCCGATCGTCTCGGATGCCAACGGCCGCTCGTTCTCCGAGATCGCCAAGGCGATGAAGGACCTTGGCAAGCGCGCGCAGGAAGGCAAGCTGAAGCCCGAGGAGTATCAGGGCGGCACTGCCTCGATCTCCAACATGGGTATGATGGGCATCAAGCACTTCACCGCCGTGATCAACCCGCCCCAGTCGACGATCCTGGCGATCGGCGCGGGCGAGAAGCGGCCGTGGGTCATGCCCGACGGCCAGCTCGGCGTCGCCACGATTATGACCGCGACCGGCAGCTTCGACCACCGCGCCGTCGACGGCGCCAGCGGTGCGCAGTTGATGACGGCGTTCAAGGAATACGTCGAGAACCCGCTGAGCATGGTGGCCTGAGGATGGAGCCAGCCGGCGACCTCGTCATCCGTGTGACGGCGATGCCGACGGACCTCAATCCGTACGGCGGCGTGTTCGGCGGCTGGCTGATGAGCCAGCTGGCGCTCGGAGCCGCTTCGCAGGTCACCCGCAGGACGGGGCTGAAGGCGGTGGTCGTGGGCGCGACGGATTTCGCGTTTCCCGGCGTCATGCAGGTGGGTGACGAGCTCAACGTCTATGCCGAGATCGCGCGCAAGGGTCGCACCTCGATGACGATCCAGACGCGTGGCTTCGGGCGTGCGCGGGCGAGCGAAGATCAGGTGGAGGTGGCGAACGGTACTTTCACCTTCGTGGTGCTCGACGCCAACGATCGTCCTTGTCCGCTTGATGCGCTCAGCCAGGTCGCTTGAGGTGGCCGAGGCGCGACGCGATCCGGTCATTCGCGTGACCGCCATGCCCGCGGACACCAATGCTTACGGTGACATCTTCGGCGGCTGGCTGCTGAGCCTGATGGATTCGGGCGCCGGCTTGCTGGCGGCGCGGCACTCGCGCGGTCGAGCGGTGACGATTGCGCTCGACGGCATGAAGTTCCACCTCCCTGTAAAGGTAGGTGACGAGGTGTCGGTCTATGCCGAGATGAAGCGTACGGGCCGCAGCTCGATGAGCATCGGCATCGAGGCCTGGCGTCGGCACCGCACCGAGGACGAGGAAGTCAAGGTAACCGAGGCGACGTTCACCTTCGTCGCCATCGACGAAGCGGGTCGCCCTCGCCCAATCGATCAAGAATCCGAGCAGGAGTAGATTTCAGTGGCAGACACCTACGACGTCATCGTTCTTGGCTCAGGCCCCGGCGGCTATGTCGCGGCGATCCGCGCGGCGCAGCTGGGCCTCAAGACCGCGATCGTCGAGCGCGAGAAGCTGGGCGGCATCTGCCTCAACTGGGGCTGCATCCCGACCAAGGCGCTGCTGCGCTCGGCCGAGGTGTTCCACCAGATGAAGGACGCCAAGGCCTATGGTCTCGCGGCGGAGAACATCACCGCCGACCTCGAGGCCGTGGTGAAGCGTTCGCGCGGAGTGGCTGACCAGCTCAACCGTGGCGTCACCGGGCTGATGAAGAAGAACAAGATCACCGTGCACATGGGCACCGGCAAGCTGGTCGCGCCGGGCAAGCTCGAAGTCACGGGCGAGAAGGGCAGTGAGACGCTTGAAGCCAAGCACATCGTGATCGCAACGGGAGCCCGCGCCCGCGAGCTGCCGAAGGCCAAGAGCGACGGCGAGCGGATCTGGACCTACCGCCATGCGATGACGCCCAAGGAGCTTCCGACCAAGCTGCTGGTCATCGGCTCGGGCGCGATCGGCATCGAGTTCGCCAGCTTCTACAACGACATGGGCAGCGAGGTGACGGTGGTCGAAATGGCCGACCGCATCGTGCCGGTGGAGGACGCCGATGTCTCGACGTTCCTAGAGAAGCAGCTGACCAAGCAGGGGATCAAGATTCTCACCAAGGCTGCGGTTGGGGCGATCGAAAAGTCCGACACTGGAGTGAAGGTCGCCATCAAGGACAAGGCCGGCAAGGAAGAGACGACCGAGTTCAGCCACGTCATCGTCGCGGTCGGCATCGTGCCGAACCTTGAGAACATCGGCCTCGAAGAGCTCAACATCGAGCCGGATAAGCGCTTCCACATCAAGGTCGATCCGCTCGGCCGCACCAACGTCAAGGGCGTGTGGGCGATCGGCGACTGTGTGGAAGGCCCCTGGCTGGCGCACAAGGCGAGCCACGAGGGCGTCACCGCCGCCGAGGCGATCGCGCAGGAACTGGGCAACACCGAAGTCCACCCGCATCCGCTCGATCGCAGCAACATTCCCGGCTGCACCTACTGCCACCCACAGATCGCATCGGTCGGCCTGACAGAGGCCAAGGCCAAGGAAGCCGGGTACGAGCTGAAGGTCGGCAGCTTCCCGTTCATCGGCAATGGCAAGGCGATCGCGCTCGGCGAGGCGGAAGGCTTCATCAAAACCGTGTTCGACGCCAAGACCGGCGAACTGCTCGGCGCGCACATGATCGGCGCGGAAGTGACCGAGCTGATCCAGGGCTATGTCGTCGGCAAGACGCTGGAGACCACCGAGGCAGAACTGATCGGCACGGTGTTCCCGCACCCCACGCTGTCAGAGATGATGCACGAGTCGGTGCTTGCCGCTTACGGCCGCGTCATCCACATGTGATGCTTGGTCGTGCGCAGCGTTTCAGTCGGCGCTGCGCACGATGTGTTCGAACACCGCAACGTGCAACGGCTCGGCAAAAGCACAGCCGACGGCGCCGTCACGCATCCAACGGATCTCGGCGCTCAACAATTGCATGCCCGGTATGCGCATGCGCAGCGGCAGCTCTGCACGGGCGCCCGGAAGTCGAGCGATGCGAAACCCGCCGGGCGACAAGTCTTCGAGTCGCGCCGGAGCCCACGGCCGCGAACCTTGGCGCACTTCGCAGATCAGCGTAATTCCTGCACGCGGAGCAGAGCGCGCCGGCGTTGCCGCGCCATGATCAATCGGCTCATGCTTCATTGTGTGTGATCCATGTCCTGGCCTTGCGCGCCAAGCCTTTACGAAGCGTTTAGCGGATCGCTGATCCGAGCTTCACCGGCGACGCGCGTCCCGATCCGGCACACGATTTGTCACTGTGACATGATCGTAATGTGACAAAGCCCTGCGCCGCCTTGCCCCGGCCTCACGCCCTCGGCAGGGCTGCGCGTATGCGAAACGAGCGAAACATGACCCGATCGGTACGTAAGGGACTGTTCCGAACCGAGCTGCCCGGCATCGGCGAGTGCGCGCGGGTGGACATGCGGGCCGGCGATGCCGCGCCTTATCTCGACCGCGAGATGTACGTGATCCTGGGCTTTGAGCCCGCATACGAGAACCTGCCGCATAAGGACCAGCTGGAGAACCTGCGCCTGCCCGCCTGAGGGCAGGAGGCTGGAGCATCCCCGCTCGATCCACCGCCTCGCGGCTCGCGCTATAGCGATCTTCACCACATCCGTTTGATTTCACGGAACAAGCAGGCGCTGTCCCGGGTTCGGCTGCCATGAACCAAATGGCGCGCGTGTCGAAAGCGGACAGCAGGAACTCAGAAGGCGAAGCCGATGGTGTCGGCGAGGTTGTAGCGGTCTTGTTGGATGAACTCGCTTCCGGCGACTGTATCTACATGGCCCGCGACGAGCCCCGTGCACGCGAGGTGGCGCAGGCACTCCAGGCCGCCGCAGGTGAGCACCGCATCGTCTTTTGCCCTGGCAGTGATGCCTTGCCCGGAGACCAGTCGCCCCCAACGCCCGCGAATGCCGGGCAGCGCACCAGCGCCTTGCGCGCGCTGCGCCTGGCCCAAGAGGGCGCGGAGGCAGGCCATACCGCGCTGGTGACCACCGGAGAGAGCTGCGCGCGGCTGTACGCCCGTCCCGCCACTTACGATACGGCGCCACCGATCCTCGCCTGCGGTGACAAGCTCGATGCCGCGGAACTGACCGGCATGCTCGAAGAGATCGGCTATTTCGCCGACGAGCGGGTCGACGAGCCGGGCGAGTTCGCCATGCGCGGCAACGTCATCGACATCTATCCCGCCGATGCGGGGGGGCCGCGCCGCATCGAAGTGGCGGAGGGCGCAATCGTCTCGATCCGCCCATACGACGCGATCACCCAGCTGACGCTCGGCAGCTGCGACAGTCTCGAGATCGGCCGCGCCCGTGAGCCGGACGACGAGCAAGGCGTGGCTCTGCTCGACCACCTGCCGGGAGCGCGCCTCCTGGCAGAGCGCGGTGCCGACAAGCGTCGCCTGACCTTCCTCGACCTAGCCGCCGACGCCGCCGGACGCGGCGAGGGATCTCCGCTGCGCGGCGTCTGCGACCAGGAACGCTGGGAAGAGAACCTGGCGAGCCACTCGACTAAGCCCATCCAAGGCGAGTTCGGCGAACCGCCTGCACGCTACGCCGAGACCCGCGACCCATTGCGCGCGTTCGCCCGGGAAGCGAAGGTCGCGCTGGCTGAGGGCAAGGTGCTCCTGCTCGGCACGCGTCGTGACTTGCGCTTCCTCGCTCCTCGCGTCTCGCGCGCACTCAAGTGCGACGCGCAGGAGGTGCAATCCTGGCAGGAGGTCGTCGCTGCCGAGGCGGGATCGCTGCTGACAATGGCCATGCCGATCCCGCGCGGCTTCCGGCTTCGTGACATACTGGCGGTGTCGGCAGCGGACCTGCTTGGCAGCCGTGCGCAGCGCGAGGAGAGCGAAGGAAGCCACGCCGACATTGACCCGTTCCAGCTGGGCGAGCTGCGGCGCGGCGATGTGGTCGTGCATCAGGATCATGGCCTCAGCGTGATCGAGGGACTGGAGGCCGCACCTGATGGCGGCGACGCGCTCGTCCTGCGCTTTGCCGGCGAAGCGCGCCGGCTCGTTCCTGCAAGCGAGTCCCACAGGGTTTGGCGCTACGGCACCGACGAAGATGCGGTGACGCTCGACAAGCTGGACGGATCGAGCTGGGAGAAGCGCCGCGGGCAGGTCGAGGCGGCGTTGGAGGAGACGGCGCGCGAACTGGCGACGCTCGCCGCCGAACGACGCGAGCGCGAGGCAGTCGTGCTGGAACCCGATCCGGCCCGCTACGAGCGCTTCGTCGATGACTTCCCGTTCACCGAAACGGCGGACCAGACCCGCGCGATCAACGCCGTTCGCGACGACCTCGCATCCGGCCGGCCGATGGACAGGCTGGTCGTCGGCGATGTCGGCTACGGCAAGACAGAGGTCGCCCTGCGCGCGGCCGCCATCGCCGTGCTTGCGGGCAAGCAGGTCGCGCTTGCCGTTCCGACGACGGTTCTCGCGCGCCAGCACCTCGAGACGTTCACCCGCCGCTTCAAGGGCATAGGTGTCACGGTCGCCGGCCTGTCGCGACTGTCCAGCGCGGCCGAGAAGAAGGCGGTCAAGCAGGGCCTGGCTGACGGCAGTGTTTCGGTGGTGATCGGCACCGGTGCGATCGCCGGCAAGGGTGTGACCTTCGCCGACCTCGGCCTCGTAATCGTCGATGAGGAACAGAGGTTCGGCGCGGCCGACAAGGGCAAATTGGCGAGCTTGGGCGCCGACCACATCCTGACGCTAAGCGCCACGCCGATCCCCCGCACGCTGCAAAGCGCGCTTGTCGGGCTGCAACAACTTTCCATCATCGCCACGCCGCCCGCGCGACGCCAGCCGATCCGTTCGACAGTCGCGGCGTTCGACGACGCGCAAGTGCGGATCGCACTGCTGCGGGAGCGAAGCCGAGGCGGGCAGAGCTTCGTGGTGGTGCCGCGGATCGAGGACCTGGCCGGTTTGGCCGAACGCCTGGCGCGGCTCGTCCCTGAGATGACCGTGCTGGAGGCGCACGGCAAGCTGCCCGCCGCCGACCTCGACGAGACCATGGTGCGCTTTGCCAGGGGCGACGGCGACGTGCTGCTCGCCACAAACATCATCGAGGCCGGTCTCGACGTGCCGCGTGCGAACACCATGATCGTGTGGCGCGCCGATCGCTTCGGCCTCTCGCAACTGCATCAGCTGCGCGGACGGGTCGGGCGAGGGAGCCGGCGTGGTCATATCCTGCTGCTCACCGATCCCGAAAAGCCGATCGCGCCGCGCACCCTCGCACGTCTCAACACGCTTGCGGCATTCGACCGTCTTGGCGCCGGCTTCGCGATCAGCGCTCGCGATCTCGACATGCGTGGCGCTGGCGATCTGCTGGGCGAAGAACAGGCCGGGCATGCCAAGCTGATCGGCGTGGAGCTCTACCAGCACCTCCTGGAGCTGGCGATCGCACGGGCGCGGGACGAGGAGATCGAGGATTGGTCGCCGGTCCTGAATGCAGGGCTCAGCGGCACCCTGCCGGAAAGCTGGATCCCGGATCTGGACCTGCGCATCACCCTCCATGCCCGTCTGGCCCGGATCGGCGATCTATCCGGCCTGGCGCAGTTCGAGGAGGAGCTGCTCGATCGCTTCGGCGAGCTGCCCGCCGAGGCTGCTGATTTGCTGGCCGATGCGCGACTGCGCGTCCTGGCTCGTTCCGCCGGGATCGAGCGCGTCGACGCCGGACCTGCCGCGATCGCCTTGACGGCGCGCGCCGGCCACAAGCCCGACTTCAAGGGAGCGGGCCTGGTCCGCTCGGGCGAGCGTTACGTGTGCAAGGGTGACTTTGCCGATCCGCAGGTGCGACTCGCCCGCACCGAAGAGATACTCTCGTCCCTTGTCTGACACCGACCAAATGAGGAGCCCCGCCATGAGCGCTGCCGCATCGGCCGAGGATCACGCACAGGACACGCGCCACGCCGCGCCGGCGCCTTGGGCGATGTCGCTCGCGGGCTGGAAAGACGTGCTCGTCCGGACGGCCAAGGAAACCTCGTCCGACAACGTCGGCCTCGTCGCCGCGGGTGTGTCGTTCTACAGCTTCCTGGCGCTGCTCCCGCTGCTGGGTGCCATCGTGCTGAGCTACGGCATCCTCGCCGATCCGCAGACCGTGCTCGACAACATGAATGCGATGACCAAGGTCATGCCGCAGGACATCGCCAAGCTGATCGGCGAGCAGCTGATGTATGTCGTGCAGAGCTCCAGCGGCAAGAAGGGATTCGGCGTCCTGATCGCGCTGGCGCTGGCGCTGTTCAGCGCCCGCAACGGCGCGTCCGCAATCGTGACGGCGCTCAACATCGCCTACGAGGAAGAGGAGGCGCGGGGCTTCATCAAGGTCAACCTGCTTGCCCTGGCGATCACGGCAGCGGCGGTGGTGGTCGCGGTGTTGGCGCTGCTGGCGGTTGCTCTGATGACGCGGGTGGAGACATTCCTGCCGACATCGCCGCTCGTGTCGTTCGCCTTGCAGGTCGTCTCGTACCTTGTGCTTGTGGGCGTGGCCGCCGGAGCCGCAGCTCTGCTCTACCGCTTCGGCCCTTCGCGCGAAAAGGCGCGGTGGACCTGGCTGTCGGCCGGCTCGCTGCTGTTCGCCTTGGCATGGGTTGGGCTGACGGTCGGCTTCGGTACGTACGTGGCGAACTTCGGAAACTACAGCGCCACCTATGGCTCGCTTGCGACGGTGGTGATCCTGCTGACCTGGCTCTACCTGTCGAGCTACCTGCTGGTATTCGGCGCCGAACTGAATTGCGAGCTGGAGCACCAGACCCGCCGCGACACCACCAGCGGCCCCGAGCTTCCGCTTGGTCAGCGGGGAGCCTGGTCCGCCGACCACGTGGCGAGCGGCACCGACACCAAGGCTCAGCGCAACCCCGACGCCGGCGACACCGCGTGATCGTGCGCAGCGGCGTTGCAATTCGGAACGTACTGCACCGCGGCCGTTTCAAGCCTTGCCGCACTCCGCGCGGCGACTTCGCTTTTCAGCCAAGGACCTCGTGACCATGCGCCATGACGTCGACAAGCTTGTTCTGGTACCCGACGACATCGACCTGTCCAGGTCGCCGCTGGCGGGGCATCTCGATGCCGAGACGTACGTGCTGGGCGCGTTCAACCCCGGCCTGACGCGGCTGCCCAACGGTAACCTGCTGATGATGGTCCGCGTGGCCGAAGCCCTGCGCAAGCCGGTGTTCGATAATCACGTTCACGCGATACGTTGGGACGAGGCGGACGGCGGCCGCTACGTGCTCGACGCCTGGCCGCTCGACTATGCGGACACCGCCGACCCGCGCAAGTTCATGCTGCGCGGCGGTGGGTGGAAGATCATGGCGCTCACCTCCCTGTCGTGGCTGCTGCCGGTGGAGCTTTCGCCCGATGGGCTGGAGGTGATCGACCAGCATTACGACAAGACGATCGCGCCGACCAGCAGCCTGCAGTGCTACGGCATCGAGGATGCTCGCATCAGCCGCGTGGGCGACACGTACCTGATGACGACCTGCTCGGTCAGCCCGGAGCGGCACTCGACGACGCTCTACAGTTCAGACGATGCGCTGAACTGGAGGTTCGAGGGCATCGTCCTCGATCACCAGAACAAGGACATGCTGATCTTCGAAGGCCTGATCGACGGGCACTATTGGGCGCAGACCCGCCCGCTGGGCGACCTCTACTTCGCGTATCCGCCCGGCAGCGAGTGGCGCCCAGGCCCCTCGATCAACCTCGCCTACTCACCCGATGCGCGGTTCTGGAAGCCGCATGACAAGCCCGGCATCCGCCCGCATGCCGGCACTGTCGCAACCGCGCGCATGGGTGGCGGCGCCCCGCCGACCCTGACCAACGAGGGCTGGCTCACCTTGTGGCACGGCGTAGAGCCGCACGAGATCGTGGGGATTTACCGCACCTATTGGTCGCTGCTCGACCGCGACGATCCCAGCACGGTGGTCCGCACCGAGCATGCGCCGCTGCTGGAGGCAAACCCGGAGCTGACGGCGCTGATCGACCACCAGATGTACGTGCGCGACATCGTCTTCACCACCGGCATCGCCGATGGGGGCGATCACTACATCGTCGCCTCGGGCGAGGCCGATCTCGCCTGCCGGATCACCCACATCCCCAAGTCCCACTTCGCGCCCGGTTAAGCCCCGCCGCGCTCACATTTTCAGGAGTCGTCTGTGGAAGAAATCGCCGGTTGGGTTGCCCCGATCGCCACCATGATCGCCGCGATGATGACGGCCGCGAACCTCGGCGCGCGGCTGACGGGCTGGGGCTTTGTGGTGTTCACCGTCGGCTCGATCGCCTGGACGACGGTGGGCTTCACCTCCGGGCAGACGAACCTGGTCGCATCCAACGCTTTTCTGACTCTGGTGAACCTGGTCGGGATCTGGCGCTGGCTGGGCAAGCAGGCGGTCTACGAGGACGGTGCCAAGGCCGCGCAGGAAGAGAGCCGGCGTTCCTCATCCTCGACGCTGTTCACCGCCACGGGCATCGGCGGCATGAGCGTGGTCGATGAAGCGGGCGAGCAGATCGGGCACGCGGTGGAAGCACTGATCGAATGCGCGACGAGCGCCGTCAGCTATGTGGTGGTGGCGTCGGGCGGCTTGGCCGGTGTCGACGAGCGACTGCGGGCGGTGCCGCGCCAGCAGTTGGATTTCAACTGCGATCATCTGTCGCTGCGCATCGACCGAAGTGCGTTCGAGGCACTGCCGGTGCTGGAGCCCGGACACTGGCCCGCCGAAGCAGCGGGCGCCTGAGGGCGCGCGAGCAGGGAAAAAACTCCCGCAGCCCCTGCTGTGTGCGGTGCTGCGGGAGGTGGGATCAGGCCTTGAGATGCTTGGCGAGGTGCTTGTTCATCTCGAACATGGTGGCCTTCTTGCCGCCGAAAATCTTCTCCAGCTTGTCGTCGGCCAGGATCTCGCGCTTGTCCTTGGGGTTCTGGAGGTCGTTCTTCTTGATGTAGTCCCAGACCTTCTTCACGACTTCGCTGCGCGGCAGCTTGTCGGAGCCGACGATCTCGGCGAGCTCGGGCGAAGGCTGCACCGGCGCGGTGATACCGCCACGCGCGCCGCCTGCCGGCTTGCCCGTCTTCTTGACCTTGGCCGCGGCTGCCTTGGTTTCCTTCTCGCCTCGCTCTTCACGTGTCGTCATGTGGCGTTCCTCTGCTTTTGAAATCGTTCGGCTCTAAGACGTATTTCGGGTCTAAAGTCGGCAACGCCGCAGAAGTTGCCGAGCAACGCTGCCGAGCTCACCAACAGAGCGAAGCATTTGGCCGAATGCAACAGGCACGAGCGGGATGTGAACCGCTGTGTGGTAAGGGAGTGAAGAGAAGTGGCGGACAGGGTGGGATTCGAACCCACGGTGAGCTTGCACCCACGCCGGTTTTCAAGACCGGAGCAATCGACCACTCTGCCACCTGTCCCGCACGCGCCGCATAGCCGAATGGCCGCGCGGTGCAAGCCGGCTCTGGCACCGGGCTTGATTGGCAAGCGCCAGCGGGGACGAGTGCCGGCGAAGCGACGATGCGAGCATCGCGCCCATTCCCAAGACTACGCGATTGTGCGAGATCGCTGGATGATGAGACGACGCTTTCCGCTTCGCCTGCTGCGCCAGGGCCTGATATGCTCGCTCCTGGCCGCATTCCCTTTCCCGGCGGTGCAGGCCCAATACACGGGTGCGCCGTATTCGAATGCCACCAGTTTCGAGAGCTACCTCGACACGGTGCGAGCGCGTGCCGCTCGGGAAGGCGTGAGCCAGGCGACGATCGGGCGCATGCTCTCGGGCCTGACGCCAAATTCGCGCGTGATCCAGCTCGATGGCGGCCAGCCTTCGCGCAGCACGACGCCGCCCGCCACCGCGCCCTACATCGCCACCCATGTCGATGCCGCGCGGATCGGACGTGGCCGCGATCGCTATAGCCGGGATGCCGGCATGCTGCCGACGATTGAGCGGCGCTATGGCGTGCCCGGGCCGATCATGCTGGCGATCTGGGGGCATGAGACGAACTACGGCAGCTACACCGGCGACTTTGACCTCGCCCGCTCGCTCGCGACGTTGGCTTGGGAGGGCCGCAGGCGCGCATTGTTCGAAGGCGAGCTGATCGCGGTGCTCAAGATGGTGGACCGCGGCGTGCCGCCTCATCGTTTGAAGGGGAGCTGGGCCGGGGCCTTCGGCAACCCGCAATTCCTGCCGAGCGTCTACTTGCGCCTGGCAGCGGATGGGGATGGCGATGGCGATGCGGATATCTGGAGCAGCGACGCGGACACACTGGCCTCTATTGCCAACTATTTTCGCGATGCCGGCTGGCGCCCCGGCCAGCCTTGGGGCGTGCGCGCGAGCGTGTCATCCGGCTTTTCCGCCGGCAGCGCGGCGGCTCGGCTCGCGGCGCCCAGCTGCGACCGCGTCCATGCTCGCCACTCGCGCTGGCTCACCGTTGCGGAGTGGCGGCGACAGGGCGTCACCCCCCTCGGCTCCATCGGCGACGACGTCCTCGCCTCGTTCTTCCAGCCCGATGGGCCGGGGACGCCCGCTTACCTGTTAACCGGTAATTATCGTGTGATCCTGCAGTACAATTGCTCGAACTACTACGCATTGTCCGTGGGATTGCTAGCCGATGAGATTGCCCGTTAACCATGCCCTGCCGCTTGCGGCGTTGCTGTTCCTCGGCGGGGTAGGGGGCGTGCATGCCGCTCCGGCAGCCCCGAGCGGCCCTGCGGCGGACTACCCGGTCACCGTCGGCGAGCCGTTCACGATCGGCAGCACCACCTGGACCCCGACCGACCAGCTCAACTACGACGCCGTAGGCGTGGCGACTGTCAGCGCCGATGGCCTCACCGGCATCTCCGGCGCGCACAAGACGCTGCCGCTGCCCAGCTATGCCGAGGTCACCTCGCTCGACAGTGGTCGCACGATCCTGGTGCGGCTGGTCGCACGCGGGCCGATGGTGAACGATGTGCTGGTCTCCCTCTCGCCCGAGGCGGCGACGCAGCTCGGCCTGGCGCCGGGCGCTCGTTCGTCGGTGCGCGTGCGGCGGGTCAATCCGCCTGAGGTCGAGCGGGCCGCGCTTCGTACCGGAGGCACGGCGCCGCTGCGGATGGACACTCCAGACTCGCTGCTGAAGGTCCTGCGCCGCAAGCTGGCCGAGCAATCGCCGCTAATGCCGCCCCCATCCGTGCCGCCCAAGATGCCGTCGAGCCTTGCCGCTGCCGAACCGGCTAAGCCCAACTCGCCGTCGGCTCCGGCGCCGTCGCCCAAGCCCAGCCCGGCCGCTCCGACGCCTGTGCGCAAGGTCGCCAAGCCGGAACCGAAGCCCGCACCTGCTCCGACGCAAACCGCTCCGGCTGCAGCACTCAAGAAGTCTGCCGCGCGCGGTTCTCACGTCGTCCAGGTGGCCGCCTTCTCCACCGCGGAACGTGCCCGCAAGGTGGCCGCGCAGCTCGGGGGCGAGGTCAGCGCTTCGGGTCGTCTCTGGCGCGTCCGTCTCGGACCTTTCGCCGGCAGTGGAGAAGCCGCTCCGGCGCTGGAGAAGGCCAAGGCTGCGGGCTATAGGGATGCGCGAATCCAGCGCGCGGACTGAGGTCGCCTGAGCCGTAGTACGCTGGATGCACCGCAGGTGGAGCGGTGACCAGGAGTTCGCGGGTCTTGAAGCGGTTGTTGACGTTCCTTCTCGCGCTGGCGGTTCCGGCCGGCGCTTCCGCTGCCAATCCGCCGGTGCCGCCCGAAGTCTCGACCGTGCCTGTCGGCATGCTGGTAGACTTGGGCTCAGGCGAAGTGCTGGTGTCCCGGCGTGCAGACGTCAGTTTCCTGCCGGCGTCGGTGACCAAGGTCATGTCGGCCTATGTCGCATTCGAGGAGATCGGCGCCGGCCGCCTTTCACTCGAGCGCCAGTTCGTGGTACCCCCCGAGATCTCGCGCGACTGGTTCGCCAAGGGTACGACGATGTACCTGAAGCCCAACCAGGTGGTCACCACGGATGGGCTGCTGCACGGGTTGATGACCGCCTCGGCCAACGATGCGGCGATGGTGCTGGCCCAGGGCTATGCGGGCACGGTCGACACTTGGGCGCTGATGATGAACGATGCCGCGCGGCGGCTCGGCATGACGCACAGCCACTACAACACGCCTAACGGCTGGATGGATGACGGGCAGACCTTCGTCAGCGCCCGCGATCTGGTGCGCCTCGCCGATGCGATGACGATGCGCTATCCGCAGCTCTACAAGCATTTCTCCGGCCAGAAGACCTACCGCTACCAGGACGTGGCGATGCGCAGCCATGATCCGACAGTCGGCGTGATCCCCGGCGCGGACGGCATCAAGACCGGCTACACGCGCGAGGCGGGCTACAACTTCCTGGGCTCTGCCGTGCGCGACGGGCGGCGCCTCGTCATGGTGCTCGCCGGAGCACGCACGCACTTCGATCGCGATAAGGCGGCCAAGGCGCTGCTGGAGTGGGGCTTCCGCCAGTGGCGTGCCTATCCCCTGTTCGCGCAAGGGGCGACGGTGGCGCACGCGCGGGTGCAGGACGGTTCGGCCATGTCGGTTCCACTCGTGGCCAACCGCGCGCTCTATGCGACAGTGCCGGTCGCTTCGCGCTCGCACGTGCGCATGAAATTGCACTACCATGGACCACTCGTGGCACCGATCGCCAAGGGCGAGCGCGTGGCGGATCTGGAGGTGCAAGTGGATGGCGTCGAATCCTCGCGCATCCCGCTCTATGCGGCGCAGGAGGTGCGCGTCGCCGGCGTGCTGGCGCGCATGCGCAATGGTCTGATGAACCTTTTCGGATGAGTCCCGGGCGGTTCATCGCGCTCGAAGGCGGGGAAGGGGCCGGCAAGTCCACCCAGGCGCGCCTGCTCGCCGACGCTTTGGCAGCGCAAGGGATCGGCGCAGTCCTGACCCGAGAGCCTGGCGGCACGCCGGGCGCCGAAGCGATCCGCAGCCTGGTGCTAGACGCCAGCGCCGCGCACGAAGGGCAAGGCTGGAACCCGCGTGCCGAGGCGCTGCTGTTCGCTGCGGCCCGCTCCGACCATGTCGAGCGGCTGATCCGGCCCACACTCGCGCAAGGCAAATGGGTGATCTGCGACCGGTTCCTCGACTCCAGCCGCGCTTACCAAGGTGGCGGAGGGGGGCTGGATGACCAGGCGATCCGGACGCTTCACCAGATCGGCAGCGACGGGCTGCTGCCTGACTTGACGGTGCTGGTCACCGTCTCGCCCGTAGTGGCCGAGCAACGCCTGCAGCGCCGCGACCTGGGCCGCAGCGATGCGATCGGCTCGCGACCGGCGACCTACCACTCCCGCGTTGCCGACGCCTTCGCGCGTTTCGCCGCGCAAGAACCCACACGCTTTGCCGTGATCGATGGCGATGGCGACGCTGAGGCCGTTCACGCTCAGGTCCTGCGCGCTATCGAGCCGCTGTTGTGAACGCATCGGAGTTCATCGGTCAGGAAGCCGCCTGGCGCGAATGGATGGATGCCGTCGATTCGGAGCGCATGCACCACGGCTGGCTGCTCGCGGGCGCCAAAGGGCTGGGCAAAGGCAAGTTCGCGCTCGCAGCCGCGGCCGAACTGGTGCGCGAGCCGGGCACCAGCCTGCCCGATCCGGCCACGCACCCGGACATCCACCTGCTGAGCCATCTTCCGGCGAACGACGATGAAGCCAAGAAGAGGGCCGACGGCAAGCCATACCAGACGAAGCGCAACATCACCGTCGACCAGATCCGCGGCATGATCCGCCGCTTGTCGACCAAGCCGACCATGGGCAGCCGCCGCGCCATCGTCATCGACCCGGCCGATGACATGGAGAAGGGCGCCGTCAACGCGCTGCTCAAGGTGCTGGAAGAGCCGCCGGCCGGCACGTTCTTCCTCCTCGTCACGCACCAGCCCGGACGCTTGCTGCCGACGATCCGCTCGCGCTGCCGCGTGTTGCGCTTCGCCTCCTTGTCGGCGCATGACCTCGATGCCGTGATTCGCCGCGACGTTCCCGATGCCGATGCGGCCCTCCGCGATGCCGCCATCGGAGCGGCCTATGGTTCACCGGGCGTGGCGCTCGCCTTTGCCGAGCACGGCCTGGCCCAGATCCACGGCTTGATGCGGCGGATCCTGGCAGAGGGCGATCCCCACTTCCGCTTGCGCGGTGCGCTGGCCGAGGCGCTCGGCGCGCGCCCTCCGCGAGACCGCCAACTCGCCATTTTAGAACTCGCACGCGCCGCGCTGGCGGGCGAACTTCCGCAGGCCCCGCCGCGACGCCAGGCCGCCTTGATCGAGGCGCACGTTGCGCTCACGCGGTTGGCCGCGCAGGCGCCGACCTACAATTTCGATGCCGGGCTTCTCATATTGGAGATTGGCGGCTTGCTGGCCTCGGCTGCGATGCCTAGAGATGCGGCTCGCCCGAACTGACACGCCAGAGAAAGCCGCGACGCCGCATGGCCGAGCCCTATTACATCACCACCGCCATCAGCTACCCGAATGGGCGACCGCACATCGGCCACGCGTACGAGGCGATCGCCGCCGACGTTATCGCGCGCCATCGCAAAGCCGAGGGCTTCGACGTGCGGTTCCAGACTGGCACGGATGAGCACGGCCTGAAGATGGCGCAGAAGGCACGGGAGCTGGGCGTGACCCCGGCCGAACTCGCGACCGAGATGTCCGGCCATTTCAAGGATATGTGCGATACCTTGAACATCGACTATGACGTGTTCATCCGCACCACCGAGCCCCGCCACCATGCCGCCACGCAGGAGCTGTGGCGGCGCATGGAGGCGGCCGGCGACTTGTACCTTGACCGTTACGAAGGCTGGTACTCGGTCCGCGACGAAGCCTACTACGACGAGAGCGAACTGGTCGCGGGTGAGGGCGGCGAGAAGCTCTCGCCGCAGGGCACGCCCGTCGAGTGGACGGTTGAGGAGAGCTGGTTCTTCCGCCTCTCGCGCTACCAGGAGCCGCTGCTGGAGCTCTACCGCACCAGCGAGTTCATCCGCCCCGAGAGCCGCCGCAACGAAGTCATGCGCTTCGTCGAAGGGGGCCTACGGGACCTGTCCGTCTCGCGCACGAGCTTCGACTGGGGCGTTCCGGTGCCCGGCAGCGATGGCCATGTCATGTACGTGTGGGTCGATGCGCTGACCAACTACCTGACTGGCCTCGGCTTCCCGGAGGAGGGCGGCGACGTCGCCAAGTGGTGGCCCGCCGACATGCACCTGATCGGCAAGGACATCGTCCGCTTCCACACGGTCTACTGGCCGGCCTTCCTGATGAGCGCTGGCCTGCCCTTGCCCAAGCAGGTCTTTGGGCATGGCTTCCTGCTCAACCGCGGGCAGAAGGAGAGCAAGTCGCTCGGCAATGTCACCGATCCACTGGCGCTCGCGGACGAGTTCGGCGTCGACACCTTGCGCTACTTCCTGCTGCGTGAAGTGGCCTTCGGGCAGGACGGCAGCTACTCGCCCGAGGCGATCGTGACGCGCGCTAATGCCGAGTTGGCGAACAGCTTCGGCAACCTGGCCCAGCGCACATTGTCGATGATCTTCAAGAACATGGGCGGTGAACTGCGCACCGGGCACGAGCTTACGGAAGCGGATGTAGCTCTGGGCGATGCGGTGGCGCTGGGGATTACCGGCCTTCGCCGAGCCTTCCTCGATCTCGATTTCAGCGATGGCCTCGAAGCATGGATGCGCGCGGTTTTCGCGTGCAATCAGTACGTTGATGAACAGGCGCCCTGGACCTTGCGCAAGACCGATCCTGCCCGGATGGAGGCGGTCTTGATGACCCTGCTGCGCTGCGTGCGCAGCCTTGCCATTGCCGTGCGTCCTGTCGTGCCCCAAGCGATCGACAAGCTGCTCGACCAGATGGGAGTCTTGGGCGACGCGCGCGACTATGCGGCGCTGTCGGATAGCGCCTGGCTAGAGACACTCGTGCAGGATGGGTTCCGGATCGCTCAGCCTGTCGGTGTCTTCCCGCGCCTCGAAATGCTAGAGGTTGGCGAGGCGGTCAGCTCCTGATGCTCATCGATAGCCATTGTCACCTCGAGTACGAGGGCCTGATCGAGGATCGCGAAGGCGTACTTGCCCGGGCGAGAGCGGCCGGCATCGGCGGCTTCCTCAACATATCGACACGCCAGCGCGAGTGGCAGGCGGTCGTCGAGACGGCAGAGCGCGAGCCCGACGTCTGGGCCTGTGTCGGCATCCATCCGCACGAAGCGGACGCCCACGCGGATCTCGGTGAAGCGGCGCTGCTCGAAGCCGCTCAACACCCCAAGGTCATCGGCATCGGCGAAACCGGCCTTGATTACTATTACGACAAGTCGGACCGTCAGGTGCAGCAGGACCTTTTCCGCACCCACATCCGCGTCGCGCGCCAGACCGGACTACCGATCATCATCCATACCCGCGATGCGGAGGAAGACACCGCCCGGATCATCGCGGATGAGATGGAGCAGGGCGCCTTCCCGGCGCTGATCCACTGCTTCACCGCCTCTGCTGAGTTCGGCCGGCGCATGCTGGAGCAGGGGCTGACGATCTCGCTTTCGGGCATCGTGACCTTCAAGAACGCCAAGGACTTGCAGGCGTTCGCAGCCCAAGTCCCTGAGGACCGCATCCTGGTCGAAACCGACGCGCCGTTCCTGGCGCCGGTGCCGCATCGCGGCCGCACCTGCGAACCCGCGTTCACGGCTGACACGGCGGGCTTCGTGGCGCGGCTTCGGGGTGTAGAACCGGCGGCGCTAGCCGAAGCCACCACGCGCAACTTCTTCAAGCTGTTCAGCAAGGCTGCGGCGTGAAGGTCACGCTTCTAGGCAGCGGCACATCTACCGGCGTTCCGCGCCTGGGCGGCGACGAAGGCATCGATTGGGGACTGTGCGATCCGGCCGAGCCTCGCAATCGCCGCTCGCGCGTGTCGATCGTGGTCGAGAGCCAGGCGGGCAAGCGGCTGCTGGTCGATACCTCGCCCGATCTGCGCAGCCAATTGATCGAGCGCAACATCACGCGCCTGGACGCCATATTCTGGACTCACGACCACGCGGATCACTGCCATGGCATCGATGATCTGCGGCCGCTTCGCTACGGCCGCGGCGGGCCGATCCCGGGCTACGCTGCGTCGGAGACCGTGCGACGCCTTCGCCAGCGGTTCGGCTATGTCTTTGCCGGGCAGTTCGGGTACCCGACGATCGTCTCGCTGGATGACCTGCAAACTTTGCGAATTTGCGAGGGTTTTCGCGTCACCACCTGCCAGATGCCACACGGACCGGCGCAATCGACGGCATACCGGTTCGACGCTGATGGCAAGTCCATCGGCTATGCCACTGATTTCAGTGAGATCACGGGCGAAATGATCGATCTGCTGGATGGCTGCGACGTGCTGGTTGTGGACTGCCTCAGGCGGGAGCCGCATCCAACCCATGCGCACCTTGGCATGGCGATCGAACTGGCCGACGCAGCTAACGTCGATCGTGCCGTGCTTACGCATCTGGACAAGAGCATGGATTACGCGACGCTCAGTGCCGAGATCCCGGCGCACGTGGTCGTGGGGTATGACGGCCTGGAAGTCACCGCGTGACCAGCGCCACGATCGCGAGCCTGGCTGCGATCGCCATGGCGCTGATCCTAGCATGGCGCGGCTTGTCCGCGCGCAGGCTGCCAACAGCGCAGCTCGCGAAGATGGCGCTGGCATGGCTCGCGATCATCGTCGTCGTGGTGGTGGCCATCCAGGGGCTTGGCGTGGAGGTTGGTCGATGAGCCTTGTAAGGCGAACTTTGCGAGCTCCGTTATTTAACATAATACATATTATCATTCTGGCATGAACGAAGCGACATCAACTCAAGTCGGTCGGCTCCTCACGATCATGGCGCGCCTGCGCGATCCGGCGAACGGATGCGAGTGGGATCGTGACCAGACGTACGAGACCATCGTGCCGTACACGATCGAGGAAGCTTACGAAGTCGCTGACGCGATCGCGCGCGCGGACATGGTCGACTTGCGCGAGGAACTTGGCGATCTTCTGCTGCAGGTGGTGTTCCACGCGCGCATGGCCGAAGAGGCCGGACACTTCGCATTTGCCGATGTTGCGGCTGCGATCGCCGACAAGCTCGAAGCGCGTCATCCACACATCTTTGGCGATGATATGTCTGCCACCGCGCAGACGCAGCGATGGGAGACCATCAAGCATGCCGAACGCAGCGCCAAGGGTGCGACCAGCGCGCTTGACGGCGTGGCGCTTGCCTTGCCGGCGCTCATGCGTGCCGAAAAGCTTCAGAAGCGTGCTGCTCGCGTGGGGTTCGACTGGCCGGACGCTGAAGGTCCCAAGGCGAAGATACTTGAGGAACTGGATGAACTCGCCGCCGCCGAAAGTGACGCTGAGCGCACGATGGAAGCCGGCGATCTGCTGTTCTCGGTGGTGAACTACCTGCGGTCGCAAGGCATTGCGCCCGAAGATGCCTTGCGCGCCGGCAATGCGAAGTTCGAGCGTCGCTTCCGCGCCATGGAGACCCTGTCGCAAAAGGACGGGCGCGAGTTCGCCGCGCTTACCCTCGAGGAACAAGAGAGCTACTGGCGCGCGGCCAAGGCCTCAGAGCGCGGTGAAGCGTCCTAGTTCACGCTTGCTGAGGCGCACTTGTAGGCGCAAGCTGGGCCCCTCTTCGCCGCCGTCCTGCACTTCCTCGGACACCACCTCGCCCCGCGCATGCAGAAAGGCGAGCCGCTCGCCGTCTTCGGCCGGCACCACGAAGGTGTAGAGCTTGGCTTCGGCGGTCAGCCGGTGACCGACGATGGCGAGAAGGTCCTCGCAACCCTCGCCGGTCAGCGCTGAGATTGGGATCACGCCCTCCTCGCCACGCTCATCGACGAAGCTGCGTAATTCCTGGGCGTCCTCTGCGGGCAGCAAGTCCCACTTGTTCCAGACCTCCAGGATCGGGATCGGCGCTTCCTCCCCCTCCTCCGCCACGACGCCAAGGTCGCGAAGTACATCGAGAACCTGCCGCTTCTGCGCTTCGGTTTCGGGATTGGCGATGTCGCGTACGTGGAGGATGAGGTCGGCCGCGGTGACTTCCTCCAGCGTCGCGCGGAACGCCGCGACGAGCTGTGTCGGCAGGTCGGAGATGAAGCCCACGGTGTCGGACAGGATCGCCTTTTCGACACCCGGCAAGCGGATCGCGCGCATGGTCGGGTCCAGCGTTGCGAACAGCAGGTCCTCGGCCATGACGCCGGCGCCGGTCAGGCGGTTGAACAGCGTCGACTTGCCGGCGTTGGTATACCCGACAAGCGCGACGACCGGCCAAGGCGCCTTCTCGCGACGATCGCGGTGCAACCCGCGGGTGCGGCGCACCTGCTCCAGCTCACGCCGGATGCGTGCCATCCGATCGCGAATGAGGCGGCGGTCGGCTTCGATCTGCGTCTCACCGGGACCGCCGAGGAAGCCGAAGCCGCCGCGCTGGCGTTCAAGGTGGGTCCAGCTGCGAACCAATCGACCCGCCTGATAGTCGAGATGAGCGAGTTCGACCTGCAGGCGACCCTCGGCCGTAGCTGCGCGCTCGCCGAAAATCTCCAGGATCAGTCCGGTCCTGTCGATGACCTTGCGCTTGAGCTTCTCTTCCAGGTTGCGCTGCTGGATCGCGGTGAGCGAGCCGTCGACGATGACCAGCTCCGCTTCGGACTGCTCGCAAGTCGTGCCGATGTTCTGGATCTGGCCCTCACCGAACAGCGTCGCCGCACGAGGTTCGCGGATGGGGATGGTGAAAGCGTCGGCGATCTTGAGCCCGATGGCGAGCGCCAGCCCCTTTCCTTCCTCGAGGCGCGCGTCGGCGTCCTGGTCGCGGTTGGCCCGCATCTGCGGGTAGACGACCAAGGCCCGCGCACCGCGCGTTACCTCTCCCTTGAGTTCTTCTTCGTTCAAATGTTCTTGCGAGTGGAATGCGAGGGCTTGGCGCCCCCGCTATCAGTCCTCGTCCTCTTCGTGTGACTGGAGATCGACCGGGGTCACCGGTTGGATCGTCGAAACGGCATGCTTGTAAGCAAGCTGCACGTAGCCTTCACGTTCCAGCAGCATGCAGAAAAGATCGTACGCAGCGATGCGGCCCTGCAGCATGACGCCGTTGACCAGGAACATGGTGACCTGCACGCCGGCGCTGCGCACGCTGGACAGGAACACGTCCTGCAACAGGCGCACCTTCTTGCTGCCGTCCGCCGAGCCGCCGAACTGGCGCGCATCCACCGGCGTGCTGGGCATGATCGTGGAGATCGCGTGCTTGTAGACGAGCTGCGACTGGCCGTCGCGGCGCAGCAGGATCGAGAAGTTGTCGAACCAGGTCACGATGCCCTGCAGCTTCACGCCCTTGACGAGGAACATGGTCACCGGCGTCTTGTTCTTGCGCAACAGGTTGAGGAACTGGTCCTGAAGGTTCTGCCCCTTCGCACCGGCCGGTGCGGGTGCAGTCTCGGGCTCAGGCTCGGCGGCAGGTTTGGGGCGAGCCGAGAGAGTACGACCGCTCATGTTGAGTCTCCTGTTTGTTGGCGACCGGCAAAGCCAGCCGCGATCTGGCCGCATACGAGGCCGACATTCGAGACTCAGTTTAGTGTTTTGCTGCACCGCAGTAAACGCCAAAATCGGCGCGGAGGTGGTTAGCCCTCCTCGCCTTCTAGCTCACCATCGCGCCGGTCCGACATGCCGAGCAGCTTCAACTTGCGATGCAGCGCCGATCTTTCCATGCCGATGAACGAGGCCGTGCGCGAGATATTGCCGGAGAAGCGGCGGATCTGCACGCGCAGGTACTCGCGCTCGAAGCTCTCGCGCGCCTCGCGCAAAGGCGCGCTCATCATCACTGAGACGCGCGAGTCCCCTTCCCCGCGGCTGTTGAAGATCTCCGGCGGGAGCATGTCCGCCTCGATCCGCCCAAGCCTGTCGCGCGGGGTCATGATCACCGTACGCTCGACCACGTTGCGTAGCTGGCGCACGTTGCCGGGCCACTCGTAAGCCTGCAGCGCGGCCATGGCATCGACCCCGATCTCGGGCGCTTCCACGCCTTGGTCGCTAGCGAAGCGGGTGAAGAAATGGTCGACCAGCGGCGGGATGTCCTCGCGCCGGTCGCGCAGCGCGGGCACGATGACCGGAACCACGTTGAGGCGGTAGAAAAGGTCCTCGCGGAAGCGGCGTTCGGCGATCTCCTTCTCCAGATCGCGCGAGCTGGAGGAGACCACGCGTACGTCGACGCGGATCTGCCGGGTGCCGCCCACGCGCACGAAGGCCTGGTCGGTCAGCACGCGCAGGATCCGTGCCTGGGTGGAGAGCGGCATGTCGGCTATCTCGTCGAAGTAGAGCGTGCCGCCGTCGGCCATCTCCAGCAGGCCCGCACGCAGCAGGCTGCCGTCGAGTTCCTCGCCGAACAGCTCCTGCTCGAACCTCTCGGGGGTGATCCGGGCCGAGTTGACGCAGACGAAGGCGCTGCCGGCACGCGGGCTCCAGGAGTGCAACAGCCGTGCAGCCACTTCCTTGCCCACGCCTGCCGGACCGGTGATCAGCAGGCGACTGCCAGTGTTCGCCACGCGCTTGAGCGTCGCGCGCACCTGGTTGATGGCGCTGCTATTGCCGGTGAATTCCTCGGCGTTCGAGAAGTCATGGCGGAGCTGCGCGTTCTCGCGCCGCAGCCGCTCGGTTTCGGTCGCACGGGTGACGAGGTGGATCAGCTTTTCCGCCTCAAACGGCTTTTCGATGAAGTCGACCGCGCCGCGGCTGATCGCGGCCACCGCAGTGTCGATGTTGCCGTGACCGGAGAAGATTATCACCGGCAGCTCGGGCTCCCGCGCCTTGATGGCGTCGAGCACTTCGAGCCCGTCCATCGCGCTGCCGTGCAGCCAAACATCGAGCAGCACCAGCGAGGGCCGCCGCGCATCGAGCGCGGAGAGCGCACTCTCGCTGTCGCCAGCGGTGCGGCACTCGAAGCCTTCGTCGCTGAGGACGCCGGCCACGAGTTCGCGGATGTCGCGCTCGTCATCTACGATCAGGATTTCGATTGGCATCGTGTTTACATCATCCTGCTAATCATTCGGCCGCTTCGGAGCTGCGACCCGGCTCCGAAGAACCGGGCGCGAGCGGATCGACGGCGAAGCGCATCGTCACTGTGGTTCCTCCGCCTTGCGCGGGCGTGAACGTCATCTCGCCGCCGTGCTCCTCGACGATCTTGTTGACGATCGCGAGGCCGAGGCCGGTGCCCTTCTCACGCGTGGTGACATAAGGCTCGATGATGCGATCGCGGTCCTGCGGCAGGCCGATGCCGTTGTCGGTGATCCGCACGAGGACGGCGGCGCTGAGCACTTCCAGCTGGACGTTGATGCGGCCTGCATAGTGGACATCGTCAGCAGCCGCCGCAGCCTCCTTGGCTTTCGCATCAATGGCTTCGACGGCGTTTTTGAGAACGTTGGTCATCGCCTGGCCGTACTGATGGCGATCGCAGTCGATCATCGGCACGTCGCCCTGCGCTTCGTACTCGAAGGTAATGTCAGTGCGCGCGACTTCCTGGAGAAACAGGGCCTGACGCGTTAGCGCTGCGGGATCTTCAGGGCGGAAGATCGGCTTGGGCAGGCGTGCGAAGGATGAGAATTCGTCCACCATCTTGCGCAAGTCGCCCACCTGCCGGATGATCGTACGGGTCAGATCCTCGAACAGCTCCGGGTCCTCGCTGATCTGCTTGCGATAGCGGCGGCTGAGCCGTTCGGTGGCGAGCTGGATCGGCGTCAGCGGGTTCTTGATCTCGTGCGCAATGCGCCGCGCGACGTCCGACCAAGCCGCCTGCCGCTGGTCTAGCAGCTGACGAGTGATGTCTTCAAAGGTGATGACATAGCCCGTCGCATCGCGCGCGATCTTGACGGCCAGGGTCAGCAGTTCGCCGCCCTTGTTGTTGTACTGGACGACCCCGCCCGGTTTGCCGCTGGAGACCAGCGCGGCCATTTGCGGCGCGATCTCTGCCAGCGGCACGCCGAGCGGTCCGGGCACGGCCCGGTCGAGCAGGAGCTTTTGTGCCGTGCTGTTCATCAGCAGGACGGCCCCGGCCGCGTCGACCGAGATGATGCCGGATGTCACGGACTCCAGCACCGCTTCTATGAAGGCCCGGCGCTCCTGCATCTGCTCGTTGGCACCGACCAGAGCTTGCGTCTGCTTCTCGATCTGCGCGGTCATGCGATTGAACGCGCGGTTGAGCAGCCCCATCTCATCCGCACCCGTGCGGCCTTCCACCCGCAAAGCGAAGTTGCCGCTGCCGACCCGGCGCGCCGCATCGACGAGTTCGTACAGCGGCTTCACCTGGCGGTCGGCGAACCGCAGCGCCAGCCAGACGGACAGGCCGACAAGCGCCAGCGCGGCGATGAACAGGGCAACATTGAAGCGCAGTTGGTAGAGGCGCGCGCGGCTCGTCAGCATTTCATAGCCGCGCACGATGTTCTCGGCGCGCTGGCCCTGGCTGAAGGCCAGCAAGTCCGAACTGCGCGAGGTGTAGAGGTACACGCCCGAGGCGCGATCTATTGGGGTGAGCGCGACGATCCGGTTGGCGTTCGCCTCGACCACGAACGGCTCACCGGCGTCGATGCGGCGGATCATGCCCGGCTGTACGACGGCCGCCGCCGCGTTCTCACCGGTTGGATTGACGATCGCCGGAGTGACGAGCTGGCCATTAGGACCCTTCTGCAGGATCGCGGACTCGTCCAGTCGCCGATTGCGGACCTGGAACGCCAGGAACTCCGGGAACTCGGCCGAGCCGATCGACTCCTGGCCGAGGTAGCCCCGCAAGTCGCTCGCCATCGCCAACGACTCCTGGCTGACATCCCGCTGGGCTTGCTCGTAGTAGCCGCGGGCCAGCTTATTCGCGTTCTCCAGCAGTCCGCGCGAGTTGTCCGAGAACCAGAATTCGACGCCCGACTGGAAGAGGTACGAGGCGAAGATGACGACCAGCAGCGTCGGCACCGCGGCGATGATCGAGAAGATGAAGACGAGCCGCACGTGCATGCGCCCATTGCCGCCGATCGTCTGCGCCGCCCTCCGCAGCGCCATCCAGCGGCCGAGCAGGACCAGGATGGCCAGTGCCGGCACCAGCGTGCCGACCAGCAGCGTTGCGGTCATGTTGGACGACAGGAACTCGCCATTGCTGGCGTTGCGGAACAGCGCCACGAACGTGACGCTCGTCATGATCACGAAGGCGACGATCGCAACGACGGTGACGATGCCGAAGAAGTTGGCTCGGCGCGCCGCAAGCTGCATGCGCCGCCACCATCGCGGCCACGTGCGTCGGGGATGGTGGGCGTCGCTCATCGTTGCATTACCACAACAGCACTGTGGCTTTTGCGCAAGAGTAAATCCACGAGCAGCCGATCAGATCCGACGAGCGAAGTGTTCCGGATCGAGACCGAGGTCGCCGAGGCGCTTGCGTAGCGTGTTGCGATTGATGCCCAGCGCCTGCGCGGCCCGCAGCTGATTTCCACCTGTTTCCCGCAGGATCGTGGCGAAGAGCGGGCGTTCGAAGGCTGCCAGCGCGGTTTCGTAGATCGACCCGGCCACCGGTTGCTCGGCGGTGAGCCAGTGCCGGACGGCGGCGTCCAGGTCGGGTGCCTGCTCCCCCGCTTGGGGATCGCCTTGCTGGTCTATCGGCAACAGTGGCGCGAGTGCGTCGACGTCGATGATTTCCTCGCGTGCCAGCAGCGCAAGTCGGAAGATGAAGTTTTTCAGCTCGCGCACATTGCCGCGCCACGACTGACGGCTCAGAAGCGCGCCGGCCTGCGGCGTCAGTCTGCGGCGCGGCAAGCCTTCAGACGCGGCCACTTGCAGGAAGTGACGGGCCAGCGCCTCGATATCGTCCCGACGCTCGCGTAGTGGCGGCATGTTGATCGGGACGACGTTGAGGCGATAATAGAGATCCTCGCGGAACAAGCCCGCGGCGATCATCGGCTCCAGGTCCTTGTTGGTGGCGGCGACGATGCGCGTGTCCAGTCGGACCTCGTCGCGCCCGCCCACCCGGCGGATCGTGCCCGATTGCAGCGCGCGGAGCAGCCGCGTTTGCGCTTGCATTGGCATGTCGCCGATCTCGTCCAGGAACAGCGTGCCGCCGGCCGCCTGCTCGAACTTGCCGATATTGCGCGCCACCGCGCCGGTGAAGGCGCCCTTCTCGTGTCCGAACAGTTCGCTCTCGATCAGCTCGGCGGGGATGGCGGCGGTGTTGACCGCGACGAACGGCCCGGTGCGGCGGTGCCCAAGCTGGTGGATCGCCTCAGCCACCAGCTCCTTGCCGGTGCCCGATTCCCCTAAGATGAGCACGGTCAGGTCGTTGCGCAGCACGCGCGTAATCATGCGGTAGACCGCCTGCATAGCGGCGCTGCGCCCGACCAGCGGCAGCCCCTCGCCGGCCGGCTCCTCGCCCGGCTTCGCGGCCGATGCGTTCGCGCCCACCGCCTGGCGTACCGTGCGGGCCAGCTCGTCGATGTCGAACGGCTTTGGGAAGTACTCGAACGCACCCGTGTCTGTCGCTCGGACCGCCGTATCGAGCGTGTTTTGCGCCGACAGGATGACGATCGGCATCTTCGCGAAACGGCTGTGAACGTGGGCGAGCGTATCGATGCCGTCGCCGTCAGGGAGCATGACGTCGGTCACCAAGGCCGCGAAGGGCCGCTCCGCCAGCAGGCGGTCACGCTCGGCGATAGTCTCGCAATGGGTGACGCCGAATCCCTCGGCCTCGAGCGCGGCGGTAATGACCATCGCGATCGATGCATCGTCCTCGACCAGCAGGACGCTCATGCGCTGACCTTTTTGCGGGGTGCGCTGCGCGCCTTGATCTCCCGCGCGAGCGGCAGGTGTACGCGGAA
The DNA here is from genome assembly GCF_902506425.1 of Novosphingobium sp. 9U. Taxonomy (NCBI): domain Bacteria; kingdom Pseudomonadati; phylum Pseudomonadota; class Alphaproteobacteria; order Sphingomonadales; family Sphingomonadaceae; genus Novosphingobium; species Novosphingobium sp. 9U. The sequence continues at coordinate 1,273,586 of NZ_LR732469.1, read as the reverse complement.
ATGCGTCCAGCCGCTGGTCTCGTCGCGCTCGTGGCTGATCCGGCCGTTCATGTCGCGCACCAGCTTGCGCACGAGCGGCAGGCCGAGCCCCTGCCCGGACTTCTTGGTGGTGACGAACGGTTCGAAGATGTGCTCGCGCATCGATGGCGGCACGCCGGAGCCATTGTCGCTGACGCGCAGCTCGATCGGCAGGCGCACCGAGCGGCCGGAGTCGGTGGCGTGAAGCTGCAGCCCGCTCGCAAAGCGAGTGCGGATCACCACGCGGCCGCTGTCGCCCTGCGCGCAGGCTTCTCGCGCATTGGACAGCAGGTTGATCATCACCTGGACCAGCGCATCGGGGCTGCCCAGCACGGCCGGCAGCGAGGGATCGAACTCCTCCTCCACGCGCGGACCCTTGCCGACCAAGTCGCCCGCCAGCAGCACGTCGATGGCGCGGCGCGCGGCCTCGTGCAGGTTGCACGCCTCCACCTCCGGCGCCGTCTTGCGGCTGAGGCGCTGCATGCGGTCGATCAGGGTGGCGATGCGATCGACTTCGGAGGTGATCAGCTCGGTCAGCGCGCGCCCGCGGTCGTCGACGTTGCGGGCGAGCAGCTGGGCTGCGCCGCGGATGCCAGCAAGCGGGTTCTTGATCTCGTGCGCCATGATCTCGGGTCCGCGCAGCGAGGCATTGTCGGGCCCGCCCGAGTCTGCTCCGAAGGCGTCCGTCGGCGTGTTGTCGTGTATCGTTAGCAGCTGCCAGCCCGGCCAGTCGAGCACCGGCGCGGCGTTGATGTCGATCCGGCGGGTTCCGCGATCCTTGATGCCGACGACAATTTCGCGGGCGGAAACCGGCGTTTCGACATCGTCGATCCGCTCGACCAGGCGCGGATCGGCCAGTGTCAGCACGCTGTCGAGCCGCCGCCCGGCAAGCCGTCGCAAGCTCTGCCCCAGGAACTGCTCGGCCGCTGGATTGGCCGACGCGATCGTCTGTCCGGGCTCGAGCAGCAGCACGGCGTGCGGCAGGCTCGCCAGCTGGCGATGCGCTTCGGGCAGAGCGGCGCGCGTGCCCAAGCTCATCCCTTGATTCTCATGCCCGCAAGCTCATGCGGCCATGCGCTCGCGCCAGGGCGCGTAGAACTCGGCGAGAGTTTGCAGCACCGCATCGGGATCGTCGATGAAGTTGATCCGGTTGCGCATCTCGGCCGAGCCCGGCAGACCCTTGGTGTACCAGCCCAGATGCTTGCGCGCCATCTTGACCCCGGTGTCGGTGCCGTAGAGCGAGAGCATGTCGCGGTAGTGCTCGCAGATCAGCTCGAATTGCGCCCCGATGCTGGGCGACGCCATCTGCCCGCCGGTGCGCCACCAGTGCATCACCTGCCCGAGCGCCCATGGCTTGCCGTAGGCACCGCGCCCGATCATCACGCCATCGGCGCCCGACTGCGCCAAGGCCGTCGCCGCATCCTCAATCCCGAGAATGTCGCCGTTGACGAGGACCGGCAGCGAGACCGCCTCCTTGACGCGCTGGACGAAAGCCCAGTCCGCCTGGCCCTTGTACATCTGGTTGCGGGTGCGGCCGTGCACGGTGATCATCTTGGCGCCGAGATCCTCGGCGATGCGGGCGAGCTCGGGGGCGTTGAGGCTGTCGTGGCACCACCCCATCCGCATCTTGACGGTGACCGGCACGTCGACCGCCTTGACGCAGGCGTCGATCAGCGCCGCAGCCAGCTTGAGATCGCGCATCAGCGCCGAGCCGGCGTCGCCGCTGGTCACCTTTCGCACCGGGCAGCCCATGTTGATGTCGATGATAGCCGCGCCGCGATCGGCCGAGAGCTTGGCAGCCTCCGCCATCTGCGCCGGCTCGCAACCGACGAGCTGCATCGAGACCGGCTCTTCGGACAAGTCCCACGCCGCCTTTTGCACCGACTGGCGCGTCTCGCGGATGGCAGCAGGACTGGCGATCATCTCGGTCACGTTCAGCCCCGAGCCGAAACGACGGACCAGCTTGCGGAACGGCAGGTCGGTGACGCCCGTCATCGGCGCCAGGACCACCGGGCACGCGATCTCGACCGACCCGACATGGATCGGCTTGAGAGCGGGAGGGACGGGAAGCTCGGTCATTGTGCAGTGCTGCCTAAAAAACAGGCAGCGCATAGTGGATTGCCCCGTGACGGGCAAGTGATTACCGGCACTCGCCATGCCTGAGGACAGCCCCTTCCCGTCCGCTTCCGCCCTATCCGCAGCCGCTATCGTCGTCGCGGCGGGCCAGGGTCTGCGTGCCGGGCAGCCCCTGCCTAAGCAGTTCGCGCTCTGGCGAGGCAAGCCGGTCGTGCGCCATTCGGTCGACGCGCTGCTGGCGGCTGGCGTCAAGCCAATTGTCGTGGTGATCCCTGCCGGCGCGGAGGCTCTGGCTGCTCGGGCGCTGAATGGCGTGGGCGACCAAGTGCGGGTAATATCGGGCGGCGTTCATCGGCAGGACTCTGTTCGCGCCGGCCTCGAAGCGCTGGACGGCAACGCGCCGGAGCACGTGCTGATCCATGACGCCGCTCGCCCACAGCTCCCCGCCCAGGTCATCGAGCGCCTGCGCCAGGCACTCGCGGCCACGCCGGGCGCGATCCCGGTGCTGCCAGTCGTCGACAGCCTTGCCCATGCCGACGGCGAGTTGATGGGCGCCCCTGCCCGGCGTGAAGCTCTGCGGCGGGTCCAGACGCCGCAAGCGTTCCGCTACGGCGCCATCCTCGCCGCGCACCGAGCCTGGGCCGGCGACACGACTGCGGGTGACGACGCGCAAGTCGCACAAGCCGCCGGCCTTTCGGTCGCGCTGGTCGAAGGAGACGAAGCCCTGCACAAACTAACTTTCGCGAACGACTTCGAAGGCGATGCGCCGCCTCTGCGGGTCGGCTCGGGTTATGACGTCCACCGCCTGGAAGATGGCGAGGCGCTGTGGCTGTGCGGTGTGCGGATCGAGCATCATCAGGGCCTGTCGGGGCACAGCGACGCCGACGTGGCCATCCATGCCCTGGTCGATGCTCTCCTCGGCGCGCTGGGCGAGGGTGACATCGGCCAGCACTTCCCACCGTCCGATCCGCAGTGGCGCGGCGCCTCGTCCGATCGCTTCCTGGCTCATGCCGCCGGCCTTGTGGCAGCGGCTGGCTATCGGCTCGGCAATGCCGACCTGACGATCATCTGCGAGGCGCCCAAGATCGGCCCGCATCGCGATGCCATGCGGGAGCGGCTGGCGGCGATCCTCGGCGTTGACAAGCGCGCCGTGAGCGTCAAGGCAACCACCACCGAAAAGCTCGGCTTTACCGGGCGAGGCGAGGGTATTGCGGCGCAGGCCGTGGTGAGTCTCGTCAGGAACTGAAAGTCATAACCATGCGCAATCTCGCGATTTTGTGCGCCGCGGCTCTGGCGACACTGCCGGGCGTGGCCCAGGCGGCAGCACCGTGCCTGACGCCTGCCGAGGCGTCGTCGCTCGCGGCCTACGCCCTGCCCGCCGCGATCAGCGGTACGACCAAGCGCTGCGCGCCGACGCTGTCACCGACCGCTTTCCTGCGACGCGGCGGCGCCGAACTGGCAAACCGGTATGGCGCGCGCAAGGCGCAGAACTGGCCGATGGCCAAGACGGCGTTCTTCAAAATCGGCGGCGCCGGCAAGGACCAGAGCAGCGAATTGCTAAGGCAACTGCCCGATCCCTCGCTGCAGCAGATGCTCGATGCCATCATCGAAGGCATGGTCGCGCAGGAGATCCCGACCGAAAAGTGTGGCGACATCGACCGCATCGTCGGCCTGCTTGCGCCTTTGCCGGCGCAGAACACCGCGGACCTGATCGCGGTGGTCCTGGGTCTCGCCGGCAAGTCGGGCAAGGCGCAGACGGACAAGTTCTCGATCTGCAAGGCCTGACGCGTGACTTCAGCCATTCTGTCCGAAGCGGTCATCGCGCTCGCCGAGCGTGTGGTGACCGAGAATATCGCCGCCAAGCGCAAGGTCGCCGTGGCGGAGAGCTGCACCGGCGGCTTGGTTTGCGCGGCGTTGACCGAGATCGCCGGATCGTCGGCCGTGCTCGACCGGGGCTTCGTTACTTACTCCAACGAGGCCAAGCAACAGATGCTCGGCGTATCCGACGATATCCTGGATGCATTCGGTGCGGTCTCACCCGCGACCGCCTGGGCCATGGCTCAGGGCGCGTTGCGTAATAGCGAAGCGGACGTCGCCGTCGCGATCAGCGGTATCGCCGGGCCTGGTGGCGGGAGCGAAATGAAGCCTGTCGGAACGGTGGTGTTCGCCTGCGCGCACCGCGATCAGCCGGAAGAGAGCATAAACGCCGAGCAGAAGCTGCTCGACGGCAAGGACCGCGCCGAGATCCGGCTTCAGGCGACGCTGGTCGCGCTGGAGCTGCTACTGCCGTAAAGCGCCGCTGCGCGCTCCTCGAAAGCGGAGACCATCTTGCGGAAAGCCCGGTCGAAGTACTGGCCGGCGATCTTCTCGAACAGTGGATTGCGAAACGCGAAATCCACGGCGAAGTCGATCTCGCAGCCGCCTTCGACATTGCGGAAGGTCCAGCTGTTGTCGAGATCGCGCAACGGGCCGTCCACGTACTGCACGCGCAGCAGATCGGGGCGATGCTTTTCGACGCGTGAGGTGAATTTCTCCTTCAGCGCCTTGAAGCCCACCAGCATGTCGGCCACCATTTCGGTGTCGCTGTCCGAGCGGATGCGCGTGGCGATCACCCAGGGCAGGAACTCGGGATAGCGGTCAACGTCGGCCACCAGGTCGAACATCTGCTCGGCCGAGTACGGCATTCGCCGCGTCTCGCGGATACCCGGCATCAGCGCGCCCCTGCTGCGGCCGCCTCGGCCAGCTGAGCCTCACGCGCGGCGCGCATCTCGGCAAAGTCCTTGCCCGCGTGGTAGCTGGAGCGGGTCAGTGGCGAGGAGGCGACCTGCAGGAAGCCCTTCGCCCGCGCGATCGCTCCGTAAGCCGCGAATGCCTGCGGGGTGACGAACTCCATGACCTCGGTGTGTTTGGGCGTCGGCCGCAGATACTGGCCCATTGTCAGGAAATCGATGTCGGCACAGCGCATGTCGTCCATCACCTGGTGCACTTCCAGGCGCTCTTCGCCAAGGCCCAGCATCACGCCCGACTTGGTGAAGATCGAGGGGTCGTGGCGCTTCACCTCTTCAAGCAGCCGCAGCGAGGCGTAATAACGCGCACCAGGCCGGATTGTCGGATAGAGCCGCGGCACCGTCTCCAGGTTATGGTTGTAGACGTCCGGACGTGCGGCGACGATTGCCTCGACCGCGCGGCGCATCTTGCCGCGAAAGTCCGGCGTCAGGATCTCGATCGTGGTCTGCGGCGTGTTGGCGCGCAGCTGCTCGATCACCTTCACAAACTGCGAGGCGCCGCCGTCGGGCAGATCGTCGCGGTCGACCGAGGTGATGACGATGTGCTCCAAGCCCAACTTGGCCGCAGCTTCGGCCACGTGAGCCGGCTCATCGGCATCAACGCGGCCGGGCATGCCCGTCTTGACGTTGCAGAAGGCGCAGGCGCGGGTGCAGGTGTCGCCCAGGATCATCACGGTCGCGTGCTTCTTGGTCCAGCACTCGCCGATGTTGGGGCAGGCCGCCTCCTCGCACACCGTATTCAGCTTCAAATCGCGCATCAGCTGGCGCGTCTCGCCGTAGCCTTTGGACGTCGGCGCCTTGACGCGGATCCAATCGGGCTTGCGCGCGCGGGGTAGGCTGTCGGACAAAGGCGTCGGGGCGGAGGACAGGTCGTTCATGACCGCCCAGATAGTCGCATGCGAGCGCCCTTGCCAGTGGCAATGTCCGAAGCCATGAGGTGCCCATGACCACCGAACCGAAAGACTCGCCCGCCCCTCTGCAACGGCTCATCGAAGGTTATCGCCGCTTCCGCGAGACCGGCTGGACAGCCAGGCGCGAGCGCTGGGCCACTCTGAGTGAGGGCCAGGAACCCGAAGTCATGGTCATCGCCTGTTCCGACAGCCGCGTCGATCCGTCACAGATCTTCGACGTCGATCCGGGCGAGATCTTCGTGGTGCGCAACGTCGCCGCGCTCGTCCCGCCGTTCGAGACCAACCCCGGGCATCACGGCGTTTCCGCCGCACTCGAGTTCGCGGTTCAGGTCCTGAACGTCAAGGAAGTCCTTGTCATGGGTCACGGCCTGTGCGGTGGCTGCAAGGCATCGCTCACCCAATCCTTGCATGGCGCCGAATTGGGCCAGGGTGGCTTCGTCACCAACTGGATCTCGCTGCTGGACGATGCCCGCGAGTCGATCGCGCACGAGCATGGGACGGAAGGACGCGACGCCGAGCGCGCGATGGAACTCGCCGCTGTGAAGGTAAGCCTCGAGAACCTGAAGACCTTCCCCTTCGTCGCCGATAAGCTTGCGAACGGCAGCCTGACCTTGCGTGGCGCCTACTTCGCGATTTCCGATGGCATTCTCCACGTGCTGGACACAGACACCGGCAAATTCGCTCCGGCAGTCTGAACCGCCAGCACTCGGTCCCAAAAAGAAGGGCGCCGGTCTCCCGGCGCCCTTCGTATTTTCAGCTTAGCTGGAAGCTCAGCCCGCGGGAGCTGCTGCCGCGGGCGCTGCCGGATTGGCCTTGCCCTTGACGTAAGCGGTCCACAGCTTTGCCACCGGCGCGCGGGCGGGGCTGGTCACTTGCGCGAAGGTGCTCTGTGCCTCGGCATACTTGCCTTGGTCGGCCTGCGCGATACCCAGGCGGGTCAGCACGCGGTCCTTCTCGGCGCCGGCCTTGGGCAGCGCGAGCTTGTAGAGCTCCTCGGCCTTCGCGGGCTGATCGTAGCTGAGGTAGGCGTCCGCAGCGCCGTTGATCGAGGCGAACGTCGCCGAGGCTGAGCGGGCATCCTTCTCGTATGCAGCGAGCGAGTTGCGGTCCGCGTTCACGCGACCCTGTGCGGTGCTGCGGTATTCGGCCACATCGCCTGCTGTCAGAGTGCCTGCGGAAACGCCGCGATCGATGATCTTGAGCGTCTCGCCGGGAAGGCGGCGGGGATCGGCGTCCTGGATGTAGGACAGGTAATCGCCCTTCGAGTTCAGCGAATTGGTGCGCGCCATCAGGCGCATCATGTCGAGGTTCTCCTGCGCGCCGAGTCGGTTCAGCGAGCGCGTGACCTGGAAAGCGGAGGTCCAGCTCGCCGGCGTCGGATAGTACTCGACCAGCTGCGCCGACAGATCGGTCGCCGGGCCGACTTGCTTGGCGTCGTAGGCGGCCTGCAGCGCCGTGCGCAGGGCACCGTCGCTAGGCTTGCCGCCGGCCGCGCGCGCCTTCTCGATCTCGGCCTGCGACATCTGCAACGCCGCGCCCGAATTGTTGGTGCGCTTGTAGGCATCGGCCAGGACCTTATCGATGAGGCCCTGCTGATCGCGGTAGCCGCCATCGTAGGCAGGCTTCAGGTACTGGATCGCGCCCGCATAGTCGCCGGTCTGGTAGGCGGTGACACCCGCAAGGTACTGCAGCTGGCCCAGGGTATCGGGTTGTGCGGCGCCGCTGTTGATCATGGCGACCAAGCCCTTGTGCTGCGTCGCCGGATCGCTCTTCAGCACGCCGACATTGCGGGTCAGCTCGCCCAGCTTGATCTTGTCGAGCGGGGTGGTGGCGACTGCGGCAGCCGCGGCGAGCTTGGCGTCGGCACCCCCAAGCGCTGCGTCGACCTCGGCAGCGGCCGCGCTCTTGGCAGCGGGATCCTTGGCGGCAGCGGCCTTGTCGCTCGCCGCCTTGACGGCGGGATTGGTGTTGGCACCTGCAACGGCCTTGTCGAGGTCGGCAGCAGCGGCGCTGAACTCCTTGGAGAAAGAGCCGCCCGCGGCCTTCTCCTTCTTGGCAGCGAAAGCCGGCGCAGGGGCAACCGCAGCGGCCACGCCGCTCGACAACGCGACGGCCAAAGCAACACGAGAAATCAGAAACTTGCGAGCCATTCAGGCCAACTCCTCTCAAGATCCGCGAGCCCCGCCGAGCGATCGGTCGAGGCTCAGGGCCGAAAAAACCATGCGGTCATGACGGCGAATGCACGCCTTGGCAACCGTTCGCCCCAGCTAGAGCGCGCCCGGTGAACGCGGATTGAATGCGATTTGTTGCATGACAAAGGCTCGCATGTGCGCAGCTGCGCGTTCGCGCGGGCGCAGCTACGAAGTGTGGAAAACAGTCGGCACCGGCGCTGCCGACGGCCGCGTGACTGGCATTCCTGCGCAGCTTGCCCTAGGGCCAGGGTTCGCACATCCCCGCCAACAGTGAAACGATAAGTAGCGCGTGAGCGACGACACCGAGATTCTGGACCCGCAAGGCCCGTCGGGCGACTACACCCGCGTCGACATCGTCGACGAGATGAAGAACAGCTACCTCGATTACGCCATGAGCGTGATCGTGGCGCGCGCCCTGCCCGACGTGCGCGACGGCTTGAAGCCGGTCCATCGCCGCATCCTCTTCGCCAGCCAAGAAGGCGGCTTCGTCGCCGGCCGGCCGTACCGCAAGTCCGCCAAGATCGTTGGCGACGTGATGGGTAACTACCATCCGCACGGCGACAGCTCGATCTACGATGCCCTCGCGCGCATGACGCAGGACTGGTCGATGCGCGTCCCGCTGGTCGACGGCCAGGGCAACTTCGGCTCGATGGACCCGGATCCGCCGGCCTCGATGCGGTACACCGAGGCGCGCCTGGCTCGCGTCGCCAACTTCCTGCTGGACGACCTCGACAAGGACACGGTCAACTTCCAGGACAACTACGACGGCTCCCGCCAGGAGCCGCAGGTCCTGCCTGCCCGTTTCCCGAACCTTTTGGTCAACGGCGCCGGCGGCATCGCTGTCGGCATGGCGACCAACATTCCGCCGCACAATCTGGGCGAAGTGCTCGACGGTTGTCTGGCCTACATCGACAACCCCGCGATCAGCGCCGAGGAATTGCTCGAGATCATCCCCGGGCCCGACTTCCCGACCGCGCCACTGATCCTGGGCAAGGCCGGCGCACGTTCCGCCTACCTGACAGGCCGTGGCTCGATCATCATGCGCTGCCGCTACGAGATCGAGGACGGTCGCGGCGCCAGTCGCGGGGCGCGCTCGATCGTGCTCACCTCGATCCCGTTCCAGGTCGGCAAGTCCGGCTTGGTCGAGAAGATCGCAGACGCGGCCAAGGAAAAGCGGATCGAAGGCATCGCCGATATCCGCGACGAGTCCAACCGGCTCGGCGTGCGCGTGGTCATCGACCTCAAGCGAGACGCGACTCCCGAAGTAGTGCTCAACCAGCTCTGGCGGCACACACCCGCGCAGTCGAGCTTTCCGGCCAACATGCTGGCGATCCGCGGCGGCCGGCCCGAAACGCTGTCGCTGCGCGACATCATCCAGGCCTTCATCCAGTTCCGCGAAGAGGTCATCACCCGCCGCACCAAGTTCGAGCTGAACAAGGCGCGGGACCGGGCGCACATCTTGCTTGGCCTGGTCGTCGCGGTTTCGAACCTTGACGAAGTCGTGCGGATCATCCGCGGCTCGCCCAACCCGGCCGAGGCCCGCGCCAAGCTGATGGCGCGCGAGTGGCCGATCGGCGATATCGCGCCCTACATCCGCCTGGTCGAGGCGATCGAGCCGAGCGCCGAGGAAAGCGGCGGCACCTATCGACTGTCCGAGATCCAGGTTCGCGCCATCCTCGACTTGCGCCTCCATCGCCTGACCGCGCTGGGCCGCGACGAGATCGGCGACGAGCTCAAGGAACTGGCGGTCAAGATCGCGGAGTACCTCGCGATCCTGGCCGATCGGGTGAAGCTCTATGCCGTCATGCGCGAGGAGCTGGAGGCGGTGCGCCCGTTCGCCACGCCGCGCCTGTCCGAGATCGTCGCCGCCGCCGATGGCATCGACGACGAGGACCTGATCGAGCGCGACGACATGGTCGTCACCGTCACCATGGACGGTTACATCAAGCGTACGCCGCTCTCGACCTTCCGCGCCCAGAACCGCGGCGGCAAAGGCCGCGCCGGCATGGCGACCAAGGACGAGGATGTCGTCTCCGAGATGTTCGTCACGTCGACGCACAACCCGGTGCTGTTCTTCTCGACCAGCGGCAAGGTCTATCGCCTGAAGGTGTGGAAGCTGCCGGAAGGCGGACCGACCACGCGCGGCCGCCCGATCGTCAACCTGCTGCCCGCCCTCGACAAGGACGAGACGATCGCCACGGTGCTGCCGCTGCCCGAGGACGAAGGCACCTGGGGTGCGCTCCACGTGGTGTTCGCCACGGCCAAGGGCAACGTGCGCCGCAACGCCATGGACGCGTTCGCCAACATCCCGAGCAACGGCAAGTTCGCCATGCGCTTCGAGGATGGCAGCGAGGATCGCCTGATCGGCGTCGCGCTGCTCGGGGCCGAGGACGACGTGCTGCTCGCCACGCGCCAAGGCAAGGCCATCCGCTTTGCCGGCGACGACGTGCGCGAGTTCCAGAGCCGCACCTCGACCGGCGTGCGTGGCATGACGCTGAAGGCGGACGACGAGGTCGTCTCCCTCTCCATCCTGCACCGCGTCGGCACCAGCGCGGAGGAGCGTGAGACATACTTGCGTTTCGCGCCGTGGAAAGCCGAACGTGAAGGCGAGCACGAATTGGAAGCCGATCGCTATGCCGAGCTGGCGCTGGGAGAGCAGTTCATTCTCACCGTCTGCGCCAACGGCTACGGCAAGCTGTCCTCGGCTTACGAGTACCGCCGCACCGGCCGTGGCGGCCAGGGCATCACCAATATCGACAACATCGGCCGCAATGGTCCGGTCGTCGCAAGCTTCGCCGCGACCAAGGCCGACCAGCTGATGCTCGTCACCGACCAAGCCAAGCTGATCCGCATCGGGCTCGACTCGCTGCGCGTCATCGGTCGCAACAGTGCCGGCGTGAAGCTGTTCGACGTGGGCAAGAACGAGCACGTCGTCAGCGCGGTGCGCATCGACGACACTGCCGAGCCCGAGAACGAAGCCGAGGAGGCGATCGTCGAGGAGATGATCGCACGCAACGCCGATGAGGTCGCGATCCCGACCGAGATCGACCGTGACGACCTCGACCCGAACGATGATGACGCCAGAGACGAGGACGACGCATGAGCCTGCCTCTGATCGCTTATAAGGTGCTCACCGCCGAGCAGATGGCGCAGCTGGAGGCGGACGGCACGTTCGCCGGTGCGCCTGTCGACCTCGCCGATGGCTACATCCACCTGTCGACCGCGGACCAACTCGACGAGACGGTCGACAAGCACTTCGCCGGGCAGTCGGACCTGCACATCGCGGCCGTGGATCTGGACGCACTAGGCGAGGCGGTGAATTGGGAGCCCTCGCGTGGCGGTGCCCTGTTCCCGCATATCTACGCCGCGTTGCCGCTTTCTGCGGTGGTGGCCTACAGCGCGCTGGAACGCACCGAGGACGGCAAGGTGCGGCTGCCGGTCACGGGATGATCCCGCATCCGCTCGACACGAACGGTGATGTTGTGATCCACTGTTGCTGAATTGAAGATGACCCATCAAGTCCACATCATCGGCGGCGGCCTGGCTGGCAGTGAAGCGGCCTGGCAGCTCGCGCGCCGGGGCGTACGCGTCCGCCTTTCCGAAATGCGCGGAACTGGCGAGCGCTCGCCAGCCCACCAGACCGATGCCTTGGCCGAGCTGGTCTGTTCGAACTCGTTCCGCTCGGACGACGACGGGAAAAACGCCGTTGGGCTGCTGCACCACGAAATGCGCCAGCTGGATTCGCTGGTGATGGCTGCCGCCGCCAAGGCGCAAGTGCCTGCCGGATCGGCACTGGCCGTAGACCGCGACGTCTTCTCCGCCGAGGTAGAAGCCGCGCTGGCGGCACAGCCGACGCTGGAGATCGTGCGCGAGCGCGTAGACGTGCTGCCCGACAGCGGACTGGCGATCGTCGCCAGTGGCCCACTCACCGCCGCAAGCCTGGCCGAGAGCATCGGCGCCGCAACTGGCGCCGACAGCCTCGCGTTCTTCGATGCGATTGCGCCAATCGTCTACCGCGACAGCATCGACATGGACGTGTGCTGGATGGCCTCGCGCTGGGACAAGGGTGAGACCAAGGACTACATCAACTGTCCGATGGACAAGGAGCAGTACCTTGCCTTCCACGCCGGCCTGATGGCGGGCGAGAAGACCGCGTTCAAGGAGTGGGAGGCGAACACGCCTTACTTCGATGGCTGCATGCCCATCGAAGTCATGGCCGAGCGCGGGCTCGACACGCTCCGGTTCGGCCCAATGAAGCCGGTCGGCCTCGACAATCCGCGCACTGGACGTTGGCCGCATGCGGTCGTCCAGCTGCGGCAGGACAACAAGCTGGGCACGATCTGGAACATGGTCGGCTTCCAGACCAAGCTGAAGCACGCCGAGCAGGTTCGCCTGTTCCGCACCATTCCCGGCCTGGAAAACGCGGAATTCGCAAGGCTCGGCGGCCTGCACCGCAACACGTTCCTGAACTCGCCGGTGCTGCTGGATCGCCAGCTGCGGCTGAAGACCGCGCCGCACGTGCGCTTCGCCGGGCAGATCACCGGCTGCGAGGGCTATGTCGAAAGCGCAGCGGTCGGGCTTGTCGCGGGCCTGATGGCGGCCGCGGAGATCACCGGCGAATTCTGGTCATCGCCTCCCCGCACCACCGCGCTGGGCGCCCTGCTCTCGCACATCACAGGCGATGCGGAAGCGGAGAGCTATCAGCCGATGAACGTTAACTTCGGCCTCTTTCCGCCGCTGCACGAGGTCAAGAAGAAGCAGCGCAAGGAGGCTTACACCGCGAGGGCGAAGGCGGACTTGGGTTCGTGGATCACGTCGACCCGGGCTTGACCCGGGTCCGGTTTCGTAACGACGCGAGCTGGCGGCGACGCTCCGAGAAGTTCAGCAATGCCGAAACCGGACCCGGAGCAAGTCCGGGTCAATGTCAGCACCCGCACTTGGGCTTGGGCCGGACCGGCGGCGCCGTGGTGCGAAATTCCGCTGGCGTCAGCGCAAGGTCATGGTCGGCATCGGCCTGGCCGAACTTGTCGACCGTCGCGGCGGCCCACTCCTCGAACGTCAGCAGGTTGTTGCCGTCCTTGTCGAGCTTGCGGAAGGCCGCGGTGCGCGTGGACAGCAGCTCCGTGCGCGTGATCCGGCCGTCGCTGTTGCGGTCGTAGCGCGAGAAGCGCTTCTGCTCGTTGGTGAGTTCGATCGCTTCGGGCGGCGCAGGACCGCGAAGGCCTGCGACATCGGCACTGGGTAGAGCCTCGGGCACACTCTTGGCTGGCGCGTTCGGGATCGGCGGCGGCGCGCCCCGCTCCACTTCGGCGCGGCCCTGCATCCAGAACAATCCTGCGGCGACGAACAACAGCGCGGCTGCCGCGCCCAGTACGATGCGTTTCAATGACTTGCCCCCCTGCCCCGCGGAGGTAGCAGGCGGTTAAAGCCCCAGCAATCCCAGCTTGAGCGCCTCGAGCATCGCTGCCGGCGAGGATGCGCCCTCCTCCGACCCAGCCCGCCGGCGTCGCCGCGCCAAGCCAGCGAGCACGCGCAAAGGCCGCAAGGGGCGGCTGACGCGAGGCAGCTTGCCGGGTCGCTCGGCCGCGAGGCGGGCCGCCGTCGCACGTTCCTCCTCGCGTCCGAGCCGCATCGCAAGATCCTCGAGAGCCCAGATGCGGCCGAGCTGCCGTGCAGGCTCCGCCTCATTCGACCGGCCGAGGACCTGCGCCAGGGCAGCGGCAGCCGCACCGCGCCCGTCGGCAAAGGCCAGCATCGCATCGGCCGCGAGCGGCGAAGGTGCGGTAAGCGCCTCCCACGCATTCACCAGCGCGGTTGCCCGGGCGTGGTCGGCACCCCAGCTGCGCAGGGTGGCGAGGATCGGCTCACCTTCCGGCCAATGTGCCGGGTCGTGCCCGATCGACTCCCTCCACCACGCCAGGCGCAGCTGCGCCAGCATCGGCTCGTTTGAACGGCGGATCAGCGTGGCCAGGCGCGCGTCGAGGGCGAGCAGCGCCAGCGTCTGTTCACGCGCGCTCGCCGGCGCGTAGACCAGCGCCAATCGCGCCACCGCTGGCAGCGTGGCAAGGAGGGGATCGTCCTGATCCATTGTCTGATGAACCAAGTGGGACCGGCCTTCTTGGGAGGCGGCCGGCCCGACCGGCTCAGCGATAGCAGACCTTTTTCACCGCCTCGACCACGCGCGGCACGTCGATCAACGCGGCCTTCTCCAGGTTGGCGGCGTAGGGTAGCGGCACGTCCTCGTTGTTGACGCGCAAGACCGGGGCGTCGAGGTCGTCGAAGCCCTCCTCCATGCAGATCGCGATGATTTCCGAGGCGATCGAGCAGACCGGGAAGCCCTCTTCGGCGACGACGAGCCGGTTGGTCTTCTTGAGGCTGGCGAGCACGGCGTCCTTGTCGAGTGGGCGAAGCGTGCGCAGATCGATCACTTCGGCCTCGATTCCCTCGGTCGCGAGCTGCTCGGCGGCTTCGAGGCTGACGCCGACGCCGATCGAGTAGGACACGATCGTCACGTCCTTGCCTTCGCGCACGACGCGCGCCTTGCCGATCGGCAGGACGTGGTCGTCATGCTCGGGCAGTTCGAACGCGCGGCCGTAGACCAGCTCGTTCTCGAGGAACACGACCGGGTCCTCCGAGCGGATCGCCGCCTTGAGCAGGCCCTTCGCGTCCGAGGCGTCATAAGGCGCGATCACGATCAGGCCCGGCACCGAGGCGTACCATGGCCCATAGTTCTGCGAGTGCTGCGCGCCCACGCGCGACGCCGCGCCGTTCGGACCGCGGAACACCACCGGGCAGCGCATCTGGCCACCCGACATGTAGTTGGTCTTGGCCGCCGAGTTGATGATGTGATCAATCGCCTGCATGGCGAAGTTGAAGGTCATGAACTCGACGATCGGACGCAGGCCGCCCATGGCAGCGCCGGTGCCGATCCCGGCGAAACCGTACTCCGTGATCGGCGTGTCGATGACGCGCTTGGGGCCGAACTCTTCCAGCAGGCCTTGCGTGACCTTGTAGGCGCCCTGGTACTCGGCAACTTCCTCGCCCATGACAAACACGCGCTCGTCCCGGCGCATTTCCTCGGCCATGGCGTCGCGCAGCGCCTCGCGCACGGTTGCCGACTTCATGTTGGTGCCGTGCGGGACTTCGGCCGAGGTGGCGGGCTTCACCTCGCTAGCGAGCTGGGTGGTGCCGGTCTCGAGCTTGCTGTCACCCTTGTCGGCGTTGGACTCGTCCGCCTTGAGCTGCTGTTCAGGCTTCTCGGCCTTGGGCGCCTTGTCCTCAATATTGGCAGGGGCAGGCTGTTCGTCCGGACCTTCGGCAGCAGGCGCGGCTTCGGCACCGTCGCCTTCACCTGCCATCACTGCGATGACGGTGCCGACCTTCACGCCCTCGGTACCTTCGGCCACCATGATCTTTCCGACCGTACCTTCGTCGACCGCCTCGAACTCCATGGTGGCCTTGTCGGTCTCGATCTCGGCCAGGATGTCGCCCGAGGTGACCTCGTCGCCCTCCTTGACCAGCCACTTGGCGAGCTTGCCCTCTTCCATGGTGGGCGAGAGCGCGGGCATCTTGATCTCCACGCCCATCAGTACGTCTCCACCAGCACGTCGGTGTAGAGTTCGGACGCGTCCGGCTCGGGCGAGCTTTCCGCGAAGTCCGCCGCCTGGCCCACGGCCGTGCGCACGCGCTTGTCGATTTCCTTCAGGCTGGCTTCGGACACACCCATTTCCATCAATTCGGTTTTCGCATGCTCGATCGGGTCACGTTTCTCGCGCACGCCCTGGACTTCCTCGCGCGTGCGGTACTTGGCGGGGTCGGACATCGAGTGGCCGCGGTAACGATACGTGTTGAGCTCCATCAGCACGGGGCCATTGCCGCCGCGCACGTGCTCGATCGCGATCTCTGCCGCCTTGCGCACTTCGAGCACGTCCATGCCGTCGACCTGCATGCCGGGGATCCGGAACGCGGTGCCGCGACGATAGAAGTGCGTCTCCGCCGAGGAGCGGTTGACCGCGGTGCCCATGGCGTACTGGTTATTCTCGATCACGAAGATGATCGGCAGCTTCCACAGCGAGGCCATGTTGAAGCTTTCGTAGACCTGGCCCTGGTTGGCCGCGCCATCGCCGAAGTAGGCGAGGCAGACGCCACCATCCTCACGATACTTGTGCGCGAAGGCCAGGCCGGATCCGAGCGGCACCTGGGCGCCGACGATGCCGTGGCCGCCGTAGAAGCCATGCTCGACGCTGAACATGTGCATCGAGCCGCCCTTGCCCTTGGAGATGCCCGAGTGGCGGCCGGTCAGCTCGGCCATGATCACCTTGGGATCGATGCCGTAGGCGAGCATGTGGCCGTGGTCGCGATAGCCGGTGATCACCGAGTCCAGCCCACCCTTCAGCGCCGACTGCAGGCCGACGGCGACGGCTTCCTGGCCGATGTAGAGGTGGCAGAAGCCGCCGATCAGACCCAGGCCATAGAGTTGGCCCGCCTTTTCCTCGAAGCGGCGGATGAGCAGCATCTGCTCGTAGAAATGCAGCAGCTCTTCCTTGCTCGCCTTGTAGCGGCGGTCGGCGGCATGCGCCTCGGCAAGGCTGCGCAGGGCGAAATCTTCATCCTGCTCGTTCGTCTCGGGCTGCGACGGCTCAGCGTTCGGCAATGGTGAGGTCCATGATTATCTGTGAGTCTGCTAGCGATATAGGGTCGCCTGCACCACAGAGGAACCGTCGAATTGCACTTTCGCCGCTAGGCGGCGGTCGGCAGTCCTTCGGAGCGTTGCCTCAAGGCTGCTTGGGCAGCAGCATGACCATTTCGTCGGGATGCGCGACGTTGAGATTGCTGCGCAGCAATTCGCCGGCAAGATCGGGATCGGCATGCGCAGGGTCGAGCAGCTTGACCCGGTTGCGCATGTGATCGCGCTCTGAGTTGAGCTGCTCGATCTGCTTCTGCTGCTGCACCAGCAGGTGCTCGTTCTCGCTCCAGGCGAGGAAACCGCTA
This sequence comes from Novosphingobium sp. 9U, assembly GCF_902506425.1. Taxonomy (NCBI): domain Bacteria; kingdom Pseudomonadati; phylum Pseudomonadota; class Alphaproteobacteria; order Sphingomonadales; family Sphingomonadaceae; genus Novosphingobium; species Novosphingobium sp. 9U. The sequence continues at coordinate 1,256,612 of NZ_LR732469.1, read as the reverse complement.
GGTCCGGCGACGACGAAGCCGGCCATGAGCAGCAGCGCACCCAGTGCAGCGGCCTGCACTGCACGATCCTTCACAAACTTAGGTTCACGCCGCCCGGTTCTCATACGTCGGAATAAAGCCACAAAACCCTCGCTGGATCAACAGAATACGATCGGCCCGCCGCCCGGTTCGTCGCAATGCACGAGCGCGCGAATAGTTGCCGCGCCGCTGCATGATCGACGAACACCACCTCGCTTACGATCCGCGGCGAGCATGGCTTGCGCACACCGCTTGTGATTTGCCTCGCTCGCTCTAGATTCTCCGGCACACGAAGTGTCCTTTTGGGAGTGCAAGCGGATCATGGCAGCGGCAACTGAAACGGCGGTGGCGGACGAGCTGAAGCTCACGCCGCCCGACCCAGTCCCGGCCGTCGCGCCCGAGCGTGCGGCGGGGCTGGTGCCCGTGGCCGACGAGCAGAAGAGCAAGCTGCAGGTGCGCGTGACCGAGTACGTCGACGCGCTGGTCGCGCAGGATGCCAACTCGCCCGAGTTCGGCGCGCGGGTGGACGAGATTACCAACATGGGCCGGCGCGAGATCGCGGCGGCCGCGGGCCAGTCCAACCGCTTTCTCGATCGCCCGGTGCGCGCCATGGACGGCACCAGCGGCGTCGGCGCCGACTTGGCCGAACTGCGCCGGACCGTGGAGGACCTCGATCCCTCGCGAAAGGGCAACCTGCTGGCGCCGCGCAAGCTGTTCGGGGTGATCCCGTTCGGCAGCAAGCTGAAGAACTACTTCGACAGCTACCAGAGCGCGCAGAGCCACATCAGCGCGATCCTCGCGCGGCTCCAGGGCGGCAAGGACGAGCTGCTGATGGACAATGCCGCGATCGACGTCGAGCGGCAGAACCTGTGGAAGGCGCTTGGGCGTCTCGAGCAGATGATCTTCATGTCCAAGGCGCTCGACGCCGAGCTGGAGCAGCGCGCGGCCGACCTCGATGCAACCGATCCGGCCAAGGCCAAGGCGGTGCGCGAGACCGCGCTGTTCTACGTCCGCCAGCGCACGCAGGACCTGCTTACGCAGATGGCCGTCTCGGTGCAGGGCTACCTCGCGCTCGACCTGGTGAAGAAGAACAATGTCGAGCTGATCAAGGGCGTCGACCGCGCGAGCACCACCACCGTCGGCGCGCTGCGCACGGCGGTCACGGTGGCGCAGGCGATGACCAGCCAGAAGCTGGTGCTCGACCAGATCACCGCGCTGAACACGACGACGGCCAACATCATCGACGCGACCGGGCAGATGCTGAAGGACAACACCGCGCGCATCCACGAGCAGGCGGCGGGCGCGACGATCCCGCTCGAGACGCTGAGCCGCGCGTTCCAGAACATCTACGACACGATGGACTCGATCGACACCTTCAAGGTCAAGGCGCTCGACAGCATGAAGCAGACGGTGACGGCGCTGGAGGGTGAAGTCGGCAAGTCCAAGGCCTACATCGCTCGCGCGCAAGGCCAGGCGGACGGTGCGACGCAGGTGCGCAGCGGGGGCGCCGAGAAGGGTTTGCTCGAGGCTCTGGACTGATCCGCCGTGGCCATTGACCGTCGACCCGTTCCGCTCGCCTTGCTGCGCGAGGCACGCCGGCAGCGCGCCGGACGCCTGCGCCGTGCGCGCCAGAAGCGCTGGGAGTGGCGCATGCGCCGGCTGCGCCGTGCCGTCGGCGCGGTGATCGCGATTGCGCTGGTCACAATCGCGGTTGGCTTGATCATGCCGGGCGGGCTTCCCGACAACCTCTATCTGCTCGCGATGTTGTCAGCGTTCGTGGCGTTCTGCCTGCTGGCGGTCTACCCGGCGAGCCCCAAGCCGAAGATCGAGGACCTGGAAGAGGCCGACCTGGGCGAACTCGCCGCGACGACGGAGTTGTGGCTGGAGGGCCGGCGTAACGCCCTGCCCTCGCCCGCGCTCGATGCCGTGGACATTATTGGAGTGCGGCTGGAGCAGCTCGCGCCGCAGCTGGAGACGCTCGATCCCGCGGCTCCGGCCTCACGCGAGGTGCGCAAGTTACTGACCGAGCACCTGCCGGGGCTGGTCAACAGCTACACGCGCATCCCCTCGTCGCTGCGGGCGCAGGAGCATGCAGGCTCCACTCCTGCTGCGCAGCTCACGGAAGGGTTGCACGTGATCGCCAAGGAGATCGAGGCGATGTCGCTCGACCTGTCGCGCAACGATCTGGATGCGCTGGCGGTGCGCGGGCGATTCCTCGAGACCAAGTACATCGCCGCGCCTGGCTCTTGATGATCCTCTCCCCGCCGGGGAGGATAGCGAAGCTTGCTGCTGCGGGCAGCTAGCGCAACATGGAAAGGGCTGCGTGCGCCCGCTGCCCTTTCCAACTTCGGCGAGGCAGTAAACTGCCAAGCCTGCGTATCCTCTCCCCGGCGGGGAGAGGATTTAGGTCAGAATGCTGCGGTCAGCGAAGCCACTACCGTCGATCCGGCGATCTGGCCGGTGGCGTCCTGGCCTTTCGAGAAGCTGGGCTGCAGGTAGGCGGCTTCACGCTTGCCGATGTCGGTGTCAATATAGGCGACACCCAGCGTCAGCGGCGTGCCGGGGATGACGTAGTCGGCGCCGATCAGCCAGTCCCAGTACTCGCCGGTGGGCGCGACCGAGGTGGCGAACGGGCCCAGGCCCTTGTTGCCGTTCGAGTAGCCGATGTGGCCCTTGACGGTCAGGCCCGTGTTCGGAACGCCGACAGCAGCGTCGCCCCACAGGTAGAGGTTGTCGTTCTTGTCGCCCGGATCGGTGTAGACGCCGTTGGCCGCGTCAAGGCCGGTCGCGTACCAGGCGCCCAGCGCTTCCTGCTTGGGCGCGTAAGCGACGCCCGCGGTGAGCGAGACCGGGCCCGTGGTGCCCGAGATCTTGGCGTAGGGTTCGATGAAGTCGGTGTTGTCGAAGCCGCCCGGGTACATGTACCAGGTCGCGCCGACGTCCAGGGTGGCGCCTTCGCCCAGCTGCGTCTTAAAGCCGGCGATCAGGTCCAGCTCCATGTTGGCGCCGCCGAAGGTGCCCCAGCCCGCCAGGTTCGATCCCCAGGTGCCGACGTAGAGGCCGCTCTCATGGCTGACGGTGACGCCGCCCTGGACGGCGAGTTCCTTGTCGCTCTGCGAAACGCCGCGGAAACGATACTCGCTGACGATGCCGACGCTGCCCGTTACGGTGACCGGGCCCGTGGGCTCTTCTTGCGCGAAAGCGGGACTTGCGGACGCGAGGAACGCAGCAGCGAGGCCGGCCACACCGGCCAGAAGACGCATTTTCATACTTGGAACACCCTCATGTTGCTTTGTGGCGTTCCGCCCTGCGCTGCACCGCCGGGCCATGGCTGCTTGGCTGGCCCGTTTCGCTGCAGTGCGGCATTAATATAGCAGCAGCTTGTCTCTACGCTTGCGCGCCGATGACGAAGTGTTGCCGTGCATCGCATTTGCGGAAAAGGGCGCAAAGGTCCGGGCGGAGGTCGCGATGACTTCCGCCCGGGAGTTTGCGGCCGTCCGGCGTGAGGGTGCCGGCGACCAGAACCTGTCAGCCTGCGACCGGAAGGGGACGCAGGACCTCTGCAGGCCCGGTAACGCGATCGTCGCGGCCGCTGTGGCGGCGACGATTGATCCACTCGGACAGCGTCTCTGCGGTGGTGTGGTCCATCGCCTTCACCTTGCCGAGATCGAGGTGCACCGAGCGATCGGCCGGCTGCTTCTCCAGCACGGCGTTGAGCCGGGTGAGCCCTAGGAACGTGGCCGCCCCGCTCAGCTCGACGCGGGTGTCCTCGCCATCCTGGTGCTCGTGCACGCGCAGGCGAATGTCGCGCAAGTGCGGCAGGACTTCGACCAGCGAGAGCGCGAGGCCGACGAGCACACCGGTGAGCAGGTCGGTGGTCACCACCAGCACGAAGGTCACTGCCCAGATCACCGCCGGCAGGTAACCGTGGGCCTTAAACAAGTGCTGCACGTGCTTGAGGCTGACCAGCCGCCAACCGGTGACGACCAGCACGCCGCCCAGCGCCGCCATTGGCACTTCGCGCAGGATCCAGGGCAGCAGCGCCACGAAGCCGAGGATCCACACGCCGTGCAGGATCGTCGACAGGCGCGTCTTGGCGCCCGCCTGCACGTTGGCCGAGCTGCGCACGATGACGCCGGTCATCGGCAGCGCGCCGAAGGCTCCGCACAAGAGGTTGCCAACGCCCTGCGCCCGCAGTTCCTTGTTGTAGTTGGTGCGCACGCCGTCATGCATGCGATCAACTGCGGCGGCGGACAGCAAGGTCTCTGCGCTGGCGATGAAGGCGATCGCCAGGGCCGCGACCAGAAGCGAAGGATTGGCGAGAGGCGCAAACCAGGCGGCACTCGTCGGCAGCGCGAAGGCAGCGGCGAGCGAGGCAGGCACCTCGATCCGCGCCACACCCAGACCCAGCGACCAGGCAGCAGCCGTCGCAGCGAGCACGCCCAGGAGCGCACCGGGAACGAGCGACAGCGACTTGGGCCGCAGCTTCTCCCAGCCGAGCATGACCACGATGGTCAGTACGCCCAGGCCAAGCGCCAGCTCTGTTGCCGCTGCATCCGAGAAGTTCAGGCCGAGCACACGCTCGGGCATAGCGGCCATGTTCTGCAGCCCGCTCGACATCGGCTTCTTGTCGAACAGGATGTGGAACTGGCCAATGACGATCAGCGCGCCGATCCCGGCGAGCATGCCGTGCACCACCGCAGGGCTGATTGCGCGGAACAGGCCACCCATCTTGAGCCCGCCGGCTACGAGCTGCAGCACACCGGCGAGCAGCAGCACCGGACCCAACGCCTCGATCCCGTGCTCACGCACGAATTCGAACACGATCACTGCCAGGCCGGCGGCAGGCCCGCTCACCTGCAAGGGCGAGCCGGCCAGCAGACCCACGACGATGCCGCCGATGATACCGGTTACCAAGCCGCGCTCTGGCGGCACGCCCGAGGCGATGGCAATGCCCATGCACAGCGGCATCGCCACCAGGAAGACGACGATCGACGCGGTGAAATCCCGCGTCAGGTGAGCGAAGGGGCCGGCTCGCCCCTCCACTGCGCCGCTGGCGTTGGGGCCGCTGGCAAGAGCAGACGTCATTCCGCGGCTTCTTGCATCGCGTAGCCGGCGCGGGCGCGGGCGGGAATGGCAACCGGCAGTTCGCGGTCTTCGCGCAGCGGCACGAACTCGCCCGTCTCGCCGTCGAGCGCCAGCACCTGGCCCTCGTGGATGTCCACGAACCAGCCGTGCAGCGCCAGCTCACCGCGCGCCATGGCCGCGGCGACGGAGGGGTGCGTGCGCAAATGGTTGAGCTGCGCGTTGACGTTCTCCAGGCTGACCGCGCGAACACGCTCGCTGTCCTTGAGGTGCGGCTGGCAGGTCGTCACGACGTTCTCCGCCGCACTGCCGTGCTTCAGCCACGCCGCGACATTGGGCATCCCATCGAGGCCGACCGGATTGCTGAGCGCCTTCATCGCGCCGCAGTCGGAGTGGCCGCACACGATGATGTCGCGGATGCCAAGCGCGACGACCGCGTACTCGACCGTCGAGGTCACGCCGCCGTTCTGCGTCGCATAGGGCGGGACCATGTTGCCCGCGTTGCGGCAGACGAACAGGTCGCCGGGGCCAGCCTGCATGATCTGCTCGGGCACGATGCGCGAATCCGCGCACGAGATCATCAGCGCCTTGGGCTCCTGGCCCTCGGTGGTGAGCTTCTTGAACAGTTCGCTGCTCGCGGGGAAAGTGGTCTTCTCGAAACTGAAGACGCGGCCGATCAACTCGTTCACGTGCAATACCCTTCTGAATGGATCGTGGGCGCAACCCGCATGGATCGCGTCATGCATCCAGAAGTACGGCCGGTGCTTGTCCCCCCTTTCGCGCTAGCGTGACGAAGTTTTGCTGCATTGCGGCGCGATCGTGTCGGCGGCACGCCTCGTCTTAGGTCAGGTCGGCGGCAGCGGCAGCCTGATCGTCGCCCGCAGCCCGCCCTCGAGACGATTGCGCAAGTCGAGGGTGCCGTTTTCCGCGCGCACCGCCTTGCGGACGATCGCAAGGCCCAGCCCCATCCCTGCGGTGTCGCGCGTGCGCGCGGTGTCCAGGCGGACGAACGGCTGCAGCGCATCGGCGACGCGGTCCTCGGGGATGCCTGGCCCATCGTCCTCGATCACGATCTCGGCGCCGCCGCCATCGCGTGCGACCCGGACGTGGACGTTGCCGCCATAGTGGATCGCATTCTCGATGAGGTTCGACAGCGCCCGTCGGATGGCGACGGGGCGTGCGACGATCTCAAGGCTCGACAGCCCCGAGTAGCGGGCGAGCGCGCCATGATCCGAGGCGGCATCGACCAGCGTCTCGGCCATGACGGCCACGTCGATGCGCTCGGCCTGGATCGAACGGCCGTCGCTCTCGACGTAGGCCTGGATCGATTCGAGCAGCATGCGCATCTCGTCGATGTCGTGGTTCAAGCCGTCGCGCACTTCGGGCTCGATGCTCTCATCATCGAGCCGCAGCCGCATGCGCGAGAGCGGCGTCTTGAGATCGTGGCCGATCGCCAACATAGTCTGGGTGCGATCGGCGAGGGAGTGATGGATGCGCTCCTGCATCTCGTTCAGCGCGCGGATCAGGCTGCGTAGTTCGTCGGGCCCGCGCTCGGGGACGGGATCGGGCGGCCCGGCGCCCAGTTGGCGGGTCGCGCCGATCAGGCTGCGCAAGGGTTTCAGCGTGGCGCGCAGCAGCACCCAGCCCAGCGCGATCAGCAGCAAGGTCGGCAGTACGAGGCTGATCACCCGTCCCACCGTCAGCTTCCAGGCCGCATTGGCATGCGTGTGGAAGCGCAGCACGCTGCGATCGGCCAGGCGGATCGAGCCGCCGATGTTGCCGCGCCCAGGAATGCCTTCGAGGTGCAGTTCGATATCGCCCAGCGCCAGCTCGGGCTCGATCTCCACGACCTGCGCGCGCAAGTTCGCCAGGCCGAGCGAGCCGCGCTCGCGCTCTTCCGGCCGCGCGAGCGACATGCGGAAGCGCCCGGTGCTGAGCGTCTCGGCGACATGAAGGCGCTCGGGCTTAGGCGTGCGCTCCAGGGTGCGTGTCGCCAGCACCACGTTCTCGGCGATGCGCTCGGCATCGTCGCGGCGCAGTTCGAACGCGCTCACCCGCTCGAACAAGAACGAACTGGCGGCGAAATCGACGATGAGGACCAAGATCAGTACCGCCAGCAGCCGCTCCGGCAAGCCGAGGCGCCGGACAAGGGCGACGATCCTGCCCCCCATCAGCCGCGCTTGACCTCGGCCTTGAACATGTAGCCGACGCCGCGGACGGTGACGATCGGCGCCTCGCAACCGCCGGCCTGTAGCTTGCGGCGCAAGCGGCTGACCAGCACGTCGATGCTGCGATCGGAGCTGTCGCCGATGCGTGCGCGCGACAGTTCCATCAGCCGCTCACGGCCGAGCACGCGCTGCGGATAGCCCAGGAAGGTGATGAGCAGGTCGAACTCGGCGCCGGTCAGGTCGACGATCGCGCCGCTGGCCGAGCGCAATTCGCGGCGCGCGAGCGAGACCTGCCAGCCATCGAACTGGATCGTGTCGGGCCCGCGGCCCTCCTGCAGGCCGTCCCCGGTGACACTATCGAGCGCGTTGTTGCCCCGACGCAGGACCGCGCTGACCCGCGCCGCCAGCTCGCGCGTGCTGAACGGCTTGACCAGGTAATCGTCGGCGCCCAGCTCCAGGCCCAGGACGCGGTCCTCCTCGCTGCTGCGCGCGCTGACGAAGATGATCGGCATGTCGCTCTCGCGTCGCAGCCGGCGGAACAGGTCCAGGCCGCTGGTGCCGGGCAGCATGATGTCCATGACGATCAGGTCGACGCTGGTCTCACGCAAGGTGATCCACATCTCGGCGCCGGTCGCTGCGGTGAGAACGTGAAAGCCGCTTTGCCGCAGCGCGCGCGCCGTCAGCGTGCGCAGCGCGCCGTCGTCCTCGACGAGCAGAATGGTTTGCGGTGAAGTCATCGTATCGTGATTATGCCTTTGGCGCCGCGGAAGGTTCTAGCCATGCGCTGCCTGGCTTCCAAGCAGATTGGACCTGGCTTGCAAGCAGACCGTCTGGTGCGGCATGGCGCCGCACCAGACAGGCATCTTCCATCGTGTTTTCGGAATTATCGGGTGAATCAGCGCGGCGCCGTCTCGTCAGCTGTGGCGAGCTCCGCCCGACGCCTTTCCAGAGCGCGCGCTTCCTGCTTCTTGGCGACATGATGGCGGCAGGCGCGGCCCTTGCTGGGATCAGGATGGCAGACTGCAGGCGCGGCGCTGGTCCTGCCAGCATCGGCACGGGCCGGAAGGCTCGGGTGGCCCTTAGACGCGCGGACGGTGTCTTGCGCATAGCTGGCAGTCGGCAGCAGAGCCGTCGCGGGGGTGGACAAGCTGGCGAGGGCAAGCAGCGTAGCGGTGATCATGTGCGTCTCCAATGTCATGAAATGATGCAGCAAACATTGGTGCGGCTACGTGTCGCCACGCCTGCCTTCACGTGACGAAATGTTGCCCGAGGGGCTTGCGGGCAACATAAGTTTAGGACCAGATCCTCTTACGTCTTCCGCCCTCAAGCGAGGAGGAGCTGCAGATTACTCATCAAGGTCTACCGGCACACTCCGCGGGCGAACGGCCGCTGCGCCTGGTCGAGATGGAGGTGATCGGCATGCGCGGCGTTGTAATCGGGCGACAACACGGTCGCGAACTCACCGCAGGCGGCATCGCGCACTTGGTGGAGGAAGGCCGCAGCTGGCCCCTCGCCCGTCCATTCGCGGCGCACCGCGATGCGGCGCCCATTGTCGAGCTTGAAGGCAGCCACGTCGATCGCATTGCCGGTGGCGTGCTCGCTCCAGCTTCCGTTCCTGCCGCCACCGATGCGGCGGCAGTTGTTGGTGCCATAGTGTTCCACAGCGACCACGCGAGCGCTCAGGATTTGCTTGGCGGCAGGTTGAACGCCGTGGCGTAGCCAGCGCACGAGTGCGGCGTCGATGGCACAAGTGGCCTGCGCGCCGGCGGGTCGCAGCGCCAGGCCGGGAGCGGCACCATCCGCAAGCGCATTGGCAGCGCCGAGCACCTGACGATCCTCACGCCGGCACGACCCCTCCCCGGTGGGATCGAGCCGGGTGAAGGCAACTCCACTGCGCCGGAGGAAAGCGCGGCACTCCTGAGGATCGCTGCGGACCGCGGCAATCTTGCGTGTCGTGACCCAGCTGCCTGGCGCATCGGCCAGGCGCAAGGGCGCCCAGGGATCGTAGGCCGGGTGATCGCGAAGCCAGAGGCGCCCGCCGGCTAGGGCGGCGATCAGCACTAGTCCGGCAAGCAGCCAGCGATCGAGGGCAAAGCGCATGCGCGATCAAGTCACCGGGCGCGGTTTGGCTGCGGGGATGGCCGGAGGGGCAGCGGGCTCAATGGAAATCGCGCGACTTGGGGATCACGCGCACGTCGCGGGGATGTCCTTGATGGAAACCGCACTCGCGATTGCCCGGTCCGGGCGGCGTCCACTGATCGTACTCGATCGGCTTGAACGGATCGTCCTTCCCGGTGCGCAGATCATCGCGTGGCCCCCATTTGCTGGGCAGCGGGTTGTTGCAGTGATCGGCCCGAGCGACCGTGGTCGGCAGCAGGTCCTCGGACAGGCGGTGCAGTTCGTGCGTGGCGTCGGTCATGTGCGCGGCGATGACGTGGATCACCTCGTCGTCGTACTCGACCCGGCCGCGCACCTCCATCAATCGCGCGCCCATGACGACGCGGCGCTGCTTCTCCTTGAGGTCGGGCCAGACCACCAGGTTCACGACGCCGGTCTCGTCCTCCAGGGTGATGAAGCACACGCCCTTGGCGCTGCCCGGCCGCTGCCGGATCAGCACCACGCCCGCGACTTGCACCATGGAGCGGAACTTGCGGCTGCGCAGGTCGCAGGCCCGCACGAAGCCGCGATCGGCGAGGCTTGCGCGCAGGAATGCGAGTGGATGCGCCTTCAAGCTGAGCCGCTGGGTCTGGTAGTCCGCCACCACTTCCTCGCTCAGCGGCATGGCTGGCAATCGGGTGAGCGCCCTCTCCGCCCCCTCGTCCCGTGCTGCGGCCGCAGCGAACAGCGGCAAGTCGGGCGCGGCGATCAAGCTGCGTGCGTCCCACAAGGCTTGCCGGCGCGACAGGTTCATGGACCCGAACGCATCTGCCGCGGCCAACCGCTCGATCAACGCCGGCGAGATTCCCGCCCGCTCGCGCAGCTCGCCCACGTCGCGGAACGGACCGCCCTCCGCCCGCGCCGTGACGATCCGCGCGGCGGCGGCTTCGGGAAAGCCGTCGATCTGGCGCAGGCCCAAACGAAGCGCGATGTGCTTGTCCAATCTTCCTTGATCCTCCCCTGCAAGGGGAGGGGGACCGCCAGCGTAGCTGGTGGTGGAGGGGTGTAACCCTCGCGGTTGAGCACTCGACTGGCGGTTACACCCCTCCGTTAGCCGCTGCGCGGCTGCCACCTCCCCTTGCAGGGGAGGATCTGACCTACCCTCCAGCGTGCAGTCCCAATCGCTGCCATTCACGTCGGCCGGCAGCACCGCCACCCCATGCTCCTTCACATCGCGCACGATCTGCGCCGGCGCATAGAAGCCCATCGGCTGCGAATTCAGCAGCGCGCAGCCGAACGCGGCGGGAAAGTGGCACTTCAGCCAGCTGGAGACATAGACCAGATGCGCGAAGCTGGCGGCGTGGCTCTCGGGAAAGCCATATTCGCCAAATCCCTTGATCTGGTTGAAACAACGCTCTGAAAAGTCGGGATCGTAGCCCCGCTCGATCATCCTTCCGACCATCCGCTCCTGCAACTTGTCGACCATGCCGCGCGAACGGAATGTCGCCATCGCCTTGCGCAACAGGTTGGCCTCCGTGCTCGAGAACTTGGCGGCATCAAGCGCGATCTTCATCGCCTGCTCCTGGAAAATCGGCACGCCCAGCGTGCGGCCCAGGATCGATGAAAGCTCGTCAGGAGGCCCATGCTGTGGTGACGGCGCAGGGATCACCACCTGCTCGCCCCCGCGCCGCCGCTTGAGATAGGGATGCACCATGTCCCCCTGGATCGGACCTGGCCGCACGATCGCGACCTGAATGACCAGGTCGTAGAACTCGCGCGGGCGCAGGCGCGGCAGCATGTTCATCTGTGCCCGGCTCTCCACCTGGAACACGCCCAGCGAGTCCCCCTTCTGGAGCATCGCGTAGACTTCAGGATCCTCACGCGGGACTGTGGCGAGCGTCAGGCTCTGGTTATGATGGCTCTCCAGCAAATCGAGGCACTTGGCTATGCAGGTCAGCATGCCCAAGGCCAGTACGTCGACCTTCAGGATGCCCAATTCATTGATGTCGTCCTTGTCCCACTCGATGAAGCTGCGATCCGGCATGGCGCCATTGCCGATCGGCACGCTTTCGAGCAGCGGACCTTTGGTGAGGATGAAGCCGCCGACATGCTGGCTAAGATGCCGGGGCATGCCAATCATTTGCTCCGTAAGCTTCAGTACGCGGCGTAGGGTCGGATCAGTTGCATCCATGCCGGTTTCGGTCACGTGCTTGTCGCCGATCTCCTTGCCCCAGCCGCCCCATACCGTGCGCGCCAAGGCAGCTGTGACATCCTCGGTCAGCCCCATGGCCTTGCCGACCTCGCGAATGGCCATGCGCGGGCGATAGTGAATGACGGTGGCGCACAAGCCAGCCCGATCGCGGCCATAGCGTTCGTAGATGTGCTGGATGACCTCCTCACGCCGCTCGTGCTCGAAATCTATGTCGATATCGGGTGGTTCGTTCCGGTCTGCGGAGATGAAGCGTTCGAACAGCAGCGAATGCTGCGCGGGATCGACGGACGTTATCTCCAGACAATAACAGACAGCCGAATTCGCAGCCGATCCTCTGCCTTGGCACAATATAGGGGGATCGCATTTTCTGGCAAAATCAACGATCTCCTTGATCGTCAGGAAGTATCTTGCCAGCTTCATCTGAGCGATCAAGGCAAGTTCCTTGACCAACGAGTCCGTTACGGCCTCAGGTGTGCCGGCGGGGTAGCGGCGAGCAGCACCTTCCCAAGTGAGCTTTGTCAAATAGGCTTGCGGATCGAGACCCTCCGGGCAGATCTCCTCGGGGTATTCGTATTGCAACTCCGTCAGACAGAAGCTGCAAGCATCGGCCAATTCGCGTGCCGCAAGGATGGCGTGGGGCCACCGGGCAAAAAGTTGTACCATCTCTTCGGGAGATTTAAGATGCCGTTCGGCATTAGGTTCAAGCAGCCAACCTGCTTGTGCCACCGTGGTCTTGTGACGGATGGCCGTCATCACATCCTGAAGCGGCCGACGTTCAGGTTCGTGATATAGCACGTCATTGGTGGCCAGTATGCAAAGCCCGTTGGCACGCGCCAGGGCGTCTAGTGTTTCAATACGAACAAGATCGTCGCCCGTGTGGACGTAGGATGCCGCGATGTGGCGCATCGTGGGTAATGACACGGCAAGATGTGCCACAAGTTCATCAAAGGCCAAGGTTTTGAGCTGGCGCCTGGGCAGATGTTCGGCGTCTCTGTCAGCGGAGATTGGGACCACGTTGCTAAGAACGTGAAGTTCATGCCTCGCTTGCAGATCACGCGGGGGCATCAGGATAAGGTGCAAGCCTTCCGAGTGCTCTGAGAGCATATCCAACGTGATCTCACAGACACCCTTATCTTGCCATCCTCCAGACAGCGTTCCCATGCGACCCGCTGATATCAATCGACTTAAACGGCCGTAGGCGGCACGATCGGACGGATAGGCGAGGAAGGCGAGACCTTCGACGGTTTCTATGCGGCAGCCGATTACCGGGCGGCGCTTGTATTTCACGGCTTCGGAATGGATGCGCACGACACCCGCCATCGAATTCACGTCAGCGATGCCGATTGCATCGTAGCCGAGCTGCAGAGCCCGCTCGACCAGCTGCGCGGCATCGGAAGCGCCACGCAGGAACGAGAAGCAACTTGCGATGCCCAACTCCACGAACGGTGCACGCTCTGGTGGCCCGACAGTGTCGGGATCGATGGCAATACGACGGCGGTCAGGGGTTAGCGGGGCTTCGGGCATGATCGATCAACGGAATTTCAGGAATGATCGTTCCTGATATGTTCTGTTGATGGTCGAGGCTAGAGCGGGAGAGGCTGCTTATCCACAAGCACTACGGAGGTGATTGAAGAGGTAGCAGGCCACGTCGTCCCGGGCTTGACCCGGGACCGGTTTAGCCATGTCGCGACCTCGCGCCAGGCCGCTTTCGCGCAAGTTCGCGAGATCTTGGAACCGGTCCCGGGGCGAACCCGGGACGACCTTGGCCGAAGCGGCCCTACTCCGCCAAGCCAGCCCAGACGCTCTTGATGCGTTCGAAGAAGCCCTTCGATCCGGGGCATTCGTCGCCCGTCTCGGTGTCCTGCAGCTCGCGCAGGAGTTCCTTCTGGCGCGCCGAAAGCTTGGTGGGGGTCTCGACCGAGATCTCGATCACCATGTCACCCCGACCGCGGCCCTGGAGCACCGGCATGCCGGCGCCGCGCTTGCGCAGCTGCTTGCCTGACTGGATGCCGGCGGGGATGTCGATCGCCAGGCGCTCACCGTCAATGCCGGGGATCTCGATATCGCCGCCGAGTGCCGCCGTCGTGAAGGTGATCGGCACGCGCGTGACCAGCGTTGTGCCGTCCCGCTCGAACACGGCATGGCGCTTGACGTGGAGGAAGATGTAGAGGTCGCCCGGAGGTGCGCCGAACGGTCCGGCCTCACCCTTGCCCGACAGGCGGATGCGCGTGCCGGAATCCACGCCGGGCGGAATGTCGACCTCCAGCGTCTGCGGTTTGTCGACGCGGCCTTCGCCCCGGCAGACGCGGCAGGGCTTCTCGATCACCTCACCGCGGCCATGGCACGTGGGACAGGTGCGCTCGACCACGAAGAAGCCCTGTTGAGCGCGGACCTTGCCGTGGCCGCCGCACATGGTGCAGCGGCGCGAGCCCGTGCCGGGCTCCGCACCGGAGCCATGGCACGGATCGCATACGGCCGAGACTTCGATCTCGATTTCCGTCTTCTTTCCATGGAATGCCTCTTCGAGGCTGATCTCCATGTCGTAGCGTAAGTCGGCGCCGCGACGCGCCTGCTGGCGGCCACCGCCGCCAAAAGCCTGGCCGAAGATGGACTCGAAGATGTCGCCGATATCGCCGAAGTCGCCCTGCCCGCCGCCGCCGGGTCCGCCGTTCTGGAACGCCGCATGGCCGTAGCGATCGTAGGCCGCGCGCTTCTGCGGGTCCTTGAGGCAATCGTAGGCGACGCTGATCATCTTGAAGCGGGTCTCCGCTTCCTTGTCGCCCGGGTTCTTGTCCGGGTGCCACTTCATGGCGAGCTTGCGGTACGACGACTTGATCGTCTTGTCGTCGGCCGTGCGCTCGCACTCGAGCAGTTCGTAGAAATCGATTTCAGTTGCTGACACGTGTGTTCACCCCACCTGAAACACTAACCGCCGCCGGCGCGTATTGCACCAGCGGCGGCCAGGGTTTTCATCAGGTTATCAGCCCTTGTTCTCGTCCACTTCCGAGAACTCGGCATCGACCACGTCATCGTCGCCACCGGCGCGCGCCGCTGCCGCTTCGGCGGCCGGCGAAGCAGCAGAAGCCTGCTCCTTCTCGTAGATCGCCTGGCCCAGCTTCATCGCCACTTCGGTCAGCGCCTGCGACTTGGCCGTGATCTCGGCGGTGTCGCCGCCCTCGATCGCAGTCTTGGTCGACGCAATCGCCGCCTCGATCTCGGACTTCAGCGAAGCGTCGATCTTGTCGCCATGCTCAGACAGCTGCTGCTCGGTCGCATGGACGAGACTGTCGGCGTTGTTCTTCGCCTCGGCACCCTCGCGGCGCTTCTTGTCCTCTTCGGCGAACTTCTCCGCGTCACGGACCATCTGGTCGATGTCGCTGTCCGAGAGACCACCCGAAGCCTGGATGCGGATCTGCTGCTCCTTGCCCGTCCCCTTGTCCTTGGCGGACACGTTGACGATGCCGTTGGCGTCGATGTCGAAGGTCACCTCGATCTGCGGCACGCCGCGACGCGCCGGCGGGATGCCGACGAGGTCGAACTGGCCCAGGATCTTGTTGTCCGCCGCCATCTCGCGCTCGCCCTGGAACACGCGGATCGTCACCGCCTGCTGGTTATCCTCGGCGGTCGAGTAGACCTGGCTCTTCTTGGTCGGGATCGTCGTGTTGCGGTCGATCATCTTGGTCATGATGCCGCCCAGCGTCTCGATGCCCAGCGAAAGCGGGGTCACGTCGAGCAGCAGCACGTCCTTGACGTCGCCCTGGAGCACGCCGGCCTGAATCGCGGCACCCATCGCGACCACCTCATCGGGGTTCACACCGGTGTGCGGGTCCTTGCCGAAGAAGTCCTTCACGACTTCGCGGACCTTAGGCATGCGGGTCATGCCGCCGACCAGCACGACATCGTCGATGTCCTTGGCCGAGAGGCCGGCATCGGCGATCGCCTTGCGGCAAGGCTCCAGCGTGCGCTGGATCAGGTCGGCGACCATCTTCTCCAGATCGGCGCGGGTGACCGTCTCGACCAGGTGCAACGGAGTGGTGCTGCCACCTTCCATGCGCGCGGTGATGAAGGGCAGGTTGATCTCGGTCGTCGCAGTGGACGACAGCTCGATCTTGGCCTTCTCGGCCGCCTCCTTGAGGCGCTGAAGAGCGAGCTTGTCGGTCTTCAGGTCCATGTTCTCCTTGGCCTTGAACTTGTCGGCCAGCCACTCGACCAGCTTGGAGTCGAAGTCCTCACCACCCAGGAAGGTGTCGCCGTTGGTGCTCTTCACCTCGAACACGCCGTCGCCGATCTCGAGGATCGAGACGTCGAAGGTGCCGCCGCCAAGGTCATAGACCGCGATGGTCTTGCCGTCCTGCTTGTCCAGGCCATAGGCGAGTGCCGCCGCGGTCGGCTCGTTGATGATGCGCAGCACTTCAAGGCCCGCGATCTGGCCGGCGTCCTTGGTCGCCTGGCGCTGCGCGTCGTTGAAGTAGGCCGGCACGGTGATGACCGCCTGCGTGACCGTCTCACCCAGGTAGCCCTCGGCGGTTTCCTTCATCTTCTGCAGGATGAAGGCGCTGATCTGCGACGGGCTGTAGTCCTCGCCGCCGGCGCTGACCCACGCGTCGCCGTTCTTGCCACGGGTGATCGTGTACGGAACCAGCTCGGTGTCCTTCTTGGTCACCGGGTCGTCGAAGCGGCGGCCGATCAGGCGCTTCACCGCGAAAATCGTGTTGTCGCCATTGGTGACCGCCTGGCGCTTCGCGGGCTGGCCGATCAGGCGCTCTCCGTCACGCGTGAACGCGACGATCGAAGGCGTGGTGCGCGCGCCTTCGGAATTCTCGATGACCTTGGGCTTGCCGCCGTCCATGACCGCGATGCAGCTGTTGGTCGTGCCAAGGTCGATACCGATTACTTTAGCCATTATCCCCATTCCTCACGTCAAATGTAGACACCGCGCGGATCGCCTCCCCCTGCGGAGCAAGGCGGCTTGGCGGCTCGGTGACGTCCCTCTCGGGCATGTCGTCGGCGGGCGATATAGGGCGGGTTTTGCTTGGCACAAGAGCGGTGTGCAGGCATGAGACAGCCCGAAATCGCACCAATATGCAGAGGGTAACCGTCATGAGAATGCACCGTGCCACCTTGCTGACGGCGCTGCTGGTCACCGCTGCCGCGCTGTCGGGGTGCAAGGGCTCGCAGGCGCCCGACGCGCAGGGTAGCGCGGGTGCGAGTGAGAGCGCCGATGCCCTCGGCCCCGACGCTAAGCCGGGCGTGACGGCGGGTGCGGCCCGCCTGGTGCTGCCGGTGGTGCCGGGCCGACCGGGCGTTGCCTACTTCCGCGTCGCCAACAACACGCCCGGCAAGATCACACTGGCGGGCGTGCACGTGCAAGGCGTCGGCAAAGCGGAGATGCACCGCACGTCGGGCGGCCACATGGCGCCGGTCGCGACGGTGGACATCGCAGGGGGCGCTTCGATCGCCTTCGTGCCGGGCGGGCTGCATGTCATGGCGTTCGATATCGATCCCAGCCTCAAGGCCGGCGGTCAGAGCGAACTGACGCTGACCTTTGCCGATGGCGACAAGATCTCGATACCGGCAAAAGTTGAAGCCATGGGCGCCGACGCTGGCGGCATGGCGGGGATGAACCACTGAGCGAGCCGGCGCCCGATTGCACGTGCCTGCCCGGCGGGCAGCGACCGCTCACCCCCGGCGAGCGCGCGTTGATCCGCTCGGTCTTCGGCAAAGAGATCGACTGCAAGCCGGTACGGGTGAAGCGCCGCCGCTGGTTCCCGTTCCAGCCGGTGAACACGCTGATGGCACCGACCGGCCACGTCCACTTCCACCCGCGCTCGTCGCTTTATGTAGATGATTTTGCGCATGCTAGCCTGCAGGCGCAGGCGCTGTTCCTGCATGAGATGACGCACGTCTGGCAAACCCAGCATCGCGGCCGCTGGTACTTGCCCCTGATGCGCCATCCGCTGTGCCGCTACGATTATGTGCTGCGACCGGGGTGGCGGTTGGAGCGCTATGGCCTGGAGCAGCAGGCCGAGATCGTGCGGCACGTGTTTTTGCTGGAGCGCGGGGTGCATGTGCCCGGGGCATCGCCGCTGGAGAGCTATCGTGGGGTGTTGCCGTTCAGGGCGTAGCTTCGGGTTATACCTACGTGCAAAGAGAAGCAGAGCCCCGGGGTGCAGACCAGGGTGACGGTGTGTTTGCAAGAGGGTGAAAGCCCTAAGAGCGAGCGGCAGCGACTCACCAATCTCAGATCTGAAATCGTCCTGACGCTGCCAGCGAAAGCCGACGATGCTCAGATGCCCCAAGCTGAGTTTTGAAGCACAATCCGGTAGCCGTCAGGATCTTCGAAGGTTCGGCCATGCCGATCCCAATAGGCGTTGAAAGCCGGAACTGGCGAATAGCCAACTGCTTCCATCCGATCCACCGCCGCTTGCCAGTCAGGCAGATCAGGAAGGTAGAAGATCAAGAGGTTCTCTTGCGTGGGCGCTCGACCGGCAGCGTGGCCGTGCGCTTTCGTGAATTCGAGGTGGTAAGGCGCGCCGCGACTTCCCAGCATTATACCGTCGAAGCCATCATGGTCTGCAAATCGGTACAGAACATCGAACCCAAGCCCGTCACGGTAGAACGGAACCAAGGCCTCTATGTCATCGCTAGGACGGGCAATACGAAGCGTAGCAGCGTTCATGGCAGAGCATTATGCTCCGACGACGATCGACGGCAAGAACTCAATAATGGACATCAGCGGGACATTGCGATCCAGATCATACTCGCAAGCAGGCAAAGGATAGCTGCGAGCGCGTTGCCGATCTTTGGCTTCCCATGAGCCACCAGGATAAGGCTTGTTGCTGATAGAACGCTACAGACAATCCAAGTTGTCGGGTCCCCGAGCGGCGCGTGGCTTCGCGATCCTTGTGAGGCGGTCCAACCGGCGTTGTAGCCGTCATCAAAAGCTATCCGCGTCCAGAACAGCAGAGCCATGATGGGAGGGGTGTGAAGGAGGACATGCCGAATTGTCTGTCCAATGCCGATGATGCTCATGCGTCGGGTGTATAATGGAAACGTCCGCCATCCGCCCCTTGCGGACGTTGGCGAACCTGCTGCTCACGCCCACTTGCAGGCGCAGGTTAGAGCCTTACACCTGCCGTGGATTTTGGGCTCAGAGCGGTAGGCATCTACGGCAGCTAACCAGCTGAAGCAGACGTTACCTAAAGGTGCTTTTAGGAGCCATCGCGTGGGTGGCTCATGGCTTAGTTGGCGACACACACCTTATGTTCGGCCGCGTCGGCAGCGCTAGTCAGCGCGATAGATCCTGACACGAGTTCAGGATGACCGCGGAATCGATCGAGGTTTTATAGTCCGTTGCCGCCTCACCGCCCGGCGGCTCTCTAACGACCCAGGGCGTGGCACGCCGAAGCGTCCGCGTCCTCTTCCAAGCCTAGGCTAAAACCAGCCTCAGCAGTCGCGGTCGTAGTAGCGCCGACCGTCGCGGTCGTAGCGGTAGCAGCCGCCGTTGCGGTCCTTCTCGACTTGCGAGCCGGCGACGGCGCCCGCAGCCGCGCCGATCGCGGCGCCTGCGCCGACGTCACCGGCGATCGCGCCGACGCCCGCACCCACGGCACCGCCGACCAGCGCGCCCTCGCCGCCGTAGTTGGATGCGCAGCCGCCGAGTGCCAGTACGCCGGCAGCCATGACGGGGAGGATGAACTTACGCATGACTATTCTCCGTGACCCAACACTTGTTCTGTGCAGGGTCAACGGGGAAGGCGCAGGCTTGTTCCGTGAGTTTTCGTGTCTGGCGCGGCCACTCCCTCCCCTCCCGAGGAGAGGGGCACGCACGATCAGTCGGGCTTCTTGGACACCGCGACCATCGCGGGGCGCAGCAGGCGGTCCTTGATCATGTAGCCGGCTTGCAGTTCCTGCAGCACGGTGCCGGGCTCGGCATCGGCGGAGGGCAGCTCGATCATGGCCTGGTGCTGGTTGGGATCAAGCGGCAGGCCGACCGCGGCGATGCGGCTGATGCCGTGCGAGGCGAAGACCTTGTCGATCTCACGCCCCGTCGCCTCGATGCCCGCGACGAGGTTCTTCAGCTTCTCGTCCTCGCGCAGTTCGGCGGGGATTGCGGAGAGCGCGCGGCTGAGATTGTCGGATACCGAAAGGATGTCGCGCGCGAAGCCCGTGGCGGCATAGGCGCGGGTGTCGGCGATGTCCTTTTCCAGGCGGCGGCGCACGTTCTGCGTCTCGGCCTTGGCGTAGAGCACGTCCTGCTTAGCGACTTCCAGCTCCTCGCGCAGGCGCGCCAGTTCCTCGGCGCCGCGGTCCGCGGTCTCAGCGTTCTTTTCGAGCAGCTCCTCAGGAACGCCCTGAAGTTCGTCGGCCACGCTCTTGTTGTCAGGCTGCGTGTTCTGATCGGTCATGTCGTGTAAGTTCCAGCTATCCGATGAGTTTGCTCAGGCTCTGGCCCAGGCTCTGAGCGGTGAAGTCCACCATGGGGACGACGCGCGCATAGTTCAACCGAGTGGGGCCGATAACCCCCACCACGCCGACCACCCTGCCCTCGCGGTCGCGATAGGGCGAGGCGATCACGGAAGACCCGCTCAGCGCGAACAAGCGGTTCTCCGATCCGATGAAGATGCGCGCCGAGCGGGCATCGCGCGCCATGTCGAGCAAGTCGGCCACCGACTGCTTGTTCTCGAGGTCGTCCAGCAGCGAGCGGACGCGCTCGAGGTCCGACAAGGCGGTCTCGTCGAGCAGGTTCGCCTGACCGCGCACGATCAAGACCCGGCGCCGGGCGGCGTCCTCGCTCCAAACGGCCAAGCCGGCCTGGACGAGGTCCTGGCTCGCGGCATCGAGCGCGCTGCGGCCCGAGGCAATGTCGGCCTTCATCGCCGCCGCCGCCTCGCTGAGGGTGCGACCGGTCAGGTGCGCCGTCAGGTAGTTCGATGCTTCTTCGAGCGCACTCGGTGGGATCGGAGCCGCCAATTCGATGATGCGGTTTTCCACCGAGCCATCGGCGCCGACCAGCACCGCGAGCACCCGGCGCTCGGCGATAGAGAGCAGCGAGATCTGCCGCAACCGCGCCTCTCGCTGTGGGACCATGACGACGCCGGCACCCGCGGACAAATCCGAGAGGATCGCGCTGGTCGCCTCCAACGCCGCTTCGATTGGGCCCGGCCCGGCAATCCGGCTCTCGATCGCCGCGCGCTCCTCGCGCGTCGGCTCTGCCACTTGCATCATGCCGTCGACGAACAGGCGCAGGCCTGACTCGGTCGGCATGCGTCCCGCGCTGGTGTGCGGAGCGGCCAGGAGCCCGAGCGCTTCGAGGTCGGCGAGCACCGAGCGGATCGACGCCGGCGACAGGTTCAGGCCGCCGCCGCCTGCCAGCGTGCGCGAGCCGACCGGCTGGCCCGTGTCGAGATAACCTTCCACGACCAGGCGGAAGATGTCCCGGGCGCGTGTGGTCAGTTCGGTGATCGGCGGCGTGGTCACGGCTCCCTATCTAACCATCACCCTTGCGGGCTCAACCCCAATGCGCCTAGGGCGCGCGCAACATCTTGCACATATCTTCCAGAGGAAACCTCCCCATGCGACCTTCCGGCCGTGCGCCTGACGAAATGCGCGCCATCGATATCCACACCGGCTTCACCAAGCACGCGGAAGGATCGGCGCTGATCTCGTTCGGCGACACCCGCGTGCTGGTCACCGCCAGTGTCGAGGAGAAGGTGCCGCCGTTCCTGCGCGGCAAGGGCGAGGGCTGGGTGACGGCCGAGTACTCGATGCTGCCACGCGCCACCCACACTCGTGGCAGCCGGGAGGCGGCGAAAGGCAAGCAGTCGGGCCGCACCCAGGAAATCCAGCGGCTTATCGGGCGCTCCTTGCGCGCGGTCGTAGATATGAAAAAGCTGGGAGAGCGCCAGATCGTGCTCGACTGCGACGTGATCCAGGCCGACGGCGGCACCCGCACTGCCTCGATCACGGGCGCCTGGGTGGCGCTGCGCCTCGCCGTCGACAAGCTGATGGCAGAGGGCAAGATCAAGGAAGACCCGATCACCGCGCGGGTCGCGGCGGTCTCCTGCGGCATCCATGAAGGCACGCCGGTGCTCGACCTCGACTACATAGAGGACAGCAACGCCCATGCCGACGCCAACTTCGTCCTGCTCGAAGGCGGCCTGATCGCGGAGGCGCAGGCGACCGCCGAGGGCGCGCCGTACGATGAGGAAGCGCTGCTGCGTCTCCTGCGCCTGGCGCGCATCGGCTGCGACAACATCTTCGCGGCGCAAGCGAAGGCTGTGGGACGGTAATGTCTCTCCTCGCGAACGCGGGGATCCATCTCCTGAGCTCGCGTAAACCGAACCACCTGGAGATGGATTCCCGCGTTCGCGGGAATGACGAGGGGTGAAGTTGAGAGGAGAGTGCCTTGACCCGCAAACTCGACAGCAGCCGCCTAGTCATCGCCACGCACAACGCGGGCAAGCTCAAGGAAATCGGCGCCCTTCTCGCGCCTTACGGCATCGAGTGCATTTCCGCCGGCGCGCTCGGATTGCCCGAGCCGGAGGAGACCGGCACGACCTTCGTCGAGAACGCGCTGATCAAGGCGCATGCCGCCGCCAAGGCCGCGCAGATCCCGGCGCTGGCCGACGACAGCGGCCTGTCGGTGGCCGCGCTTGGAGGCCGGCCCGGCGTCTACACCGCCGACTGGGCCGAGCGGCAGTGGTTCGAGGGCGATCCCGGCCGCGACTGGTACATGGCGATGGGCAAGGTCGAGGGTCTGCTGGCACAGATCGGCCCGGATGCCGATCGCTCGTGCTGGTTCTCTTCCGTGCTGGCGATCGCCTGGCCGGACGGCGAGGAGGCGGTCTACGAAGGACGGGTCGACGGGACCTACTCCTGGCCGCCGCGCGGGACCATGGGCTTCGGGTACGATCCGGTGTTCGTGCCAAACGGACGCGACGTGACCTTTGCCGAGCTGGCGCCGGAGGAAAAGCACAGCATGAGCCACCGGGCGGATGCCTTTGCCAAGCTTGTCGCTGACCAGTTTAAACGCTGAAAGACGACGTCGACCCGGGCTCGACCCGGGTCCGGTGCCGCCATGGCGCGACCTTGCAACGCGTGACTTAAAGCTCGCGAAATGGCGGAACCGGTCCCGGATCAAGTCCGGGACGACGCGAGCAAAAGCTGCTAAGCACATCCCATGGCCCGCGCCCTCTACATCCATTGGCCGTTCTGCCTGGCGAAGTGCCCCTACTGCGACTTCAACAGCCACGTCCGCGAGCGCGTCGATCACGCCCATTGGGAACAGGCGCTGCTCGCCGACATGCGCCGTGAAGCCGAGCTGGCCTCGGGCGAGACGCTGACTTCGATCTTCTTCGGCGGCGGCACCCCCTCGCTGATGCCACCGGCGCTGGTCGCCCGACTGCTGTACGAGGCCGAGCGCCTATGGGGCTTTGATCCCGGCATCGAGATCACGCTGGAGGGCAATCCATCCTCGGTCGAAGCGGCGAACTACGCCGCGCTGGCGAGCGTCGGCATCAACCGCGCGTCACTCGGGCTGCAAGCGCTCGACAACGAGACGTTGCGCTTCTTGGGCCGCCTGCATGATGCCGAAGAGGGATTGGCCGCGCTCGACGTCGCGCAGCGCCACTTTGCGCGGGTGACGTTCGACCTTATCTACGCTCGGCCGGGCCAGACCGAGGATGGCTGGAAGGCCGAGCTCACCCGGGCACTGAGGTTCGGAACGGGTCACCTCTCGCTCTATCAACTGACGATCGAGCCGGGCACGCGGTTCGAGACCCTGGTGCGCAAAGGCGTCTTCACACCCCTGGACGATGACGCCGCGGCCGATCTGTTCGATCTGACGCGGGAGATGTCCGCGGCGGCAGGGCTGCCGGCCTATGAGATCAGCAACCATGCCCGCCCCGGCGAGGAGAGCCGCCACAACCTCGCATACTGGCGCTACCAGGATTACTGCGGCATCGGCCCCGGCGCACATGGCCGTCGCGGCGGTCTAGCTACGGTGCGCCATCGCAAGCCGGAGAACTGGCTTGCCGCCATCGCCGAACAAGGCGACGGCATCGCCGAGGCACGCCCGCTCGGCCGGCGCGAGCAAGCGGCCGAGGCGATGCTGATGGGGCTGCGGCTAGGCGAAGGCGTTGACCTTGGCGCCCTATCGCGCCGGCTGCAAGTGGCGGGCGCTGACTTGTACGATCCGGCCAAGCTGGCCTTCTACGCGGAGCAGGGCCTCGCCTGGCAGCGCGGGGAGCGAATTGGGGTGAGCGAGGCCGGCATGCCCCTGCTCGACGCGTTGCTGGCCGAGCTGGTGCCCGCGGCACTGGTCGCCGCCTGACCTTGGCCGCGTGACCAGGGCTCCATGACCCGCGCTGACATCCTCAAAGCCTGGGGCGCGTACCTGGCGCAAGGTCGCCGCCGCTCGCCGCACACCGTTCGCGCGTATGTGGCGACGGCTGCGCGGCTGATCGGCCAAGACGACATGAGCTGGGACAGGCTCGCGCGGCTGACCACCACCGATCTGCGCCGGCATCTGGCCGACCGCCGCGAAGCGGGCATCGGCAACAGCTCCGCTGCCCGCGAATTGTCCGCGCTTAGGGCTTTCCTTATCTTCGCGCGCGAGCAGGCCGGGATGGGTGAGAGTGCGCCACCGCGCCTGCGTGGTCCGCGCGTGAAGAAAGGTCTGCCGCGCCCAGTGACGCCCGACGAGGCCGTCAACCTGGCGCTGGCGGTAGAGGAAGACGCGAGCGAGCCCTGGATCGGCGCTCGGGATCGCGCGGTGCTGCTGCTGCTTTACGGCGCCGGCTTGCGCATCGCCGAGGCGCTGTCGCTGACCGGCGCCGTGCTGCCGCTGGGCGAGACGCTGGTGGTAACCGGCAAGGGCGGCAAGCAGCGCGTGGTGCCGCTGCTGCCGGTGGTGCGCGACGGTGTCGCCGATTACCTCGCCAAATCCCCTTGGGGTTGCGGACGGGGCGATCCGCTGTTCCGCGGGGCCAAGGGCGGACCGCTGTCGCAAGGCATGGTGCAAAAGGCCATGGCGCGCGCGCGGGTCTCGCTCGGGCTGCCGCCCGCCGCGACACCGCACGCCTTGCGCCACAGCTTCGCAACGCATCTGCTGGGCGCGGGCGCCGACTTGCGCTCGCTGCAGGAGCTGCTCGGCCATGCGAGCCTGGGTTCGACGCAGATCTACACGCAAGTCGATGCAGCGACGCTGCTGGATGTCTACCGCAACGCGCATCCGCGGGAGAATGCAGACAACACCCCGACCTAACAGGGCGAGAAATCAGCGGCCGACCGTTGTCTTGTCTCTCGGCTTCCAGGTGATCACGCGGTACACGTAATACACCGCGGTAAGCCCCGCCACGGCCATGGTCGCCCAGCCGAGCCACTGCTCTGCCTCGCCGAAGCGACGCCCGGCCCAGCGGCCGAGCATGATCAGCAGCGCGTTCCAGATCGCCGCACCCGCCGCGGTGTAGAGCAGGAATTGCCAGTGCCGCATGTGCGCCAGGCCCGCCGGGATCGACACCACGGAGCGGAACATCGGCATGAAGCGCAGCACGAAGACCACCACGCCACCATGCTTGCGGAAGAAGCGGGTGCCGGTCTCGACATCCTCCCATTCCATCGTCAGCCAGCGCCCCCAGCGGTTCACGAACGGTTCCAACCGCTCGTAGCCGAGTCGGTCGGCGATCAGGAACAGCACATAGTTGCCCAGGGCCGAACCGATGGTGCCTGCGATCAGCAGCGGGACGAACTGCATGGTCCCGCGCGCCACGGCCAGCCCGCCCACGCCCATGATCAGCTCGGACGGGATCGGCGGGAAGATGTTCTCCAGCGCCATCAGCAGCGCGATGCCCCAGTAGCCGCCCACGGTGATGAGGTGGATGATCCAGGTGCTCACGCGTTTGGCTCCGCGATCGCTACATCGCCGCGTGGCGCCGCTCGATGGCCTCCCAGATCAGCGCGCCCGTGTCGGTGCCGTTGAAGCGGTCGATGGCCACGATGCCGGTGGGCGAGGTCACGTTGATTTCTGTAAGCCATTGTCCGCCGATCACATCGATGCCGACGAAAACCAGCCCGAGGCGCTTCAGTTCCGGACCCATGGCGGCGCAGATCTCCTCCTCGCGCGCGGTCAGCTGGGTCGCTTCGGCCGAGCCACCAACCGCTAGGTTGGACCGGAATTCCCCCTCACCCGGCCGGCGGTTGATGGCGCCGGCCACTTCGCCGTCGACCAGGACGATGCGCTTGTCGCCTTCGCTGACCGAGGGGAGGAACGGCTGCACCATGAACGGCTCGGGCCAGACCTGCCCGAACAGCTCGGCCAAGGCGCCCAGGTTCGAGCCGTCGGCCGGAACGCGGAACACCGCCTTGCCGCCGTTGCCGTGCAGCGGCTTGACCACTAGGTCCCCCGGATGCGCAGCGTGGAAGCGGCGCACGTCCTCGACGCGGCGGGCGATGAACGTGGGCGGCATGAACCGCGCATAGTCCAGCACCATGACCTTCTCGGGCGCGTTCCTCACCGAGACCGGATCGTTCACCACCAGCGTCGTGCCGGCGAGGCGCTCCAGCAAGTGCGTGCCGGTGATGTAGCCCAGGTCGAACGGCGGGTCCTGGCGCATCAGCACGACGTCTATGTCGGTGGCGAGATCGATCAGCCGCGGGTCGTCGCGCGTATAGTGATCGCCTTGCACCCGCTGCACGGTGATCGGCGAGGCCCAAGCCGTCAGCCGCCCGCCCGCGCCTTCCGAAGTGTCGTAGGCCAGCGAACGCACGTCGTAGTGGAACAGCGAGTGCCCACGCGCCTGCGCCGCCAGCATCAGCGCGAACGAGCTGTCGCCCGCGATGTTGATCGTCTCGAGCGGGTCCATCTGGACCGCGACACGTAAAGCCATGCTAATCCTCGCCTAAGGGCCGTTCCTGCGTGTCGCATTAGCCGAAAACTTGGACCTCGCGAGTAGTTTCGGACGTGCTGGCCACACGATGGGTCTTGCCCCATGGGATCGGTCGTGGCTCGAGCGGGCTCCCCTGCCCCTCAGGCGCCGGGTTGCCACGCGTTGGCGATCCGGCGCGGCCAGCACCCCGGCGCGAGCAGCAGCACATCGATCCGCACGTCCTCGCCCCGTCCGGCATAGCGCGGCATCACGGCCTCTGCCGCCGCCGCGACCCGGCGAAGCCGATGCGCATCGATCGCAAGCCCGAGTTCGCGCGCACTCCCGCGCCACTTTACTTCGACGAAGCAGACCGTGCGCCCTCGCCTGGCGACAAGATCGATCTCGCCCCGCGCGGTCTTCACGCGCTGCGCCAGGATGCGCCAGCCAGTCAGGCGCAAGTACCAGGCAGCTAACGCCTCGCCGCGTCGCCCTCGCCGCTCCGCTTCCTCGCGCCGCCGGCTCACTTCAGTTCGAGCGCGCGCGCATAGAGCTTCTTGCGGTCCAGCCCGGTTGCCTTGGCCACTTGCGCCGCGGCCTGGGATGGCTTTTCGGTGGCCAGAGCCGCCAACAGCAGCGCGTCGGCATCGACCTCGCCCATGGGCTCGTCTGGGGGCGGACCGACCAGCAACACGATCTCGCCCTTGGGTGGATGCGCGGCATAGTGCGCTGCGATCTCCTCGGGCGAGCCATGGCGGCATTCCTCGAACCGCTTGGTCAGCTCTCGCGCGACCGCGACTTCACGCCCCGGCAGTACCGATCCGATCGCCGCCAAGGCATCGAGCAGCCGCGGTGCCGTCTCGTAGAACACCAGCGTCGCCGGCACTGCCGCGAGTTCTCGCAGCACGTCTTCGCGCGCCTTGACCTTGTTGGGCAGGAACCCGGCAAACAGGAAGCGGTCGTTCGGCAGGCCCGACAGCGTCAGCGCCACCACCGCCGCACTCGGGCCCGGCAGGCTGGTGACGGCGATCCCCTCCTCTCGCGCCGCACGCACCAGGCGATAGCCGGGGTCGGAGATCAGCGGCGTGCCGGCATCGCTCACCAGCGCCACCGGCTCCTCTCGCATCGCGGCCAGCAGGCGATCGCGCGCCCCGGCATCGGCATGGTCGTCATAGCGCACCATCCGCTTCTTCAAACCGAGATGATTCAGCAGCTTTCCCGTGACGCGCGTGTCCTCGCACGCTACCACCGCGACCGCGCCCAGCACCTCGACGGCTCGCACGGTGATGTCGCCAAGGTTGCCAATCGGGGTCGCGACTATGTAGAGGCCCGGCGAGAGCGGCTGTTCCATGCAGCGACCCATGGCCCATTCCTGAGGGGGACGGCAAGTGATGATCGAACGGCGATTGGCGCAGATGAAAATGGCCCGGCGCAACCTGCTTGCCGCGGCAGCGATGGCAACGCTGGCCGCTTGCGCCGTGGTGCCCAAGGGACCGGTCGCGCCGCCGCCACCTAGGCCCACGCCGGCACCCACCACGAGCGAACTTCCCACCGATACGCAGCATCACCGGATCGCCCTGCTCGTGCCCATGAGCGGCGCCAACGGTGCAGTCGGGCAGTCAATCGCCAACGCGGCGACGATGGCGCTGATGGACACCAATGCGAAGAACCTGCGCATCACCAATTACGACACCTCGGCCGGCGCCGGCGTCGCCGCCTCGCGCGCGATCGCCGACGGTAACCAGCTGATCCTCGGGCCTCTGCTGGCAGACGATATCCCGGCGGTCGCGGCGGCCGCTCGCAGCGCCAAGGTGCCGCTGATCTCGTTCTCTAACGACCAGAGTGCCGCCGCGCGCGACGTCTACGTGATGGGCAGCCTGCCCGGCTCGTCGGTGCGCCGTACGGTCCGCTATGCGCGCGAGCATGGCGTCACCAGCTTTGCCGCGCTTGTGCCCAAGGGCGACTATGGCGAGCGCGCCTCGCAGTCGCTGATCGCCGAAGCGCGCGCGGCTGGCGGCACGATCATGGCGATGGAGAGCTACGACCGCAGCACGGCCTCGATCACGGCGGCCGCCACCAAGCTGCGAGCGCGCGGTGCCTTCGACGCCATCCTGATCGCGGACAGCGGCGGGCTTTCGGCGCGGGCGGCTGGCCTGCTCAAGGCGCGCGGCAGCGCCACGCCGCGCCTGCTCGGTACCGAGCTTTGGAGCGGCGAGAAGGCGATCACCACCGCACCCGCGCTGAACGGCGCCTGGTTCTCGGCGGTGTCCGACAGCCGCTTCCCGCAGTTCGTCAGCAGCTATCGCACGCGTTTTGGCGCGGCGCCCTATCGTATCGCCACCCTCGGCTATGATGCGGTGCTGTTGACGCTGCGGGTCGCGCGCGATTGGAAGCCCGGCCGCGCCTTTCCCACTGCGGCCCTGACCTCAACCGATGGATTCCTTGGCCTCGACGGTGCGTTCCGCTTCAACAAGGACGGCGTGATCGACCGAGCCTTGGAAGTGCGTGAGGTCAGCGGCGGCGCGGTGAAGGTGGTCAGCCCTGCGGCGACCAAGTTCGGGGGCTGAAGGCGCCGATTATAACCGCACCGCCTCACCTTGCACCCGCCCCGGGGTGAGACCATAAGGCGAACATGTCCGACGATCTCTTCGACAAGCTGCCCACCGCCTCCGGCGAAGCTTACGACGCTTCCGCCATCGAAGTGCTCGAAGGGCTCGAGCCTGTCCGCCGCCGCCCCGGCATGTACATCGGCGGCACCGACGAGCGCGCGCTGCACCACCTTGCCGCCGAAGTGCTCGACAACGCGATGGACGAGGCGGTCGCCGGCCATGCCAACCGCATCGAGGTGATGCTGGAAGAAGGCAACCGCCTCACCATCACCGACAACGGCCGCGGCATTCCGATCGGAGAGCACCCCAAGTTCCCGGGCAAGTCGGCGCTGGAGGTGATCCTCTCTACCCTGCACTCGGGCGGCAAGTTCTCCGGCAAGGCCTATGCGACCAGCGGCGGCCTTCACGGCGTCGGCATCTCGGTGGTGAACGCGCTGTCGAGCCACACCCGCGTCGAAGTGGCGCAGAACAAGGAACTCTACGCGCAGGAGTTCGCGCGCGGGGCGACGCTGGGCAAGCTGCAGAAGATCGGCGCCGCGCCCAACCGCCGCGGCACTTCGGTCAGCTTCACGCCGGACACCGAGATCTTCGGCGACCAGCAGTTCAAGCCCGCGCGGCTGTTCAAGTTGGTGCGCTCCAAGGCCTACCTCTTCGCCGGGGTCGAGATCCGCTGGAAGTGTGCGCCGTCGCAGGCGACCGAGGACGTGCCCGCCGAGGCGGTGTTCCAGTTCCCGGGTGGCCTCGCCGATCACTTGGCCGAGCAGATCGCCGGGCGTGAGTGCGTCACCAGTCAGTTCTTCTCAGGCAGCCAGGACTTCCCCAAGGAAGACGGCGCCGAGCAGGGCCGCGTGGAGTGGGCGATCGCTTGGCCGCTCTACTCCGACGGCGCCTACTCGTACTATTGCAACACGATCCCCACGCCCGACGGCGGCACCCATGAGCAGGGCCTGCGCGGCGCCCTCACCAAGGGCATCCGTGCATTTGCCGAGCTCGTGGGCCAGGGCAAGAAGGTCAAGGACATCACCCCGGACGACGTGGTGACCGGCAGCGAAGTCATGCTCTCGGTCTTCATCCGCGACCCGCAGTTCCAGAGCCAGACCAAGGACCGCCTGACCTCGCCCGACGCGGTGCGCCTGGTCGAGAACGCGGTGCGCGACCACTTCGACCACTTCCTCACCGACAACATGGACCGCGGCAAGGCGCTGCTGGGCACCATCCTGGAACGCATGGACGAGCGCCTGCGCCGCAAGGCGGAGCGCGAGATCAAGCGCAAGACCGCGACGAGCGCGCGCAAGCTGCGCCTGCCGGGCAAGCTCACCGACTGCTCGGGCGAGGGCAAGGGCGAGACCGAGCTGTTCATCGTCGAAGGCGACAGCGCGGGCGGCTCGGCCAAGCAGGCGCGCGACCGCAAGACCCAGGCGATCCTGCCGATCCGCGGCAAGATCCTCAACGTTGCCAGCGCCAGCGCCGACAAGATCCGCGCCAACCAGGAGATCGCCGACCTCCAGCTCGCGCTTGGCTGCGGTATCCGCAAGGACTGCAACCCGGACAACCTGCGCTACGACCGCATCGTCATCATGACCGACGCCGATGTCGACGGCGCCCACATCGCCACGCTGCTGATGACGTTCTTCTTCCAGGAAATGCCCGAGATCGTGCGGCGCGGGCACCTCTATCTCGCGCAACCGCCGCTCTACCGACTCACGTCGGGCGCAAGTTCGGCCTACGCCCGCGACGACGCCCACCGCGCCGAGCTGGAGAAGACGAAGTTCAAGGGCAAGAAGGTCGAGGTCGGCCGCTTCAAGGGCTTGGGCGAGATGAACCCCGGCCAGCTGCGCGAAACCACTATGAGTCCCGAAACCCGCTCGCTGATCCGCATCACCCTTCCGCCCGAGTACGAGGGCCGCGCCGCGGTGAAGGACCTCGTCGACCGCCTGATGGGCCGCAACCCCGAACACCGCTTCCAATTCATCCAGAACCGCGCGGGCGAGATCGATCCGGAGCTAATCGATGCTTAGCAGCTGACCCGGGCCCGACCGCATAGCAGCCGGGCCCGAGTTCACTCACTTCTGGACGGTCGTGGTCACCGAAGCAGGCACGATCGTGGCTGCAGTCGCCACCGAAGTCGTTTGTGCCGGCGCTGCGACCGGAACATCGAGAAGGCGAGGTTGAACGGCCACCGTTCTGAAGGCGATATCTTCATCCAGGAAGCTTTTCACGTTCGATCCGGACGCGATCATCGCACTCGTGCCAGTGGTGAGGAATCCGGCGATCGGCACGAAGACGACGGCCGCCACGACGCCACCGGTGCCCGTGACGCCTTTGTCGTCGAAGGTGCCGCTTAGCCGTACGTTCCGGTCGCCAAGCCGCAGCGATACGACGCGTGCGCCGATGTAGCCAGATTTACCCCACATGCCCTTGTTGCGGACCTCGGTTATTTCGCCGACCGCAGGCGTTCCGGCGGGGATGACGACCACGCCTCCGTTCTCGACATTGCTGGCCACTTCGAGCTGGAAGCGCTGCCCCACTCGCAGAGCCTTCTTCTTGGTTGTGAGCTCTTCCCGCAGCAGCAGAGGGACTTCAGTGCCTGCGCGAAGGATACTTTCCTGCGCCGCGGGCAACACGACCGCTGCCTGAGCTACAGCCGGCTGCCCAGCACCTATCGCGGATACCGTTTGTGCTTGGCTTGCAACCGGCGAAACGGCCAGCAGTCCGCAGCCCGCCAAAAGACGAAATTTCATTATGTTTGCCTCCCAGAGACCCCCTGATCTCTGGTGCAGAACTAAGTGTTCGGGCGGCCGATTGTCAATTTAATCAGACGGGATGGTTCGTTATCGGACGCGTTTCAGGAACAACCCGCTTTCGCGTTTCTCTGTGGTGAAGTTGGGCAATGATTTCACCAGGTCCGCGAGCCGCGAGAAGCCGTAGCTGCGGGCATCGAAGCTTGACCGGTTCGCCGCGCGCTGGCCCACTTCCTGCAAGCTTGCGAACCCATGCTCGTCGCGCTTGCTGGCTTTCCACGCATCGCCGAGCAGTTTGATCAACGCTTCGTCAACGGCGGGCTTTTCCCGCGGCTTGGCAGTGGGCGCGGCCGTTTTTTCTTTCACGGCAGTGCTCGACGCCGACGTTGACCCGGCTTCTACCGCCGTCGTCTTCGCTGCCGATCGAGGACGGATCGCCGGAGGCAGGATCAGCTCGTCCTCCTCATCCTCGACCACGGCATCGAGGTCGATGAAGCGGGTGCAGGCCTCGCGGAAGGCTTCGGGCGTACGCGCGGTGCCGAAGCCGTAGACGGGCGTGCCGTTCTGGCGGATGCGCATGGCAAGCGGCATGAAGTCGCTGTCGCTGGTCATCAGCCCGAACCCCTCGACGCGGCCACCGTAGAGCAAGTCCATGGCGTCGATGGTCATCTTCATGTCGGTGGCGTTCTTGCCTTTGGTGAGGTCGAACTGCTGCTGCGGCTCCAGCGCATAGCGGTGCATCAGCTTGGACCAGCCCTTGAGGCCCGGCTTGCTCCAGTTGCCGTAGATGCGCCGCACGTTGACCGTGCCAAGGTCGCCCAGGATGGTGAGCGCGGCGTCGATGTTCGCGGGCGAGGCGTTGTCGGCGTCGATCAGCAGCGCGATGTTGGAAGAGTTATCAGGCATGAGTTGAACTTTCGAGAGGGGCGGCGCGCGCACGGCGCCATAGCACCCAGAAGAGGAAGAATGCGATCTCAGGCATGATCGGCAGGTGCAGGTTCATGCCCAGCGGCCTTGCGAACGCCGGCGCAGCAAAGGCCAGGAGCAACGCGAGGCGCTCCCAGGCGCGGAAACCACCGGCGATCCCTTGCGAGCCGACCACGATCATCGCAGGCATCAGCAACAGCATATCGTAATCGAGCACGAAGGGAGAAGCCAGCACCGCCCCTGCCAGCGCCAAGGCGCCCAATTCCGGCGTATAGCGCCGCCGCCAGCTTACGGTGGCGAGCATCGCGGCCACGGCGATGGCGATCGCTGCGTGAACGATATAGGCAGGCCCTTGCGGAATTCCCAGCAGCATCAGCGCCGCGAATGGGCTGACCATCTTGGCATAGCCCACAGTGCCGGCGTCCATGGCGGCCTGCGCAGCCTGAGTCAGCATGAACCAGTCGGCCCAGACGTGCGGGCCGAATACGGCCGCCGAGAAGACGCCGAGCGCGGCCGCCGTCAGCACCGCACTCACGCCGACACGCCATTGTCCAGTCAGCAGCAGCACCACAGGGAGCAGCACGCCGAACTGCGGCTTGAGTGTCGCAAGGCCAAACAGAATGCCGGCAAGGTAGGGCCGCGTGCCGGCCACCAACATGCCCAGCGTCAGCAGCGCGGACGACAGGAACGCGGTCTGCCCATGCGTGATCTCGATCACGGTCGCAGGGAACGCCGCCAGCAGCAGCCACCATGGCGCGCCGATCGGAAACGCCTTGAGCCAGCGCCGGAGCGAGAATGCAAACGCCGCGCCGGTCAGGAGCAGCCACGCGATAAGCGCGGGAAAATAACTCAGCCAACCGAGCGGATAGCAAAATGGCAGAAAACCAGGCGGATAGAAGAACGCCGTGAAGGCATCGGCTTGCGTGAAGTACGCCTGCTGCGCGGCGATATGTGCAGCCTGATCGTACGGATTTGCATGCCCCTGCAGCATGCGGCCGACCGTCCAGAAGCTGAGGAAGTCGGTGCCGAGCAGGAAGCCGTTCCGGTCCACGCCGTTGCGCGCACTCGCCATCAGCGCACCCAGCGTGCCGAGGTTCAGCAGCGCCAGGATCCACAGATAGGCTTTGGCTCGCGTCGCCGTCAGCCAGTCAGCCCTGCGTAGATCCAGCCCCATGCCGCCGCTTGTGCAGTGCGCATCGGGCTAAGTCCACTGCGCTCGGACCAGGGTGGGCCGCGCGAACGGATCGCTTGCGCGGCTGCGCACTGCGACCGGCCGCTTGCCTCGCTGCGCTGCACAACTTACGGTTCTTGCAACAAGTCAGGACAGGACCAGCCGATGCAGCGTTTCGAAGGCACCAGCAATTACGTCGCCACCGACGATCTCAAGGTCGCGGTCAATGCCGCCGTGCTGCTGCGCCGTCCTCTCCTGGTCAAGGGCGAGCCCGGCACCGGCAAGACCGTGCTGGCCGAGCAGATTGCCGAAGCGCTGGGCGCGCCGCTGATCACCTGGAACGTTAAGTCGACGACGAAAGCCCATCAGGGCCTCTACGAGTACGACGCGGTCGCCCGCTTGCGCGACGGCCAGCTCGGCGACAGCCGCGTGCACGACATCTCCAACTACATCCGCAAGGGCAAGCTGTGGGAGGCGTTCACCAGCCCCACCCTGCCCGTCCTGCTGATCGACGAGATCGACAAGGCCGATATCGAGTTCCCCAACGACTTGCTCGCCGAACTCGATCGCATGGCCTTCGACGTCTACGAAACCGGCGAGCACATCGCCGCGGCCGAGCGCCCGATCATCATCATCACCTCGAACAACGAAAAGGACCTGCCCGACGCGTTCCTGCGCCGCTGCTTCTTCCACTACATCAAGTTCCCCGACCGCGAGACGATGCAGTCGATCATCGACGTGCACTATCCCGGCATCCAGAAGACGCTCGTCACGAAGGCGATGGAGATCTTCTACTCCTTGCGCGAAGTACCCGGTCTCAAGAAGAAGCCCTCCACCAGCGAGCTGCTCGACTGGCTCAAGCTGCTAATGAATGAGGACATGCCGCTCGACGTGCTGCAGAACCAGGATGCCAGCAAGGCGATCCCGCCGCTGCACGGGGCGCTGCTGAAGAACGAACAGGACGTGATGATGTTCGAGCGGCTGGCGTTCATGTCGCGGCGGGGGAGTTGATGACCGCGCCGTACACCGGCCGGTGCAACTGCGGCGGCGTCACCGTTGCCATCGACGCTGAGCCTGTCACCACGCGGCAGTGCTGGTGCCGCCAGTGCCAGAAGATCGCCGCCGGTGGCCCGACGAACAACGCGATCTTCCCACTCGAGGCGATCACGATCGCAGGCGCGCGGGCGCAGTCCAGCTACGTAGCGGCCAGCGGCAATACCCTCACGCACGAGTTCTGCGCGACTTGCGGCAGCCACGTGCTCGCCCACTCCAGCGCGCGGCCGCACTTGCGTACCATTCGCATGGGGATGCTGAACGAAGGGCACGGCCTTGCTCCGGCAGCGGCGATCTGGCTTGATGACGCGCCGGCCTGGGCCCACATCGATCCCGCGCTGGAGCGCTGGGACCAGCAGCCGCCGGCACCGGCAATGGGGCAATAGCGCCATGTTCTTCAACTTCGTCGACGAGCTGCGCGCCGCCGGGATCAAGGCCTCCTTCAAGGAGCACCTGACGCTGCTGGAAGCGCTCGACAAGGACGTGATCGAGCAGACGCCCGAGGCGTTCTACTATCTCAGCCGCGCCACCTTCGTGAAGGACGAGGGCCTGCTCGATCGCTTCGACCAGGTGTTCCAGAAGGTCTTCAAGGGCATCCTTACCGACTACGGCCAGCAGCCGGTCGACATACCCGAGGACTGGCTGAAGAAGCTGGCCAAGCGCTACTTCTCCCAGGAGGAGATGGACGCCGTCAAGAAGCTCGGCTCCTGGGACGAGATCATGGAGACGCTGAAGAAGCGGCTCGAGGAACAGCAGAAGCGCCACTCCGGCGGCAACAAGTGGGTCGGTACGAACGGCACGTCGCCGTTCGGGCACTCGGGCTACAATCCGGAAGGCATCCGCGTCGGCGGGGAAGGCCAGCACGGACGCGCGGTCAAGGTGTGGGAGAAGCGCGAGTTCGCCAATCTCGACAACACCAAGGAACTGGGCACGCGCAACATCAAGGTCGCGCTGCGCCGCCTTCGCCGGTTTGCCCGCGAGGGCGCGGCCGAGGAGCTGGACCTGGACGCCACAATTGAGGGCACGGCCAAGCAAGGCTGGCTCGACGTGGTTATGCGGCCGGAGCGGCACAATGCGGTCAAGGTGCTGCTGTTCCTCGACGTCGGCGGCTCGATGGACCCGTTCATCAAGCTGGTGGAGGAGCTGTTCAGCGCCGCCACCGCCGAGTTCAAGAATCTGGAGTTCTTCTACTTCCACAACTGCCTGTATGAAGGCGTGTGGAAGGACAATCGCCGGCGCTGGTCGCAACGGGACAAGACCTGGGACGTGCTCCACAAGTACGGGCACGACTACAAGGTGATCTTCGTCGGCGACGCGGCGATGAGTCCGTACGAGATCAGCCATCCTGGCGGCTCGGTGGAGCACATGAACGAGGAGGCTGGCGCTGTGTGGCTGCAGCGGATCGTGCAGACCTACCCGGCGACGGTGTGGCTGAATCCCACGCCGCAGCGCCAGTGGGAGTACTCGACATCCACCCGCATGGTGCGCGAACTGCTGCACGACCAGATGTACCCGCTGACCTTGGATGGCCTGGAAGACGCGATGCGCGAACTGACGCGCAAGAAGGCGTGACGGTGGCTCTGGCGCCTGCGCGCCCGAGCGCCTAGGGGCGAGCGCCATGGACCGGCAACTGCTCATCATCTGCCTGCTGACGGCGGCGATCAACCTCATCGGCACGTTGGCCTACGCCGCGCGCATCGCCGGGGTGCGCACCCGCCGCATCGCCATGAGCTTTGCGCTCTTCAACATCCTGGTGCTGGTGTCGCGCACCTCGAACAGTTTCCTCGGGCCCTTCCTCGCCAAGCGGATCGAGAGCCGGCTGGCGACGGGCGGCGGCGACGCGCTGCTGGGCGACTTCCGGCTGGTGCTTGCCTCCGCCTCGATCGCGGTGTTCCTCGGCATCCTGCTGGTGCCGACCGGCCAGCGCCTGTTCGCGACCGGGATCGGCTACTTCCAGGTCCACCGCTCGACCGGCAAGCTGGTGATGCGCCTCGCCTCGCCCGCAGGGTTCCATGCGGTGCGCCGTTCGATCCGAATGCCATCGCTGTCCCACTTGCGCGGCTTCGCGCAAGACCGCGGCGTCGGCTGGGGCGTGCTGGTGGCCAACTGCCTGGCGCAGGCGCTGATCGTGGTGGGCGTGCTGGCCTCGCTCTATGCGGGCTTCCTCAACCCGCAGTATCGCGTCACGGCTTCGCAGCTGTCGGCAGTGGTGAACGGCTTCGCGACGATCCTGCTCTTCGCGCTGATCGACCCGCAGCTGTCGGTGATGACAGATGACGTCGTAGAGGGCCGCATCGACGAAGCGCGGTTCCGGCGCACGATCGTGTGGATCTCCATCAGCCGCCTGGTAGGCACGCTGCTGGCGCAGGCGCTGTTCGTTCCGGCGGCCCACTCAGTCGCCTGGATCGCCAACTACGTTTGAGGTTCTGCGCCCCCTTCCCCATTCGCGCCAGTCAGTAGAGGAGGAGGTCTGCGATCTCTTCCCGCCACGCCGTCTCGTTGCGGCTCGCCAGAGCTTCAAGGTCACCCGGCTTGGCCGCCGGATCGTCGACCCACTCGCGCAAGGCCGGCCCACCGTTGATGACGTCAATCGCCAGTCGGTCGAACTCGTACTCGTAAGGAAAATCACGCCAGATCGGGTAGTCGGGATAGAGCCGCCGGATCGCCTTGAACGCCAGCGCCTGCAAGCGCCAGGGACGGAACACGGAGTGATCGTAGAACGGTCCCTCGGCGTGGATCATTAGCGCGTTGCACAGGGCGCCGGCGTGCTTGTGGAACGTCGGCTCGAACCAGCACTCGCGTAGTGCACAGCCAGCAAGCCAGTCGGGCGCGAAGGCCTGCATTTCAGCCAGGACCCTGCCCGCTGCAACGTCGGGCGCGCCGAATAGCACTTCCAGCGGCCGAGTCGTGCCGCGACCCTCTGAAAGCGTGGTGCCCTCCAGCATCACGGTACCGGCGTAGCTGCGTGCCATGTTGAGGTTGGCGGCGTTGGGGCTGGGATTGATCCAGATGCGATCCGTCGGGCAACCAAAGCCGGGTGCGTGGTCGGGCTGCCATCCCTCCATCGCAATCACCCGATAGTCGACGTCGAGGTCGAACTGCCGGACGAACCAGTGCCCCATCTCTCCCAACGTCAATCCATGCCGCATCGGCATCGGCCCCGCACCCACGAAGCTTTCCTGCCCGGCCAGCAGCGTCGTGCCCTCAACCGGGCGGCCGGCGGGATTGGGCCTGTCGAGCACCCACACGCTCTTGCCGGCGCCCGATGCGGCTTCGAGCAGGTAGAGAAGCGTCGTCACGAAAGTGTAGATGCGACAACCCAGGTCCTGCAGGTCGAACAGGAACACGTCGGCCGTCGACATCATCCCTTCGGTCGGGCGCCTCACCTCGCCGTAGAGGCTGAAGACGGGGATGCCATAGGTCGGATCAACCTCGTCGCCGGTCTCGACCATGTTGTCCTGCTTGTCCCCCTTCAGCCCATGCTGAGGGCCGAACGCCGAGGTCACGTTCACGCCGGCCGCAATCAGCGCATCGAGCGAATGGACGAGGCCTTCGGTCACCGAGGCAGGATGTGCGACGAGAGCCACCCGGCGGCCCTCCAGCGGCTTGCGCAAGACCGGGTCGGCGAGCAGGCGATCGATACCGAACTTCATGCGCCGTTCGCTGCCGCAAGCGTGCCGGTGAAGCAAGCGGCATCGTGGAAGTCCGGCTTGCCGACCGGATGAGCCACTCCCCAGAAGGAGCGTCTGCCGCCCTCCTCCTCGATCACGGCGGTCATGTTGTACCTCCAGAGCGCGGGCGGCAGTGCCGAGGCGGGCACGGCGGCGTCGAAGATGGCCAGTGCCTCACCCTTGCGCATGGTGCAGCTGGGCTCGTGCGGGAACGGCCGCTCCGTCATTCCCTCGCGATAGCTGCTGAAGTCGTAGGCATTCCAGCGTTCGGATGGAGAAAGGTTCAATTCCGTATAGCCCGCCTCGCCCGGCGATTGCAGGAACAG
The DNA here is from genome assembly GCF_902506425.1 of Novosphingobium sp. 9U. Taxonomy (NCBI): domain Bacteria; kingdom Pseudomonadati; phylum Pseudomonadota; class Alphaproteobacteria; order Sphingomonadales; family Sphingomonadaceae; genus Novosphingobium; species Novosphingobium sp. 9U. The sequence continues at coordinate 1,217,670 of NZ_LR732469.1, read as the reverse complement.
CTCGAAGCAAGTCGTCTGCCATAGACCGTCCGCGCGGCCCTTGCCGGCAAACGGCGGCACAACGAGCTTGTAGGCGCCCTCGATCCGCCAGCGCAGCCGCAGCCAGTCACCATCGGGTGTGATCCGGGCCGTGACCTCTCGCACCGTCACCGGCGAGAAGTCTGGATGCGCAATCAGGCTGTGCGTTTGCAACCGGCAAGCTCCGTGCTAGGCGCCCGCTTCCACGAAAGACGCTGTGATGACCTACGATTCCACCTTGCTACGCCTGCTCGACGAACGCGGCTACATCCACCAGCTTACCGATGCAGAGGGCCTGGACAAGGTGGCGGCGTCGCAACTCGTTCCCGGGTATGTCGGCTTCGATGCAACTGCGCCATCGCTTCACGTGGGCAATCTGGTCTCGATCATGTTGCTGCGCCGGCTTCAGCAGGCGGGACACAAGCCGATCGTGCTCATGGGCGGCGGCACCACGCGCATCGGCGACCCGACCGGCAAAGACGAAGTGCGCAAGATGCTGACGGACAAGGCGATCGAGGCGAACATCGCTTCGATCCGCACCGCGTTCGAGCGCCTGCTGACCTTCGGCGACGGACCCACCGACGCGGTGATGGTCAACAATCACGATTGGCTCGGCTCGATCGGCTACATCGAGATGCTGCAGAAGATTGGGACCCATTTCACCGTCAATCGCATGCTGAGCTTCGACTCGGTCAAGCTGCGGCTCGAGCGCGAGCAGCCAATGACCTTCCTCGAATTCAACTACATGATCCTGCAAGGCTACGATTTCCGCCACTTGCGCCAAGCCATGGGCGTGCAGTTGCAGATGGGTGGATCTGACCAGTGGGGCAACATCATCAACGGCGTGGAGCTCTCCCGCCGCATGGATGGCGCCGAAGTGTTCGGGCTGACCACACCGCTGATCACCAAGGCGGACGGCACGAAGATGGGCAAGTCGGTCGCCGGCGCGATTTGGCTCAACGAGGACATGCTGTCGAACTTCGATTACTGGCAGTTCTGGCGCAATTGCGACGATCGCGACGTCGGCAAGTTCTTGCGCCTGTTCACCGACCTGCCGCTCGACGAGATCGCGAAGCTGGAGGCGCTGCAAGGCGGCGAGATCAACAACGCCAAGATCGTCCTTGCCAACGAGGCCACCAGGCTGTGCCGCGGCGAGGATGCTGCCCGCAACGCCGAAGCCACTGCTAAGGCGACCTTCGCGGGTGGCGGCATGGGTGAAGATTTGCCCTCGATCACTGTTCCTGCCGAGGGTATCCGGCTGGTCGCCGCCTGCACCGAACTGGGCCTCACCGCCTCGAACGGCGAAGCCAAGCGCAAGATCGGCGAAGGCGCGGTCAAGCTCGACGACGAAGCCGTGAGCGATCCTAACCTGCTGATTACGATTGAGTCCGGCGTCTCACGCAAGCTCAGCCTCGGGCGCAAGAAGCACGGGGTACTGCGCGGCGCCTGAACAAGATTTAACCCGTCCGCTTCACGGTTTGTTTGCCACTCTCGTGCATGATGCCGCTCTGGTCAAAACGCACGTAAAGGGGCGCATCATGAGTGCTGGCGCACAGCTGACGGTAACCGACAAGCGCCGCGCCGCGCGTCACCCTGCCGACTACAAGGTCATCGCCGAGCACAAGCAGCGCGGCGACGTGCATCTGACGATCGTGAACGTTTCGGCGCAGGGCTTCATGGCGACAGGTGTCGACGACATGGAGCGTGGCGAACGGCTTGTGATGCGCCTGCCCGTTGTTGGGCGTATCGAGGCGCACCTGATCTGGTCGCACGAGGGACGTGCAGGTTTTCAGTTCGAGCGGATCATCCGCATCGATGATTTCGCCAAGCTCGTGGATGCCATGCAGCCCAACCCGCGGTTACGCCCGAAGCGCTGAATTCCAAGCCCACTTTTCCGGGCCCACTTTCCCGGTCAGCCACAAAGTCCACAAAATTAGTAGGGTTGGCGAATCGCGCCGGCAGTGCCATGGCCCGCCGGTGAGCCAACCCACCTCGTCCCCGACAACTCCCCTGGCCATTCCGGACTATCGCAAGTTCTGGCTGGCGCGCTTCGCAGCGGTGATCGCGACCAATGGCATGGTCGTGATCATCGGGTACCAGCTCTACGATGTCGCTCGTAGCGAATACGCGATGAGCATCAGCCAGGCCTCGTTCCAGCTGGGACTACTTGGCTTGGCGCAGTTCATTCCCATCCTCTTGCTGACTCCGATCGCGGGAGTCGTCGCGGATCGCTTCGATCGCCGCTACGTGGCTGCCACTTCGATGAGCATCGACTTGTGCATAGCACTCGGGCTCGGTACCGTAACGGCGCTGGGTATCCGCAGCCTGCCCGTGCTGTTCGGCTTCGCGGCGCTTCATGGCGCGGTCCGCGTGTTCCAGGGACCGGCGCTGAGCGCGATCGCTCCCAACATCGTGCCGGTAGCGCTGATCCCGCGAGCGATCGCCCTGAACTCGATTGCCTGGCAGGCCGGAGCGGTGATCGGGCCTGCAAGCTTCGGCTTCCTCTTCGCCTCCTCTCACGCACTGCCGTACTGGACATCGACGGTGCTGATGGCGGTCGCGGCCACGAGCCTGCTTTCGATCCGCTCGCTCCCACCGACACTGGGAGACGCACGCAAGGCCCATCCGCTGCAGCAGATCGTGGGTGGGTTCCAGTTCGTGTGGAACGACCGGTTCCTGCTCGGCTGCATCACACTCGACCTGTTCGCAGTCATCTTCGGCGGCGCTACGGCGCTGTTTCCGGTGTTCGCCCGCGACATCCTGCACGTAGGGCCGGAAGGCCTGGGCCAGCTCCGTGCTGCGCCAGCGGTAGGTGCGGCGATCGTTGCCCTGACCCTCTCGTTCCGCCCGCTCGAGCACAATGTCGGCGTCAAGATGCTGGCCGCCGTCGGCGTCTACGGCGTCGCGACCATTGTTTTTGCCTACTCACGTGAATTGTTGCTGTCGCTGGCGTTCCTGTTCGTGCTGGGCGCGGCCGACATGGTGTCCGTCTTCATCCGCAGCTCGCTGATCCAGCTCAACACGCCTGACGACATGCGCGGTCGTGTCTCCGCCACCTCCGGTTTGGCCGTCTCGGCCTCGAACGAATTGGGCGAGATGCAGTCGGGTGTCGCCGCTGCGCTGCTCGGCGCGACGGGAGCAGTTGTGTTCGGCGGCGCCGCTGCCATACTCGTGACCGCTATGTGGTCGAAGCTCTTTCCGGAAATCCGCCGAGCCCGTACTTTCGCGCCTCAATATCGCCCCAAAGACCGAACACGGGAGACAGCCCCATGAAGGCCGACAGCATCCTTGCCACCATCGGCAACACCCCGCACATCCGCCTCTCACGCCTGTTCCCCGACCACGAGGTCTGGGTAAAGAGCGAGCGCGGCAACCCCGGCGGCTCGATCAAGGACCGCATCGGGCTTGCCATGATCGAAGCGGCTGAGCGCGACGGCAGCCTGCAGCCCGGCGGCACGATCATCGAGCCGACCTCTGGCAACACCGGCATCGGCCTTGCCATGGTCGCCGCGGTGAAGGGCTACAAGCTCGTCCTGGTCATGCCCGAATCAATGTCCCTGGAGCGTCGCCGGCTGATGCTGGCGTACGGCGCGACCTTCGACCTCACGCCCAAGGAAAAGGGCATGAAGGGCGCGATCGAGCGTGCGCGCGAACTCGCTGCGCAGACGCCGGGTGCGTGGATCGCCCAGCAGTTCGACAATCCCGCCAACATCGACGTCCACGTGCGCACCACTGCACTCGAGATCCTGAACGACTTCGCCGACACTCCGATCGACGTGCTGATCACCGGCGTCGGCACCGGCGGCCACTTGACCGGATGCGCCGAGCGGCTGAAGCAGGCTTGGCCCTCGCTCAAGGCCTATGCGGTGGAGCCGACGCTTTCGCCGGTAATCTCGGGCGGACAGCCCGGCCCTCACCCGATCCAGGGCATTGGCGCGGGCTTCATCCCGTCCAACCTGCACACGCAGGCAATCGACGGTGCGATCCAGGTCGATCCCGCCGATGCCAAGGAGTTCGCCCGGCGCTGCGCGCGTGAGGAAGGCATCCTGGTCGGCATCAGCTCGGGCGCCACGCTGGCGGCCATCGCAGCCAAGCTGCCCGAGCTGCCCGCGGGCTCGCGCGTGCTGGGCTTCAACTACGACACGGGCGAGCGTTACCTCTCGGTGCCGGACTTCCTGCCCGAATGAGCCAGCTCGAGGCGCTCGCCTACCGCCACGGCGATGTGGAACTGACAGGCTGGCTCGCGCGTCCGCAAGGCGTGCCCCGCGCGGCCATCCTGGTATTACCTACTATCGCCAACGTCACACCGGCCGTCGAGCGACGCGCGGCGATGCTCGCGGATCTGGGCTACCTGGCGCTGATTGCCGACTTCTATGGCGAGCCCGTGGCTGACTTCGCGGCGTCGGGTCCGCTGGCGCAGAAGCTGCGCGCCGATGTCGCGCATTATCGCGGCCGCATCGGCGTGGCGCTCGACGCTCTGCGGAGCTTGCCGGAAGCCGTTGGGTCGCCGGTTGCCGCCATTGGCTACTGCATGGGCGGACAAGCCGCTCTGGAAGCTGCTCGCGATGGCCATGACCTGTTCGCCGCCGTCAGCTTCCACGGCATCCTGACCACCGATCGCCCCGCCGAACCGGGTCAGATCCACGCGCGCTTGCTGGTGTGCCATGGCGATGCGGACCCGCTCGTGCCACGCGAGCAGGTCCTGCGCTTCTGGGAGGAGATGGACGCGGCCGGCGCCGACTGGCATTTCCACGCCTACTCGGGCGTCAAGCACGGCTTCACTGACCCGGGCAGCGACGCGCGCGGCGTTCCTGCGATAGGCTACGACACCAGCGCCGATCGCCAGAGCTGGGCCGCGATGCGCAGCCTGTTCGACGAGATCCTCGCCTAACCCGAAACGGGTTCCAGGCGATCGTCGACGAGGCGCCGGTAGAAGCAGCTGCGCGCACCGGTGTGGCAAGCGGGGCCTTGCGGCTCCACCAGCATGACGAGCGCATCCTGGTCACAATCGACCAGGATTTCCTGAACCTTCAGGAAGTGCCCCGAACTTTCACCCTTCAGCCACAGCCGCCCGCGTGAGCGCGAGTGGAAGTGCGCCAGCCCGGTCTCGCGCGTGCGGGCGACCGCTTCGGCATCCATGAAGGCCACCATCAGCACCTCACGCGTGCGCGCATCCATGGCGATGCCGGTGACCAATCCTTGCGCATCGTAGCGCGGCATGAAGGCGCTTCCGGTCTCGCGCTCGTGGTCGTGGCTCATCGCTCGGTTTCTCTGCTGCGCGCTATGTTGCGCTATGTTGCACGATAACCACATGCCTAGACCAAAATCCGGCCAAGCTTGCAAACGCCCTTTTCAAGAACCTCACTTTGAGAGAACACGTAACTCGCAGCTGGGGGGCTGCAAACACACCGGACAGGTGCTGACGTTCAAGCGCCAACGGTTCAGGGAAGAGGCCAGCATCCGCGAGTACGCGAGTTGGCCGGTGAAGATGAGGGATCGGACCAGGCGACGAACAGGGGCGTCGCCGAACTGCTCTGCAGGGTCCAAGTAGTTTCGTCACGAGAACGCCCGAGGCGCCCGCCTCGGGCGTTTTTCTTTGTCGTTCAGGCGACTGTACTTGTCACCTTAGATCCAATGCTTCGTCGAGGACGCGGGCGAAGCAAGTCACGACGACGCGTGATGCACCGCCGCGCTTCAAGGCGGACACGCATACATCGCTCGTCGCCCCGCTGGTCAGCACGTCATCGACGAGTAGCACGCTCTTGCCGCGGATACTCTGCCTGCGCCGCTCGGCGAGCCGAATCGCGCCGCTGAGCTCTCGTCGACGTGCAAGTCGGCCCAAGCCACCCAGCGCGGCCGTGGATTTGCGGCGCTCCAATGCGTCGATCGACACCGTGCCACCGGTGATCTGCGCCAGCTCCTGCGCCAGGATGGCCGCCTGGTTGTAGCCGCGCCGCCACAAGCGCCAGCGATGCAGCGGGACTGGCACGATCACCCAGTCGCCCCGCGGTTCACTGGCGAGCCGCGCGGCCATCAGCCGCGCCATCAACTTGGCCAGCCCCAGGCGGCTGCCGTGCTTGAACGCCAGGACCAGCTTGCGCGAAGCGTCGTTGTAGAGTGTGGCGGCGGCGATGCCGTCATGGCGAGGCGGATCGGCCAGGCATGGCGCGCAGGTCGATCCCGTCGCCACATCCTCGCCGAACGGACGGCTGCATAGGTCGCAGCATGGTTCGCCCGGGATCGCCAGCTCGCTCCAGCAATCGGCGCAGAGACCCGTCTGCGAGCTCACGCCCGCGCCGCACAGGGGGCACCGAGGCGGGAAGACGAAGTCGATCAAAGGTTCGAGCACGGCGGAGACCACGAGCGGACGGTAGCCCGCAGGGCAGGATCGGCAAGCGCCTTGAAGATTGCGGCATCGGTCCTGCTCCGGCAGGAGAGCGCTATGGCTTCCCCCACCCCTCCCCGCATCTTCGATCCTGCCCGTCGCATCGCTGCTCGCCGGCGCATGCTGCGCGCGCAAGAGGCGCCGGATGCGCCGCGATATCTGCTTGACGATATGATCGAGGACGTACTCGAGCGCCTGGCGTTCCTGCGCCACCAGCCCGAGCGCGCCTTGCTGATCGGCGACACTGCCGGCGTGCTAGGCGCTCAGCTCGAGAGTCGCGGTACGCATGTCATCAGCGTGGAGCCCGCCCGCGGGTTCGACGAGGAAGCACCCTTCCCCGTCGGCGATTTCGACTTCATCGCGAGCCTGAGCACACTCGACACGGTCAACGACCTGCCGGGTGCACTGGTACACATCCGGAACGCCCTGAAGACGGGGGGCCTGATGATCGCCAGCTTTCCCGGCGCGGGCAGCCTGCCCGTTCTGCGTTCCGCCATGCTCGCAGCGGATGGCGAGCGGCCAGCGGCGCGCATTCATCCCCTTGTAGACGTTCGTGCAGGTGCTCAGCTGGTGCAGCGAACGGGCTTCGCGAACCCGGTCGCCGACTCACGCCACCTTGATGTGGCGTTCCGCTCCTTCTCACGCGCGGTGGCGGACCTGCGCGCGCAAGGGCACAGCAACGTCCTGGTCGACCGGGGCGAGCCCCTCGGCAAGGCCGCGCGGGCTCAAGCGGAGCAGGCCTACCGTGCAGCCGCTGTGGACGGCCGCACGGTGGAGCGCTTCGAGATTCTCACCCTTTCGGGCTGGCGTGGCTGAGCGTTACGCCAGAGCCGCCTGAGCCGCCGCCAACCGGGCGATCGGCACGCGATAAGGGGAGGCGCTGACGTAATCGAGGCCGACCTTCTCGCAGAACGCGATGGACGCGGGATCGCCGCCATGCTCGCCGCAGATGCCGAGCTTGAGGTCGGCGCGGGTCGCGCGTCCACGCTCGGCGCCGAGTTGCACCAGCTGGCCCACGCCCTCGATGTCGAGGCTGACGAAAGGATCGCGCGCGTAGATGCCTTTGTCGACGTAAGGCGAGAGGAACCGCGCAGCGTCGTCACGCGAGACGCCCAGCGTGGTTTGAGTCAAGTCGTTGGTGCCGAACGAGAAGAACTTCGCTTCCTCGGCGATCTCACCCGCCATCAGCGCGGCGCGCGGCAGCTCGATCATGGTGCCGACCATGTAGTCCACCGACTTGCCCTTCTCGGCGAAGACCTTGGCGGCGGTTTCATCGACCAGCTTCTTCAGGATAGCGAGTTCGCGCTTGGTGGCGACCAGCGGGATCATGACTTCGGGCACCGGTGCGTCGCCGACCTTGTCGATCACGTCGCACGCCGCCTCGAAGATCGCGCGCGCCTGCATCTCGTAAATCTCGGGGAAGGTTATGCCGAGACGACAGCCACGGTGGCCGAGCATCGGGTTGGCCTCGTGCAGCTCGTCGGCGCGGCGCTTGAGAGTGTCCACGGAGATGCCGATCGTCTCGGACAAGTCGGCGAACTCGGCATCGCCTTGCGGCAGGAACTCGTGCAGCGGCGGGTCGAGCAGGCGGATGGTGACCGGCAGGCCGGCCATGACCATGAAGATCTGCGCGAAGTCGTCGCGCTGCTCGGGCAGCAGCTTCTCCAGCGCGGCGCGGCGGCCGGCCTCGTCTTCGGCTAGGATCATCTGGCGCACGGCCGAGATGCGGCTTGCGTCGAAGAACATGTGCTCGGTGCGGCACAGGCCGATGCCCTCGGCGCCGAACTGGCGGGCCATCTTGCAGTCGGCCGGCGTCTCGGCGTTGGTACGCACCTTCATGCGGCGGTGCTTGTCGGCCCAGGTCATCAGCTCGGCGAAATCGCCAGCGAGCTCCGGTTCCACCGTCGGCACTTCGCCCGCCATGATGTCGCCGGTCGAGCCGTCGAGCGTGATGACGTCGCCTTCCTTGAGGTCGCGATTGCCGATCTTGAGCGTGCGGCTCTTCATGTCGATCGACACGCCCGAAGCACCCGAGACGCAGCAGCGACCCATGCCGCGCGCCACCACTGCGGCGTGGCTCGTCATGCCCCCGCGTGCGGTGAGAATACCCTTGGCGGCGTGCATGCCGTGGATGTCCTCTGGCGAAGTCTCGACGCGCACGAGGATCACGCTCTCGCCCAACTCGGCGCGCTTCTCGGCGGTGTCGGCATCGAGCACGATCGCGCCCGAAGCCGCGCCCGGCGATGCCGGCAGCCCCTTGCCCAGCACATCGCGCTTGGCCTTGGGATCGAGCGTGGGGTGCAGCAGCTGGTCGAGCGCCATGGGATCGACGCGGAGGATCGCGGTCTTCTCGTCGACGAGGCCTTCGGCCACCATGTCGACTGCCATCTTTAGCGCGGCTTTTGCGGTGCGCTTGCCCGAGCGGGTCTGCAGCATCCACAGCTTGCCACGCTCAACGGTGAACTCGATGTCCTGCATGTCCTTGTAGTGCTTCTCGAGCAGCTCGAACACGGCAGCCAACTCGCCGTAAGCCGCTGGCATCGCCTCTTCCATCGAGAGCGGCTTGGCCCCGGCACGCTCGCGCGCGGCCTTGGTCAAGTATTGCGGAGTGCGAATGCCGGCGACGACGTCCTCGCCCTGCGCGTTGACGAGCCACTCGCCATAGTAGGCCTTCTCGCCCGTCGCGGGGTCGCGGGTGAAGGCGACGCCGGTGGCGGATGTCTCGCCCATGTTGCCGAACACCATGGCCTGCACGTTCACGGCGGTGCCCCAGTCGCCCGGGATGTCGTTCAGGCGGCGGTAGACCTTGGCACGGTCCGAATCCCAGCTGTCGAACACCGCCTGGATGGCGCCCCAGAGCTGCTCATTGACATCGAGCGGGAACGGCTTGCCCAGCTCGCTCTCGACGATGCCCTTGTACTCCTTGACGATCTTCTGCCAGTCGGCCGCCGACAGCTCGGTGTCGTTCTCGTAGCCGTTGTCTTCCTTGGCGATCTCCAGCGCTTCCTCGAACAGGTGATGCTCGACGCCCAGAACGACGTCCGAGTACATCTGGATGAAGCGGCGGTAGCTGTCCCAGGCAAAGCGCTCGTCGCCGGACGTAGCGACCAGTCCCTGCACCGTCTCGTCGTTGAGGCCCAAGTTGAGCACCGTATCCATCATGCCGGGCATCGACACGCGCGCGCCCGAGCGGACCGAGACCAGCAGCGGATCGGCGGCATCGCCGAACGTCTTGCCGACAGTCTTCTCGATATGCGTCAGCGCTTCGGCCACATCGGCGCGCAGCTGGTCGGAGAAGTTAGCGCCCTCGGCCAGGTACTTCACGCATTCTTCGGTGGTGATGGTGAAGCCCGGGGGCACCGGCAGGCCGATACCGGCCATCTCGGCCAGGTTCGCGCCCTTGCCGCCGCAGATGACCTTGTCACGTGAGCGAGGATCGGAGTGCTTCACGCCGCCGCCGAAGGTGTAGACCTGCTTGACCATAGTATCGGTGCTCATCGGTTGGTGCCCTTCTGCTCACGTGCGAGGTTTGTCGCCCTCGGACAAGCCTTATGTCTTCCCGCGTATCAGATCATCGCGCTTACGGACTCGTGCGGATGATCACCCCTCGATGCGCGAGAAGTCAGCAACATTGTGCACTGCAGCACGGAATTGATCAAGCAGGGCCAAACGCGAGTTGCGCTTTGCCGGGTCGGGATCGTTGACGGTCACGCTCTCGAAAAAGGCATCGATCGGTGCCCGAAGCGAGGCGAGCGCTGCCATGGCGCGGGCAAAATCCTCCGCCGCGACGGCCCGCTCGGCCTGAGGTGCGGCGGTGGCGAGCGCGTCGATCAGCGCCTGCTCGGCCGGCTCGGCCTCGTACGACAACGAGTGGCGCTCGGCCATCTTCGCGGCGATGACGGGCGCGAGATCCGGATCGTCGACGCCGGCGAGCGGGTCCTCTTCGCCGGTGCGGGCGATCTCGCCTTCGATGCCGTGCCAGTCCTCCTTCTTGAGGATGTTGGCGGCGCGCTTGTAGCCGGCGAGCAAGTTGGCGCCGTCCTCGGTTCCGACGAACGCCTGGAGTGCATGGACGCGGGCGAGCAGGCGCACGAGATCGTCCTCCTCGCCGAGCGCGAACACGGCGTCGATCAGATCATGGCGGACGCCGGCTTCACGCTGCTGGACTTTCAGGCGGTCGGCGAAGAAGTCGACAAGATCGAAAACAGCCTGTGCCGCTAGCTGCTCTGTAAGTTCTCCGCGCGTCGAGAGCCGATCATTGAAGATCGTCGATCTGACATCTTCTGCGAAGTGAGAGAATGGCTCACCGCTCATGTCAGCCCACCTCATCGAAACGGAAAAAAGGATCGCGTCCAAGAGATTAAGGCGTAGATTATTCGACTGGATCAACTGGAGCGTACCCAAGGCGGCACGTCTTAAAGCGAATGGGTCGCGCGAGCCAGTTGGTGGCATCCGCTCTACAAAGAAGCAGACTAGCGTATCCAGCTTGTCCGCCAGCGACACCGCCACGGTGATCGGCGCAGTCGGCACCTCGTCGCCCTGCCCAACGGGCTTGTAGTGGTCGCGGATGGCGTCGGCGACGGCGTCGGGCAGGCCCTCGGCGCGGGCGTAGTAGCCGCCCATGAGGCCCTGGAGTTCGGGGAACTCGCCGACCATTTCGGTGACGAGGTCGGCCTTGCACAGCTCTGCCGCCTGCCGTGCGAGCGCGGGATCGCAGTTGGGTACGATGCCTTCGCTCGCCAGCCACTCAGCCAGCCTGGCGACACGCTCGACCTTGTCGGCGACGGTGCCGAGCTTTTCGTGGAAGGTGATGCGCTTTAGCTTCTCCGCCTGTTCGGCCAGCGTGGTCTTGCGGTCGGTGTCCCAGAAGAAGCGCGCGTCGGACAGGCGCGCGGCGAGGACCTTGCGGTTGCCAGCGACAATCGCCTCGCCGCCGTCGTTCGCTTCGATGTTGGCGGTGCACACGAAGGCGTTGGCGAGCTTGCCGTCATTCTCGCACACGAAGTACTTCTGGTTCACGCGCGCGGTCAGCTGGATGACCTCGGGCGGCACTTCCAGGAACGCCTCGTCGAAGCGCCCGAGCAGCGGCACCGGCCACTCGGTCAAGCCGGCGTTCTCGACTACCAGGCCCTCGTCCTCGACCAGCGTCAGGCCGCCGAGCGTCGCCACTTCGGCGGCGCCCATGCGGACGATGTCCTGGCGCTCTTCGTGGCTGACGATGACGTGGCAGGCGCGCATCTTGTCGGCGTAGTCGTGTGCGCCGCCGATCGTGATCGGTCTCGGATGGTGGAAGCGGTGCCCCACGGTTGCGTAGCCGCTCTGTACGCCGCCTGCCTCGCACGGCACCAGTTCCTCACCGAAGATGGCGACGATGCCGGAGAGCGGGCGCACCCAGCGCGTGCTCTCCGTGCTGATCGAGGCTGCGCCCCAGCGCATCGACTTGGGCCAGGGGAACGCACGTACGATCGCCGGGATCGCCTCCGCCAGCACTTGCGACACCGCGCGGCCGGGCTTCTCGACCACGGCGAAGTAGGTCGCCTTGCCCTTCAGATCGCGCACTTCGAGCTGGTCCTGAGTCAGCCCCGACTTGCGCAGGAAGCCTTCGAGCGCCTGCGTCGGAGCCCCGAGCGCCGGGCCCTTGGTCTCCTCGCGCACGGCCCGCGTTGCTTCGGGCAAGTCACGAGCGATCAGCGCCAGGCGGCGCGGCGTCGACCAGACGGTGATCGCGCCAGGCTCGACGCCGGCAGCGGCGAGTTCCTTGCGGAACAGCGTTTCCAGGTCGGCACGCGCACCGGCCTGCATGCGAGCCGGGATTTCCTCGGAGCGGAGTTCGAGCAGAAAGTCGGTCATGCGCTCCACCCCGCGTACTCGCTGGCCCAGCGATCGGCGTTCTTCGCTATCCAGGCCTCGCAACTGCCCTTGGCGAGGTCACGAACTCGGCCGATGTAGCTCGCGCGTTCCTGGACGGAGATGACGCCGCGCGCCTGCAGCAGGTTGAACAAGTGGCTCGCCTCGATAGCCTGGTCATAGGCCGCCAGGGGTATGCCTGCCTCGATGCAGCGCATCGCCTCGGCCTCGGCGTGGCGGAAGCCGGTGAAGAGCTGATCGGTGTCGGCGATCTCGAAGTTGTACTTCGACAGTTCCTGCTCGTTGGCCAGGAACACGTCGCCATACGACACGCCCTGGTCGTTGAAGCGCAAGTCATAGACGCGATCGACGCCCTGGATGTACATCGCCAGACGCTCCAGACCGTAGGTCAACTCGCCGGCGACCGGCTTGCAGTCAAACCCGCCGACTTGCTGGAAATAGGTGAACTGCGTCACCTCCATGCCGTCGCACCAGACTTCCCAGCCCAGGCCCCAGGCGCCGAGCGTGGGGCTCTCCCAGTCGTCCTCCACGAAGCGGATGTCGTGCGCCAGCGGGTCGACGCCGATCGCCGCCAGGCTCTGCAGGTAGAGCTCCTGCAGGTTGGCCGGGTTCGGTTTCAGGATCACCTGGTACTGGTAATAATGCTGCAGACGGTTGGGGTTCTCGCCATAGCGGCCGTCGGTCGGCCGGCGCGAGGGCTGGACGTAGGCCGCTTTCCACGGCTCGGGGCCGAGCGCGCGCAGCGTCGTCGCCGGGTGAAACGTGCCCGCTCCCATGCGCATGTCGTAGGGCTGCAGGATGAGGCATCCCTGCTGGCTCCAGAACGAATGGAGCGTGAGGATCATGTCCTGGAAACTGAGCGGTGCGGCGGGATCTGGCATGGTCCGGCGCTTTGGCGCAGGGTCGGGAACGGGTCAACATTGCAGTCTGCGTTCCGCGCCGCGCAATCGTTCATCGACGCTTGGGAAATGCCCCCTATAAGGCCCTGCATGACCTTCCCGCGCCGTTCGCCGCTCGCCCTGCTTGCCCCGTTGATGCTGCTTCTGACGCCGGCTTGCGGGTCGGCCAAGGAGGCGCAGACGGCCAAGCCGACCCCGGCCCCGACGGGGCAGGTCACGAAGGCGCAAGTCGCCAAGCCGGCGCTGTGGAAGGTCTCGGACAAGGATACCACGATCTGGCTGTTCGGGACGATCCACATCCTGCCTGCCGGGATCGAGTGGTACTCAGGGCCGATCGCCAAGGCGCTGGAAAGCTCCGACACTCTGGTGACCGAGATCGTCGAGCCGAACGATCCAGCAGTCCAGGCCAAGATTGGCCAGATCGCGCTCGCCAACCCGCCGCGCAACTTGCGCGAGCAACTGCCCTCCGACGTGCGCAAGCAGTATGAGGCGGCGCTCACCTCGTTGCAGCTGCCCATGTCTGCCTTCGATGCGAACGATCCGTGGTACGCGGCGGTTGCGCTCTCGACTCTGCCGCTGATGAAGGACGGCTTCGGCACCATGAACGGCGCGGAGGCGCTGCTGATTGCGAAGTCGGCGGGCAAGCAGCACTTGGGTCTGGAGACGGCCGAGATGCAGCTCGGCCTGTTCGACAGCCTGCCGCAGGACACACAGGTCAAGTACCTGGGCGAAGTGCTGGAAAGCTTCCCCACGGTCCGCGACGAGATCAAGGCCATGGTCGAGGCATGGAAGGCAGGCAAAGCCGACGAACTGGCGCGCTTGATGAACGAGGACGAGAGCGATGCGGCGCTGATGAAGGTCCTGCTGGTTGACCGGAACAAGGCCTGGGCCAAGTGGATCGAAGAGCGCCTGAAGCAGCCAGGCACCGTGTTCGTTGCCGTCGGAGCGGGGCACCTCGCCGGCAAGGACAGTGTCCAGGCGCAGCTCGCCGCCGACCGGGTCAAGACCACGCGCGTGCGGTGAGCGCGGCTCGACCCAAGGCATATCGCTCCGCCCACGCGCAAGCGGGAGCCCCGCTTGTTCTTCAATGGGCGCGCCATGTTGCTCGAAGCAGGGTCTCCAATGTCGCAGGTATGACGAGCATCTGGCCTGCGCTTTTCGGCCTCGTCCTCAGTGTCGCCGGCTGCAGCGGCAAGCCAGAGCCAGCGCAGCCTGCGATCTGGCATGTCACCGGCCACGGTGAACAGGAGGCGTGGCTGTTCGGCACGATCCACGCCGCCCCTGCCCCGCTCGCATGGAACACGCCGCCAGTGGCACAGGCACTCGCCCGATCGGATGAGGTCATGGTCGAAGTTGCCAACATCTCCGACGATGCTGCCGTCGCCCAGGCCTTCACCGCCTTGTCGCGCACACCTGGCCTGCCGCCGGTCGCCGCCCGTGTCCCCGCAGACCGGCGAGCGAGCCTGGCCAGCATGCTGGCTGCGCGCGGCATCTCCGAGTCAGACTTGCGCGATGTTGAGACCTGGACGGTGGCACTGATGCTCGCTCGGCCCGAGGACGGATCGGATGGCCGGAACGGCGTCGATCGTGCCGTGCTTGCCGCCGCTCCGAACAAGCGCGTGATCGAGCTGGAAGGCGCGACGGCGCAGCTCTCGATCTTCGATCGACTGCCCGAAGTCCAGCAACGCTTTCTCCTCAGCGCCGTGCTGTCCGACGCCGGTGCGCTCGATGACGAAGCGGACTTGGTGGAAGTTTGGCGCCGGGGCGACATGACGCGGATCGAGGCGGAGACGCGTACCGGGCTGCTTGCCGATCCCGCGGTGCGCGCCGCCCTCTTCACCGACCGCAATCGGCGCTGGACGACACGCATCGTCGCAGAAGTGCGATCCGGACATCGACCTTTCGTAGCGGTCGGCGCCGCGCACATGGCCGGCCCCGACGGGCTCGCCGCCATGCTGACGCGGGCCGGCTACACCGTGACGCGCCTCGACTAAGCTTGCGTTTGGGCGCGTCTGCCGCTAAGGGCGCGCGCTTCCCGGCCATGGTCATCCCTGGAGGCGTGGCGGGAGAGGTCGTGGCGACGAGCGTCGCGGCCTGTACTTAAGAGACATCCGAAAGGCACGTACCCATGAGCGATACGCTGAACCTGCCGGCCGAGACGCGTGAAGGGGTTGGCAAGGGAGCCTCCCGTGCACTGCGTCGCGATGGCCGCGTCCCCGCCGTTATCTACGGCGACAAGCAAGAGCCCCTCTCGATCCACGTCGAGGCGAAGGAACTGGTCCGCCTGCTGGGCACCGGCCACTTCATGAACTCGATCGTCGAAGTCGAAGTCGGCGGCCAGAAGCTGCGCACGCTCCCCAAGGACGTTGCCTTCCACCCGGTCAACGACCGTCCGCTCCACGTCGACTTCCTGCGCCTGGCCGCCAACGCGACCGTGCACGTGAAGGTACCGGTGGTGTTCGCCAACGAGGACGCATCGCCGGGCCTGAAGCGCGGCGGCGTGCTGAACGTCGTGGCGCATGAGCTCGACCTGATCGTCGACGCCAACAACATCCCCGACGAGATCACGATCGACGTGACCGGCCTGGAAGTCGGCGACTCGATCCACATCAGCCAGGTGAAGCTGCCCCAGGGCGCGCAGGACGGCTCGCACGACGCTGACCTCACCATCGCGACCATCGTCGCTCCTTCGGCGCTCAAGAGCTCCGAGGGCGGCGAGGAAGAGGAAGCGACCGCGGAGTAATCCGCTTCGGTTCACCGTCGAACAGCAAAACCTCGCTATCTCTGCTTCTCAGCGGCGGTGGCGAGGTTTTTTGTTGCCTGAGCCATGGGGCTTGGGCGTAGCACCGCGAATAGGGAGATGGCCATGCAGCTCTGGGTCGGCCTCGGCAATCCGGGTGCGCAGTACGCGATGCACCGGCACAACGTCGGCTTCATGGCCGTCGACACCCTCGCCGAAGTGTACGGCTTCGGCCCGGTGCAGAAGAAGTTCCAGGGCTGGCTGCAGGAAGGCCGCATCGGCAACAACAAGGTGCTGCTGCTCAAGCCTGCCACCTTCATGAACGAGAGCGGCCGCGCGGTGGGCGAGGCAATGCGCTTCTACAAGCTCGACTTGGATGCGCTGACCGTCTTTCATGACGAACTCGATCTTGCTCCTTTCAAGGTGAAGGTGAAGCAAGGCGGCGGCACCGCCGGTCACAATGGCTTGCGATCGATCGATCAGCATCTGGGTGCCGACTTTCGTCGGGTACGCCTCGGGATCGGGCATCCCGGGCACAAGGACCGAGTGACGGGCTATGTGCTCGGCAACTATGCGAAGAGCGAGACGGACGATCTTGCTGACATGCTCGGGGCCATTGCCGCCGAGGCGGAGTGGTTGGCGAAGGGCGACGGCACCCGCTTCATGAACGATGTGGCCCTGCGACAGCAGGGTTGAGCAGCGCTTGATCCTCCCCTGTAAGGGGAGGCGGCAGGCCCGCAGCGGCTGACGGAGGGGTGTCACCGCTCGCGGAGTGCTCGGACGAGAGGGTTACACCCTTCCACCACCAGCTACGCTGGCGGTCCCCCCCCTCAAAGGGGAGAATCTGCAGAAATCAATTGATGGCACCCGCCGCGTTCCTCGCTATGGCGCGCCACAACACACATTCGGAGCATACCATGGGTTTTCGTTGCGGCATCGTCGGCCTTCCCAATGTCGGCAAGTCGACCCTGTTCAACGCGCTGACCGAGACGCAGGCGGCGCAGGCGGCGAACTATCCGTTCTGCACCATCGAGCCCAACGTCGGCCAAGTCGGCGTACCCGATCCGCGGCTCGATACGCTGGCCAAGATCGCCAGCTCGGCCAAGGTCGTGCCGACGCAGCTCTCGTTCGTCGACATCGCCGGCCTGGTGCGCGGCGCGTCGAAGGGAGAAGGCCTGGGTAACCAGTTCCTCGGCAACATCCGCGAGGTCGACGCCGTCGTCCACGTGCTGCGCTGCTTTGAGAACGATGACATCCAGCACGTCGAGAACAAGGTCGACCCGATCGCGGACGCCGAAACAGTCGAGACCGAGCTGCTGCTCTCCGACCTCGAAAGCCTGGAGAAGCGCGTCCCCGCCGCCCAGAAGAAGGCGGCGCAGGGCGACAAGGAAAGCAAGATCATTGCCGCCGTGCTCGGCCAGGCACTCGAACTGCTGCGACAGGGCAAGCCCGCCCGCCTGACCAAGCCCGCCGACGAGGAAGAGGCGCGGGTGTTCCGCCAGGCGCAGCTCATCACCGCCAAGCCGGTGCTCTACGTCTGCAACGTCGAGGAAGAGGCCGCAGCCGAGGGCAACGCCTTCTCGGCGCGCGTGTTCGAGAAGGCGGCGGCCGAAGGCGCCAGCGTGGTGATCGTCTCCGCTGCGATCGAAGCCGAGCTGACCGGCATGGACATCGAGGAGCGCCTGGCGTTCCTGGAGGAGATGGGCCTGCACGAGACCGGCCTCGCCCGCATCATCCGCGCCGGTTACGGCCTGCTCGACCTGCTGACCTTCTTCACGGTCGGCCCCAAGGAAGCGCGCGCCTGGACCGTGCACAAGGGTGCCAAGGCTCCCGAAGCGGCGGGCGAGATCCACTCCGACATGCAGCGTGGCTTCATCCGCGCCGAGACTATCGCGTACGACGACTTCGTCGCGCTCGGCGGCGAGGCTGCGGCACGAGACGCCGGCAAGCTGCGCCAGGAAGGCAAGGAGTACGTGGTGCATGACGGCGACGTGATGCACTTCAAGTTCAACGTCTGAACAGCCGGGTTGCCAGGTTCGGTGCCTCCGGAACGTCGCTGAGCGGCACATATTTCCTGTTCGCGCATTGAACCTCGCAAAAGACGGGGAGCGCAGCGCATGGTCGACAAGTCCGAGAAGATCGTCTGGCTGGCCCGCCTGGGCTACGCGGTGCGGGGTCTGGTTTACCTGCTCCTGGGCTACCTGGCGCTCTCGAGCACCGGGCAGGACAACGTACGCCGCGGAACGACGGGTGCTCTCGAATACATCCGCTCGATCCCAGGCGGCACGGCGATCCTCACCATCTCGGCGCTCGGGCTGATCGGATACGCGGTCTACAAGCTGATCGTCGGCCTGTTCGATACCGAGAACATCGGCTCGGATGCGAAGGGTCTTGCCAAGCGAGCCGCCTACGTCGTCAGCGCCGTGGTCTACGGAGCCTTGTCGTGGACCGCGATTCAGCTGGCGCAAGGGACCAGGCAGAGCAGCGGCAACCAGAACCAGGAACTGGCTGCCACTGCCCTCACCTTCGATCTTGGTCCGGCCGCGGTCGGCCTCGCCGGCGTGGCGCTGCTGATCGGCGCGGGCGCGCAGGCGAAGAGCGCTTACGACCGCAGCTTCATGCGGCACATCTCGTCCGACGCGCCGCCTGCGACCTGCTGGATCGGACGCATCGGTCTTGCGACCCGCGCTATCGTGTTCCTGCTGATGGGCTGGTCGCTGCTGCGCTCCGCCTGGTTCGCCAGCAGCGGCGAAGTCCGCTCGCTCGGCCAGGCCATGCTGGATCTGCGTGAGATGGGACTTGGCTTCTCGATCATCGCTGCGGGTATCGCGCTGTTCGGCGTGTTCAGCCTGATCACCGCTCGTTACCGCATCATTCCCGACCCCGATCCCAAGCTGAACATGCGCTCTCCCCTGCGGCGTGCCTGAGGCGAACAGGAGACATGCACCAGACACTGGCACCAGACACTGGCGCGGTCCGCACGGTGTAGGCTATAGGCGGGCCATGCTCCGCCGCTTGCTCGCCATGCTCTTGCTTCTCGCGCTCTCCGCGCCGGCACTCGCCATGAGCGGGCATTGCGCACAGCCGCCCCGCTCGCCTCAGATGCATGGCATGGCGCATCACGGCGGCGACCACTCGCCCGCGCCCCAACAGGAACGGCGGGACTGCATCGGTTGCGTCCTACCCGACCTCGGCCTGATCGCACCCGCGCGATCCGCACCGCTGCTGAGCATGGTTGGTGCCGCGCCGTCGCGCACGACGCTGATCCTGCCGCGCGAAGGCCCTGAAGTTCCGCCTCCCCGCGCCTGAAGATGCTGTTCCACCGATCCGGTGGAGTGTCCCTCTCTTCAGGAACCAACGATGACCAGGATGACCCTTGCGGTCGCGCTCGCAAGCGCGGCCCTGATACCCGTGCACGCACGCGCGCAGATGCACGATCACGCCGGTATGGAGCACGCCATGCCGATGCCGGCAGACAGCCCGCCGGACAGCACTATGAACCACGGCTCCATGGACCATGCCGGCATGAACCACGGCACGACCGACAGCGAAGCGGCCGCGCCCTTCGTGGTCGGCTCGGGAACTGCGCGCCTGCCCGGTGCGGCGCTTGCCATGCCCGGCCTCCACTTCATGGCCGACGAGTGGATGCTCATGGCCCACGGCTTCGTCACCACGCAGTACACCGATCACTCGGGCCCACGCGGCGATGACAAGCTCTACTCGACATCCATGGCGATGGTCATGGCCGAGCGCGAGACAGGCTTTGGCCGCGTGCAGCTGCGTTCCATGTTCAGCCTGGAGCCGGCCATGGACGCGCGCGGCTATCCCAATCTGTTCGCCACCGGCGAGACGGCTGACGGGCAGCCGCTGGTGGACCGCCAGCATCCGCACGACCTCTTCATGGAACTCGCCGCGCGCGTCGACTTCAACGTGGGGGAAGGCACCACGGCGTTCCTCTACGGCGGCCCGGTCGGAGAGCCTGCGCTGGGACCCAGCGCGTTCATGATGCGCCGCTCTGCCCGGCTCAATCCCGAGCCACCGATCACCCATCACTGGTTCGACTCCACGCACATAACATACGGCGTCGTGACGGGCGGCTTGTCGGCGTCGCACTGGCAGCTGGAAGCCTCGGCCTTCCGCGGCGCCGAACCCGACGAGCACCGCTGGAATATCGAGACGCCCAAGCTGGACTCATGGTCCGTGCGCGCGACCTGGACGCCGCAGCCGCAATGGGCGGTGCAGGCAAGCTATGGCCGGATCAAGGAACCCGAGGAACTGCACCCCGGCGAGAACGAGAAGCGCTTCACCGCCTCGGCGCATTACGACAATGGCGGTGGGCTCTCTGCCATGGCAGCGTTCAGCGCCAAGGACCGTGTGCCAGGCGGTACCCTCACCGCCTGGCTGGGCGAAGCGAATTGGGACCTGGACCGCGGCAACACCCTCTTTGGACGCGTGGAAAACGTCGCTAACGATGAGCTCTTCCCGGACCACGACGACCCGCTTCACGATCGCAAGTTCCGCGTGACCAAGCTGCAGGCGGGCTATGCCCGTCGCTTCCAGCTGGAGCCGTTCGAGTTGGCTCTGGGCGGATCGTTGGCGGGCTATCTCAAACCCGACGCGCTAGACGCGGAGTATGGCGACAAGCCCTGGGGCTATACGCTGTTTGCAAGGCTGACGCTCGGCGGCTGATGGCCGCCCTGGGTTCCGGCCTAACGTTCAGCTGCAACTTAACCCTAGCCGTCGTCCCGCACTTGATCCGGGACCCCGCTTTTCGTCGCGCCGGTGAGCGCTCGCGGCAAGAAGCGGGATCCCCGATCAAGTCCGGGAGGACGGAAGCTGGTGGAGGTTAGAGGCCTCCGCTCAACCCTTCTCGGCTGATCCCGCGCAACTCACCTGACCTAGCGAGTCGAAGGCCACGCGCTCGTTCGCGTCGTGGATCACCAGGCGGCTCGGCCAGGCCTTGGCACCTCCCGGTCCGCTGCCCTCGCCGCCGGCCTGCGCGACCAGTTCGATCCAATTGGAGGTGCCGATATAGGTGCTGTGCGCGCCGGAGGGCAGTTCGGCGCTGCCGCTCTTCACCGCCAGAGGGCGCAGCTTGCCGTCGATCTTCAGGTAGCCGCGGTCTTCCTGCGCCACGAACAGCGGGGCCTCGTCGGCCTTGTTGCCGGGCCGGAACATGCACCCGGCACGCGCCAGGTCGTAGCGCGCAATGTCCTCGGTTGTGAACGCCTGCGGCAGCACCGGCTTGAATGGAGGCTGGTTCAGCCGCTCGACCAGCGCGACGTCGTGGGCGTCGTCGGCCGCCTTGTGCTGGGGATCGTCGTTGCCATCGCAGCCCGCCAAGACCGCCACACCCAGCACCGCCAGCCACGCTCTCATCATTTTCGCCCGAACAGCTTCTCTATGTCCTGATGGGCAAGCTTAACCAACCTAGCAGCATAAGACGCAAGCCAAAGCGTATGGTTGTTCGTGCCCATGATCCGCTTAACGCGGTCGGCACGAAGAGGCTCCAAACCGAGCAGCTTGAGAAGGATGTCTGCTATTGGTGGATAGCTGCTGTTCACTCATCCTGCGACCGGATGACCAGCAAGATGTCGTTCTGCCAGTCCTCATAGCCGAGGAGCGTGCCGAAGCGGCGCTCATGCTCGTTAGTCCATCTGCCATAGTGAACAACCAACTCCAGCATGGCATCGATGCGCCACGCCTCGTCCGGCAGGGTGTAAAAGATGCGGCGCGACAACCAATCTGGTCGAAGCGGGACATGCTTGTCCACGATCCGTCGCTCAAAGCGACCTGCATCAACATGGCGGTCGAACAATCGAAGATACCGGATTGCGCATTCCGGCTCTCTCCCTACGATGTCGCTGAACATCGCCATCGGCTTGACGCCTTTCAGCATCAGGCCAAGCTCGCGATTCGTATGAACGAGATAAGGTAGCGCACGGAGGCTGTCGGACAACATCGTCTTTCCTACGCGGTAGCAGCGATGTCTGCTATTGGGCGATAGCTGCCGCCGCTAGAAAAATGCCGTCACTTGCGCCCAAAGAGTTTCTCGATATCCGAATGTTGTAATTTCACCCATGTGGGGCGGCCATGGTTGCATTGGCCAGATCGTGGCGTGCGCTCCATTTCGCGCAGCAGGGCGTTCATCTCCGCCACCGACAGAGCCCGTCCCGCCCGCACCGAGCCGTGGCAGGCCATGGTCGCCAGGACGAGGTCGAGCTTTTCGCCCAGCAGCAACGCGTCGCCGTGGCGGGCAAGGTCGTCGGCGATGTCGCGCACGAGCGAAGCGGCATCGGCCTTCCCGAGCACAGAGGGCACCGCCCGCACCAGCATCGCCCCAGGTCCGAAGCGTTCGACGACCAGCCCGAAGCGGGCGAGATCGGTGGCCTTGTCCTCCAGGCGGTCGCAATCGGGTTCTTCCAGTTCGACAACCTCGGGTAGCAGCAGCGCCTGGCTGCGCTGCATTGCCTCTTCGGCACCCGCGGCCTTGAGCCGTTCGAGCACGAGCCGCTCGTGCGCGGCATGCTGGTCGACGATGACAAGGCCGTCCTGAGCCTCAGCGACGATGTAGGTGCCGGCCACCTGCCCGCGTGCTACGCCGAGCGGGTACTCAGCCGCTGGAGCTTCGGGGGCGGCAGCTTCGGCGCGCGCGGCAGGCGGGGCCGTGACCGCCGGCTCGAACCCGCGCCAGGCCGCGCTCTCCTCGCGCACGGCGTTGCCAGTCGCAGCATGTTCGCGAGCAAACAGCGACTGCAGCGACGGTGTGGGCGGAACGAACGGCTCGACCTGCCAGGCCGCCATGGCGTCCGCAGCCGGTGCCTGCGCGCTGCGCTGGCCCTGGCCCTCCAGCGCGTGGCGGAGCGCGCCGACCACGAAGCCGCGGACAAAGGCGGGGTCGCGGAAGCGCACCTCGGTCTTGGCCGGGTGGACGTTGACGTCGACCTCCTCGGGCGGGACGTCGAGGAACAGCGCGAGCACGGCATGACGATCGCGCGCCAGCATGTCGGCATAGGCGCCGCGCACCGCACCGATCAGCAGCCGATCCTTCACCGGCCGACCGTTGACGAAGAGGTACTGGTGGTCGGCCACGCCGCGGTTGAACGTCGGCAGGCCCGCCACGCCGGTGAGCCTGGCCGCTCCACGCTCGGCTTCGATGACGATGCCGTCCTCGGCCAGTTCGCGCGCGACCAGTCGAGCCACGCGAGCCGCCAGCGCCTCCTCCGGCTGCGTTGCGAGAGCACGGCGGCCATCGTGCTCCAACGTGAAGCCGATCTCGGGCCGTGCCATCGCCAGCCGGCGTACGACATCGAGGCAGGCGGCGTATTCCGCGCGTGGGCTGCGCAGGAACTTGCGCCGCGCGGGCACGCGCCCGAACAGGTCTTCCACACGAATACGGGTGCCCGGGGGCAAGGCGGCCGGGCCATCGCCGCTGACCGAGCCATGATCGACGGCCCGCCGCCAGCCTTCCTCGCTGCCCCGCGCCCGGCTCTCGATCGTGAGCCGCGCGACGCTGGCGATCGAGGGCAGCGCCTCGCCGCGAAAGCCCAGCGTGGCGACCATCTCGATCCGCTCGTCAGGCAGCTTGGAGGTGGCGTGGCGTTCGAGCGCCAGCGCGATTTCGGCGGAGCCCATGCCGCAGCCATCGTCGGTCACTTCGATCAGGTCGAGCCCGCCTGAGGCAAGGCGCACCGCGATCGTGCGCGATCCCGCGTCGATTGCGTTCTCGACCAGTTCCTTCAGCGCCGATGCCGGACGTTCGACCACTTCTCCCGCCGCAATGCGGTTGACGAGATCGTCGGGAAGGCGGCGTATTTCGGGCATCACCAATCTCTAGCGACGAAGCGCCGCGATTTCGAGACGGAGCCGCCAAAACATGGACGGCTGTCGACACAAAATTTTGGCCTTTGTTGCAAACTAGGCTAAGGGACCGCCTTCTCAGTCACCCCCTGATTGCTTCCCGTATCTTGGGCTGCGGGCAAGCGGCAGAATACCTACGGATTTCCTGATGGCCACGTTGATGTCGCGATTCTTCAAGTTCGGTTCGCAGAACATGGCCATCGATCTGGGTACGGCAAACACGCTGGTCTACGTGCAGGATCGCGGCATCGTTTTGAATGAACCCTCAGTGGTCGCGATCGAGACGCTGCACGGCGTCAAGAAGGTCAAGGCGGTGGGCGACGACGCCAAGATGATGATGGGCAAGACGCCCGATAACATCGAGGCGATCCGCCCGCTTCGAGACGGCGTGATCGCCGACATCGAGATCGCGGAAGAGATGATCAAGCACTTCATCCGCAAGGTCCACGGCAAGAAGAGCCTGTTCCGCTACCCCGAGATCGTGATCTGCGTGCCGTCAGGTTCCACGTCCGTGGAACGCCGCGCGATCCGCGACGCGGCCAGCAATGCCGGCGCCAGCCAGGTCTACCTAATCCTCGAGCCCATGGCCGCCGCGATCGGTGCCGACATGCCCGTCACCGAGCCGGTCGGCTCGATGGTGGTCGATATCGGCGGCGGCACCACCGAAGTCGCCGTGCTCTCGCTGCGCGGTCTCGCCTACACCACTTCGGTTCGCGTGGGCGGTGACAAGATGGACGAGGCGATCGTCTCCTACGTGCGCCGCCACCACAACCTGCTGATCGGCGAGTCCACTGCAGAGCGCATCAAGAAGGACTACGGCATCGCGGTCATGCCGGCCGACGGCATCGGCGAGACGATCCACATCAAGGGCCGCGACCTGGTCAATGGCGTGCCCAAGGAAATCACCATCAGCCAGGCCAATGTCGCCGAAGCGCTGAGCGAGCCGATCGGCGCGATCATCGAAGGCGTGCGCATCGCGCTGGAGAACACCGCGCCCGAACTCGCGGCCGACATCGTCGACCAGGGCATTGTCCTCACCGGCGGCGGCGCGCTTATTCAAGGGCTGGACGAGTACTTGCGCGAGGAGACCGGCCTGCCGGTCAGCGTCGCCGAGGATCCGCTGTCGTGCGTGGCGCTGGGCACTGGCCGGGCCATGGAAGATCCGATCTACCGCGGCGTTCTGATGACCGCCTGAGCTCATAGTCGGGGGCAAGCGCGCGCAAGGGGGCTGGCGCGCGCTCGACAAGGAGGGACCGTCGCATGGCGCCGCCTGCGAACCGGCGCACGGGCTTTTCCCGCAGGGCGCAGTACACGATCTTCATCAGCTACTTCGCGGGCGTCGCTGGCGTGCTGCTGGGAGTGGTGCTGCTGGTCGTCTCGTTCGTGCAGCCCGAGGCCTTTACCGGCATGCGCGCGCTGGCGGCCGACGTCACCGAACCTGCCGGCCATGTCGCCGCGACGGGTCGTGCCGCCAGCAAGGGCGTTTTCGCCACGGTGGCCGGCTTCATCAAGGCAGGCAGCCAGCATGCCAGACTGGAACACGAACTCGCGCTCGCCAAGACGCGCTTGGTAGAGGCACGTGCGACGCAGGTTGAGAACCGGCGGCTGAAAGCCCTGCTCGGTCTGTCGCGGCAGAACCCTGCCCCTGTCGTCGTCACGCGCCTGACCAGCTCCACGGCCGCCAGCACGCGCCGCTTCGCCACGCTTGCCGCGGGGATCGACAGCGGTGTGCAGAAGGGCATGCCGGTCCGCTCGGAACTGGGCCTGCTCGGGCGCGTGCTGGAGGTCGGGCAGAGCAGCGCGCGCGTGCTGCTCATCACCGACACCGAGAGCCTGGTCCCCGTTCGCCGCGCCAGCGATGGCGTGCCGGCCTTTGCCCAAGGAACGGGTGATGGCACCATCCGCATCAAGTTGATCAGCCTGGGCCTCAATCCGCTCAAGAAAGGCGACGTTTTCGTCACCTCCGGGTCGGGCGGGCTGTATCGACCGGGCACGCCCATCGCGATCGCCGCGCGGCTGACCCGTGACGGCGCGATCGCGCAAGTGCTCGCGAACCCGTCCGATGCCGATTACGTGCTCGTCGACCAGCCCTTCGCGCCGGTGCCGCCTCCCGCGATAGCCCCCATCCCGGATAGCCAGTGAGAGGCTGGCAGTGAGGCTTTGGCCCAGCTTCGGACGCGAGCGTGCGCCGCGGATCAACCGCGAGCCCTCATCGCTGATCGCACGCGGCACGCCGTGGCTGACGGTCATGCTCGCCTCGCTGCTGCCCGGCTTGTCGCTGATCGCATCGGCGCCGGTACTGCCGCCATTCGGGTTCCTGGTGTTCATCTCGTGGCGGCAGCTGAGGCCTGGGCTGCTTCCGGTGTGGGCAGGCTTGCCGCTCGGCGGGTTCGACGATCTCTACTCCGGCCAGCCCTTCGGCTCGGCAGTGCTGCTGTTTTCCGCCGCCGCGATAGCCCTGGATGTGATCGAGGCGCGCCTGCCCTGGCGCAACTTCCTCACCGAATGGCTGGTGGCGATCGGGCTGATCATCGTCTATACCGCGTTCGGATTGGCGCTGGCGAACCTGGACGGCGCCCACACCCCCCTTCGTGTGACCTGGCCGCAGATCGTGATCTCCATCCTCGCATATCCTCTTGTCGGCCGCTTCGTGGCGCTGGCCGACCGCTTGCGCCTGACTCCCTTCCTGGAAATCCGATGAGCCTCTTCCGATCGCGCCATGTGAGCATGGCGACGCTGCGCAACAGTTTCGACCGGCGCAGCTTGGTCGTGGGCGGCATCCAGGGCGGGATCGGCGTCCTGCTCGCAAGCCGGCTCGGCTATCTCGCCATTGCGCAGAACGAGAAGTACAAGCTTGAGTCCGAGAGCAACCGCGTCAACCTGTCGCTGATCCCGCCGCGGCGGGGGTGGATCCTCGACCGCCATGGTTCGCCACTTGCCTCCAATCGCGCCGACTTCCGCGTCGACGTCATTCCCGATCGAATGACCGACGAGGCGCAGACGATCGGCGAGCTGTCGCGCCTTCTGCAACTGACACCCGTCGACATCCAGGACCTGAAGGACAAGCTGGAGAAGTCGCACGGCTTCGCCCCGGTCGAGGTGAAGACCGGTCTCGATTGGGACCGCTTCGCCGCCGTCAGCGTGCGCCTGCCCGACCTGCCCGGCGTCGTGACACAGCGCGGCTTTTCACGGTTCTATCCCACCGGTCCCAGCGTCGGGCATCTGGTCGGCTACGTCGGCGCGGCCTCGGCGGAAGAGTACGAGAAGGAGAAGGACCCGCTCCTCGTCACGCCCGGCTACAAGGTCGGCAAGGACGGCTTGGAGAAGATCTTCGAGAAGGAAGTGCGCGGTTATCCCGGCGCACGGCGTGTCGAAGTGACCGCCGGCGGTCGCGTAGTGCGAGATCTTGAAACGCGAGAGGACATCCCGGGCAAGCCGATCAAGCTGACCATCGACGGCCCGCTGCAGGACTATGCCTCGCGCCGGATCGGTCTCGAGTCCGGCGCGGTGGTGGCGATGGACTGCCACACGGGCGACGTGCTGGCGATGGCATCGATGCCCAGCTACGATCCCAACAGCTTCTCCGATGGCATCGGCCGGATCGAGTGGAAGATGCTGGCGGACGACGATCACGTGCCCTTGCGCAACAAGGTCCTGCGCGGGCTCTATCCGCCTGGCTCGACGGTGAAGCCGATGGTGGCGCTCTCGTTCTTGGAAGCCGGGCTCCACCCAGAGGAGAGCGTGTTCTGCGGCGGCGGCTTGCGCGTCGGCAACCGCGTGTTCCACTGCTGGAACCGGCGCGGCCACGGCATGGTCAACATGTCGAAGGGCATCTACCAGAGCTGCGACGTCTACTTCTACCACTTCGCCCAGCGCATCGGCATGGACCCGATCGCGGCCATGGCGAGGCGCTTAGGGCTCGGACAGGAGTTCGAGTTGCCGGTCGTCGGTCAGTCCTATGGTACCGTTCCGGACCCGGCCTGGAAGAAGCGCAAGTACGATCGTGATTGGGCAATCTACGACACCGTGAATGCGACGATCGGCCAGGGGTACTTTCTGGTCAATCCATTGCAGCAGGCGGTCATGGCATCGCGCATTGCTTCGGGCCGCAAGCTGATGCCTCGCATGCTGCACTCCGATCATCCGCCGCAGGCACAGTCACTCGGCATCCCGCAAGAGCACCTGGACCTGATCCACAAGGCGATGTCGGACGTGGTCAATGGGCCAGGCACCGCGCACAAGGCGGCGCTGCCGATGAAAGACATCCTTCTCGCCGGCAAGACCGGTACCGCCCAGGTCGTTGGCCTGAACATCGGCAACGGCAAGGGCGGCCTGTGGAAGCACCGTGATCACGGCCACTTCATCTGCTTCGCCCCCGCCGACAAGCCCCGCTATGCAGTCGCGGCCCTGGTCGAGCATGGCGGCGGCTCCGGCGCCGCCTACCCGATTGCACGCGATGTCATGACCTACCTCTTCGATCCCGGCAAAGCGGTAGAAGTGCTGCACGACTACGAGAAGCAGTGGGGCGGCACCGCGCAGCAGCGGCTCGACGCCAAGTACCGCGCCTACTCGGCAGCCTATGGCGGTGGAGCACCGGCAGCCCCCTCCGACGCCAATGTCCAGGCCGCGGACCAGGCGCCCAATCCCAATCAGCCCATCCTCCACGATGCGCAGACGCCGCCGCCCGAGCCGGTGGCGCTGCCCCCGACGCCACCGAACACCGAAGCCGCGGCACCCGCCATCAACATCGCACCCCCAGCCGGAGCCGACTGATGAGCCGCTCGATCGTGCCCGATACGATCGCCCGCCAGCCTTGGCAGGTGTTGATCCCGCTCGCCGCTCTCGTCTCGCTCGGCTCGGCGGTGCTCTATTCCGCAGCCGGTGGGCACTTGCAGCCGTACTCGCTGAACCACGTCCTGCGCTTCTGCGTGTTTCTGTTCGCCGCCGTTATGCTCAGCCGGGTGCCGCGCGATCTGTTCAAGCTGGCCGCTTATCCGATCTACGGCGCGATCCTGTTCCTGCTGGTGCTGGTCGAGTTGCTCGGCGCGGTCGGAGGCGGCAGCCAGCGGTGGTTGAACCTGGGCTTCATGACGCTTCAACCGTCCGAGCTGATGAAGCCCGGCATCGTCCTTGTCCTCGCCCGCTTTTACGACACCCTTCCCGCTTCGATCACCGCCAGCTGGCGCGGCCTGGTACCGGCCGGAGCGCTGATCGGCTTGCCTGCGGTGCTGGTGATGATCCAGCCCGACCTCGGCACCGCGCTGGCGATCTGCTTCGGCGGAGTGGTCACCATGTTCCTGGCCGGACTGCCGCTCTGGTGGTTCCTCAGCGCGGTGGGCGCGGCGGCGGTCGTGGCCCCGATTGCCTTCTTCACCCTGCTCCACGACTACCAGCGCAACCGCGTGCTGGTTTTCCTCGACCCCGAAAGCGATCCCCTGGGCACCGGCTACCACATCACCCAGTCCAAAATCGCAATCGGTTCGGGCGGGTTCTTCGGCAAGGGCTTCGGCAACGGGTCGCAGAGCCACCTGGACTACCTGCCAGAATCCCACACCGACTTCGTGTTCGCGACGATGTCGGAGGAGTGGGGCATGCTGGGCGGGTTGTTCGTGCTCACTGTCTTCGCCATCCTCCTCAGTTGGGGCCTGAGGGTGGCGCGCAACAGCACGGACCGATTTTCAAGACTGCTGGCCGCGGGCATGGCGCTGACGATCTTCTTCTACGTCGCGATCAACCTCATGATGGTCATGGGCCTCGCGCCGGTGGTCGGCATTCCCCTGCCGTTCATGAGCCACGGCGGCTCCTCAATGATGACGAACATGATCTGCGTGGGCACGATCATGGCTGTCAGCCGCTGGCAGCGCCGCCCCAGCGGGCTGAGCTGAAAACAATTTGCGAGAGAGCCAAAAAAGCTCTTCCCAACCGCGGCAAACTCGCTAAAGGGACCGCTCCCGCCGCAACGGGGTGGCCGAAAGGCCGCAGCGAAACGGCAGTGTGGACGCATAGCTCAGTTGGTAGAGCAGCTGACTCTTAATCAGCGGGTCCTTGGTTCGAGCCCAAGTGCGTCCACCACCTTATCCCTTCTCAGGTCATCAAAGTGGCGGCATTTCGCCACCTCGGCCAACTTCGGCACGGCTGCTGCTATGCAGCCTGAGTAGTCGCTGAGCCTCTGCGCTCTCCGCTTGCGGGCTCTTGATCACGCACGTTCACCCGCCTTGTCCGCTGATCTCTGCTCCGGCGCTTCTCATCGAAGCGCAAGTTCGCGAACAGCGCGAGCATGGACATCATCGTCACGACCCAGAACGCGGCGGAGAAGTCGCTGAACTCGGGCCTGGCATGGCCTCGCAGGGTCATCGAGGCGTGAAGCGCGGTGGCTCCCATGCAGATGCCCAGGGATAGCATGAGCTGCTGGAACGTGGCGTAGAAGCTCGTCGCGGCGCTCATCCGCTCCTTGCCGATCTCGTCGTAGGCGATGGTGTTGTAGGCCGTGAACTGGAACGACAGCAGGAACCCTGAGACGAGCATCACCGCGAACACGGCGGGCAGCGGCCATTCGGGACGGAACAGCCCGCAGGCCGCATAGGCGGCCGTGCCGAAAAGCCCCATCCAGATCAGGCTCGACCGAAAGCCGAACCGTCGCAGCAGGCGCGGTGCGATGCCCTTCATGCCGAAGGAACCTATCGCCGTCGCTAGTGTCATAGCCCCGCTCTCGGCAGCCGAGAGGCCGAATGCCAGCTGCATCATCAAAGGGAGCAGGAACGGTTGCGCACCTTGGGTGATCCGCGTGAACGACCCGCCGATCACGGACAGTCGGAACGTCGGTACTGCCATCAGCGAGGTATCGAGGACCGGATGATCGACGCGCCTGGCGTGGCGTAGGTAAAGCGCGCCTGCGACTGCTCCCACAGTGATCAGCGATGCAGCTAGGCGACCACTGCCGGACCGGCTCGCCATCTCAAAGCCGGCAAGCAGGCAGCCCAGAGCCACAGCTGAAAGCGCGAAGCCGCCGCGGTCGAAGGTATGCTGCAGCGGCTCGCGCACGTCGGCGATGAAGCGGCCGACCAGAAGAATGCCGGCGAAGCCGATCGGCAGGTTCAGCCAGAAGATCCAGCGCCAGTCCAGATAGGTGACGATGAAGCCGCCCAGCGGTGGCCCCATGATAGGCCCGATCAGTGCCGGCATGATCAGCCAGGACATTGCGGAGACCATGTCGCGCTTGGCGACGGACCGCAGCAGCACCAGGCGGCCGACGGGCATCATCATGGCACCCCCCATGCCCTGCACGAAGCGGGCGATCGTCATGCCCTCAAGGCTGGGCGCCAGCCCGCAGGCAATCGAGCCGGCTACGAACAGCGCGATCGCCGCGCGGAACACGTTCTTTGCGCCGAAGCGATCCGCAGCAGCCCCGGATGCCGGGATGAAGACGGCGAGCGCAAGAAGGTAGGAGGTGAGCGTGACGCTCATCTCCGGTGCCTTGACGCCCAGATCGCGGGCCATCGTCGGCAAGGCCGTCGCCAGCACGGTCGCGTCCAAGTTCTCCATGAACATGGCGCAGGCAATGATGAGCGCCACCGTACGGTAGTTGGCCCCTCGCGGCTCCCGATCTTCCGTGTGGGGAGTTTGCGCGATCCGGTCGGCGGCCGGCACGATGCCGTCGCGCACTTCGGAGTTGACTGATGCGATGCCGCGGCGCCGCGGGCGTAGCAGGTGCGGCCTGAAACGAGAGGAAAAAGAGTCCATGCCGATCGTCTTGGTCCTCGATCGCAGAGTTACAAGGCACGCACGGACGTTTGACCTTCTGGCGACCGCTCTCTGGGCTCGATCATGCCCGAGCATGTCGTCGCAAAGTGCTCGACACGATGTTTGTAGATTCCGGTGGCGACCATCGGCGCTGCATACGACGTCCGAGCCGTTTAGGTCTGCCTAGCTGGCGAACGCCTTCAGCTCGACCAGTCGGATCGCGTCCCGGCCACTTGGCAGCATGCGCACGCGAAGCCGCGTCGTGCTCGTAACTGGCCAGCGCAGCGAGGTCACGCCGTTGGCGACTGGCTTGGCCTCATCAACCGACCGCCATTGGCCGCCCTGCCACAGCTCGATCGAGACCCGCTTGGGGGCGGAAAAGCGCTTGCCGTCCTCGTAGAAGGCCAGTCCGACGCGGCCCACAGAGACCGCCTTTGCGAAATCGAGCGCGTACCACTGCTGCTTGGGCGTGGCGTCCGAGTCCCATCCGTTCGGCAGTTCCGGATAGAACCACACCCGCCCGTCGACCGCGTCGTGCAATTTCTCCGGGTCTGCACCGGAAGACGCGCTGGGCCGCGGATAGCCAGCGCGCACCAGCTGCACCGCCAGGTTCTCTTCGCGCATGATCGGGACATTGCGCTTGCGGGCGAGAGGGACCTGTAAGCGGCCAAGGTCGCCGCGGCTCGCGACCTCACGACCGTCGACCATGATGGCGAGGCCCCTGCCCTCTCCAAAGTGGCTGCCGTCGGCGTCCCATCGAACCGCGATTTCGTGCCCGTGATAGGGCACCCGCTCGATGCGGAACCACGGCAGCGCCTGATCGCCTTGCGGTGGCAGCAGCGGATTAACCTCCAGCACGTCGTCCGCGCGGGGACGAATGCCGACGAGCCCGGTGAGGATTAAGTCGACGTAGCCGGAGTGGAAATAATGATGGCTGCGATCCAGGCCGACGATCGGTGCGCCGGTCTCTGGATCGTAGTCTTCCTCCAAGTCGAGCTTGTCGCCCTGGTAGTGAAGCTGGGTGTACTGGCGCAGCAGCCGCATCCAGTCGGCGCGCGTGATGGGGCCTTGCTGCCGGTAGTGGTCGAGCAGGTTGGCCATTGCCGTCAGCACTTGCGTGGTCTGGTACGGCCAGATCGGCCCATTCCACTGACACTCCGGCTGAGGGCCAAGATAGCGGTACTGGCGCATGTAGTACGGGTAGTTGTTCTCGACCGTTCGCATGCCCGCCTTGCCGGCCAGCGATGCCGGATCGAGAAGGTGCGCCCAAGCCTTCGCATACCCGGCATCGTCCGGGACCAGATCGAACATCCACGGCACGTAGCCCACCAGCTCACGATTGCGGATCGGGTCCCAATACTTGACGTGTTCGTTGGTGAGCTGGTGCCTGTCTGCGAAGTGCTCCAGCTTGGGGTTCCACAGCGCCGCCAGCACTTTCGCGCGGATGGCCTCGGTCCGATCGGCATACTCGCGCGCCATGGCCTGGTCGCCTGCAAGCGCCGCCATTTCCGCCAGGGCTCGCGCATTGGCGAACATGTAGCTGTTGATCGACGGCCTGAACGCGTCGCCGCCGCGGAAGCCGTCCTTGCCGCCCGACGCATCGATAGAGGACACGGTGTATTCGGTCGCGTCCAGCAGCGGCTCCACGAAGTAAAGGCCCTTGTCGAAGTCGAACTTCTCGTCCCACAACCGGTAGATGTGGCGCATGACCGGCAGGTGCTTGAGCACGGCCTGACGGTCGCCGTCGACCAGATATCGGCCCCACACCGAGTCTGCCATGTAGTCGGTGAAATGGCGATCGTTGCCGCCGGTGTACATGAAGTCGACGTAGTCCGCGGTAAAGCGGCGGTCGTTCAGCCAGCGCCCTTCCGCGATGTGGAAACCGCTGGCATCGTTGAGGCTGGCGTAAGGCTGGCGCTGCCAGTCCACGTCGTCCGCGAACTCGGTGGTGATGTATCCCTGCGCACCCAGATCGCGCTGGTGAGCGCGAAACAAGCCCCAGCGGTAGTAGTAGACGGCGTCAATCCGCGGATCGGCCGTCTCGATGAAGGGAATGCGCTCGACAAACCACGGGGCGTCATTGCCGAACCGTTCGTGCGCAATCCTGGCGCGATCGAGTGCGGGCTCGGAATGAGCAACTGCCGCTGGCGCCTGCATCAGCAGAGCGGCCGAAACCAGGAAGGCTCGCAGGCTCTTGCGCATCGCTATCTCGCCGCTGTGCAGGCTATCTGGAAAATCAAGGCGGCCGCGCCTTCCGCCGGAGGGAGGGGGAAGAGCGAAGAGGCGCGGCCGCCCTCAGCGCGACACCGGGCCTGGCTCTGTGCCAAGGCCCGGTGTCGCACCGGATCAGTCGAACTTGAAGCGTACGCCGACGGCGAATGTCCGGTCGATCAGCAGGTTGGTGGTGTTGAACTGCTGCGCGTTCCCCGCGTCGCCGAACTTGTAGTACTCCTGCTGCTTCGCCTTGGTGAGGTTCACCGCGTCGAAGGTCACGCCGATGTCGTCGTTGACGTTCCAGGTGAGCTGCAGGTCCAGGCTCTTCTCGGGCTTGCGCCAGATGCCGATCGGGTTTGCGAACGCTCGCGCCTCGTTCTGCCGCAGGAAGCCCTTGCGCCACACGTAGGACAAGCGAGCGCCGATCGGGCCGTTATCGTACGCCAGCGTCGCGTTGTACGACAGCTTCGACACGCCGAAGAACGCCGACTTGGTGTTGCCGGTGATGTTGCCGACCGCGTCGGTCACCGGGATCGTCTGCTCGGAATCGAGCACCGTAGCGCTGCCTGTGAAGCCGAGGCCGTCCAGCGGACCGGGCAGATACGTCGGGAAGTAGGTGAGGCCCAGTTCCACGCCCTTCAGCACGCCGTCCGACGCGTTGACGGGCCGGGTGACGTTGAAGAATTCGGTGTAGGTCTCGTTGCGCGGCAGGTAGTTGTTCGGGATGAACTCGCGGATGGTCAGCGGCACGACGAGGCCGTCGATCTCACGACGGAAGCCGGTCACGTAGATCGCGCTATTCCGCTCGAAGTACCACTCGAGGGCCAGGTCCATGTTCTTCGAGTGCGTCACGCCCAGGTTGGCGTTGCCCGCGCTCGCGCTGCCGAAGCCGATGCGCGAGAGGTCACCGGTCAGGATCGGGTTCGGGTTCAGGTCACCGAAGGCCGGGCGGCGCAGCGTCTCGCCATAGTTGAACCGGATGCGCAGGTTGTCGGTGATGTCGTACCGGGCGGTGAACGCCGGCAGCAGCTTGGACGACGACGTGCCGACGCGGGTCTGCGCGAAGCCGGCGCCGCGATCGAAGTAGTTGTAGTTGGTGTCGATCGTCACGAAGCGGGCGCCGCCCTGCAGCTGCAAGGGACGGCCGAAGATTGAGATCTCGCCATCGGCCATCAGATAGGCGGCCATGTTGATCTCGTTGATGCCGAACACCTGGCCGAACGAGAGCTGATCCGAAAGCAGCAGCCCCGGCGCGACCGAGCGGTAGAGCGAGCGGATCTCGTCACGATCCATGTTGCGCGTGTCGGCCAGAACCCAACTGGTCGGAATATCAGCCTGGCCGTCGAAGAAGCCCTTGTTGGTGAAGGTTGCGTCGGCGCCCAGCGAGGCAAGAGTCACGCCCAAGCCACCGGCGCCCTGATCGCGCACGTAGTTGGCGGCCTTACGATCGTCATAGCGGAAGCCCGCCTTGATCCGGCGCAGGAAGCCATCGTCCCAGGTATACTCGCCGTCGAGCATCATGGTCAGCGCGCTGCCGGTGTTCTTGGTGCCGCTGTCGAACAGGTTGCCGACGGTCCAGGCTGACGGGTCGGTCAGCACGCCCTGGTTGGCGAAGCTGAAGGACGGCAAGCCACCGCCAGCGTTGAAATCGACATCGATATCAAGCGGTCCGCGGTCGGTGCGGATGGCGAAGAACGAGGTCTTGTTTGTGCTGTCCTGGTACGCGACGTCGGCCGAAATCTTGCCATGCTCGCCCACGTTCCACTTGGCGTTGAAGGCGTAGACGAAGCTGTCGGTCTTGCTGGTGGCAGTGTCGCCGCTGTTGAAGCCGGCGACGGCGCCCACCTGGCGCGACTTGATGATGTTGGTGCCGTCATACAGCTCGAAGGTCGAACCCGGGTTGGCGCCGAGGTTGCCCCACCAATCGACAAAGCTGAAGTGGAGGCTGTTGAAGGTCTTTTGCTTGAACCCAGTGTAGAAGAATTCAGCAGTGTAGACCGAGTCCTCGTTCGGCGCCCATTGCAGCGCGGCGTTGATCGCCGGGCGCGTGCGCTTGCCGTACAAGTCCGAGCTGATGACGGCATCGCGCGACAGATAGTAAGGCGTCGCCACGCCGTTGATGTTGAGCGTGGAGCCCGGCGCGGTCGGCAGGCCGGCGTCAAGGCCGGGCGTCCAGTTCTGGTTGCGGTCACCAGGGAAAATACGCTGCAGCGGCGTAAGACCCGAACCCGCAGGCGGGTTCTCCGTCGCGAACGGCACCATCGCGCCCGACTGCAGCACCTGGTTGCGGAACTGGGTGCGCGTATAGCTGGCATTGATCAGGAAGCCGATGTCGCCGATGCCGGTCTCCCACCGATCGCTGACGAGCAGCGCGGCATTGGGATTATACTTGTCCGCCAACTCGCTGTAGACGCCGCGCGCCAAGCCCGAGATTGTGAACCCGTCAAAGTCGAGCGGGCGGCGGGTCTGAACATCGATCTGGCCGGCAAGGCCGGTCTCGATCTGGTCGGCCGAGCGGGTCTTGTAGACGTCGACCTTCTTGACGAGGTTGGCGGAGATATCCTGCAGCGCAAACGAAGTGCCCGCCGCGGTGAAGATGTTGCGACCGTTGAGGGTGGTCAGCGGATCGGTGAGGCCACGGATGCTGATGGCGCCAGCCTCGCCGCCGCCACGATCGGTGACCTGGATGCCGGTGACGCGCTGCAGCGCCTCGACGACGTTATTGTCCGGCAACTTGCCGACGTCCTCCGCCACGATCGAGTCGACGATCTGAACGTTCTGCTTACGGCTGTTGATGGCGCCGACGATCGACGCACGCACGCCGGTGACGACGATCGCATCACCCGGAGCCTCGGCGGCATCCGCCGCGGTGTCCTCCGAAGCAGCGGCGTCACCGCTGGTGTTCAGCGGCACGTCCTGTGCGTGCGCAGCGCCGGCCAAGGTAAGTGCGAAAATGGATGCAGTGCAAAGAGCAAATGGCTTCGTGGCCATCGTTCAACCCTCCCAAGTGAGGCTGGCCCCTTACCATGCCCCGTCGTATCGCGCCTGCTTATTAGTCGGACAATTAGAACGCAAGCGAAAAGCTGGCGCACTGTCAAAGATCGTCGAATTGCCAGACTACCGTCGCGTAAATGGCGCGGATCGGAGATTCCGAGCCGGAGCCACCACGCTCTGCAGCCTCGAAGCCTAGTCGAGCATCCAAGCGCTTTCGGGCTGGCCCACCGGCGCGAGCGTTACCTTGTCTGAGGAATGCGCCAGCGCTCTACCCGCAAAGGCTTGTGAGATGAAGCGAACGCTTCCTCCGGGCCCAGCCTCGCGCCTGAAGCGATCCGCGCCTGCGGGTGCCGGTGCGTCAGCGTTGAGGAGGCGGATCGATCCATCGCTATTCGCGACCAGGCGGTGCGCGGGCTTTAGGATCGGCGAGAGCCGGACGGTGCCGTCTTCTTGCCCGAGTGACCGGAACTGCGTCTGCGGTAGGGGTGCATCGCCGACGAGCAGGCGATCGCCTTCGTGCGCCAGCTTGGCACTGCGATGTACGGCCGGGCTGAACCGCTCAGGCAGAGGGCCATTGCCGACCGGTACTCCGAAATCCGGGTTGCCGCGACTGTCGGTGTAGAGGCGCTGGATGCGAGTGTGCCGATCCGGGTTGAACAGCGGGTCGCCCTCGATCGCCTCGTAGTCACGGCCATGATAGACCAGAATATCCCGGCCCTGTTCGTCGACCGTGAAGCTGTTGTGGCCCGGCCCGTAGACCGACGTTTCGGGGCAGGTGACGAACACCGGCTGCGGCGACTTGGTCCACGCGCGCGCGTCCATGAGGTTCGCGTTCTCGTCGATCGAGAGCAGGCCCAAGCAATAGCGCGCATCGGTGGCACTGGCCGAGTAGGTCATGAAGACCTGGCCGTTCTTGACCAGGAAGGCCGGCGCCTCGTTCACCTTGAAGCCGCGCACTTCCCAGTCCAGCGTCGGCACTGTCAGTCGGGCCGGGGCGGCCGACAGTGTCAGCGCATCCTTCATCGGTGCAATGTAGACGTTGGAGTTGGTGTCGATCCCCGCCTCCCGCTGTGCCCAGGCGAAGTACCGCACGCCGCGATGCGTGAAGATCGTGGAGTCGAGATTGAAGCTGTCCCACGGCGCCTGAAATTGGCCGAATACGGCCCAGTTGCCGGTCATCGGGTCTGCGCCGTCGCAAACCACGGCGTAGGTGCGGATGCGGAACACGTCCTCGCCGCCGCCGCTGGGGCCCGCGGCAAAGTACATGACCCAGCGCCCGTCGACGAGGTGCAGTTCCGGCGCCCAGAGGAAACCCGACATTGGTCCGCTAGCCTGATGCCGCCACAGCACGCGCTCCTCGGCCGTCGTGAGGCCCGCGAGAGTCCTGGACCGGCGCAGCACCAATCGGTCGTACTCGGGCACCGAGCCGGTCATGTAGTACCAGCCGTCCTCGTGCCGGAAGATCTGCGCATCGGCGCGCTGCTTCACCAGCGGGTTTGTCGCCAGCGGGACGGCGTTGCCCTCTGCTGGAGCGAGCGCGCTCTCGACCGCGCTCCGTCCCGGTGCGGTGCAGGCGAGCGGCAGCAAGGATCCGGCAGCTGCGAAGCTGCGGCGCGATAGGCGAAGGGTCATGGTCCTCTCCCGAAGTTATCTTGTGTTCTGGTCGATCAGTACTGCGCCGCTGGCCAGCCTTGGGCATCCCAGCGAAGCGGCGCGATCCGTAGCGTCGGCTTGCCGTCCGCCTGCTTGTCGTAGGCGTGATACACCAGGTAAGTGGTGCCGTCCTTGTCGGTGAAGGCGCCGGCGTGTCCCGGCCCGCGGAAGCGCTGCTGCTCCTGCAGGTCGGCGCGCAGCAGGATCGAGCCGCCGCCCTGCATCAGAGCGCTGCCGTCGCGGCCGAGGTAAGGGCCCGTGATCTCCTTCGAGCGGCCGACGACCGTGTAGTAGGTGCTGTTCACGCCCTTGCAGCAGTAGTCGTAGGAAACGATCAGGAAGTACCAACCGCCGTGCCGGATAACGAAAGGCGCCTCGACCGGAGCGGGCCCACCTGCGGGCGCTGGCCGGCGTGCGATCGAGTAAAACTTGGTGCCGTCCGCAACCTTGCCTGTGTTCTTGTCGAGCGGGAACAGCTTGATGCCGCTCCAGAAGCTGCCAAGCGCAAGCCAGTGCCGCCCTTGCGCATCGACCACGAAGTTGGGATCGATCGCGTTGAAGTCGCTTTGCTTGGTCGACATGACGACCAAGCCGTGGTCGGTCCACTTGGCGCCGGCGCCCAGCGTCGGGCTGGTCGCCAAGCCGATCGCCGAGCGGTTGGAGCCGAAGGTAGAGACGGAGTAATACAGCCGGTACTCGCCATCGACGTACGAGATGTCGGGCGCCCAGATGCCCTCTGTGCCGGGGATCGCCTGCTTGGCCCAAGCCGGGATTTCGCTGAACACGGCGCCGGCATCCTTCCAGGTTTTCAGGTCCTTGGAGGTGCGGATGCCGACGTAGCGACCCACGGTGCTGAACACGTAGTAGGTGCCACCCTCGCGGATGATCACCGGATCGTGTACGGTCAGGTCGCCGGTAAGCTGCGCATTCAAAGTCGCCGGCGCGTTCGGCACCTGTGCCTCGCACGCGCCAGCGACAGCCAGCGCGGCGAGGCATATGGTCTTGAGCGCCTTCATTGCAGTTCGAGCACGACGACGGACTTCGCCGGCAACGTCACCGAGAGCTGCCCTCCTTGCACGCTCGCGCCGGTGAACGCCGTCGGCCGAACAGCGTCGGGCGCATCGAACGTGTTGTGCGAGTTGATCGCCGGCGCCGTCAGCACGCGCCCGCTCACGCTGGTTGCGCTCACGCCGGCCAGGTTGATCGTCACCGAGTTCGACTGGTTCGGATCGAGGTTGGAGAGCGCGACGTGCACTTTGCCGTCCTTGCCGCGCACCGCCGAGCCGCTGACGGCGGGCATCGTAAACTGGTCCTTCGAGTACCAGGGCGACTTGATCTCGATCGGCAGAACCGTGGCGTCCTGCCAAGGCTTGTACATTTCGAAGACGTGGTACGTCGGCGTCAGTACCATGTTGCTGCCGTCGGTCAGGATCATCGCCTGCAGCACGTTCACCATCTGCGCGATGGCGGTCATGCGCACGCGGTCGGCGTGCTTGGCAAAGATGTCGAGGTGTACCGAGGCGATCAGCGCATCACGCAGGGTGTTCTGCTGGCGCAGGAAGCCTGGATGCGTGCCCGGGTCCTGAGCGTACCAGGCGCCCCATTCGTCGACCGCCAGGAAGACTCGCTTCTCCGGATCGTACTTGTCCATAATGGCGGTGTGCTTGGTGATCAGCTCGTCCATCCGGCGGGCGCCGGCGAGCGCATCGGCCCAGCCGTTCTCGTCGAAGTCGATGGCGGGGGCACGCGGCGGCCAGCCGCCCGCAGGGTGGACGTAGTAGTGCAGCGAGAGACCGTCGAGCTGCGGCGCCGCGACGCGCATCATCGTCTCGGTCCAGTTATAGTCGTCGACGTTGGCCCCGGCGGCGACCTTCAGGATTTTGGTGCCGGCCGGCGCCTTGATGAAGGTGGCATATCGGCGCGTCTCGTCCGCCGCGAACTCAGGGCGCATGTTGCCGCCGCAGCCCCACAGCTCGTTGCCGACTCCGAAGTAAGCGACCTTCCACGGCTCCTTGTGGCCGTTCTTCGCGCGCTGGTCCGCCAGCGAACCGGCCGGAGAGGTCATGTACTCCACCCACTCGGCCATTTCGCGCGGTGTGCCGTTGCCGACGTTGCCGGCGATATAGGCCTCTGCGCCGATCTGGCGGATCAGTTCGAAGAACTCGTGCGTTCCCACCGTGTTGGGCTCGGTAACGCCGCCCCAGTGGGTGTTGATCTTCACCGGGCGGTTCTTCTGCGGGCCGATGCCCTCGCGCCAGTTGTACTCGTCCGCGAAGCAGCCGCCCGGCCAGCGGATCACGGGCACCGACAGGTCTCGCAGTGCGCTGACCACGTCGTTGCGAAAGCCGTTGGTGTTGGGGATCTTGCTCCCCTTGCCCACCCAAAGCCCACCGTAGATGCCGTTGCCCAGGTGCTCGGCAAACTGGGTGAAGACTTCCTTGTGGTAGACCGGACCGGGCTTGTCGGCCTGGATCGTGGCAGTCGTGGGCTGGCCGTCGGTGTCGGCTAAAGCAGGCGCGGACAGCGCCGTCGCCGCCAGCAGGGTGGACAGTGCGGCGCGGCGCAGGATGGTGATCATTGTTTTCCCTCTCCCTGGGCGTTCTTAGTCGTGAAATTCTTCGACGGCTTTGCGATGGCCGCGCAGGAACGCGTCGGCCACCAAACGGAGCGGCGCCACGTCCACATCGCTGCGACCGCCGCGGATCAGGCTGGCGAAGCGCGCGTAGAGGCCGGGGTATTCCATGTCCTCGCTGTGCTCCGCGCCGGTCGGCAAGGTCAGTACCGCGCCGCCGTTCGACAGCTTGAGCGTGCCGGCGTCGGTCTCCACGACGATGTCCCACGATTGCGGACCGGTTTGGCGCCAGTCCAGGTCCATGTGGATCGGAGCGCCCGAGGTGTCGCGGAACTGGATGTCAGCCGCGATCGGCGCTGCGCGGTTGGAGGGTATCTCCAAGGTCGCCGAGGTGAGGAACACCGGGCGCGGCAGGATGTGCGTGACAATCGAGAGCGCGTTGATGCCGGGATCGAACACGCCAAGGCCACCCGGCTCCCAAATCCAGGCCTGGCCTGGGTGCCATACGCGCACGTCCTCGCGCCAGATCACCGAGACTCGCTCGATCTTGCGCTCGGCAAGCCAGGCCCGCGCCGGCGCAACGCCGCCGGCGAAGCGCGAGTGCCACGAGGCGAACAGGGTCACCCCCACTCGCTCGGCGCGGCTCGAAAGGGCGGCGACCTCGCTGAGCGTCGCGCCGGGCGGCTTTTCCAGGAACACGTGCATGCCCTTACGCAGCGCTTGCACCGCCAGGTCATAGCGGACCTGCGGCGGCGTGCAGAGCGCGACGGCATCGACAGCCGGCCCGCTCTCGATCAGTTCTTCCAGGCTGCGGGCATGCGGTACGCCTTCGACGCCGGGATCATGCGGGCTGACCGTGGCCGCGAGGCTGAACGCCTTGTTTCCGGCAATCGCCGGCAGATGCTGGTCGCGCGCGATCTTGCCGACGCCGACCACCGCTATGCGGATCGGGTCCACAGCTCAGAGCGCCTTGACGGTGACGGCCGGCACCGCGGCACGCGCCAGCGGATTGGCGAGAGGCAGTGTGAAGGGTGCGGCCGAGATCTCGAACACGTCACCTTCCTGCGTCTGCACCGTGTCGGCGAACGAAAGCGTCGCGGTGCCGAAGAAGTGCACGTGCACGTCGCCACCGCGGCGAAACAGGTCGTACTTGAAGTGGTGCTGCTCGAGATTGTGGAAGCTGTGCGACATGTTCGCCTCGCCCGAGAGGAAAGGCTTCTCCCACAGTGTGGCCCCGCCCCGCAGGATGCGGCTCGTGCCCTCGATGTGCGCGGGCGGCTCACCCAGCAGCAACTCGGGTCCGAGCGCGGCCTGGCGCAGCTTGGAAT
Source organism: Novosphingobium sp. 9U (assembly GCF_902506425.1). Lineage (NCBI taxonomy): Bacteria > Pseudomonadati > Pseudomonadota > Alphaproteobacteria > Sphingomonadales > Sphingomonadaceae > Novosphingobium > Novosphingobium sp. 9U. The sequence continues at coordinate 1,175,399 of NZ_LR732469.1, read as the reverse complement.
GCGCCAGCCAGAGGTAGTTGTGGCGCTCGGTGACGTGATCGGAGAACTCGTTCGCCAGCGCGAAGCCCAGTCGATAGGGCGTGCCGTCCTCGTCGATCAGGTAGACGCCCGCGACCTCGGGCTCCTCGCCACCGTCCTTGGCGAAACCGGGCATGATGAGCGGATCGGTGGGCCCAACCAGCTGCGAGCCATCGCCCTTGTAGAACCACTCGGGCTGCTGCCCTTCCTGGCCGGCCTCGGGCTTGCCGCCTTCGAGGCCTTCCAGGAACATGCGCATCGAGTCCGTCACATGCTCGCCGGACGCGGCGGCCTTGTGCATCTTGTCCCGCCCCTCGGCCGAACCCAGGTGGGTCAGGCCGGTGCCGGTCATCAGCAGGTGCGCCGTATCTTCATGGTCGATCGGCGCGAGCAGACGACCCGCCGCGAACTCGGCGGCGATGTCGATGGAGGGGCCCTGCCCGCACGCGCGCCCAGCATCCGTTAACGAGATGCCGGCGGCGATCGCCCGCAGCGCGAGCTCGCGCACGGTGCGAACGCCCGGCAGGATGTGGGCGGCATCACCCTCGGCAAGGATCACCGAGCGCGTGTTGTCGGCACTCAGATGCTGAAGCAGGCGAAGGTAAGTCATGGGTCTCTCCCTGCCGCGACGCACCCTCTTGCGGGATGCGACGCGGGAACGTGATGCGGTTCAGTTGATGGTGAGCACGCCGTCGATCAGGCGCGGGGTGCCGTCGGAGCTGGCGTCGTCGCGCAGCTCGGGCGGCAGCAGACCTTGCGAGAGGTTCTGGTAGCTGACCGGTCGCAGGAAGCGGTCGATCGCCAGGCTGCCGACGGACGTGGTGCGCGCGTCCGAAGTCGAGGGGAACGGCCCGCCGTGGACCATGGCGTGAGTGACCTCGACGCCTGTCGGCCAGCCATTGGCGAGGATGCGGCCAACCTTGCGCTCCAGCACCGGCAGCACCTTGGCGGCGACCGGCTCGTCCGCAGCGTCCAGGTGCAACGTCGCGGTGAGCTGGCCCTCGATGCCTTCGAGCACTTGCAGCAGCTCGGCCTCGTCCTTGCAGCGCACGATCACCGAGGAGGCGCCAAAAACTTCGTCGCCCAGTGCCTTGTCGGCCAGGAACTGGGCCGCCGTGGTCTGGAACAGCACCGCGCCGCCGCACGTGGTCGAACCGATCTCGCCCTCTGCCAGCTTCTCGACGCTTGGCAGAGCCGCCAACGCCGCGACGCCCTTGGTGTAGGCGGCAGCAATGTTTGCGGTCAGCATGATCTGGCGCTTGGCCGCGCTGACGCCGGTCGAAGCCGCCGCGACGAAGGCGTCGAGCCCCTCACCTTCGATCGCCAGGACCAGACCCGGGTTGGTGCAGAACTGGCCGGCACCCATCGTCAGCGAGCCGACGAACGCCTCGCCCAAAGCCTCGCCACGCGCCTTGAGCGCTTCGGGCAGCAGCACGACGGGATTGATGCTCGACATCTCGGCATAGACGGGAATTGGCACTTCGCGGGCCTGCGCCAGCTTCACCAGGGCAAGGCCGCCCGCACGCGACCCGGTGAAGCCGACCGCCATGATGCGCGGATCCTGAACCAGCGCGGCGCCGAGTTCGTTCGATGGACCGACGAGGTGGCCGAACACGCCCGCGGGCAGGCCTGCATCGCGGACGGCCTTGATGATTGCGGCGGCGACCAGCGATCCCGTGATCGGGTGCGCGGGATGGCCCTTGACCACGACGGGGCAACCCGCGGCAAGTGCCGAGGCGGTGTCACCGCCGGCGGTCGAGAACGCCAGCGGGAAGTTCGAGGCGCCGAACACCGCGACCGGGCCGACCGGGATCATGCGCAGGCGCAGGTCTGGGCGAGGTACCGCGCGCTCAGGCAGAGCCGGGTCGATGCGCAGCTGCTGCCATTGGCCCTTGCGCACGACATCGGCGAAGAGGCGCAGCTGGCCGACGGTGCGGCCCCGCTCACCTTCGCCGCGAGCGCGCGGCAGGCCGCTCTCGGCCATGTAGGCGTCGACCAGCGGCTCGCCGATAGCGAGGATCTCTTCGGCGATTCGCTCGAGAAATGCGGCCCGGGTCTCGCGATCAGTAGCGCGGTAGATGTCGAAAGCGGCCGCGGCCGCGGCGCAGGCAGCGGCGACATCGGCTTGGGTGCTGACGGCGATCGGCTCTCCATGGAACTCGCCCGTGGCAGCCACGACGGATCGGAACTCGGTCATCGGTATCTCCTATTTACTCCGACATATTTCGCCTGCAGGAGAAAGGCAACGTTTGTATTCCTTCTCCAGAGAAGGACTGTTAGGTTCCTTGCAGGAGGACCCGCCAAACGTGACGGAATACGAGACCAGCCTGTCGACCGAAGAGAACACTGCTAAGGCGGGCGACGGGGGACGTGGACCGGGACGGCGGTTGCATGGGGCTATCGCTCACAAGCTCGGAACGGCGATCTTGTCAGGCAAATATGCGCCTGGCGACATCCTGTCGGGTGAAGTCGCTTTTGCCGAAGAACTCAACGTCTCGCGCAGCGCCTATCGCGAGGCGATCCAGGTGCTCACGGCCAAGGGCTTGGTGGCCAGCCGCCCCAAGGCGGGTACCCGCGTGTTGCCACGCGATCGGTGGAACTTGCTCGACCCGGAAGTGCTCGGATGGGCCTTCAGCGGCGAGCCCGATCGCGAGTTCATCCGCAGCCTGTTCGAACTGCGCGCAATCGTAGAACCCGCAGCCGCGCGGCTTGCGGCGCAGCGCCGCGACAAGGCCGACATTCGCGAGATGAAGGATGCGCTTGCCGCCATGCGACGGCACACGCTGACCACAGAGGCAGGCCGCGCCGCCGATCGCGACTTCCACAAGGCGATTTTGCAGGCCACGCGCAACGACGCGCTGCTGGTGCTGAGCGCATCGATCGGTGCGGCGGTCAACTGGACCACGCTGTTCAAGCAGCGCGCTCGCGCCTTGCCCCGCAATCCCATCCCCGACCACGTGCGCGTCTATGATGCCATTGCCGCTGGCGATCCCGCCGCGGCGGCAGAAGCGATGAACGTGCTGGTCGACCTCGCGCTGGAAGACATGCGGGAGTCGATGGAGGGCTGATGAGCGCCCATCCTCTCCCCGCCGGAGGAGACGATACGGAGGCTTGCCAGCTTGCTGGCTAGCCGCAGTTGGAGAGGGCAGCGCGCGGACGCACCGCTCTCCAAGTTGCGCTAGCTCCTTGCGGAGCAAGCTTCGCCATCCTCTCCCCGGCGGGGCGAGGATGTCGGACGACTGGACGGTCCCTCACTCGGCAACAGGCACGACGTCCGGCTCGGCATGGGTCGGCTTGCTGCCCCACAGTGCGTAGAACAGAATGTACAGCTCGCACGCCGCGGTCAGCAGGAACGACGTCTGCAGCCCGTAGTGGTCGGCGATCCAGCCCTGCACCGCCACCAGCGCGCCGCCGGCGATCGCCATGACCAGCAGGCCGGAACCCTCCTCGGTGAGCGGACCCAGTCCCTTGATTCCAAGCGTGAAGATGGTCGGGAACATGATCGAGTGGAACAGCCCCACCGCGATCAGCGACCACATCGCCAGGTGACCAGTCGAGAAGATCGTGATGGCCATAACCACGAAGGCGCCGATGGCAGAGACCGCCAGGACCTTCGCAGCATCGACCTTCGCCATGATCGCTGAGCCTACGAAACGGCCCACCATCATGCCGCCCCAGAGCAGCGTCAGGTAGCGGCTCGCCTGCGCGGCGCTCATGTTGCCGATCTCGGGGCGGACCACGAAGTTGACGAACAAGTTGCCGACGCCGATTTCAGCCAGCAGGTAGATGAAGATCGCCACCACGCCGAGGGTCAGGTTGCGGTGCTGCCACAAGGGGTGGTTCCAGAACCGTGAGACGGCCGAGCCTGTCTTCGCGTGCTTCGCGGCCTTCTGGGTTGCCGCGCCGAGGGCCGGAAGCGGGAAGCGGCCGATTACGACGGCCAGAACCACCAGCACCGCCGCGACCAGCAGGTAAGGAAGGATCACCGACTGCGAGTCCGCCAGCCGCTCGGCCTGGGTCAGTACCGTACCGGCTTCCGCCGTGCCGCCGCGGCTGCGGCCCAGGATCAGGTAGCCGCCGAACAGCGGCGCCAGCATCGTGCCGGCCGAGTTCATCGCCTGCACCAAATTGAGGCGTGCCGACGCGGTCTCGGGCTTGCCGATCACCGCCACGTAGGGGTTGGCCGCCACTTGCAGCAGGGTGATACCGCTGGCGATCACGAACAGCATCAGCAGCGTCACGCCGTAAGATGGGATGATCGCCGCGATTGTCATGCCGACCGCGCCTGCGGCCATGATCAGCAGCCCGGTGACGAGCGACTTCTTGTACCCGATCCGCTCGATCAGCAGCGCCGAGGGGATCGAGGCGAAGAAATAGGCGATGAACCAGACGGACTCGATCAGCGCGGCCTGGAAGTAACTGAGCTCGAACACGCTGCGCAGGTGCGGCAGCAGCGTACCGTTGATGACGGTGATGAAGCCCCACATGAAGAACAAGCTGGCAAGCAGCGTCAGTGCGGGGCCATAGCGCACTTCGCCCGACGAGCCCTGCACGATGGGTGTAGCCGAAGTCGATACCGCAGGGGGCATGGAGATCCTCTCAGTTCAGCTCTTGCACAATGCCCGGCGAACCGGCTTGCACTCTTTCTATTTGTCGGACTATATGTGCGAAGCGGCTCCGTCAATGGGGCGCAGCCTTCCAGACGATGAGCGAGCCGCAGCCCAGACACAAGAGCGGGATCAAGGGAATGAGGAACTCGGCCAGAACTTTCGCGACCACGGCGGCATCTGCCGCGGCGATCTGGGCGCTGGCTTGCGCAGGCACGGCTCCGGCGCAGGCTGCACAAGCGACGCAAGCCAGCGCCGGCACGCTCTCGGACGGGCGCGCGGTGACGGCGGTGACCTTGAAGGCTGACAACGGCGTTTCGGCCACGATCCTGACGTTCGGCGCCACCTTATGGAAGCTCGAGGCGCCGGACCGTGACGGCAAGGTCGCCGACGTCCTGCTCGCCTACGACAAGCTGTCCGACTTCGAGAGCCGCCCGAACTTTTGGGGCGGCACCATCGGCCGCTACGGCAACCGGATCGCGGGCGGCAAGTTCGAGCTGGATGGCACGACCTACACGCTGCCGCAAAATGATCATGGCCAGTCGCTCCACGGCGGTGGCAAGGGCTTCGACGTGCAGAACTGGAAGCTGGAATCGGTCAAGTCGGGCAAGGTCGCAACGGCGGTGTTCTCGCTCGTCAGCCCCGACGGCGACGCAGGCTATCCCGGGACGGTCAAGGCCAAGGTCACCTACTCGCTCGACGAGTCCGGCAACCTGCAAATCGTGTTCGACGCCACGACCGACAAGCCAACCGTCCTCAACCTCACCAACCACGCGATCTTCAACATGGCGGGCGAAGGCTCGGATCGCGACGCGACGACCAACGTGCTGACGATCCCCGCATCGCGCTACACGCCGGTCGATGACAAGCTGATCCCCACCGGCGAGTTGCGCGCGGTCGCGGGCACGCCGTTCGACTTCCGCCAGGCAAAGCGCGTGGCCATGGGCATCCGCGACGGACGCGACCAGCAGATCGTCTACGGTCGCGGCTTCGATCACAACTTCGCGCTCGACAAAGGCGTGACCAAGACGCCGGAGCTCGCCGCTCGCCTGGAAGACCCGGTGTCCGGCCGCGTGCTCGAACTGCTGACCACCGAGCCGGGCGTCCAGTTCTACTCTGGCAACTTCCTCGACGGGACTTACGTCGGCAAGCAGGGTCACCTCTACCGCATGGGAGATGGCATCGCGCTGGAGCCGCAGAAGTTTCCCGATGCCCCTCACCATGCGAACTTCGCGTCCACTCGCGTCGATCCGGACAAGCCATATCGCCATGTGATGATCTACCGCGTCACCACCTCGCCGCGCTGAACCAACGAAACGAACAGACCATGACCGACAAGACCGTGCCCAACCCGGGGTTCAAGCTGCGCTCGCGCGCCTGGTTCGACAATCCCGACAACATCGACATGACGTCGCTCTACCTGGAGCGGTACCTGAACTTCGGTATCAGCCTGGAGGAGTTGCGCTCGGGCAAGCCGATCATCGGCATCGCCCAGACCGGCAGCGACTTGTCACCCTGCAATCGCCACCACCTGGTTCTCGCCGAGCGCATCCGTGAGGGCATCCGCGAGGCAGGCGGCATCGCGCTCGAGTTTCCGGTCCACCCGATCCAGGAGACCGGCAAGCGCCCAACCGCAGGGTTGGACCGTAACCTGGCTTATCTGGGCCTGGTCGAAGCGATATACGGTTACCCGCTCGATGGCGTGGTGCTGACCACCGGCTGCGACAAGACGACGCCGGCGCTGCTGATGGCGGCGGCCACGGTGAACATCCCGGCGATCGCGCTGTCGGTCGGGCCGATGCTGAATGGCTGGCACAAGGGCGAGCGCACCGGTTCGGGCACGATCGTGTGGAAGGGTCGCCAGTTGATGGCGGCGGGCGAACTGGACGAGGAAGGCTTCATCAAGCTCGTTGCTTCCTCGGCCCCGTCGACCGGCTACTGCAATACCATGGGCACCGCGACGACAATGAACTCGCTCGCCGAAGCGCTGGGCATGATGCTGCCCGGCTCGGCGGCGATCCCGGCGCCTTACCGCGACCGGCAGGAGTGCGCGTGGCGTACGGGCAAGCGCATCGTCGACATGGTGCACGAAGACCTCAAGCCCTCGGACATCCTGACGCTGGAAGCCTTCCGCAATGCGATCGTCGTCAACGCGGCGATCGGCGGCTCGACCAACGCGCCGATCCATCTGGCTGCAATCGCCCGCCATATCGGGGTCGAACTGCCGCTGAAGGACTGGGAGACGTATGGCCACAAGATCCCGCTGCTGGTGAATCTGCAGCCCGCAGGCGAGTACCTGGGCGAGGACTACTACCGTGCCGGTGGCGTACCCGCGGTGGTCGCCCAGCTGATCGGCCAGGGGCTGATCCACGAAGGCGCCATGACCGTCAACGGCCGCACCATCGGCGAGAACTGCCGCGACGCGACGATCGAGGACGACAAGGTCATCAAGACCTTCGACCAGCCCTTGGTCGAGGAAGCCGGCTTCCTGGTGCTCACCGGCAACCTGTTCGATGCCGCGATCATGAAGACCAGCGTCATCTCGGACGAGTTCCGCCAGCGCTACTTGTCCAACCCTAACGATCCGGAAGCGTTCGAAGGCGCGGCCGTGGTGTTTGACGGTCCTGAGGACTACCACCACAGGATCGACGATCCGGCGCTCGGCATCACGCCCGAAACGCTGCTGTTCATGCGCGGCGCCGGCCCGATCGGCTATCCTGGCGCGGCCGAGGTCGTGAACATGCGGCCGCCTGCCTACCTCATCACCGAAGGGGTGCACGCCCTCCCGTGCATCGGCGATGGCCGGCAGTCGGGCACCTCCGGGAGCCCCTCGATCCTCAATGCCTCCCCCGAAGCGGCGGCAATGGGCGGCCTGGCGCTGCTCAAGACCGGCGACAGGGTGCGCATGGACCTGAAGGCTGGCCGCGTCGACGTGCTCGTCTCGGACGAGGAGCTTGCGCGGCGCCGCGCGGCTCTCGAGGCGCAAGGCGGGTACAAGTACCCGGCCTCGCAGACGCCCTGGCAGGAAATCCAGCGCGCGGTCGTGGGCCAGATGGATACCGGCGCCATCTTGGAGGGTGCGGAGAAGTACCAGCGCATTGCCCAGACCATGGGCTTGCCGCGCGACAACCACTGAGGCTGGCCGCTCCCGGCTTGTTCCGGAGCGGCCATCCTAAGATACTACAGCCTAGCCGATCGCGCCGCTCGTCTTCAGCTCGGCGATCTCCTCCCAATTCAACCCCAGACTCAAGAGCGTGCTCTCAGTATGCTCGCCATGCTCGGGTGCGCGCATCGGGCGGGCGCTGACCTCATCAAACTGCACCGGCGAGGTCACCAGCTTGAGGTGCGATCCGTTCGCCATCTCGACGTCGGCCAGGTAGCCGTTCGCAGCCACCTGAGGATCGTCGTGCAGCTCGCGGGGTGCCTGCATCGGCGCCCAAACGCCTTTCAGGTGCGAGAGGATCTCGCACCACTCGCCATAGTCCCGCGATGCGAACAGATCGTCGAGGATCTCAACGCAGGCGCGCGCATTCGCCTTGCGTGCGTCCATATCGACGAAGCGAGGATCGTCGATGAGCTCGGTCAGGCCGACCACCCGGCAGAAGTCGGCCCAGTACCGGTCCGCATCGAGCATCACGAGAATGATGAAGCGCCCGTCGCTGGTCCGGAATGTGCCGGAGAGCGGGTTCCATGTCGCCTTGCGATCGCGCACCGCGCCGCGCGCATCATGGCCGGGTTCGAGCGGCGCGTGCGTGATATCAGGCTGCAGCTGCCACATGCCCATGCCCAGCAGCGAAACGTCAACGACGGAGCCCTCGCCGCTCTGCGTCCGCTTGTAGAGCGCCGCGGCGATGGCCCCGGCGATGGTCAGCCCCCCCACGACGTCGCCGAACGCCGGCCGCTGCATAACCGGGAACTCGGCACCCTGCGGCGTGAACATCTCCGCAAAGCCCGACCGCGCCCAGTAAGCTGCGGCATCGTAGCCACCGCGTTGCCGGTCGGGCCCACGCGCGCCGTACCCCGAGCCACGCAAGTAGACGATCCCGGGATTGTGCTCGCGAATGTCTTCGTACTCGATCCCGAGCCGGGTGCGCGCGTCGGGACGGAAGTTGGTCAGGAAAACGTCGCACTCACGCGCTAGGCGGTAAACCAGATTACGGCCCTCCGGCTGCTTGATGTCGATGGTCACCGACTGCTTGCCGCGGTTGGTGAACTGGAAGCTGGGATCGACGCCGTTGTAGCTCTTGTGCAGCCCCGCGGTGACGAGCCCGCGATAGGGATCGCCGGTCACGGGATGCTCGATCTTGATCACCTCGGCGCCCCATTCGGTAAGGACGCCCCCGGCGATTGGCACGAAAACATGACTGGCGATCTCGAGGACGCGAACGCCGGAGAGCGGAGCGGACATATGTCCTCCCTGATGTGAATGTCGAAGGGTGGAGGTCCTGCCCTAGAGCGGCAGGTTCCACAGCTTGGCCGCGTTGTCCTGCAGCACCTGCTTGCGCGTGGCGTAGTCGTACTGGCCCAGCACGCTGACCAGCTTGTCCTGCACGCCCGGGTAAAGCGAAGTCGGATGCGGGTAGTCGGTCTCGAACAGCAGCTTGTCGGCACCGATCTCGTTCAGCAGCTTGGTCGGCGCGACATCCTCGAACCAGAAGGTGACCCAGAAGTTGTCGCGGAAGTACTCCTTGGGCGTCTTCTGCAGCTTACGGTTCTGCTGGGTGCGGAATTCGGACAACTGGTGTTCCATGCCCTCCAGCCAGAACGGCACCCAGCCCGCGCCGCTTTCGATGAGGCCGATCTTCAGCTTGGGGTACTTGTCGAGGATACCCGAAACCATGAAGTTCGACATCGTCGCTGCGCAGCCGATGTGATGAATCAGGGCGTGGATCGGCAGGCGCTGGTCGAAGCCCAAGTTGTCCCAGATCGCGCTGTTCGCATCGAGCGAGGCGTTGAGGTGGAAGTTGAGCGGCGTGCCGGTGGCTTCGCACATCTCGAACACTTCTTCCCAGAACGGATTGATGCCGCCGCCGGGAGCGATGTAGCCTTCCGACAAGCGCTCAGGCCGGTCGGGCAGCACCACGCCTTTGACGCCGAGGTCGATGATGCGGCGCATCTCGCTGGTGGTCAGCGCCTTGTCCCAATAGGGCAGCGTGCCCATGCAGTTGATGCGGCCGCCCGTCGCCTGCATGCGATCCGCGCAGGCATCGTTGAATATCTGGGTAATCGCAATGGCGAGCGGTTCGTCGTTGAGCGCCACCAGCGATCCCGCCTGCGTGACGCCCCCGTTCTGATAGCAGATCTGCGCCCACACACCCATGGCGTCCATCGCCTCGAGCCTGGCGTCGAGGTTGAACGAGCCGGGATCGATCTCGTCGTATGTGCTGTACGATAGCTTGCCGAGCAGCTTGTTCTTGTCCTTGGCGATGACGTTGCCGCCCAGCGAGCCGAAGTGCTTGTCCATGACGTACCACTGGTCGGCATCGTCGATGCGGCGCACATGCGGCATCTTGTCCTTCATGCCCGCCGGGGCGTTATCGACCCACAGGTTCGCGGGCTCGGTGAAGTGCGTGTCGCAGTCAACGATCTTGATGCCTTCGAACAGCGGATCGACCCCGCGCGAGTTGGCCTGGAAGTCCACCTCGCGCACGTAGCCGCCCTTGGAGCCGCGGCCTTCGTCCAGCCAATAGCTCTTCGCGTCGTCGGCCCGGGCCTTGATTACGCTCGTCATGATCGCTGCCTCTCGCTTCTGCCGGTCTGACGCCGGCTGCCTTATTGCGTTGAGACTAGGCGCGCGCCGGACCATACGTCCAATGCAAGTTCTGCAGCTCAGTTATGAAAACAGGGAATGAGGATTGTCAGGCGCTGAGCGTCGCCCCGATCGCCCTGAACTCGTCCAGCATCGATTGCGCGAGCGGCGACAATGTTCGACCTGCCAGCGCGTAGGCGGAGAGCGAGATGCTGGCGTCAGGCAGCCACCCGATCGGCAATCGCGCGAGTTCGCCATTCTGCAGGCTCGGCTCGGCCGCCAGTGCGGAAGTGACCCACACAGCGTCGCTGGTCGCGACGATGCGGTTGAGCAGGCCATAATCCTCCATGGTCACTGCAGGCGGGAGATTGCGCACCATGCCCAGGAACGAGGCATCGCTCTGGTCGAAGCTGTGGTGAGACGACCTGATCAGCGGGAACTCTTCGACATCCCGGGCGGTGAATTCGGCCATTGCCGTCAGCGGGTGGCCGCGTCGCACGATGATCGACAGCGGCAGCTGTGCGAGCGGCACGGTCGCGAAGTGGGTGTTCTCTAGCAGCGGGTCACCGCGGCAGATGCCGAGATCGATCGTCTCGCGCGCCACCATCGAGAGGATCTGCTTGCTGCCGCCCAGCACCACTTCGGCATGGAAGTGCGGCCGCTGAACGCGTGCAGCCAGCACCGGTCCCAGGAAGATGCGCGCGACCAGCGGGGTGACGCCCAGCGTGACCGCGCCCCCCTCGCCGTCCGCCGCGTGCTCCAGAATGTTGCGCAACGCATTCTCATTGCGCAGCAAGGCTTCGGCATGGCGGATGAACTCGTGACCGGCTTGTGTCAGCGCGACCATGCCCCGCGTGCGGTCGAACAGTTGCAATCGGCACTCGCTCTCCAGCGCCTGAATGCTGCGCGACAACGCCGATTGCGTGATGTTCAGCTGCTGCGCGGCGCGCGTGAAATTGAGCACGCGCGAGAGCGTGACGGCGTGGCGCAGCTTGCGGGTGTCCATTCGTGCCTTTCAGGGCCGAGCATGCGGTCGTACGAGCTTAGAGAATGACGTTGCGGCATGCAAACGAGCTACCCACCCGATCGCGCTTGCACCGGGCCGCAGTCGCCGGCAACATCATGGCACACAAGGGGGAAATCATCATGCGCCACGCCGTTGCCGCCGCCATCGCACTCGCTCTAGCCACGCCGGCGCTGGCGCAGGCTCCCGAGCCTGAGAAAGTCGTAGTGATCCACGCCGGCACGCTCCTGGCAGAGCCGGGCAAGCCTCCGCGGGGCAACAGCACGGTCATCATCCGGGGCGACAAGATCGCCGAGATCCGCGATGGGTTCGTCGATCCGCCGGCCGGCGCGCAACTGGTCGATCTCAGGAACGCCTTCGTCATGCCCGGCCTGATCGACATGCACGTGCACTTGTGGGGCATCGGCGGCGACCCGCTGAAGGACCGGCTCACCGCGCTGAATCGGGACGATGCGGACGACATGATGTATGCCGTATCCAACGCCCGCACGACGTTGGAGGCGGGCTTCACAACTGTTCGCGACCTGGGCGGCAATGCCCGCGGCATGCGCGCCCTTCGCGAAGGCGTGGAGCGCGGCGACATCGAAGGGCCCTCGATCGTCAACGCCGGCGCCGCAATCTCGGTTACCGGCGGCCATGCCGATCCGGCAAACGGCCTGGGCGAGATCTACGCCGAAGCCGTGCACCAGCACACGGTGAGCACATGCGACGGAGCCGACGACTGCCGCCGCGCCGTTCGCGAGCAGGTCGCGCTGGGTGCGCAGGTCATCAAGTACATGTCGACCGGTGGCGTGCTCTCCAACGTCTCGGGCGGGCTAGGCCGCGCGATGACCGACGAGGAGATGAAGGCGATCATCGACACCGCGCACGGTCTGGGCCGCAAGGTGGCGACGCACAGCCACGCCGCCGCCGGCACCAAGGCGGCGATCGTGGCAGGGGTCGACACCGTCGAGCATGGTTCGTTCCTGGATGATGAGGCGATCAAGCTGTTCAAGTCGCATGGCACCTGGCTGGTGCCGACGATGATGGCGCCCCTCGCCGCCGTGGCGCAGGCGCGGGCCGGCATGCTGCCGCCTGCCGTGATCCCCAAAGCCGAGGAAGCGGCCGCCGCCGCCTTCGCCAGCCACCAGAAGGCGATCGCCGCCGGGGTCAAGGTCGCGTTCGGTACCGATACCGGCGTCTCGAAGCACGGCGACAACGCGCAGGAGTTCGCCCTCCTGGTGAAAGCCGGCATGACCCCGGCCGAGGCGCTTAAGACCGCGACCGTCAATGCGGCCGAGGCTCTCGGCCAATCCGCCACGATCGGCACGCTTGCAGCGGGCAAGGAGGCCGACATCATCGCGCTGTCCGGCTCCCCGCTCCACGACGTCACCCGCATGGAGAAGGTCGACTTGGTCATGCGCCACGGCGTAGTGCACAAGGCGTATAATTAGGCACCGAGCCCGCGCCCATGCATTGCACCGGCATGGGCGCGATCATCGGCACGGCCGGGTGGGCCATCCCGCGGCAACATGCGACGGCTTTCCCCTTGCCTGACGCTGGCAGCGGTCTGCAGCGCTATGCGGCGCGCTTTGCCGGGGTGGAGATCAACTCGTCGTTCTACCGCCCGCACCGCCGCTCGACCTGGGAGCGCTGGGCCGCGAGCGTGCCGGAGGATTTCCGGTTTTCGGCGAAGGTGCCCAAGGCGATCACACATGAGCGCAGGCTGGTCGACTGTGAGGACCTAGCGGCCGCCTTCCTCCAGGATGCACATGCGCTTGGAAGCAAGCTGAGCGTGCTGCTCGTCCAGCTGCCGCCGAGCCTTGCGTTGGATCCGTCGGTAGCCGAGACGTTCTTCACCATGCTCCACTCGCAATCTGATGCCAGGATCGCCTGCGAGCCACGTCACGCATCATGGTTCGAGGCTGAGGCGGACGATCTGCTGCGCCAATGCCGCGTGGCCCGGGTCGCCGCGGACCCCGCGCGCGTACCGCAAGCCGCCGTGCCGGGAGGTTGGCGCTCTTTGAGCTACTGGCGGCTTCATGGCTCGCCTGTCATGTACCGCTCACCTTACGAGGCGGATCGTCTGGTGGACTATGCCAGTGCGATCGAGCACGATCTCACGTCAGGCCGGGAAGTCTGGTGCATGTTCGACAACACGGCGTCATCAGCCGCCGCCGTCGACGCGCTGGAACTGATGGGCATGCTCAAGCCGACGAACTGAAGCGGCCGCGGCCCCCGGCCTACGTCTGCCCGGCCACCGTATCGACGACCACTCCGCCGGCATCTGGCGCTGCCTCGCTGGCCTCCGCTGCCCGGGTCGCCATGTCGCGGTCGAGTTCGCCGGCCTTGTCCCGGATTGCCTTCTGCGCGCTGGCGTAGCGCTCGTCGAAGCTCGGCTCGCGTTTGCATGCCGACAGCGCCGCGAGCGCCGCCAGAGCAAGGGCGACACTCGCGCGCATCAATAGTTCTTCTTGATCCGGACGTTGACGCTGTTGACGCCCGAGCCGCCGGCTTGGCTGAGCACCGACAGCCACTTGTTGAGGCTGACTTCCAGCTGCGTGGCGGTGAAGCCGCGCGCGTCGGTGATGAGCTCGACGTAGATGTCGTCGGTCAGGTACTGCCCCGCGGCCAGCGAGGTGCCGCGCCCGGTGGTCTCGTCGGGGCCGAGGATGCGCAGGCGGTCAATGCCGGCGGCGGAGCGCAGCTTGCCGAGCGGGTTGAGCCCGCCACCAGTCCCGCGCAGCGAGTTCAGCGAGGAGGCGAGCTGCACCGCCTGGATCGCCGAGAGGTTCGCCACCGAACTGCCGAAGAGGATGCGCGACATGACCTCGTCCTGCGGCAGCGACGGCGTCGAGGTGAAAGTGATCTGCGGGTTCATCGCCCGGCCACTGACGTTCACGTTGACGGTCACGTCGTCGACGTCCTCGGTGGCGACGATGCGCACGGTGGGGTCGATCGTCTTGCCGCCGGTGAACGACACCAAGCCTTCGCTCAACTCGAACGAGCGGCCGGCAAAGCCCAGCGTGCCACGGATCAGCTCAACCTCACCAGCTAGGCTCGGTGCCGAGCTGGTGCCGCTGACGGTGAAGTCGGCGCGCCACTCGGATTCCAGGCCCATGCCCGAGACGTAGAGCTTCTCCGGAGCGATCAGGTGCAGGTCGAGGCGCACCGAGGAGAACGCATTTCCCGCAGGCTGCGCGGGCTCGTCACCCGTGATGCGCTGCGGACCCCGCGGCGGCTTGAAGCGCACGCCGGTGAGCCGTGGCACTTGCGCCGCACCTTCGCGAACGATCTGGTAGCGTGTCTCCGGCAGGCGGATCGTTCCCGAGAGCAGAGGTGGTTGCGGGCCCGACTTGGTCAGGCGGATCTGCCCGGTGGCAGTCGCCGACAGGGCATCACTGCGAGCCAGACGCGCCTGGTTCAGATCCACCGACAGATCCATTGGATAGCCCTGCTCTGCTGCGAGGCTGACCTGACCCTTGGCCGAAATCGTGCCGTCGCCGGCCTTGGCGGTCAGGCTTTCGAGTTGCAGGCTGCTGCCGGTGAAACGTCCGGCCATGTTCATCTGCGTCAGCTTGGTGCCGTATGTCAGGTTCTCGTAAGTAAGGTTCTGACCGCGGATCACGCCGTTGAGACACGGCTCCTGCACGCGGCACGAGAAGTCCGCGGCAACGCCGATCGGTCCGGTCAGACGCTGGTCGGTCAGGCCCGCGAACGAGAACAGCGTGTCGGCCGGACCGTTGTAGCGGATGCCTCCGCCCAGCGGCGCGCTCATCAAGCGCTCGGTCCACGAGCCCGCGCCCGGCCCAAGCGGGCGCAGCGTGGCGACCAGCCGACCAATCACGGTGCCGCGGCGCCGCATCACGGCACGCGCCTCACCACCATCGGGCAGCAGCTTGCCGACGAAGTTCACGTCGAGGGGCTGGCTCTGCGAAGCGGCCGTGGTGCGGGTGAAATCGTCGAGGTGGAGGCGAGCGTCGGCGCGCGGGAAGGCATCTGACGACGCTTGTGCGAAGTCCAAGCTGCCGCTGGCGCGCCCACCTATACCCAGGCCGGGCATGAACGCGTTGATCACCGCCATGTCGATGTTCTCGAGCCGGCTCTGGATCTTCATGCCGTTGCCGTAAGTTCCGGCGAGCTTCACGTTACCGCCACCAAAATTGAGGTTGGTGGGCAGCAGTTCGTAGGTGCCGTTCTTCGGTATGATCCGCGCGGGCGTGGTGGTCTTTAGATCGAGCCCGCGCACGCGTCCAGCGAGGGCGACGCGCCACAGCTCGGGCTGTAGATCGGCGTTCGCACTGACCCGGAACGGCACGCCGCTTGTGCCTTCGATCAGCGCCTTCGCCTTGCCGCGGCCGTTCTGGTAATCGACCAGCACGCGAGCGGCGGCGATGTTGAGGCTGCCGTACTGGGTGCCGGCAAGCTGCGCATCCGCGATGATCAGCGGCTGATCATAGAGTACAGCGCGCCCATCAACGATGGCAGAGCCGATCGCCAGGTTCGCCGGCCCTTGGAACACGGTGTCCTTGGCGCGCAGGTTGAAATCGACGGCCTGATACTTGCCTTGAGCGCCGAGCCGAACCAGTCCGCCCAGCCCATTTCCGTTCGCCGTCAGCTGGCCGCTGAACGGGCCGGCGGGGGTTTGGACGATGCGCCCTGCGAAATCGACGCCTGACAAGTTCGCACTGTTGATCTGGATCGCCAGCGCCTTGCCCATCTCCAACGTCACGTCGGCGCGCAATGGGCCATAGTCGCTGTCGCTGGTGAGGTTCAGGTTATAACCACCGCGCACGCCGTCGATGCGCGCATCGACGTTGGCGAGGCCGATGCCGACGTCCGGCCGCTCGGCTGTGATATGCGCATTGGGATCGGCGACGGTGCCTGCGACGCGCACGCCGATCTTGCCGTAACGGCGCGAAGTGCCGTTGGCGTTGAGGACGATCTGGCCGCTCTTGGTCGAGTAGGAGCCGCTACCGCCGGTCACCCGCAGGTCGGGCGCTGCGAGCCGCACGCCGGAGAACCGCGCCATGCCGTCCGAGCCATAGCTCACGCGCGACGAGGCGACGAAGTTGCCTCCCAGGTACGTCTTCAGGCTGTCGTTCAGCAGCCGCGTAGAGCGGGCGCGGACCGTGCCTTCGAGCGCATAGCCGTCGCGCCTGGCCTTAAGGTCCATGTCGGTCGTGATGTTGAATACGCCGACGCTCTCGACCCGGTAGTTGTCGATCCGCCCGTCAACGGCGCCGGTATAGAGGCCGGTACTCATGTCCGCGAGCAGGATCAGCTTGGCGTCGATGCGATCCGAGCGGATTCGCATGTTGTCCGAAAGGATGCGCGGACCATCGATGGCGACGTCGCCGTTTAGCCGCACGTTGGTGAGCGTACCGCCGGCCACCGTGTCGAGGCCGGTAATACGGCGGACAGTGGCGCTGACCGGGATCATGATACGGTCGGAGTTGACGGTGGCGGCGCCCGTGGCCGCGAAGTTCTCCAGCCCCATGTCGTTCATGACGATGCGGCTTGCGTTGATGGCGTACTGGACCTTAGGGGTCGCGAAAGCCCCATCGAGCGTCAGAGCGGCGCGCAGGCCGGCGCCGCTCAGGTTCTCAGCCAGAGCTGAGGGCTTCAGCAGAACGAAGGCCAGCTTCATGCCTTCGAACGAGTTGTCGGAGAGGTCGATGACACCGTTTGGCGTCGCGGTGAAGGCATCGCTCCACACACGGCCGCTGACGGTCGCGCGGCGGTTCGCCAGTGCGGCGGTCAGGTCGAGATTGGTGATCGGCCCGAGGAGGTTCGCTGTTGGTCCCGTCACCAGACGGGCGATGCGGGTCGGGCCGCGCAAGGTGAAGGTGCCGTCGCGTGCGGTCACGCCAAGCCGCGCCAGTTCGCCGCCGCCCAGGTTTGCGGCGAGCTGGCCGTTCCAGTTGGCCCAGCTACCCTTGCCACCGACCTTGATCGCCAGCGGCTCTGTGAACCCTGCGAGGCTGGCGATGACGCCACCACGCGGTGCGTTGAGATCCAGATCGATGTCGAGCTTGTTGTTCGCGGGCACCGCGTCGAGCTTGATCTTGAAGCGGTCGCCGCCGAGCACACCTTGTGCAGCGACAGTGCCGCCGGTGGCGTCGATCTGCGCGCGGCCGTCGGCGATGTGCGTGCGCGCGTCGATGGTCGCGATCCGGCGCGCGCCGGTGACCGGCTTCTCGATGACGAAGCGATCGACCTTCAGGCGGCCGATGTCGATGTCGAGATCGGGCAGCAACGGCTCGTTGGGATCGGATGGTGGCGTGACGTTGAACTTGGGCGTGCGCCGCAGGATCATGCGCTGCGCCGTCGCCGAGCGGACGTCGACATGGTTGCTGAGATAGGCGAACGGCCGCCAGTCGACGTCGATCTCGGGCGAGAACAGGAACTCGCCCTTGGGATCGCGCACCGACAGGTTGCGCAAGGTCATCTTGCCATAGAGCGAGCCTTCGATCCGGCCGACATGGATCTTCATGCCGTTCTGGAATTCAAGGGCGGCAATCTGGTCGGCGACGAAGCGATGACCGGGGCTGGTGTTGAGACCCAGTACGATCGCCAGCGCCAGCACGATCACGCCGATGACCAGCGCTGCCAGCGTCTTGGCGATGCGCAAGCCCCAACGGCGGCGCGGGCGCTTGATGATGACCGTCTCTTCGGCGGCCGTCACAGGCGGTGTGTCTTGCGGATCAGCCATCAGAATGCCTGCCCGATCGAGACATAGATATTGAGGCGCGATTCACCCTTGCGGCGTCCCAGCGGCGTGGCGACGTCCACGCGAAGCGGGCCGAAGTTGGTGTAGAAGCGCCCGCCGATACCGACGCCGTATCGCATGTCGGAGAACTTGGGCGTGGTGGACTCGTACGACTGGCCAGCGTCGAGGAAGGCAACCACGCCATAGTTGCCGAAGCGATAACGCCCCTCGATCGCGCCTTCGTTCAGGCTGCGCCCGCCGATCGGATCGCCGTTCGGATCCAGCGGGCCGAGCTTCTGGTAGCCGAAGCCGCGCACGGAGCCGCCGCCGCCCGAGTAGAGCCGGCGAGAAGGGGCTATGTCGTCACGCGCTGCGCCCTGAATGGTGCCGAAGCGGACGCGGCCGGCGAGTACGAAGTCGCCGAACGGATAGTACGCCGATCCGTCCAGGCGGGCGCGGATGTAGGGGTTGAAGCCGTTGCCCAGCGAGCCTTCCGGCTGCACCAGTGCGGTGACCCGAAAGCCTTTGGTGGGATTGAGTAGATCGTCCGAGGTATCCAGACCGACTTGCCCGTTCAGCGAGGCCACGTAGTAAGTGCGGCGGCGCCGCTCACCCGCGTCGAAGTCGAAGGCCCGCTCGGCAGTGCCCAGGAGTTCGACACCGTAGGCGTACGTCAGCCGCTTCTGCCAAATCTGCGTGGAATCGTAGCTGACGCGCGCCGCGAGGCGGCCGGTAATGGCATTGTACGCGTCGTAGTCGCTCCGCAGGCCCTCGGCCACAGCCTCGAACGTGCGGTCGCGCTGCCCGGCATTGGCGCGGCGGAAAGTGACGCCCGCGCCCTGCTCCTGGGTGCCGGCGATGCCGTGGACGATCAGCGCGCCCTCGGGCGGGAACATGTTGCGATGGGTCCAGGTACCCTCGACCGTGAAGCCCTGCCCAGCTGCATAGCCGGCGCTGCCGGCGATCGTGCGCGGCGGTCCGGCGTCCTGCTTGACGAGCATGGTCACGTATTCGGTGCCGTCACCCGCGGGCTCGTTGGTGCGCTGCGGTTCGGCCGAGACGGTGGAGAACAGGCCGGTCGCGACCAGCGCCTTGCGCAAATCGTCGACCTTGCGGCTATCGTAGAGTTCGCCGCGCTTGAAGCGGGCCAGTGTCTCGACATGGTCGACGTCGAACGCGAGATCGCCTTCGGTCTTGAAGCCGCCGAACTTGCCGCGCGGACCGACGGTGACCGGCAAAGTATAGGCGCCGCTGCCGGTGTCCTGGTCGAGCAGGATATCGCGATCGCCCACGGCGGCGAAAGGATAGCCGTTCTCCGGCAGTGCCAGCGCCACTTGCGCCTCGGCACCCTGCACGCGCTCGGCGACGATCGGCTCGCCAATCTTCAATGCGAGGTTGTCGGCGATGAGCGTAGGCGGGACGGTCGGGTCGGCTTCGACCTTGATCTCGGAGAAGGTGAAGCGCTTGCCCGGCTGCACATCGATGACTGCGTTGAGCGGTAGGCCACTGGGGCCGTCCGTCCGGTCGAGATGCGTCCGCACCTGGGGGTCGTACCAGCCTTCGGAGGCGAGGATGGTCTTCACCAACTCGCTATCCTCGGTCAGGCGGGCCGAGGCCATCGCCACGTTGTCAGCCTTACCATCGCCCTTCTCGAGCGCCGAGAGCCCCTTGAACTGGCTCTTGAGGCTGACGGCGGTCTCCTTGTCCGCCGCATCGAGGCCGTTCAGCCGCACCGCATACGTCACGCGCAAGTCGCGGGTGGCGGCCTCCTCATCCTCGGCGAACTGGACCGGCGCGACTTCGAAATGGTCGAGCGGCGGCAGCGGCGCGGCGAGTTCGGCATCGGCCACGGGCGCGTCGCCGACTTCCTCCACAGCATCGCCATCCGCCAGGGCGGGATCATTCGCGGGTGGAGCCTGACCTTCGGTCGGCTTGGCGCCGCTCTGCTGCGTGGCGATGCGGCGCTCGAAGCTCTGGATTGACTCCAGAGGCTGGTTCATCGCCGGATCGTCGGAAGGATCCAGCGAGGGGATGGCGCTGTTGAATTCGGCATCGGGGATGATCGAATCGACTTGCGGGAGTGCGGCTCCCGGCGGTGGCGGCGGCACCGGAATGGTACCTGCGCGAATCGCGTCCTCGCTCGCCTGAGACGTTGGAGCGGCCACTGCTTCCTGCTGCGAAGTCGCGGTCGTGGTGGTGCCACCTTGCTGCGCCAGCGCCGGGCTGCTCAGCAGAGCCAAAGTCACCGCGATCGTCGCCGCGCCAGCCAGCCGGGCATTCCTCAGCTGCCACGGGGAACCATGCCCGTGTTCGAAGCTTTGCTGTGACATGCGCAGTGGAATGCTTAACCCCCCGATCGACAACGAGGCGTCCACGAGCCAAGTCCGCCCCCTAATCGCATGACAAGCAACAAAGTTCCACCGAACATGGAGGTTTCTGCGTGACCGACGCCATGCCCGACGTTGCGATCACGGCCGAAGCTCCGCCCGGGACGCACGCGTCCTCGCCTTGGTCGTTGCCGCGCGCGGCCTGGGTACAAGTCGTCAAGCGCGTCTACGTGATGATCGGCTTTCATGAGCTCGGGCTGCTGGCCGCAGGTCTCGCCTTCTTCGTGTTCCTGGCGCTCACTCCGCTGATTGCGGCCACCGTGATGATTTACGGCCTGATCGGCGACCCTGCGGGCGTGCAGGCGCAAATGGAGGCGATCGTGCGCGTGGTCCCGGCCGACGCCGCCCGCCTGATCGAGGAACAACTGCTCCAAATCGTCACCACCAGCACCGGCGTGACCGGGTTCGCGCTGCTGATCGCGCTGTTCTTCGCCGTCTATGGTGGCATGCGCGCGGCCAGCGGCATGATTAGCGCGCTCAACATCATCAACGAGGAGCACGAAACGCGCTCGTTCGTGAAGCTGACCTTGCGCGCCGCTGGCCTTACTATGGCCGCGGTGCTGATCGCGCTCACCGGCCTTCTCTCGGGCGGCGTGTTCGCGTGGCTGCAGACGCAGACCGGCGTGTTCCTGGGAGGCGCGACGGCGCTGCTATTCAAGCTGCTGACCTGGGCCGCCGCCGTTGCACTGGGCACCTGCGGCTTTGCGCTCATCATGCGGTATGGGCCGGATCGTAGGCCGGCCAAGTGGCGCTGGCTCACGCCCGGCTCGCTGCTTGCGACCGTGCTGTGGATCCTCGTCTCTTTCGGCTTCTCGCTCTACGTGGCCTACATCAGCGACTACAATGCGACGTACGGCTCGCTCTCGGCGATCGTCGTCTTCTTGATGTGGCTGTTCCTCTCAGCCTATGGCGTGCTGCTAGGCGCATTGCTCAATGCCGAGATCGAGCGGCAGACCAATTGCGACACCACGATCGGCCCCGCCCGGCCGCCTGGGGAGCGCGGCGCCGTGCTGGCCGATCAGATCGAGGAGCGCGCCCCCTCTCTCGAAGCGCTGGAAAAGCGCAAGCGTCGCCACGCCGAGCACGTCCGGCGCAAGGCCGAACGAGCAGCGGGAAGCCCCGAGCCTGCCTGACACTCTCCCGATCGCGCGACTAGCTGCAGCTGTGATTTACATTGGATCGAATCACGGTATCTAAGCGGCCGATTAGCGATAAGATCGGGAGACGATTGCCAACCATGCTCCGCTTGCGAAAGCCGACAGCGAGTGCCCTGCTCGCTCTCGCGATGGCATCCCTCGCCGCCTGTGGCCACCAAGGTCCCAAGCAGCCGGACACCAACCTCGGCGCGACCGACGACTGGTCGGGCGTGGGCGGCGGCGCCGACGAAGCGCAGTATTCCAAGCTGACCGAGATCGACACCGGATCGGTCGACAAGCTCGGCCTGGCCTGGTCGCTCGACTTGCCCGGTGAGGTGACGTTGGAGGCGACGCCGCTGGAAGTCGCCGGTACGATCTACTTCACCGGCAGCTACGCCAAGGCCTATGCCGTCGATGCGGCCACGGGCAAGATCAAGTGGACCTTTGATCCGAAGACCTGGCAGCACGACCCGGCCGCCATGCACTTCTCGTTCGGCGCCAACCGCGGCATGGCCTACGAGAACGGGCGCGTGTTCTTCGCTTCGCTCGACGGTCGGCTGTTCGGCCTCGACGCGAAGACCGGCAAGCAGCTGTGGGTGACTGAGACGGTGTCGGAAGGCGCCTACAACATCAGCACCGGTGCACCGCGGGTGATGAATGGCAAGGTCATCATCGGCAACGGCGGCGCCGACTTCGGCGCGCGCGGGTACGTCACTGCAGTCGATGCTGCCACGGGCAAGCTGGCGTGGAAGTTCTACACCACGCCAAGCAAGCCGGGCGACAACAACAACCAGCCCGAGCTCGAGAAAGCGGCCGCGACCTGGGGGCCTGCTCACCTGAAAGCCGGCGGCGGAGGCGGCACCGTGTGGAACGGCATGACCTTCGACCCGGCCCGCAACCGTGTCTACATCGGCGTGGGCAATGCCGGACCCTACGATCCCGAGGTCCGCGATCCGGGCGGTGGTGACGACCTCTACACCTCCAGCATCGTCGCGCTCGATGCCGGCACCGGCAAGTACCTGTGGCATTACCAGGAGAACCCGCGCGACAGTTGGGATTACAAGGCCACGCCCAACATCGTCACCGCCACGCTTAACCTCGACGGCAAACCGCGCGACGTGATCCTGCACGCGCCGACGAACGGCTTCCTCTATGTCATCGATCGCGAAACCGGGAAGGTCATCTCTGCGGGTGCCTCGGCCGAGATGAACTGGGCCAAGGGCGTCGACCTCAAGACGGGGCGGCCGATCGAGAACCGCGACATTCGGTATGAGACCGGGCTCACCAAGATCTGGCCCGGAACGGTGGGCGGGCACAACTGGCAGCCGATGAGCTACAGCCCGCGAACTGGCCTGGTCTACATACCGCAGCAGCAGATCGGCGCCCGCTTCTCGCGCAAGGGCGGCTCGGAGAATGCCTTCAACGTCATGGGGCTGACGCTCGAGCCGATCGTCGAGAAGGCGGGCGACGGGCACGGCTACCTCGTTGCCTGGGACCCGGTCAGGCAGAAGCAGGCCTGGCGCGTCCAGCACAAGGGGCTGTGGAACGGCGGTACCTTGGCGACTGCCGGGAACCTGGTCTTCCAGGGCACGGCCGATGGCTTCCTCAAGGCCTTCGACGCCACCGACGGCAAGGAGGTCTGGTCGTTCAACGCAGGTCTGGGCATCATCGGCGCGCCGATCAGCTATCGGCTGAACGACAAGCAGTATGTCTCGATCCTGGTCGGCTACGGCGGCACCACCGCGGCTTACGGCAAGTACATGGACATGGGCTGGAAGTTTGGCGCCCAGCCGCGCCGGCTGCTGACCTTTGCGCTGGGTGGCAAAGCCACCCTCCCCGCCAGCCCGCCGCCCACGTTCAAGGTTGCCGCGCTCGACGATCCGCAGCTCAAGCTGAACGAAGCCGACGTTGCGGCAGGCCGCGGACTGTCGATCCAGTGCGCCGCGTGCCACGGTGTCGGGCTGCAGGCGACCGGCACGCCTGGCCCCGACCTTCGCGAGTCCGGCATTGCGCTCAAGCTCGACAGCTTCGCGCAGCTGCTGAAGTCCGGCGCGCTGATGGAGCAAGGCATGCCGCGGTTCGAGAACCTGACCGACGAGCAGATCCGGCAGTTGCATGCGTACATCCGGGCAAAGGCACGGGAGGCTCTGGGCACCCGCACGGCGGACAAGACCGCGCCCATGCCGAAGCTTTAGTCCCCCTCCCGTTTGAGACCCATCCACATCGCCTGCGCGATCACGCTGGACCCCGGTTGATGCCCCGCCCTGCCCCGGCGTAGCTACCACGCACAAATTGCCGCGACCCGCGACAGAGAGGAAGGATCACGATCATGAGCGACGTTCTGGGCTACAAGGGCAAGCGCGTCATCGTCAGCGGCTGCTTCTCGGGCATGGGCGAGGCGACGGCCAAGCTGCTCCTCTCGCTCGGCGCCGAAGTTCACGGGTTCGACTTCAAGGACGTCGACCTGCCGCTCGCATCCTTCAACAAGGTCGATCTGCGCGATCCGGCGACGATCGAAGCGGGCGTGGCTGCCGTGGGCGGCAAGATCGACGCGCTGTTCAACTGCGCAGGCCTGCCGGGAGGCGGTGGCTTCCCGCCGCTCGACACCATGAAGGTCAACTTCCTCGGCACGCGGCACCTGACCGAGCGAGTCGTGCCGCTGATGGGCGACAAGGGTGCGATCATCTCGATCGCCTCGACCGGCGGATTGGGCTGGAGCCGCCGCATTCCCGTACACATGCAGCTACTGCAGACCCAGGGTTTCCAGGCCGGTCTCGAATGGTGCGAGGCCAACCTCGACCAAGTTGCCGAAGGTTACGCGTTCTCCAAGGAAGCGGTGATCGTCTGGACCCAGTTCATGGGCGCGCACCTGATCAAGAAGGGCATTCGCATCAACTGCTCGCTGCCTTCGCCCACGCAAACCCCGATGATGGCAACCTTCCATGCTACCTCCGGCAAGGACGTGGTCGACGCGGCCGCCGAGCCGCTCGGCCGCTACACCACGCCCGCGGAGCAGGCCGGCCCGCTGGTGCTGATCAACTCGGACTTGGCCGGCGTGGTGAACGGCATCGTCCTGCCGGTCGACGGCGGCTTCATGGGCGGCCTCGCCACCGGGCAGGTCGACATCAGCAAGATGATGGGCGGCGCCAAGCAGCAGGCGTAGAAATACACGGCGTCCCGAGCTCGACTCGGGACTCGTGTCGGCATCGCTGAACCTGGCCGCGCAGGCCGGCAACCTTGCTGCATGGCGTAACCGGTCCCGGGTCAAGCCTGGGCCGACGCTGCCTGAACGAACCAGATCGGCAAAGACGGCTGTCCTACAAGCGCGACTTATGCTTCAGTCGAGGCATGCTCCGCGCCAACTCCGATGTCAGCATAGCGTCGTTAGTCCATGGGTTTGCCCCGCGAATTCTGCCACTTGCACGCCCTTCTCTCTTCACCATTAGGACACCGGCAACTGCGGCAAGTCAGATGCGATCCACTCGCAACAACAAACGCGCTTGCCTGCAATGTGATCGCCGCCTACATCGCCCACACTCCAATGTGATGTGAGCACACCCGAATGGCTACCGACCTTATCGAGAAAGTCCGCAAGCTGGTGACCGACGGCGGCATGAGCCGCTCGGGTCTCGCTCGTGCTGCCGGTCTCCACGCCAATACCCTGCGCGACCTGACCGAGTCCGACTGGAACCCCACCGCCGACACGCTCAACAAGTTGGAGCGCGTCCTCTTCGCCAACGACGAACGCCCCGTCCTGGTGCCCATCGAGGAGATCATCGACGAGGCTCGCAATGGCCGCATGTTCATCCTGGTCGATGACGAGGATCGCGAAAACGAGGGCGACCTCGTCATCCCTGCGCAAATGGCGACGCCTGCTGCGGTCAACTTCATGGCTACGCATGGCCGCGGCCTGATCTGCCTGTCGCTGACGTCCGAGCGCTGCGATCTCCTCGGCCTCGAAGCCATGAGCCCCAAGAACGGCACGCGGCACGAGACAGCCTTCACCGTCTCGATCGAAGCACGCGAAGGCGTCACCACCGGCATTTCCGCGGGCGACCGCGCTCGCACCATCTCGGTCGCGATCGACGGCACCAAAGGCGCCGATGACCTCGTCACTCCCGGTCACGTGTTCCCTCTGCGCGCGCGTCCCGGCGGCGTCCTGGTCCGCGCGGGCCACACCGAAGCTGCCGTCGACATCTCGCGCCTGGCAGGTCTCAACCCCTCGGGCGTGATCTGCGAGATCATGCGCGACGACGGTACCATGGCGCGCATGGACGACCTCGTCAGCTTCGCCCGCATGCACGACCTCAAGATCGGCACCATCCGCGATCTCATCGCCTATCGCCGACGTCACGATCGCATGATCGAGAAGAAGGCGGACCTTACGTTCGAAAGCAAGTTCGGCGGCCACTGGACCGCCCGCACTTACTACAACAAGGCCACCGGCGACGAAACCATGGCTCTGGTCAAGGGGCGGATTGATCCGACTAAGCCAACCCTCGTGCGCATGCACACCCTCTCGATCTTCGCCGACATCCTGGGCGAGACGCATGGCGCGCGCGGCGATCTGCTGCATCGTTCGATGGAGATCATCGGTGAGGCCGGGACAGGCGTCATCGTCCTCATCAACCGGCCAATGGGTACCCTGATGTCGCGCACCTTCGACATCAAGCAGCGCGTTCGTGCTGGCGAGGAGCCGGACCTGAACGAGCTGCGTGACTATGGCGTCGGCGCTCAGATACTTGCCGAACTGGGCGTGCACGACATGGTGCTGCTGACCAACACACACCATTCGCTCGTGGCCTTGGAAGGCTATGGTATCAACATCGTCGGCGAGCATGCGATCGACGGCGCCGGAGACGAACACAATGGCTAAGTTCCTCATCGTCGAGGCGCGTTTTTACGATCACCTCAACGACATGCTTGTTGAGGGTGCGCGCGCCGCGCTCAAGGCGGCGGGTCACAAGAGCGAGACGATCACCGTGCCCGGCGCGTTGGAAATCCCGGCCGCCATCGCCCTTGCCGAAGCATCCGGCGACTACGACGGCTTTGTCGCCATCGGTGTCGTGATCCGAGGCGAGACCTACCACTTCGAGATCGTCGCTGGCGAGAGCGCGCGCGGCATCATGGCCATGACCATGGACGGCCTTGCCATCGGCAATGGCATCCTTACGGTCGAGAACGAGGCACAGGCGCTGGTGCGCGCCGACCCCGCGCAGAAGGATAAGGGCGGTGAGGCTGCCAAGGCGGCGATCGCTCTGCTGGAACTGAAGGAACGATTTGGTGGCTAGCAACGGTTCGGTCGATCATCCTTCCATCGCCGGCATCCGCCTGGTTCTGGGCGGCAACGTGTTCGGATGGACGATCGACCAGGACCAGAGCTTTGCCGTGCTGGACGCCTTCTACGAGGCGGGCGGGCGCATGATCGACACCGCGGAAGGCTACTCTTCCTGGGTGCCCGGCAACAAGGGCGGCGAGTCCGAGACCATAATCGGCGCCTGGATGGAGAGCCGCGGCAATCGGTCGGAGATGCGGATCGGTACCAAGACCGGCATGGGCGGTCCTCCCGGTGCGCTCCAGCCCGAGGCGGTTGCGTCTGCGCTTGAAGGTTCGCTGGAGCGGCTGCGGACCGACTATGTCGACCTCTACTACATTCACCGCGACGATCGCGTCACGCCGCTCGACCAAGTCGTCACCGCCTTCGACGTGCCGTTCCGCGCCGGCAAAGTGCGGGAACTCGGTGTTTCGAATTACGAGCCCGTGCGTTTGACGCAGCTTAACGCGGCCGCATCCGCACGCGGCGCCCAGCCCTTCACGGTCGCGCAACCGCTCTACAATCTCGTTGCGCGCGATAGCTACGAAGGCGCTTTGCAGGACCTTTGCGTTGCGCAAGGCATTGCGGTCTTGCCGTATTATGGTCTCGCGGCCGGTTTCCTGAGCGGCAAGTACGAGCGCGCAGCACAGTGGCAGGACAACGCGCGCGCCAGTTCACTCGATGATGCCGCGGCGAATGGCGGATGGGAAATTCTCGATACCTTGCGGTCGATAGCCGCAGAGATCGGCGCAAAGCCGTCGCAGGTCGCGCTCGCGTGGGTGAACGCGCAGCCCGGCATCGCCGCTCCGCTCGCCAGTTCGACGTCTCCAGAGCAATTGGGCGAACTGGTGGGCGCAACGGCAATTAACCTCAGTCCTGCGCAGCTCGCGCAACTAAGCGAGCGAAATACCGCACTTGGCTTGCAGCAAAGATAGGTATTTACACGTTGTCGGCAATATTGCGGAATTAACGAGCCGGTCCGAACTGTGTCCTTGTAGAACAAAGGTGAGAAGGTTGTTCCCAAAGCTGCGGGATCATGCCACGGAGACGGTGTATTCCGATAAACATCGATTTCGGATACAAAGCCGCAAAGAACAGTCTCCGGAAGAATCCGGGTCGCAAAGAAAAAATAGGTCCGCTTCAGCGGACGTTCGCGAGGGTTTCCCCTCGCGTTGTGGAGACAAGTCCAGTGTCCGACTCCGATCGTGCCAAGAACCTTGCCGATGACCTCGCAGCGTGCCTCGTCGCTCTTGATGAGCTTGGTGCAAACATAGCTGCTGCGCACCTCGATGCCGCCCTTAACGCGTTGCGGCGCCAGTTTAATCTTCCCGAGGAAATCTCCACAACGGACTAAGCTGTCGAAGACGCCGCGCGTCTTGCCCGCTTATAGTTGCTCCAGACCGGATCGGCCATTTCGGCGACCGCGGATCGCACGGGGAGCGGTCCGCCCAGTCGTAAAGGGTATCCGGAAGGGTGCGCGACCTTGCCGCGTTTTTGATCGCATCCCACGCCTGCACGGCGGCGGGCGGGGGCTTTGTCTTCATGGGAATATCGCAACAGGTTATGCGAAATCGCGCGAAGGCCATGCGCCTGATCGGGATCGCGAACGAACTCCTTGCCATGGCACGCGAACTCGAGATGACGAACCATGACGATGGCTCGCCTTCAACTGGTGGTGGCGCGCCAAATGCCACGCCCACGGCCGGTCAGGACCACCCCGTATGGGTCGAACTCGCGCGTCAGACGTACGACGATCGACGGCGGCGCAACAAGATATTCCAATCGGACGAATTGTTCGGTGAGCCGGCCTGGGACATCATGCTGGACCTTTTCATCGCGGCCAAGGAACGGCGCAGGGTGTCAGTGACCAGCGCCTGCATCGGTTCTGCGGTCCCGTCGACCACGGCGCTGCGCTGGATATCGATCCTGGAACGCCAGGGCTTTCTCAGCCGCGAGGCCGACCCCGGGGACGCGCGGCGCGTCTACGTTCGACTGAGCCCGCGTGGGTACGAGGCCATGCTCGAGTACTTCTCGGCGTCGAGCCGATCCGTCGTCCTGCTCGACGAGGGTGCGCCTGACGTCGCCAAGCGGCGCTGATCACGGGGGTGGCTCAGCGCGGATGTCTGGGGTGGTGCGACACTATCTGTGGGTGGCTGCATCAGTTCCGGTCGCGTACCATCTGGATTAATGCGGTGTTGGACGGGTTACCTTATACGAGATCGTCTTTGCCGGATAGAAATGGGCTTGGCACCGCGCGCTGGTATGACAACTCGTCGCAGCGCGCTCTGTTCACGAGCAAGAGATAAGCCCATCTGAGACCAACCAATCGAAGCGACGGCCTCTCGCACTTGCCCTCGGCCGCCCTGAGCCTTGCGGTGACCGGCCTGCGCTAGTAGAGGACCCGGCAACTCCCCCTACACGCCAGATCCCAGAGGATTTTAGATGGCCGCCCAGTACGCCTACGTCATGAAGGGCATGACTAAGACCTTCCCCGGTGCGCAAAAGCCGGTGCTCTCGAACATCAATCTGCAGTTCTATCAAGGCTCCAAGATTGGCATCGTCGGCCCGAACGGCGCCGGCAAGTCGACGCTGATCAAGATCATGGCCGGCATCGACACCGATATCACCGGCGAAGCCTGGGCCGGTGAGAACATCACGGTCGGCTACCTTGAGCAGGAGCCCGAGCTAGACGCCAGCAAGACCGTGCTTGAGAACGTCAAGGACGGTGCGCGCGACGTCGCCGACCTGGTTGATCGTTTCAACGAGATCTCCAACCTCATGGCCGACCCCCCGGAGGACGCGGACTTCGATGCGCTCATGGAAGAAATGGGCACGCTGCAGGAGAAGATCGACGCGGTCGATGGCTGGTCGCTCGACAGCCAGCTCGAACTGGCGATGGAAGCGCTGCGCTGCCCTCCCGGCGACTGGCCGGTGACCAGCCTGTCGGGCGGTGAAAAGCGCCGTGTCGCCCTCACCCGCCTGCTGATCCAGAAGCCGTCGATCCTGCTGCTCGACGAGCCCACCAACCACCTCGACGCGGAAAGCGTGGAGTGGCTGGAGAACCACCTCAAGGAATACGCCGGGGCGGTGCTGATGATCACCCACGACCGCTACTTCCTCGACAACGTGGTCAGCTGGATCCTGGAGCTCGATCGCGGCAAGTACTTCCCTTACGAGGGCAACTACTCGACTTACCTGGAGAAGAAGGCCAAGCGCCTCGCCCAGGAAGAGCGCGAAGAGAGCGGCCGCTCCAAGGCCCTGCGCGAAGAGCTCGAGTGGATCCGGCAGACGCCGGCCGCGCGCCAGACCAAGTCCAAGGCGCGTATCCGCAAGTTTGAGCAGCTTCAAGAAGCGCAGAACAACCGCAAGCCAGGCAAGGCGCAGATCGTGATCCAGGTGCCCGAGCGCCTGGGCGGCAAGGTGATCGAGGCCAAGGGCGTTACCAAGGCCTATGGCGACAAGCTGCTGTTCGAGAACCTGTCGTTCATGCTGCCGCCCGGCGGCATCGTCGGCGTGATCGGGCCGAATGGCGCGGGCAAGTCGACCCTATTCAAGCTGATCACCGGCAAGGAGCAGCCGGATGAGGGCGAGATCGACATCGGCAGCACCGTGCACCTCGGCTTCGTCGATCAAAGCCGCGACCACCTCGATCCGGCGAAGAACGTCTGGGAAGAAGTCTCGGACGGGCTCGACTACATGAAGGTCAACGGCCACGACATGTCGACGCGCGCTTACGTCGGCGCGTTCAACTTCAAGGGCGCGGACCAGCAGAAGAACGTCGGCAAGCTGTCGGGCGGTGAGCGCAACCGCGTTCACATGGCCAAGATGCTGAAGGAGGGTGGCAACGTCCTCCTGCTCGACGAGCCGACCAACGATCTCGACGTTGAGACGCTGGCCGCGCTGGAAGATGCGATCGAGAACTTCGCCGGTTGCGCCGTGGTCATCAGCCACGATCGCTTCTTCCTCGACCGTCTCGCCACGCACATCCTGGCGTTCGAGGGTAACAGCCATGTCGAGTGGTTCGAGGGCAACTTCGCGGCCTACGAAGAGGACAAGCGCCGTCGCCTTGGTGATGCGGCAGACCGTCCAACCGCGCTCGCTTACAAGAAGTTGACTCGCTAAGCCTTGCCGCCTTCCGTTCAGCTGCACTTCGCGAAAGCTGAACGGAAGGCGCAATGCCAATTCAGACTTGCGACAGCGCGCAAGTCATAGAAGGTCTGCAAGGACAGGCCACGATCGCTGTGCGACCCGTCCCTTTGGAGAACGGGACAGATGGCAAGGACATTCATCAAGAGATATGCCACCAGTGTCGGTGCGCTCGCCGTCGTGATGATGGCGCTGGCCGCACCGACGATTGCATCGGCACAGGATCAGGGCCAAAGCCAGGGTCAAGGTCAACGCGGCGGACGTGGCGACGGTCGCGGCGGCCAAGGCTGGCAGAACCGCGGCGATCGCGTGAAAGCGCGGCCGCAAGGTCAGGGTGAGCGTCAGTGGCAACAACGCCCCCAAGCGCAAGCTCAGGCGCCTGCCGTGGCGCAGCAGCACGCCCCAAGTGCGCCCGCGGCTCGTCAGCAGGGCTGGAACGGCAATCGCAATGGTGGTTGGCGCGGCGAAGGACAGCAGGCCGCACGTGGCAACCGCAATGGCCCCGATACCCGTGGCTGGACCCCGCAACAATGGGAAGCTTACCGCGGTGCAGTGCTCGAGGGCCGGGACACCGATGCCTTCCGCAATGGGGATAATCGTGGCGGCAATAGGCAGGTCCAGCGTGAGGAGCGCCGGGACCAGGCGCAGTGGCAGGGTCGCCGCGATGACAACCGACGTGACGCTCGGGCTCGCTGGCAGAACGATCGCCAGGGCAACTATGGTCGCGAATCCTGGCGCAACAATGGTCAGTGGCGCGGCGACAACGGCAACTGGCGGGGCGGTGACAATCGCGCTTGGGATCGTGGCTGGCGCAGCAACAACCGGTACGATTGGTCGTCCTACCGCTCGCGTAATCGCAGCGTGTTCCAGGCGGGACGCTATTACTCGCCCTATCAGAACTACAGCTATCGCCGTGTCGGCATAGGCCTGTCGCTCGGCTCGCTGTTCTATGGCTCGCGCTATTGGATCGACGATCCCTACGCGTACCGCCTGCCGGAGGTCTATGGACCCTATCGCTGGGTCCGGTACTATGACGATGTGCTGCTCGTCGACACGTACACAGGCGAAGTGGTCGACGCGATCTACGACTTCTTCTGGTAATACCAAGACGGCCTGACTGAAGAATGGAGCCTCAGGGTACCCCTTCGCTGAGGCTCTTTCTTTAAGCGAACGCGGCCGCACGCCGTAGCAACTGGTAGGCATCGACCACCTGCTGCAGGCGGCCTTCGTGCGACCGGTCGCCGCCGTTGTGATCGGGGTGGAAGCGTCGGACCAGTTCCGTATAGCGCCGCCGCAGCCCCTTGCGGTCGGCGTCGAGCGCCAAGCCCAAGGTGTTCAGCGCGCGCTGCTCGGCCGGATTGAAGCCGCTCGCCTCTGCGCGCATCTGCTCGCGCCGCTCACGTACATGCGCGCGAGCCCTGGCGCCGATCGCCTCCAGAGGATCGGAGAAGTCGGCCCAGCGCGGCACGTCATCCACTCCGGCGTCGGGCCGGAACGCGCGCGTTGCGCCTGCCCAGCCATGCAGCGGCGACTGCGCCTCGAAGATCTCCTCCGAGCTCATCCCGTCGAAGTAATCGTAGCCGGAGTTGAACTGGCGCACGTGCTCCAGGCAAAACCAGCGGTAGTCACCCGGCCCGTCGAACCCTGAAGGCCGACCGCCGGGCGCGCGAAACTCGCCTGCATCATCGCACCCTGGCCAGTTGCACTCGCGCCCCGTGGCCTCGAATCTTCCGTGAAATCTGTCCCTGCTCACCGGCTTTCAGATGGGACAGCAATGCCCTAAATGGAAGGCATGACCGGACCGATTGCTCAGGAAATGCGACGGCTTTTGACCGACGCCTTCGCCCCCACCTACCTCGATGTCGCCAACGACAGCGCACGGCATCACGGCCATGCCGGCGATGACGGCAGCGGCGAATCGCACTTCACCGTCGAGATCGAAAGTGCCCACTTCACCGGCCAGTCGCGCTTGCAGCGGCAGCGGATGGTCAATGCGGCACTGGGCGACATTCCGGGCCAGCGCGTCCATGCCCTCGCCTTGCGGCTGCGGGCGCCTGGCGAGAGCTAAGCCCCCAGCCACTCCAGCCAGGCACCGTGTGCGTGCGCGGCGGCTAGGCGGTGAGCCTTGCCGTCGCCGGGCCAGGAGCGCACCTGCAATCCGTGAGCCATCGCCACGCGGTCCGCTTCCAGCGCGATCCAGGCGAGTGCTCGGTCTTGCGTCGCTCGCGCGCCCGCAGCTTCCATGGCTGCAGTGATGCGCTCCTTCTCGTTCGCTGGCAGGTACTGCCACACGATGGAGTGGACAAGCACGCGCGTCGTCCCCTCGGCCTGCGGGCTCGCGAGGTGCTGCTCCACGAAATCGGCCGCGTGCATACGCGTCAACAGCGGGGGGTGAACCGCCGCTTCGGCGATGGCGGCTTCAAGCCGAGCGAACCGCTCCGTGTGCTCCGGCCAAATGTAGGCCTTGAGCCGCAAGGCCTGTTCAGCGCTGGTAAGATCAACCGGCGCGACGTCGCACCCAACTGGCGTCGCGATCGAGAGCGCATGCTGCGGCGGCGGTGGACCACGCCACTCGGGCGTGAACGACAGCAGCGGCTCGCGCGCGCCGACATGCACACCGCCCAGGCCCCAGGCGAAACGATCCATCATCAAATTGATCCCGGCGCTGGAGCCGATCTCGAAGGGCTCGAAACGGATGGGCAGGCCCTGATCCGCAAGCCATAGCATACCGGCCGCAAAGCCCGACGAGCGCCCTGCCTCGTTGGTCTGTGGCGGCCCTTCCAGCCACGGCAGCAGCCAGTCCGAGTGAGCCTTCGCGACAGCGCGAACGATGGTGACGTCGTCAGCCGGTTCGCCGGCGTATATCGCATCAAGCTCAGGAGCCCGGCCGCTCATGTGCAGCCCGTGCAGTGCTCCCGCCGCTCGCAACGGCAGGCCATCGGCAAGGGCCACGCCTTGCCAGTCGCGGATCCGGTTCAGGAATGGCGCGCCTTCGTCCGCAGCCAGGGCGTCGCGCAGCGCGCGTACGATCCGCGCGGTGATGGGGGCGTCGTTGCGCTTGCAGTACTCGAGCTGGTTGTCGAAAGCGTTCTGCACATCTCCATCGAAGCTGGTACCGGCGTCCATAATGCGCGCTCCCGTGTTGCCCTTCGCCGGCTTGCCGCGTAAGGCCCGCGGCCATGCCTGCTCCGCTGATCTTTGCCGTGCCGAAGGGCCGCATCCTTGACGAGGCGCTGCCGCTGATGGCGCGTGCCGGAGTGGTGCCCGAAGCCGAATTCCATGACAAGAAGTCTCGCGCGCTGTCGTTTGCGTGCGAGGATGCGCAGATGCGGCTGATCCGCGTGCGCGCTTTCGACGTCGCCACTTTCGTCGCGCATGGTGCCGCGCAGGCGGGGATCGTCGGATCAGATGTTGTCGAAGAGTTCGCCTACCCCGATCTTTATGCGCCCGTGGATCTCGACATCGGCCACTGCCGCCTCTCAGTTGCCGAGCCGGAGGGCCAAGCGGCCGGTGCGATGCCTTCGCACTTGCGCGTCGCGAGCAAGTACCCGAGCCTTACCCGTCGCCACTACGAGCGCCTGGGCATCCAGGCCGAAGTCGTGAAGCTTAACGGCGCCATGGAATTGGCACCCAGCCTGGGTCTGGCAAGCCGCATCGTCGACCTGGTCTCGACGGGGCGCACGCTGCACGAGAACGGCCTGGTTGAGACAAGCCGCATCCTCGACATTTCGGCGCGTCTTATCGTCAACCGCGCGGCGCTCAAGACCGATGAGCGCGTAGGTGCATTGGTGGAACGGTTCCGTGCCCTCGTCAGCGAGCGCGAGGCCGCCTGATGCTGCGCCTGTCTACCCGCGATCCCGGCTTCGAAGCCGCGTTCGGTCGCCTCGTGCGTGAGCGGCGCGAGAGCGACGATGATGTCGCGCGCGATGTCGCCCTGATCCTGGCGCAAGTGCGCAGCCGTGGCGACGAGGCTCTCGTCGACTACACGCGCCGGTTCGACAGCCATGTCCTGGGCGATGAGGCATCCTGGCGGATCGAGCCTGCCGCCTGCCGCGATGCCTTCGACACGCTGAAGCCAGAACTGCGCGCAGCACTCGAACTCGCTGCCGAGCGCATCCGGACCTACCACGAGGCACAGAAGCCCGAAGATCGGGACTACACGGACGATGCCGGGGTGCGGCTAGGCGCCAAGTGGCTGCCGGTCGATGCAGCCGGTCTGTATGTTCCTGGCGGACGCGCGGCTTACCCCTCCTCGCTGCTGATGAACGCCATCCCGGCCAAGGTTGCGGGTGTCGAGCGCCTGGTGGTCGTGACGCCAACACCCAAGGGCGTGGTCAACCCGCTCGTCCTCGCCGCCGCTTATCTGGCGGGCGTGGATGAAGTCTGGCGCGTCGGTGGCGCGCAGGCGATCAGCGCGCTGGCTTATGGTACGAAGCGCATTCGGCCCGTCGATGTCGTGACCGGACCGGGTAACGCCTGGGTCGCTGAAGCCAAGCGCCAGCTCTTCGGCGTGGTCGGCATCGACATGGTCGCCGGGCCCAGCGAGATCCTGGTGATCGCTGATGGGCGCAACAATCCCGAGTGGATCGCCGCCGACCTGCTCAGTCAGGCCGAGCACGACCCTTCCTCGCAGTCGATCCTCATCACCGACGATCCGCTGTTTGCCGACACTGTTGCCGACCGTGTAGGGGTCGAGATCGCCATGTTGCAGACCGCGCGCGTGGCCGACCAGAGCTGGCAGAAGCACGGCGTTATCATCGAGGTCGAAAGCCTCGACGAAGCGCCTGCGCTAGCCAATGCTCTGGCAGCCGAGCACGTCGAGATCGCCACGGAAGACCCTGAGGCGCTGTTCTCCCGTATCCGCCACGCCGGTAGCGTGTTCCTGGGCCGCCACACGCCGGAAGCGGTGGGCGACTACGTCGCAGGTCCCAACCACGTGCTGCCGACCGGACGCCGGGCGCGTTTCGCGTCGGGCTTGTCGGTGCTCGACTTCATGAAGCGCACCAGCTTCATCCAACTGGACGAGCGCGCGCTCGCCGCCATTGGGCCTGCCGCCATCGCGCTTGCCGAGGCCGAAGGCCTGCCGGCCCATGCGCGCTCGATCGAAACGAGACTGGGGATATGACCGCCAAACCGAGAGAGCGCTCGGCCGCGCGGCTTGCTGCCGTGCAGGCCCTCTATCAGCATGAGATGGAGAACACGCCGCAGGCGCAGCTCCTTGATGAGTTCCACCGCCACCGCCTCGGGGCGCAAATCGACGAGGACCAGTACGCCGAGGCCGAGGTCACATTCTTCGACGATGTGGTCAAAGGCGTGCTCGCACGTCGTGACGAGATCGATGATCTGCTGGCGAGCAAGTTGGCACAGGGCTGGTCTCTTACCCGACTCGACCGGACGATGCTGCAGATCCTGCGCGCGGGCGCCTGGGAACTGATGGCGCGTGCGGACGTGCCGACCGGCAGTGCCATCAGCGAATACCTCGATGTCGCACATGCCTTCTTCGATGCGCGCGAAGCCAAGTTCGTCAACGGTGTGCTCGACGCGGTGGGCAAGCAGGTTCGCTGAGGTGAACGACATGCGGCGTGATGACCACTGAAGCCGCTTTCATCGCGGCACTGAGAGCCATCGCCACGTCCCCGGCAGCACGCGGCCTTGCCGACGATGCGGCGATGCTTCAACTTGGCGAGACGCGCCTTGTCCTGACCATGGACACCATCGTCGAGGGAGTACACTTTCTGCCCGATGACCCTGCGGAAACGGTCGCGTGGAAGCTGGTCGCCACCAACGTCTCCGATCTTTCGGCAAAGGGCGCAGAGCCGCGCGGCTGCCTGCTCAGCTATCCACTGGCACAGGAGGATGGCTGGGACACCGCCTTCCTCGCCGGACTTGCAACGGCCTGTGAACACTTTGCCATCCCCCTCCTTGGCGGGGACACTGTGCGGCAGCCTCCTGGGGCAGCCCGTAGCTTCGCGTTGGTCGCGCTGGGCGAGCCGCACGACGGTGTGCCGGTGCCCTCGCGCGCCGGTGCCAGCGCTGGCGATCACCTGTGGGTCAGCGGACCGATCGGTGACGCGGGTGCAGGTCTCGCCATTCTGCGTGGAGAGCGGGACGCGGACGTTGCCAGTCGGGCAAACCTGATCTCAGCCTATCGCCAGCCGCAGCCCTGTGCTCCACTTGGAGTTGCGATCGCACCTCTCG
The DNA here is from genome assembly GCF_902506425.1 of Novosphingobium sp. 9U. Lineage (NCBI taxonomy): Bacteria > Pseudomonadati > Pseudomonadota > Alphaproteobacteria > Sphingomonadales > Sphingomonadaceae > Novosphingobium > Novosphingobium sp. 9U. Next base: position 1,138,129 of record NZ_LR732469.1, on the reverse strand, counting down.
TCAGTGCCATGATGGATGTGTCGGACGGTCTACTGATCGATGCCAAGCGGCTCGCTGCGGCGAGCAGGTTGGCCGTCGAGATCGATTTGAGCCAAGTGCCTCTATCTCCGGCCTTCTGTCAGGTAATGGGAGAGGCACTCGAAGCCAGGCTGTTCGCCTCGACTGCGGGCGACGATTACCATCTCCTGTTCGCTGCCCCAGCCGAGCAGGAACATTCGCTCTCGGCGTTGCCGGCGAAGCATGGCCGCTCCTTCTACCGGGTGGGGCGCCTGGCAGTGGGACAGGGTTTACAGCTTACCTACGACGATCAGGCGGTACCCGCGCCTGCAAGTCTCGGCTACGAGCATCAGAACTGACTCCCGAACAGTTCCGCAATCCCGGCTTGCCAGTACCGCGACCACCCTATAGCCCTTGTCTTTAGAGCAGCGAACAACGCTGCCTAATAAAAGATAACAATGGGAAAAGGGGATGTTGCGTGGACTTGATCACGTTCGCAATCGTCCTGGGGTTGGTCGCCGTGCTGTACGGCATCATCACCAGTAGACAAGTGCTCGGCGCACCTGCCGGCAACGAAAAGATGCAGGATATCGCCGCCGCCATTCAGGAAGGCGCCAAGGCTTACCTCGGCCGCCAATACACCGCCATCGCCATCGTCGGCTTAATCGTAGCTGTGGTGCTGTTCCTGACACTCGGCACGCTTTCGACAGTAGCCTTCCTGATCGGCGCGATCCTCTCGGGTGTCGCCGGTTTCGTGGGCATGAACATTTCGGTGCGCGCAAATGTACGCACGGCCGAGGCTGCGCGGGGTTCGCTGCAGGGCGGCCTCACGCTGGCGTTCCGATCCGGAGCCATCACCGGCATGCTGGTGGCAGGGCTCGGCCTGCTCTCGATCGCCGGGCTGTTCTGGTATCTGACGGGACCTGCCGGCCTTACGCCCAATGCCCGGCCGATCGTCGACGCCTTGACGGCACTCGCCTTCGGCGCCTCGCTGATCTCGATCTTCGCACGTCTTGGCGGCGGCATCTTCACCAAGGCGGCGGACGTCGGCGCCGACCTCGTCGGCAAGGTCGAGGCCGGCATCCCCGAGGACGACCCGCGCAACCCCGCCGTGATCGCCGATAATGTGGGCGACAATGTGGGCGACTGCGCCGGCATGGCCGCTGACTTGTTCGAGACCTACGTCGTTACGATCGGCCTGACGATGGTCTCCATCGCTTTGCTGGTGAAGGCGCCCACCGCAGACCTGCTGACGTTGATGTCCGTGCCGCTGATCGTCGGCGGCGTGTGCATCGTCGCTTCCATCATCGGCACCTACTTTGTCCGGCTCGGCTCCAAAGCGTCGATCATGGGCGCGCTGTACAAAGGTTTCTGGGTCACCGTCATCCTCTCGGTCTTCTTCATCTACGGCGTGTTCCAGTACGCCTTCCATGACCTCAACGCCGTCATCGGCGGTGCTGGTTTCCTCCAACCCGCCACCGACACGCTGACCACCGAAGCCGCGCTCGGCACCGCGGCCCGCGATGGGGCCGAGTTCACCGCCCTGGACTTGTTTTGGTGCATGATGATCGGGCTTGCGGTGACCGGGCTGCTCGTCTGGATCACCGAATACTACACGGGCACCAACTACCGCCCGGTCCGCTCGATCGCCAAAGCCAGCGAGACGGGACACGGCACGAACGTCATCCAGGGCCTCGCCATCAGCCTCGAGTCTACCGCCCTGCCGACGCTGGTGATCGTCGTCGCAGTGATCGCGACCTACCAGCTCGCGGGGATCATCGGCGTTGCCTTTGCCGCGACAGCACTGCTCGCCCTCGCCGGCATGGTGGTGGCACTCGACGCATACGGCCCGGTCACCGACAACGCCGGAGGCATCGCCGAAATGGCCGGGCTCGACGACGCAGTGCGCGAGAGGACGGACGCGCTCGACGCCGTCGGCAACACTACCAAGGCCGTGACCAAGGGCTACGCCATCGGCTCTGCAGCACTCGCCGCGCTGGTTCTGTTCGGCGCCTACACGACCGACCTCAAGGAGTTCTTCCCCGACGTCGTGGTGGACTTCTCGCTTTCGAACCCCTTCGTCATCGTCGGCCTGCTGCTTGGCGCGCTGCTGCCGTACCTCTTCGGAGCCTTCGGCATGACTGCGGTCGGACGCGCGGCTGGCTCTGTAGTCGAGGATGTGCGCGAGCAGTTCCGCTCCAACCCCGGCATCATGGAAGGGACGAGCCGGCCCAACTACGCCCGCACCGTTGACATCGTCACTCGCGCCGCGATCAAGGAGATGATCGTCCCCTCGCTGTTGCCGGTGCTCTCGCCGGTCGCGGTGTACTTCATCATCACCGCCGTCGCAGGGCAAGGCCAGGGCTTCGCCTCGCTCGGCGCGATGCTGCTGGGCGTCATCGTCTCGGGCCTGTTCGTCGCCATCTCGATGACCTCGGGTGGCGGCGCCTGGGACAATGCCAAGAAGTACATCGAGGACGGCAACCACGGCGGCAAGGGCTCGGACGCCCACAAGGCCGCGGTCACCGGCGACACCGTCGGCGATCCGTACAAGGACACCGCCGGCCCCGCCGTCAATCCGATGATCAAGATCACCAACATCGTCGCTCTGCTGCTCCTGGCCGTACTCGCCAGCCACGCCTGAGCGCTTCGACTGCCTCAAGCCCCGCCGGTCCGCCGCGCGGGGCTTTTCTTTAACCATCGTCCTTAGCTCCTCCTTGACTGCGTCCTGCTAGCTGAACTTCGCGCGACCGCTCTGCGCGCCAGGCGAAGGTTAACCGTGGCGACAAGGCCGAAGACCCAGCACCCTGCCGAGCCGGCTCCGCTCACCGGCGGCCCCGGCACGCTCGCTTGCGTGCCCTGGCAGTCCCTTGCCGAACCGGAGCAGGTCGCCGCTTGGGACACGCTGGCAACCCAGACCAGCGAGCCTAACCCCTTCTTCGAGAGCTGGTACCTCCTCCCCTCGCTCCGCCACCTCGGCACCGAAAGCCAGGTCCAGGTCCTCCGCGTCGACGTCGCCGGCCAACTCGCCGGGCTGCTGCCGATCGTCCGCCAGAGCCGCTACTACCGCCACCCGTTCCCCAACCTCGCCAACTGGCTCCACCCCAACGCGTTCTGCGGCGCGCCACTCGTCTCAGCCGGAGCGGAAGTGCCGTTCTGGCAGGCCGTGCTGCGCTGGGCGGACGAGAATGCCGGTGCCGCGCTGTTCCTCCACTTGCGCGACCTGCCGCTCGGCGGTCCGTTGCATGCTGCGCTCCAGGCCGTGCTCGCCACGTCCAACCGGCAGGCCGAGATCGTGCACCGCGAGGAGCGGGCCTTGCTCGCCTCCGAGCTCACGCCCGAGGCGTACTGGGATGCTTCGCTGTCGGGCAAGAAGCGCAAGGAACTGCGCCGCCAGGCCAACCGTCTCGCCGACGAGGGCGCCGTGCAGTTCCACCGCTGCACCGATGCCGCCGGGCTGGAGCTGTGGACCGCGCAGTTCCTCGCCCTCGAACAGGCCGGCTGGAAGGGCCATGCCGGCTCCGCCCTCGCCTGCAGCCCTGCCACCGCCGCGCTGTTCACCGAAAGCCTCGCCGGCGCGGCAGAGCGCGGCCGCCTCGAACGCCTCACCCTAACCCTGGACGGCAGGCCGATCGCCATGCTCGCCACCTTCCTCAGCCCGCCCGGCGCGTTCTCCTTCAAGACCGCGTTCGACGAGGGGTTCGCCCGCTTCTCCCCCGGCGTCCTGCTTCAGCGCGAGAACCTGGCGATCCTGAGCAACCCGGAGATCGCCTGGACCGACAGCTGCGCGGCAGCCGACCACCCGATGATCGACCACATCTGGCGCGAGCGGCGTGAGGTCGGACGGATCTCCATCGCCATCGGCGGGGCGGCGCGCCGGTTCGCCTTCCGCCAGATCGTCCGTCACGAGGTCAAGCGATGACCGTCTTCCCCCCAACCTCCCGCGAGACTTTCGCCGCCTCCTATCCCGAGGTGCCGCACATCCTCGCCCACAGCCTCGACCACCACCCGCTGCTGGAGCGCGAGGCGCTGGCGCAGCTCGCCGAAGCCCTCCCCGAACCTTCCGTCGAGTACAACGCCGCCGACCAGCCCATCGGCATCGACGGCAAGCCCGCGCCCACCGGCATTCCCATCGGCGAGACCATCCGCCGGATCGAGACCAGCGCCTCGTGGGCGGTGCTCAAGAACGTCGAGCAACACACCCCCTACGCCGCGCTGCTGGCCGAGCTGCTGGCCGAGCTGACCCCGGCGATCGAGCGCCGCACCGGCCGCATGCTCAAGACGCAGGCCTTCGTCTTCATCAGCTCGCCCGGCAGCATGACACCCTACCACTTCGACCCCGAGCACAACATCCTGCTCCAGGTCCGCGGGTCCAAGGTGATGACCCAGTTCCCCGCCGGCGAGCCGCGCTACGCGCCGGACCGGGTGCACGAGACCTACCACACCGGCGGCGGCCGCGAGCTGACCTGGCGCGAGGAGCTGCTATCCGGCGGCCGCGAATACCCGATCGGCCCCGGCGAGGCGGTCTACGTGCCGGTGATGGCGCCGCACTTCGTGCGCAACGGACCCGAGCCGTCGGTCTCGCTCTCGATCACCTGGCGCTCGGAGTGGAGCTTCGCCGAAGCCGATGCGCGCGCCTTCAACGGCCTCATGCGCAAGTGGGGCATGTCCCCCGCCCGCCCCGCCCGCTGGCCCGCCAGCAACCGCGCCAAGGCGCTGGGCTGGCGCGTTGCGAGGAAGCTCGGAGCGGGCTGAGTTGCCGCAATTGCCGGTGTCCTGAGGAAACTCAGATCCTCCCCTGCAAGGGGAGGGGGACCGCCGCAGGCGGTGGAGGGGTGTAACCCCCTCGTCCGAGCACTTCGCCAGCGGTGACACCCCTCCGTCAGCCGCTGACGCGCCTGCCACCTCCCCCACAGGGGGAGGACCTTGCAACCCCAGCTCCATCGACTTGTACTCCATCGGCGGATCGTTGCGGTAGACCGGGTCGTTCCAGTCCGGCACCCGGTCCCATTCGTCGCGCTCGTCCTCGCAGCCCCATTCCTCCGCCTCGTCGACCACCTCGACCCAGTCGGGGAACACCTCCCGGCTCTCGGCGGCGACTGCGGTGTCGACGGCGGCGCAGGCGCGTGGGTGCCAGGCGTCCCACTCGGCGAGCGGGGCGTCGAACCAGGACGTGTAGAGCGTTTCAGGCTCATCCGCCTTCGTGGCGAGTGCGGCGTCGAACTCCTCGCGCCATTGCCGGTGCGCGTCGTTGTAGGCGCGATCGGCCGTCCGGTTGGCCCAGACCTCGCGCGCATGGGGGAGCAGCGGGTCGGGATCGGCCCAGGTCTCGCCGTGATCGCGCAAGCCCTCCTCCGGCCCCTCGCCCGCGACGGTGGCGAGCAGTTCGTCGAAGCGCTCGGCGTGCAAGCCCGCGTCCTCCGCCTCCGCCGCCTTGTCGAGCCGCGCAAGGTGGGCGAGCAGCAGGCGCGCGTCATACCGCGTCTTCACGCCGACCCGCTCGCCCCGGAACCACACCTGTTCCTCGATCCCGTCGATTGCCTGCGTGGCGAGCACTTGCGCTGCGACTTCGCGCGCGAGCACCAGCGCCGCCGCCCAGGCCGCCCGGAACGGCCGCTCCCGCCGCCGCACGAGATAGGCCGACTGGTGCGTCATCCCCACCCGCGCCGCCGAGGCGCGCACGTTCCCCGTCTCGGCCAGATGATGCAAAAACGCCGCCTTGCGCGCCGGCGTCCAGGAGTTGTGATTGCGAGCAGGCGGAGCGGTGGCGAGCCCCTCCTCTTCGGGGGAGGGGCTGGGGTTGGGGCTCTCCCCAGGCGCAGCGCCGGAGCCTCCTGCGCGCGATGGTGCGCAGTCATCCCCCGGCAACCCGATATCCCGATCGGCGGGGATCCACCCCCGCCCGAATGAGGTAGGACCTCGCGCCGGAGTGCCGTCCCCAGCCTCATGCACCCCGGAGCCACCGGACGCCCGAGCGCCGAGGCCCTGCGGATTGAATGTGTCGAACATGGTTCACCTCGCGAGCAAGAGCGACCTCGACTCGCCGCCCAACGGCGCGCCGAGGTGAACCAGGTTGGTTATATTACATCAGGGGCTGTAGGAAAATGGTTTTTGTACAAGCGGCAGACGTTCCAAGTGCGACTATGTTCTTGCCTTGTTCCGTAGTCTTGACGCAAAAGCGCTTGCCAACTGTGGACAAGTAGTCCCGCCGTTCTGTGGATAGTGAAAGGTCAACGCTCGTTGGCACTCCAAGTTTGGCGTACGCGGGCGCGAGGATTTGTGAGATTATATAGGATGGATGATCAACGGAGTATTCAAGCGCCCGTGACCTCAGCCCCTTATGATATCAAGGGCTTGGCGAACTTGCTTCTCGACTGGGCAGACGCCGAGAGCATCACAATGACCCCTATGAAGCTCCAGAAGCTTCTATATTTCTGTCATGCAGACTATTTGCGGGCGATGGGGAAACCTCTGGTCCGTCAAGATTTCGAAGCCTGGGATTACGGACCGGTTGAACCTAGCGTCTTCGCCGAATTTAAGAGTAGCAGCAAGTCGCCGATAAAGACCCGCGCCATGCAGTTCGTTCCGGCTACTGGCGAACGAGTTCTTGCTGAGCCGAAGGTTGATGATAGCGACCTTAAGTTACTACGGTCATTATACAACATCTACAAGCACGCGAGTGCGACCGCTCTATCGGATCTTTCACATGAAACGCGTGGTCCTTGGGCTGTGGCCCGCCACTTGTTTAACGAAGGCCGGAATGCAGATCGGCGAATGTCAGCAAAGTTAATTATTCGTTATCACCAGCGGGGCCCGCTCAGCTGATTGACAAATCCGTTCCCGATCTGTTTTCTGTAGGCAGATCGGAGAGTGTGTTTATGTCCCGCTCGAATGCGCCCCTGGCATTGTCTGTTGCGAATGTGACAGAGCCTGGTGACGTTGAAGCTACAGCCTCCAAAATTATGGAACTCGACAAGGGCGGGTTCGGCTTTAGTCACGACTTCACCTGGGATCTAATGCCGAAAGCACTTCGAGGTATCTTCGAGCCGGCTGCGATCCGACAGATGATTTTGGCTCGCCCACGCCGGATCATAGATTGCGTCGTCGCGCTTTTCGAACTCGGTATCTCACGTCCGGTGGAAGGTAGATCCTTTGCTGATTTTCCTGACGCCGGGCTGCGTAGCATCAGCATGATCGAATGGGGACCTAATATCCTTGTTCGAGTCAAGGCAGCTTGCTGGTATGTCAATGACCGAGGGCAGCCAGTCATACCGCTACTTCAACCCCGAAAAGCTCCACTAAGCATAGAGAAACGTGCTGTATACCTAGCCTTAGGACGACAAGCGCACTGCAAGGGGGACTGGATCGCTGCTCGTACAGAATTGATTGATCTGTCTTCTGAAGGCCGCAACGAAGTTCAGGCGGTTGTGACGTCTGAAGACGATTTACCTCACATTTCTGATGAACTCCTTGGAGAGTACGTGAGGACCTATGTCGCTGCGAAGAAGATGGCTGACGCGGTCAAGGTCGAACGCCCGAAAAAGCCCAAGGATCGAGGCATGGGAGATTTGTTCCCCCCTGCAGAATGAGCTTGATGACTAGTTGAATCGTCAACAATGACTGACTTCGACCTCATCTTCGCCCTGCTCAGCCTGCTGCTCGGCCTCTCGATCGCCGAGCTGCTGAGTGGTTTTGCGCGCATCCTGCGGCTGCAGGCGCGGCAGCGGGCGGCGGCGAAGGGGGCGCTCAGGGTCAACGATGCCGACGATGCGCCGCCGCCGGTGCGGGTGGGGCTGCTGGTTCCGCTGCTCGGGGCCTTCGTGCTGCTCGACCAGCTCTCGTTCTTCACCGCCGCCTATGCCTATCGCAACGCGATCCCGGCCAACATGTTCTGGCTGCTGGCGATCACCCTGGTGGTGGGCGGCTACTACGTCGTTGCCACGCTGATCTTTCCCGAGGAGCCGGGCGACTGGCCCGACTTTGACCGCTACTACGACGAGCACAATCGCGTGGTGCTGGGCTTCGCGCTGTTCACGCAAGGGGCGCAGCTGCTGATGAACGCGCTGGTGCCCCGCGCCGAAAAGGGCGTGCTCGACACCGCACCGACACCGCCGGCGCTGCTGGCGTTCATGCTGGTGCTGGTCTTCGCCACCTTCCCGCTGCTGATCGCGACTTATCGCGCGCGCAACCGGCGCACCAATGCGGTGCTGCTCGGCACCCTCGTCGGCCAGCGCCTGCTGATCGCCGCGCTCAGCCTGTGGCTTGCGCCCAAGGGGATGGCGTAGAGCTCTGCGCTGCGGCGATCACACGGAGCGTCGCTCGCTTCGATTTCTGGGAGCGCGAGGGCGATGGCCCTCGCATCTTCCTGTTTGTCTCCGCGTCTACGTGAACCGTCCTTCTCCGGCGTTCGCACGAGAGGGCGCGGCATGGCGGAACCGGTCCCGGATCAAGTCCGGGACGACGGGCTCGGCTAGTCCGCGTTCACTCTGCCCTTCTCCAACAACGGCTTCAAATACCGCCCGGTAAAGCTTGCCGGGTTGGCCGCGACCTGCTCGGGCGTGCCGGTGGCGACGATCTCGCCGCCGCGGACGCCGCCTTCGGGGCCGAGGTCGATGATCCAGTCGGCCACCTTGATGACGTCGAGGTTGTGCTCGATCACCACCACCGAGTTGCCTTGGTCCACGAGGCGCTGGAGCACTTCGAGGAGCTTGCGCACGTCCTCGAAGTGCAGGCCGGTGGTCGGCTCGTCGAGGATGTAGAGCGTCTGCCCGGTGGAGCGGCGGGCGAGCTCCTTGGCGAGCTTCACGCGCTGCGCCTCGCCGCCCGACAGCGTGGTCGCCTGCTGGCCGACCTTGACGTAGCCCAGGCCCACTTCGTTCAGCATGTGCATGCGGTCGCGGATCGGGGGGACGGCCTTGAAGAACTCCTCGGCATCCTCGATCGTCATGTCGAGCACGTCGGCGATGGACTTGTCCTTGAACTTCACCTCCAGCGTCTCGCGGTTGTAGCGCTTTCCGTGGCACTCCTCGCACGTGACGTAGACGTCGGGCAGGAAGTGCATCTCGATCTTGATCAGGCCGTCGCCCTGGCACGCCTCGCAGCGGCCGCCCTTGACGTTGAAGCTGAAGCGCCCCGGCTTGTAGCCGCGCGCGGCGCTTTCGGGCAGGCCGGCGAACCAGTCGCGGATGATGGTGAAGGCGCCGGTGTAAGTCGCCGGGTTGGAGCGCGGGGTACGGCCGATCGGCGACTGGTCGATCTCGATGACCTTGTCGCAGTTCTCCAGCCCGGTGATCCTGTCGTGCGCGCCCGCGATCACCCGCGCGCCGTTGAGCTGACGCGAGGCGCCGGCCTGCAGCGTGTCGATGGTGAGCGAGCTCTTGCCAGAGCCCGACACGCCGGTGACGCAGCAGAAGGTGCCGAGCGGGAACTTGGCGGTCACCCCCTTGAGGTTGTTGGCGCGCGCGTTCTCGACGGTGACGAACTTCTTGTTGCCCTTGCGGCGCTTGGCCGGGACCTCGATCTCGCGCGTGCCGTTGAGGTAGGCGGCGGTGAGGCTGGTCTTGCTTTTCAGCACCTGCTTGAGCGTGCCTTCGGCCACCACCTCGCCGCCGTGGACGCCGGCGCCGGGGCCGAGGTCGACGATGTAGTCGGCGGCGCGGATCGCGTCCTCGTCATGCTCGACGACGATGACGGTGTTGCCCAGGTCGCGCAGGCGCTTGAGGGTGGCGAGCAGCATGTCGTTGTCGCGCTGGTGCAGGCCGATCGAGGGTTCGTCGAGCACGTAGAGCACGCCCGAGAGCCCCGAGCCGATCTGGCTGGCGAGGCGGATGCGCTGGCTCTCGCCGCCACTGAGAGTGCCGCTGGTGCGGTCGAGGTTCAGGTAGTCCAGCCCGACGTTGTTGAGGAAGCCCAGCCGCTCGTTGATCTCCTTGAGGATGGCCTTGGCGATCTGGCTCTGCTGCGGGGTGAGCTTGGCGTCCAGTTCGCCGAACCAGGCGTGCGCGTCCGACACCGAGAGGCGCGCGGCGGTGGCGATGTCGCTCTGCGCGATCTTCACCGACAGCGCCTCGGGCTTGAGGCGCTTGCCGTGGCAGGTCTCGCACGGCTGCGCGGTCTGGAACTTGCCCAGCTCCTCGCGCATCCAGGCGCTGTCGGTCTGGAGCATGCGGCGGTTGAGGTTGCCGATCACGCCCTCGAACGCCTTGTTGACGGTGTAGCTCTTGCGCCCGTCCTTGAAGGTGAGCGGGACGGCCTTGCCCTTGGTGCCGAACAGGATGGCGTCGCGGTGTTCCTCGGGCAGGTCCTCCCACTTGGTCTCCAGCTTGAAGCCGAAATGCTCGGCGAGACTGGTGAGGACCTGCATGTAGTAGGGGCTAGGCGGGTTCGACTTGGCCCAGGGCACCACCGCGCCCTGCTTGAGGCTGAGGCCTTCGTTGGGGACCACCAGCTGGGGATCGAACAGCAGCTTCTCGCCCAGGCCGTCGCAGGCCGGACACGCGCCTTGCGGGGCGTTGAAGGAGAACAGGCGCGGCTCGATCTCCTCGATGGTGAAGCCGCTGACGGGGCAGGCGAACTTCTCGGAGAAGACGATGCGGTTGGGGGGGAGGCCGGCGCCTTTCAGCGCAGTGCCCTCGCCCCCTTCGCGGCCGGGCACGTTGCCGTCGGCCAGGTCGATGTAGGCCAGCCCCTCGGCCAGCTTGAGCGCCTGCTCGAACGAGTCCGCCAAGCGCGTCTGTATCCCGTCCTTCACGGCAATGCGGTCGATCACCACTTCGATGTCGTGCTTGTACTTCTTGTCGAGCGCGGGCGCGTCCTCGATCTGGTACATTTCGCCATCAACGCGGACGCGGGCGTAGCCGGCGCGCTGCCATTCGAGCAGTTCCTTGCGGTACTCACCCTTGCGACCGCGCACGACCGGCGCCAGCAGGTAGGCGCGCGTGCCCTCGGGCAGCGCCATCACGCGATCCACCATGTTGGAGACCGTCTGCGCCTCGATCGGCAGGCCGGTCGCGGGCGAATACGGAACTCCCACCCGCGCCCACAGCAGGCGCATATAGTCCCAGATCTCGGTCACCGTGGCGACGGTCGAGCGCGGGTTGCGGCTGGTGGTCTTCTGCTCGATCGAGATCGCGGGGCTCAAGCCGTCGATGTGCTCGACATCGGGCTTCTGCATCATCTCGAGGAACTGGCGCGCATAGGCGCTCAAGCTCTCGACATAGCGACGCTGACCTTCCGCATAGATCGTGTCGAACGCCAGGCTCGACTTGCCCGAGCCCGACAGCCCGGTGATGACGATCAGCTTGTCGCGCGGCAGCGCGATGTCCACGCCCTTGAGGTTATGCTCGCGCGCGCCGCGCACGGTGATGTGGGTCAAGCTCATGCGGGAAGTCTGTTCCAGATTTGTTCGCGCCGATCAAGCGGGGCGGCGGTCCGGGGCAGTAGATGGGGTGCGTTCGGCTCATCGCAATGGCTTTGCGGAGCGCCCCGTTTGCAGGCATGTTCCTGCCACAACCAACGGGGATCGCGGGGAAAAGACATGAGGATCGGGGCCTGGCTCTGCGCGGCAAGCGCCGCAGCGACGATGCTGCCGCAAGGCGCGCTGGCGGACAATCCGCATGATCCGACGATGACCCCCGAGGCGATCGCGCGCGACCGTGAGACGATCCGCAAGATGAACCTCGATCAGCTCGCCTACGTCCGGCAACGGGACGCGCGCTATGCGGGTGGCTGGCAAGATTATGCTGAAGCACGGCCTGAGCGGCGCCTTAAGGAAGCAGACGATTATGGTGCGCGCAGCCAGGCCTATGCGCAGGACTTAGCCCGTTATCGCGAAGAACGCCGGCGCTATGATCGTGAGATGGCGCAGTGGGAGCAGGATCGCGCAGCCTGCCCGACGGGGTACGACTGCGGGTACTGAGCGTGGTTGAGGTGCGCTCGTAGCGACTCGTAAGTACTCAGGTGACCTGCGGTCTTGGTTGGTGCGCTTCCACAAGCTGAGCCCTAGCGGTGTGGATTGAGGCCGCTTGTTTGCGGCTGAGCCAGTGCGAGCTGGACCTGTACGGACCAATCGGGCGCGATCCCTTCCATGCCAAAAGCGCAAGCCTGTCAAGGGCTCCAGCGATCGCGCGGCTTTACTTGCCGCCGACCCGGCATCGGCCAATTGGACGACATCGCCTCCGCCTTCCGAGCAGCAATCGCTCTGGGACGAGGTAAGCAAGGTTGTCCTGCCATCCCACACGCAGCTAGGATGACCCCATGAACCACAAGTTGCTTCTCGCCGCCGCCCTTCTTGCCACCTCCCTGCCCGCACACGCCAAGGTCACCGTCGATCCTGCGCGCATCACGCGCGATGTGAAGACGCTCGCATCCGATGCGTTCGAAGGCCGCGCGCCCGGCACCAAGGGCGAGGAGCGCACGATCGGCTACCTGATCGCGCGCATGCAAGAGGCGGGGCTGGAGCCCGGCGGACCCGACGGCCAGTGGCTGCAGACCGTGCCGCTGCTGCACACCACGTTGGGCCAGGGGACGATGCGCTTCGGCGGCACGCCGGTCACGCCTGGCAAGGAAATCTATGTCTCCACCCTGCGCCCTGACGATGCCGCGCGGATCGACAAGGCACCGCTGGTCTTCGTCGGCTACGGAGTCTCTGCGCCTGAGCGCCAGTGGGACGACTTCAAGGGCCAGGACCTGAAAGGCAAGGTCGCGGTCATCCTGATCAACGACCCCGACTTCGCCGCCACGCCGGGCGACGCCGTCGCCGGCAAGTTCGGCGGGCGGACGATGACCTACTACGGCCGCTGGACCTACAAGTTCGAGGAAGCCGCCCGCCGCGGCGCGATCGGCGCGCTGATCGTCCACGACACGCCCGGTGCCGGCTATGGCTGGAACGTCGTAACCAGCCCGCGCGGTGAGAACTACGACATCGTCCGCAAGCCCGAGGACCTGACCAGCCTGCGCCTGCAAGGCTGGATCGAGGGCGGCGCGGCGCAGGCGCTGTTCACGCGCGCCGGGCTCGACCTGACGACGCTGCGCAAGGCCGCAGGCCGCGCCGACTTCCGGCCGGTCGAACTCAAGGGCGTCACCTTCAGCGCTGACGTGCCCGTCACCCACGAAGAGATCGCCAGCCACAACGTGCTCGGGCGTATCCCCGGCGCCAAGCGGGCCGACGAAGTAGTCTCGCTCGGCGCGCATTGGGACGCTTACGGCAAGGGCGCGCCCGATGCGCAAGGCCGCGTGTACCGGGCCGGCGCCAACGACGACGCGCTCGGCATCGGCGGCTTGCTGGAGATCGCCCGCGCCCTGAAGGCCGGGCCCGCGCCGGATCGCAGCGTCGTCTTCGCGTTCTGGACGGCGGAAGAGCGCGGGCTGCTCGGCAGCGAGTTCTATGCCGCTAATCCGATCTATCCGATGGAAAAGACGGTCGCCAACCTCGCCATCGACATCCTGCAGACGGCGGGCGCGGCGAACGACGTGGTGCTGGTCGGCCAGGGTCAGGACACGCTGGAAGACGACATGGCGCGCATCGCCAAGGCACAAGGGCGCACCGTCACGCCCGAGAGCCTGCCCGAGCGCGGGCTGTTCTACCGTGCGGACCACTTCTCCTTTGCCAAGCGCGGCGTGCCGGTGCTGCTGCAGATGGGCATCGCCGGCGCCTCCGACCTCAAGCAAGGCGGCCGGGCGGCGGGGCAGGCGTGGATCGATCGCTACACCGGCCAGTGCTACCACCAGGCTTGCGACGCCTGGGACGCCAGCTGGAACCTCGCCGGCGCGGTGCAGGACATCGAGCTGGTCGGGACCATGGCGCAGGAGCTGTCGAACTCGACCGGCTGGCCCGAGTGGAAGGCAGGGTCAGAGTTCAAGGCGGTGCGGGACCGGAGTGCCGGCGTGCGGCGGTGAGGGTCCTGCCCCTCCACCACTCGCTGCGCGAGCGGTCCCCCACCCCGAGCGGGCTCGGGGAGGATTTGGATAGGCACTCGCTTGATCCTCCCCCAGCTAGTATCGCGGAGGGGGAGCGCCAGCCGCAGGCTGGTGGTGGAGGGGCACTGCGCACCCTCGCCATCCTGACCGCCCTCGCCCTCTCCGCCTGCGGCGGTCACTACCGCCCCGTCAGTGACACCCCGGTTCGCATCGGCGCGCCTTACAAGGTGCGCGGCACGACCTACACGCCCGCGGCGCAGCCGGGCTACGACATGCTCGGCTATGCCTCATGGTACGGCAGCGAAAGCGGCAACCGCGTAGCAAACGGCGAGAAGTTCCGGCCCGCCTGGATCACGGGGGCCCACACCACCCTGCCCCTGCCCAGCTATGTCGAAGTGACCTCGCTCGACACTGGACGTCGCATCCTGGTGCGCGTCAACGACCGCGGACCGTTCGTGGCGCGCGGGCGCATCTTGGACTTGTCGCGCGGAGCAGCCGAACTTCTCGGCATGCGGGCCAAGGGGCAGGCGGCGGTGCGGGTGCGCGTCGCCGATCCCTCGCAGGCCGACCGCGCCGCTCTGCGCAAGGGCAAACCGGCCCGCGCGCTCGATCCGCTGCCGCCGCGGGTGCTGCAGGCCCTGCGCGATCGGTTCGTCTCAGGCGTCGGCGCGCTCTGACGCGCAGGCCGGAACTCCCGCTCGAGCTCGTGTGTTGGATGTGGAAACACGAGGAGAGAACCATGAGCCAGACCGACCAGCAAAAGCCCTCGATCGGCGCCGAGATCCCGTTTCGCCGCGACCAGATCGACAAGAAGACCGGATCGCTGGTGTTCGACCGCCATCTGGACGAGGCAACCGCGAGCGTGCCCGAACAGTCCCCCACCGACGACATGCCTAAGGGCGACAACCCGCTCAAGCGCGGCCAGGTGACCTGACGCACGCGCCGGCGCCGGGTCTCAGGCCAGCAGCGCCTTCCAGGTGCCGGCGCTCACCACGCCATCGGGCGTGAGCCTGCGCGACTTCTGGAAGGCGGCCACCGCGGCCTTGGTTCCGGGTCCGAACTCGCCATCCGGCTCCAGCTTGAGCAGGATCTGCAGCAGCTTTACGTCCTCGCCCTTATTACCTTGACGCAGCGGCGGGCGGCTGCGCTCGGCAGGCGTTACCGCAGGTGACTTGCCCGGCTTTGCAGCGTGCTTATCGGCAGGCTTGGCCGCCGGTGCAGAGAGCAGCAGCTCCCAGGTCTGCCGCCCGACGATGCCGTCCGCGTACATGCCCGCCTTCTTCTGCGCCGCCATGACCTTGGACTTGGTGCCCGGCCCGAAGTCGCCGTCGGGCACCTGCCCCAGCAGTTCCTGGAGGTGCATGACGTCCTGCCCGGTGTCGCCGATCTTGAGCAGCGGCATCGGGTTCTCGGTCCGCGCGCCGCCGCTGGCGAACAGCGCATAAGCGTCCGCCATCTTCCGGTCGTAGGCGTTCGCGGCGTAGGAAGCGCCGTTGTATCCGCGCGCAAAGCCGGCCCAGTCACGCCGGATCAGCTCGTCGTCCAGCTTGCAGGTCTTGATGAACGCGACGAACCCGGCCAGCTGCGCCGGCTCGCCCGAGACCATCGCCTTGACGAAGCTCTCCACTTTGGCGTGCCCGGCGCTCGAGCAGTTGAACCCCATCACCTGGAACTTGCCCCAGCTGGCCGACTCGAGCGCCGCCTTGCGGTCGAGCTTCAATGCCGCGGTGAGCCGCTCGTACTCGCGCGCTCCGCCCAGGTACCCGCCGCGCGTGGGCCACGAAACGTCGGAGTGCGCGGCGCTGTACCTGCCGCCCGTTCGATTGTGGAAGATATGCCGCTCGAACAGGATCTTGGGCCGGCCGTCAGCCAGGAAGCCGCCGCCCGCGCTCTCGACTTGCGCCACTGCGCGCACAGCCGCGACAGTACAGCCCAAGTCACGCGCCGCCTTTTCGTAGTCGGCATCGCGCAGCGGCGTCGGATCGCCGATGAATTCGTCTGACATGCTTGTGGCCTTCCCCCTCAGG
Organism: Novosphingobium sp. 9U; assembly: GCF_902506425.1. Classification (NCBI taxonomy): domain Bacteria; kingdom Pseudomonadati; phylum Pseudomonadota; class Alphaproteobacteria; order Sphingomonadales; family Sphingomonadaceae; genus Novosphingobium; species Novosphingobium sp. 9U. The sequence goes on along the minus strand of NZ_LR732469.1, from coordinate 1,122,188 downwards.
AAGGTGGAAGAGTATCGTGAGATCCCGGTTGTAGGAAAGTCTATTCTGCGCCACCCCCGTGGCGGCTGACGAATGCTCAGCCGATCGCGAGCGCCCGTGCGCCCGGCTCGCCAAGCCAGCGCGCCTCGACGCCCCAGACGTCGCGGATCACGGCTTCGGAGAGCGCCTGGCCCGGTGGTCCGTCGGCGACAAGACGGCCACGATCGAGCACCAGCACGCGGTCGGCATGGTTCATAGCCGTCGCCAGATCGTGCAGCACCAGAACCACGCCCCTGCCCTCGCCCGCCTGCTCGCGGAAGCGGCGCATCAACGTGGCCGCGTGCGCGAGGTCCAAGTTGGCGAGTGGCTCGTCGGCCAGCAGCCAATCGGGCCGCGTCGCCAGTACACGCGCCATCAACGCTCGCGCCCGCTCACCGCCCGAAAGACGCGAAACCGGGCGATCGCGATAACGGTCGAGGTCCATGGCGGTGATGGCGGCATCGACCGCCGCTTGCGCCTCGCTCGCCGGAGCCCCGCGCCAAGGCAGCCGGCCGAGCGAAACCAGGGTCTCGACCGAGACGTCCCACGCGACCTCGGGGGCCTGCGGAAGGTAGCCGAGCAAGCGTGCGCGCTCGGCCGCGGGCAGCCGGTCGATCTGCGTGCCGCCCAGGCGTACGCAGCCGCTGTCCGGCACCAGCAGCCCGGCGAGCACCGACAGCAGCGTAGACTTGCCGGCACCGTTCGGCCCGCAAATCGCTTTCACGCCGCCGCGGTTTAGCTTGGCCGTCACTGCTTCGAGGCGGCCGGTCACCGTCACTTGATCGAGCGCCAGGCTGTTGTTCATGCCAGGCCCCGCCGCATCTTGAGCAACAGATGCAGGAAGAACGGCGCGCCGATCAGGCTGAGCGCGATGCCGAGGCGCAACTCGCCACCCGCGAGCGGGAGGATGCGGCACAGCACGTCCGCCAGCAACAGCAGCAGCGCGCCGGCCAGGGCGCTCGGGAGCATCAGCGAGGATGGGCGGCGGTCGGTCAGCGGGCGCACGAGGTGCGGCACGATCAGGCCGACGAAGCCGATGATCCCAGCCACCGCCACGCTCGCGCCGACCGTCAGCCCCACGCCGACGATCATCACCGCCTGAAGCCGGCGCGGCTCCACGCCGAGCGAGCGCGCAGCGGCTTCGCCCAGGGTGAGCGCATCGAGGCTGCGCGCGGCGAGCGCCAGAACGGCAATGCCGGCGAGCGTCAGCGGCGCGGCGATCCACACTTCGCGCCAGGACCGGTCGGCCAGCGCGCCCATCAGCCAGGTGACGATCTCGCTCATGGCGAAGGGCGTGGGCGATAGACTGATCGCCAGGCTCATCAGCGCGCCTGCCAGGCTGGCGATCATCAGCCCGGCCAGCGTGAACAGCGCCACCCCGCCGTCGCGGCCTGCGATGAGGGCGAGCAACGCCATTGCCCCGCCGGCGCCGACGAGGGCGAACACCGGCAGCAGGTAGACCGAGGCGGCGTAGCCCGTCCAGAAACTCAGCACCGCACCCAGCGCCGCTCCGGACGACACGCCGAACAAGCCAGGATCGGCGAGCGGGTTGCGCAGAAAACCCTGCATCGCCGCGCCTGCGGTGCCGAGCCCGCCGCCAACGATCAGCGCGAGCACGGCACGCGGAAGGCGGAGCTGGAACAGGATGACGGTGGCGTTGCGGGTGTGCGGGTCGAGCGGGTCAATCCATACGCGCCCGGCGAGCAGGGATAACGGCACTGCGAGGATTAGCGCTAGGACCAGGATAAGGATGAGGCGGCGGGTCATGCGAAGTCGCGAGTGTTGCGGGCGGGCTCCGACAAGCTCAGCCTGGGCGGTGTTGGGGTAAACTCTTTGATAAGGGAGGTAACTTGTTGATCTTGCTTATCTGAGGCGCGGCGTTGCGCGGACATTGCCCCCACACCGCCCAGGCTGAGCTTGTCGAAGCCCTCCCCCACCACCGGCGGTTTACCCGCTTGAACCTCACGCCGAACTCGAGCCAGCTCACCCGCCGCCCGCACGATCGTCGGCCCTCCACACCACAGCAGAGTGCTGTCGAAATGCACGCGGCGCGTGCCTGTCAGCGCTGCCAAGGCCGGATGCGAGAGAAGCCGATCTTCCTGCGACTGCCGCGTTCCCGTGGCGAGGATCACGTCCGGCGGATCGGCCAGCATGCTTTCCAGCGGCAGGTAATCCGCCTGGCGCATGCCCCGTGCCGCCGCGGCGTTGACGAGGCCCGTGCGCCGCATGAGGTCGGCAATCAGAGTGGTGTCGCCCGCGACGATGCCGCCGCTCTCCCAGACGAGCGCCGATGCCGGCTTCGTGCCGTTCGAGGGCGCAGCGCTTCTCAGCGCTTGCTCGATCCGGCGAACAAGTCCCTCACCAGCCTCGGAATTCCCGGTAGCGGCGGCCAGCTCCCGCACTTGCGCCTCGCTGGAAGCCACGCTGTTCACGCTGCCGATAGTGACCACCCGAATGCCGAGGTCACGAAGCGCCTGAACCGTCGGTGCGGGCAGGAACACGTCGGCAACGACGAGGTCAGGCGCCAGCTTGGTGATCTCCTCGACCGAGCCCGAGACGGCGGGGTAGCGCCGCGCCGCAGCCACACCCATCGAACTGGACCCCGGTTCGTGGCTGTAGTGCGAGACCGCCCGCAGCTGTCCGGGAGCAGCCACTTGCGCCAGGATCGCGTCGCTACACGGATTGAGCGACACCACGCTCGGACGCGCCGATCGGATGACCGGCGGCGCCGTGCCGTCCTGGCACCCACCGAGCGCCAGCACGACAGCGGCCAATCCGCTCGCCCCATATCGAGCGAGCGGTGTTCCGCCCCGGCATAGCCGGGGCAGGAACGTCATCGATCTCACATCTTTGCCCGGATGCCGACAAAGCCCGAGCGCCCGGCCGTACCATAGCCGCCTGCCGTCTCGTACTTCTCGTCGGTCACGTTCTCGACCCGGCCGAACACTTCCAGGTGCTCGCCCACGGGCACGCTCGCGCGCACGGTGCCGAGCACGTAGCCCTTGATACGGCCGAACTCGCCCGCAAAGTCATAGCTGTCGCTCACCAGGCGGATGTCGCCGCCCAGGGCAAAGCCGCTCAGCGGCCCCGACTTCACCGGCGTCCAGTCGGTCGAGACGGTCAGCGCATGGCGCGGGCGGCGGGCAAGATCGGTGCCCTCGTCGAAGCTACCCGGCGTGCGGTCGGTGGACTTCACGTAGGTGTAGGACGCCTGCGCCCGCAGCGTCTCGCTGACGCGCGCGCCCAGTTCGAGCTCGAAGCCGGTCGCACGCGCACGGCCGACGTTGATGTAGTAGCCGAACGGCCGCGTGGCGCAGATCGCGCCCGAGCACGAGGTGAAGCCGATCAGATCTCGGCTGTCGCGGCGGAAGCCGGTGAGCGCGAGATGAAGATCGCCGTTGCGGTCGCCGTACTCGATCCCGGCGTCGTAGCTGCGGCTCTTCTCGGGGTTCAGGGTCGTCGTGGGATTGCTGTACTCGGAGAAGAGTTGATAGAGCGTCGGAACCTTAAACCCTTCGCCGTAAGAGGCACGCACACGCCATTGATCCGTCACGACAAAGCTGCCGTTGGCGCCGAAGGTCCAGCGATCACCGAAGCGCGAGTGATCGTCGTAGCGCAGGCCACCGGCAAGCGTGAAGCGATCGCCGTACCAGCCCAGCAACGCGTGGCCGCTCGACAGATTGGCCTTGTAGCGCGCCGCCGGGCTGAAGGCGGACACGGTATCGATGCGCGACCATTCGTGGTCCGCGCCAAAGTCGAGCCGCAGCTCCTGGTTGGCGCGATAGGTGCCGGCCAGTTCCGCGCGGCGGCTCTGCCCTTGCGTCTCCGAGTTGAAGTCGGTGTCGCCGAAGGTCGGGTCATAATAGCGGCGGCGGGTGTCGGACACCTGGTAGCCGGCGTTGAGGTCCAGCGCATCGGAAGTCCAGGCGAGCCCGGCGCGGCCGCCGATCTCGCGCGTCTTCTGGTACTCGGGCGTATCCGCGAATTCGAACAGAGGCGCGGGATACCCGTCGATGTCGAGCTTGCCGCGGGTGTAGCGGCCGACGAGGCTGGCGGTCAGGCCGGGGGTCAGTTCGACATGGGCGCGGCCGCCGGCGCGGTACTGGCGAAACCCGTCGCGCTCGGCGCCGTTCGCGGCCTGGCTCAGGCCGTCGGTGGTGAGGTAGCCGCCGTTCAGGGTCACGCCGTAGTTGTCGCCCGAGACGCCGCCGGTGACCTGGCCGTCGAAGGTGTCGCGCGCGCCGTACTCGGCCGAGGCTTCCAGGCCGTTCAGGTCACGCGAGGTGAGCGCCAGCACGCCGCCGATCGCTTCCGAGCCCCAGACGACCGAATTGGAACCGCGCAGCAGCTCGACGCGGCCGAGGCCGCCGGTGGTCAGGTTGCCGAAGTCATAGCCGCCGCCCGGAGCCGCCACGTCCGCCACGCGCAAGCCGTCGACCAGCACCAGCAGCTGCTGTGAGTTGGCGCCGCGCACGAACAAGCTGGTGGTCGAACCAAGGCCGCCGTTGCGGGCGAAGGTGACACCGGGGAGCCGCTCCAGCACGCGGGTGATGTCCGGGCCTTGAATGGAGGCAATCTCTTGCGTGCCGATGACGCTGATCGGCTGACCGGTGCGGTCGATCGGAAGCTGGCTGCCGGTGGCGAGGACCGTGATGGTGTCAGGGTCGCGGGTCAACGTCGGGTCGTAGAAGCCCGCTTCGTTGGTGGCGTCCGTATCGGCCTGTTGCGCCAGCGCCGGAGTGGCGATCGCGAGCGCCGATGTGAGCAAAAACAGGTACTTCATGTGCAAACCTCCAACCTTGAACGAAGCGCCGTTCATGGCGAGAGGCCCGCGCTTCCCCTCATGGAAGCACGCACCACGCTGCACCGGTTCACCCGCCCGATGCGGAACGACCGTCTTTTCGGGCAGGTCTCCTGGCTCCCGGATCGCTGCCCTTCCCCGCCTTCCCAGCACCCTGAGGCGCCAGTGGCTTGGTTGAGGAAGGGCTCCCCGGTCACAGTTGCGGGCGCAGCTTCGGTTTTGCACCGAATTCCCTCTTGGGTCCGGTTTCCCGGTCAACCCGTGACGTGAGCGCGCCCCTAGTCGCCCGCGCCGGCGCTGGCAAGGGCACGCGATCGACAACGCAAGTCCTTAACCGATTAAGGCTATGGGGCAGCGATGTACCGAATCGGGACGCACGCCATTCCCCTGCTGCCAAGCCATACGCGGGCGCGTAGGCGCAAGATCGACATGGCTCTGACCAGGACTGCATGACCTCTCGCCTCGCTCCGATCTGCCTCGACGAACTGCGCCCGCGGGACTTCGTGGCGCGCGTGGGACACGGCGGCGCGCGGCTGAGGGCGGCGCGCGGACGCTATCGCGCGCGCCTGGCCTTGGCAGTGGCAGGCGCGATCGCGCTCCCCGCCTTCGCCGCGCCCGGCAGCTGGGATGCGTTTTCGGTCGGCGATGCTACGGCGCAGGGCGTCGCTGTCGAACCCCTGCCGTTCGAGCGGGCAGGCGACAGCTTTCCGGGATCGGCCTTCTATTACCTGGAGCTCGACAAGCGCGAGCCCGGGCTTGGCGAGGGCATCCATTCGGACGCGGAAGGCACACCGGGCTCCAGCATCGTCCCTCCGCCGGTCGCGCAATCGCTTCGGATCGACAACAGCGGCGTCGACCGCACCCGCGCCGAACAGTGCCTGACCGCGGCCATATACTATGAAGCCGCGAGCGAGGCCGACGCGGGTCAGCAGGCGGTCGCGCAAGTGGTGCTCAACCGTGTGGCGCATCCGGCTTATCCCAAGACGGTGTGCGGTGTCGTCTACCAAGGGTCCGAGCGGTCGAGCGGGTGCCAGTTCTCTTTCACCTGCGACGGTTCGCTGGCGCGCCGGCCCAATCGGCTGTTCTGGGAACGCGCGGCCGGCGTGGCGCGGCAGGCGCTGGCCGGATACGTCTACGCACCGGTCGGCCTGGCGACGCATTATCATACGGTGGCCGTCCACCCGTACTGGGCGCCCAGCCTGCACTACCTGCTGACGATCGGGGCGCACCGGTTCTACAGCTTCAACGGGCAAGCCGGGCAGCCGCGCATGTTCCGCTATGCCTATCTTGGCGGCGAGCCGCTGCCGGCGCCGCATCGCCATGATGACTCTTCCGTGGCCGTTGCCGCCAGCGCAGCGCTCGATCCCCTGGCGATCCAGAAGGCCTACGACGAGGGTCTGCAGCGCGCGCGCGCCGCCGGTCTGGTGGCGAACCCCGGCGGGCTGACCGCGACGGCCGCCTCTGCTCCGCCGCCTGCCTACACCAGCGAGCTCAAGGAGCGTGGCGGCGATGGCCTCTACCAAGGCAGCAACTTGCCTGAGGGCACGGGCGTGAAGGACGAGTATCGCAACTCCGGGCAGTGGATCCAGAGCCCGACCGGTTGATCGGCGCGACGAGCGGCAATCCTCAACGCCTCTGAAACCATAGCCTATCATCAAAGGCTTAGGAGCGTTCCGTTATCCGTGGCTCACGCGATAACGACACAAGGGCCGCTTCGATCATGACCATCCGCTTTGCCGGTGCCCGAACCCGCGGCAATTGCCAGATACGGGCGTGGCGGTGCCGATCGGCACCGCTCTGCGCTGCCAACGACAACACGCGCACCTTTACCGACAGCGCCGCGCTGGTCTCCGCCTTGCGCCACTTCGCGGACCACGGCCTGGCGGCGGCGGAGCAGGCCGGAGCCTACGCCGCCGCTGCGCGCGACCATGGCGATCCGGCCGCTTCGCAGCACTGGTTGTCGGTGTGCCGGCAGTTCGACCGCCGGCTTGCGGAGCGGGTCGCGGCCCGGCTGCGCCATGCTGCGGAGCGCTGATCCACGCTTGTTGCTACTGCGAACCGTTATCATCTAAGCAGCTGGATCGGAGGTTGTTTTTGCCTTTTGGCGGTTGCAATCGCCCCCTCACAGGCCTAGGCACGCGCGGAACTTATCGGAGCCTGCCGTCGACGGGGCATAGCAGGCCGCCACATCGTCCGCTGCCCCGCTCGTGTGAAGAGGACTGACAGGCTCTATGGCTCGCAAGAAGATCGCCCTTATCGGCGCCGGCAACATCGGCGGCACCCTGGCTCACCTCGCCGCGCAAAAGGAACTGGGCGACATCGTCCTGTTCGACATCGCCGACGGCGTTCCCCAGGGCAAGGCGCTCGATCTTGCGCAGTGCGGCCCGGTTGAAGGCTTCGACGCCCAGATCACCGGTTCGAGCGACTATGCCGCGATCGCCGGCGCCGACGTGGTGATCGTCACCGCCGGCGTGCCGCGCAAGCCCGGCATGAGCCGCGACGACCTGCTCGGCATCAACCTCAAAGTGATGAAGGCCGTCGGCGAAGGCATCAAGGCCAACGCCCCCGACGCCTTCGTGATCTGCATCACGAACCCGTTGGACGCGATGGTCTGGGCGCTGCGCGAGTTCTCGGGGCTCCCGCACAACAAGGTCGTCGGCATGGCCGGCGTGCTGGACTCGGCGCGCTTCTCGACCTTCCTCGCCTGGGAGTTCGGCGTCTCGGTGCGTGACGTCACCAGCTTCGTGCTGGGCGGCCACGGCGACACCATGGTGCCGGTGGTCGAATACTCGACCGTCAAGGGCATCCCCGTTCCCGACCTCATCAAGATGGGCAAGTCGACGCAGGAGCGCATCGACGAGATCGTCAAGCGCACCGCGAACGGCGGCGGCGAGATCGTCGGCCTGCTGAAGACCGGCTCTGCGTTCTACGCTCCCGCCGCCTCGGCGATCGCCATGGCTGAGAGCTTCTTGCTGGACCAGAAGCGCATCCTGCCTTGCGCCGCTTACCTCGAAGGCCAGTACGGTGTGGATGGCCTCTACGTCGGCGTGCCGGTGAAGATCGGCGCCGAGGGCGTGGAAGAGATCATCGAGATCGAACTGAACGACAAGGCCAAGGCAGGCCTGCAGGTCTCTATCGACGCGGTCAAGGAACTGCTGGTCGCGTGCAAGGGCATCGACGAGAGCCTGGCCTGATTTCCCGCATACCGTCGCCCCGCTGATGCGGGGCGACATGATTTTCACGCATGCATCATGGATGCGGCCCCAGCCTCCCCGGGGTGATGAAGGATAGGATCGACTTATGTCCATTCTCGTAGACAAGAACACCAAGGTCATCACCCAGGGCATGACCGGCAAGACCGGCAGCTTCCACACCGAGACGGCGCTCGCCTACGGCACCAAGATGGTCGGCGGCGTGACTCCGGGCCGTGGCGGTACCGAGCACCTGGGGCTGCCGCAGTTCAACTCGGTTCATGAGGCGAAGGCTGCGACGGGCGCCACCGCCTCGTGCGTCTATGTGCCGCCCGCCGGCGCCGCGGACGCGATCCTGGAAGCGATCGACGCGCAGATGGAGCTGATCATCTGCATTACCGAGGGTATCCCGGTGCTCGACATGATCCCGGTTAAGCGCGCGCTGACCGGTTCCAAGTCGCGCCTGATCGGCCCGAACTGCCCCGGCGTGCTGACGCCGAACGAGTGCAAGATCGGCATCATGCCCGGCAACATCTTCTCGAAGGGCTCAGTGGGCGTTGTATCGCGCTCGGGCACGCTTACCTATGAAGCCGTGTTCCAGACGACGAATGCAGGACTCGGCCAGACGACGGCTGTCGGCATCGGCGGCGATCCGGTCAACGGCACGAACTTCATCGACGTGCTCGAACTGTTCCTGGCCGACGACGAGACCGAGTCGATCATCATGATCGGCGAGATCGGCGGCTCGGCCGAAGAAGAAGCGGCGCAGTTCCTCAAGGACGAGGCGAAGCGCGGCCGCAAAAAGCCGATGGCCGGCTTTATCGCTGGACGCACGGCGCCTCCGGGCCGCCGCATGGGCCACGCCGGCGCGATCGTGTCGGGCGGCCAAGGCGGCGCGGAAGACAAGATCGCGGCGATGGAGGAGGCCGGCATCCGCGTCTCGCCCTCGCCGTCCGAACTGGGTACGACCCTTCAGGCCGTGCTGAAGGAACTCGCCTGATCCCGTTCCCCGCCCTGCAAAGCGTCGGGGCGGGAACATCAGCCGACGCATGGGCTTCCCTCCCCGGGAACGTGCCAAGGCCATGAATACTTGATGCAAGCGCCGGGACAGCGTCCCGGCGCGGATAAGGTCTATGCCATGGGCAACGAAACGTTCGACTTCTTCCCTGATGACCCGCAACCGGGTCCCAGCTGGCAGCGGAGCAATTGGCCGCCGGTCGGAGGCGACTACGAAGACGACCTGACCCAGGCGCTGGACCCGACCACGCTCAAGGCGAAGATCGAGAAGGCGGCCAAGACTGCCGGCGCACCGGTCGACGAAGCCCGCATCGAACAGGCCGCATCGGACTCGCTGCGCGCGATGAACCTGATCCGCACCTACCGCGTGCGCGGTCACCTCGCGGCCGATCTCGACCCGCTGGGCGTCTCCACCCGTGAGCTGCCGGCCGACCTGACGCCAGAATACCATGGGTTCACCGGCGACGCTCTGAAGCGTAAGATCTTTCTCGGCGGCTTCCTAGACCTGCAGTGGGCCACGGTCGGCGAGATCGTCGATATCGTGCGGGCGAACTACTGCGGTAAGGTCGGCCTGGAGTACATGCACCTCAGCGACACCGAGGAGCGCCGCTTCCTCCAGGATCGCATGGAGGGCCCCAACAAGCAGATCGAGTTCACGCCGGAAGGCCAGAAGGCGATCCTGCAGGCGGTGATCCGCGGCGAGCAGTACGAGAAGTTCCTCGGCAAGAAGTACGTCGGCACCAAGCGCTTCGGCCTCGATGGCGGCGAGTCCATGATCCCGGCGCTCGAAGCCGTGATCAAGTACGGCGGCCAGCTCGGCGTGCGCGAGATCGTCTACGGCATGGCTCACCGCGGCCGCCTGAACGTGCTCGCGAACGTCATGGCCAAGCCCTACAAGGTCATCTTCCACGAGTTCTCCGGCGGCAGCGCCAATCCCGAGGACGTGGGCGGCTCGGGCGACGTCAAGTATCACCTCGGCACCTCGACCGATCGCGACTTCGATGGCGTCAAGGTTCACATGAGCCTGATGGCCAATCCTTCGCACCTCGAGACGGTAGACCCGATCGTGCTGGGCAAGGTGCGCGCCTATCAGGTCATCCAGGACGACATCGGCGACGACATCGGAGCTGGCGCGAAGCACAAGCAAGTGCTGCCGGTGCTGATCCACGGCGACGCCGCCTTTGCCGGTCAGGGCATCGTCTGGGAATGCTTCGGCCTTTCGGGCGTGAAGGGTTACAACACCGGCGGTTGCATCCACTTCGTCATCAACAACCAGATCGGCTTCACCACCAGTCCGCAGTTCGCGCGCAATTCGCCGTATCCGTCGGATGTCGCCAAGGGCATTCAGGTGCCGATCCTGCACGTCAACGGTGACGATCCGGCGGCGGTGACCTTCGTCTGCAAGCTGGCGATCGACTTTCGCCAGAAGTTCGGGCGCGATGTTGTGATCGACATGTGGTGCTATCGCCGCTTCGGCCACAACGAAGGCGACGAACCCAGCTTCACGCAGCCGCTGATGTACGCCAAGATCCGCCAGCACCCGCCGGTCAGCGCGATCTATGCCGAGCGCCTGAAGCGCGAGGGGGTGATCGACGACAGCTTCCTGCCCGAGACCGAAGCGACGTTCGTTCAGCATCTGGAAGAGCAGTTCGAGGCGGCCAAGAGCTACAAGGCCAACGAGGCTGATTGGTTTGCCGGGCAATGGAGCGGCTTCAACAAGCCGGCCGACCCGGAGACTTCGCGCCGCAACGTCGACACCGGGATCGACGCCAAGCTGTTCGACAGCCTGGGCCGCACGCTCACCACTGTCCCTGAGGATCTGACGATCCACAAGACGCTCGGCCGCGTGCTCGATGCCAAGCGCGAGATGTTCAAGTCTGCCGACGGCTTCGACTGGGCGACCGCGGAAGCCCTGGCGTTCGGCAGCCTCGTCTCCGAAGGATACTCGGTCCGCCTCTCGGGCCAGGACTCGGGACGCGGCACCTTCAGCCAGCGCCACGCGGTGTGGGTCGACCAGACCGACGAGCACAAGTACGTGCCGCTCACCACGCTGCCCCATGGCCGGTTCGAGGTCCTGGACTCAACGCTCAGCGAATATGGCGTGCTCGGCTTCGAGTACGGCTACGCCAGCGCCGATCCCAAGACCCTGGTCTTGTGGGAAGCGCAATTCGGTGACTTCGCCAACGGGGCGCAGATCATCATCGACCAGTACGTCGCCGCCGCCGAAGCCAAGTGGCTGCGCGCGAATGGCTTGGTCATGCTGCTGCCCCACGGCTACGAAGGCCAGGGGCCGGAGCACTCGTCGGCCCGCCTGGAGCGCTACCTGCAGCTGTGCGCGCAGGACAACATCCAGGTCTGCAACATCACCACGCCGGCCAACTACTTCCACGTCCTGCGCCGGCAGATGCACCGCCCGTTCCGCAAGCCGCTGATCATCATGACGCCCAAGTCGCTGCTGCGTCATCCGCTGGCGAAGTCGCCGGCGAGCGAGTTCGTGGGCGAAGGGCACTTCCGTCGCATGCTGTCGGACCCCAAGGCACCCACCGATACAGCCACCAAGAAGGTCGTGCTGTGCTCCGGCAAGGTCGCCTACGATCTGATGGAGGCGCGCGACGCCGCCGAGATCGACGACGTCCAGATCATCCGCGTCGAACAGCTTTACCCCTTCCCGGGTGAGCCGCTGGCCGCACGCCTGTCGCGCATGCCGAACCTCGAAGAGGTGGTGTGGTGTCAGGAAGAGCCGCGCAACAACGGCGCGTGGTTCTTCGTCGGCTCGCAGATCGAGGATGCGATCGAGCAGTCGAACCTCAAGATCGGTCGTCCGCGCTATGCTGGCCGGGCCTCCTCGGCCTCGCCGGCGACCGGCCTCGCCAAGCGCCATGCCTCCGAGCAGGCCGCCCTCGTTGCCGATGCCCTGGGCCTCTCGGTCCGTTCCGAAATCCGTCGCAAGCAGAAGGCTTGAGATCCACGATGTCCAGCGAAGTCAAAGTTCCCACACTCGGCGAGTCCGTTTCGGAAGCCACAATCGGCCAGTGGCTCAAGCAGCCCGGCGAAGCGGTGTCCGCCGATGAGCCCATTGCCAGCCTCGAGACCGACAAGGTCGCGATCGATGTCATGGCGCCGCAAGCCGGTGTTATGGGCCAGCACATCGCCAAGGAAGGCGACACGGTGGTCGTCGGCGCATTGATCACGACGATAGAGGACGGCACCGGCGCGGCTGCGGCGCCCAAGGCGGCCGTTCCTGCGCCGGCCCCGAGCGCTGCCCCGGCCGCGACGTCCGCGGCCGCGGTTCCGGCTCCCGCTGCGGCGGATGACATCAGCGGCGGTTCCTCGGTGCTCTCGCCGGCGGTGCGCCGCGCGGTGCTGGAGCATGGCATCGACCCGAGCAAGGTGAAGGGCACCGGCAAGGACGGCCGCATCACCAAGGACGACGTGCTCGCCGCGGCCCAGGCCAAGACCGCGCAGGCTCAGCCGGCGGCCACCGCGCCCGCCGCTGCTCCGGCCTCTTCGGGTGGCGAACGCCGCGAAGAGCGCGTCCGCATGACCCGCCTGCGCCAGACGGTCGCCAAGCGCCTCAAGAGCGCGCAGGACACGGCCGCGCTGCTGACCACGTTCAACGACGTCGACATGAGCGCCGTCATCGAGGCGCGCGACAAGTACAAGGACGTGTTCCAGAAGAAGCATGGCATCAAGCTGGGCTTCATGAGCTTCTTCTCGAAGGCTTCGGTGCTGGCGTTGAAGTCGATCCCCAGCGTCAACGCGCAGATCGACGGCGATGAGATCGTCTACTTCGACTACGTCGACATCTCTATTGCGGTCTCGGCGCCGAACGGCCTGGTCGTGCCGGTGGTGCGCGACGTCGACAAGCTGTCTTTCGCCGGCATCGAGCAGGCAATCGCCGACTACGGCAAGCGCGCCAAGGACGGCACGCTGACCATGGAAGACATGAAGGGCGGCACCTTCACCATCTCCAACGGCGGCGTCTTCGGCGGTCTGATGTCGACCCCGATCATCAACCCGCCGCAGTCAGCGGTGCTGGGCCTCCACCGCATCGAGGACCGCCCGGTCGTCCGCAATGGCGAGATCGTGATCCGCCCGATGATGTACATCGCGCTCAGCTACGATCACCGCCTGATCGACGGCCGCGAGGCGGTGACCGCGCTCAAGACCATCAAGGAAGCGATCGAGGATCCGACGCGCCTGCTGATCGACCTCTAAGACCTACCCTCCCCATCCCGCAGACCCGGGATCAGGGCACAAGAAGCTGGAGCCAATCATGGCTGAATACGACTACGACGTCCTCGTCATCGGTGCCGGCCCTGGCGGGTACGTCGCTGCGATCCGCGCCGCGCAGCTCGGCTTGAAGACGGCATGCGCCGAGGGCCGTGAGACGCTGGGCGGCACCTGCCTCAACGTCGGCTGCATCCCGTCCAAGGCCATGCTGCATGCGTCGGAGTATTTCGACGCCGCCGCCAATGGCGCGATGGCGAAGATGGGCATCAAGGTCACGCCCGAGCTCGACCTCGACACCATGCACGCGCAGCGCCGCGATGCGGTGAAGGGCCTCACCGGCGGTATCGAGTTCCTGTTCAAGAAGAACAAGATCGACTGGATTAAGGGCTATGCCAGCTTCCAGGATGCGCACACCGTCCAGGTTGGTGACAAGCAGGTCACTGCCAAGAACATCGTGATCGCCACCGGCTCGACCGTCACTCCGCTGCCCGGCATCGTCATCGACAATGACAAGGGCGTCGTGGTCGACAGCACCGGCGCGCTGGAGCTGAAGGCCGTTCCCAAGAAGATGGTCGTCATCGGCGGCGGCGTAATCGGGTTGGAGCTGGGTTCTGTGTGGCGGCGCTTGGGCGCCGAAGTCACCGTCGTCGAATTCCTCGATCAGCTGCTGCCCGGCATGGATGGAGAGGTCCGCAAGGAAGCGGGCAAGATCTTCAAGAAGCAAGGCATGGCGCTCAAGCTCTCGACCAAGGTCACGGGTGTGGCCGTCGCGGGCAACACGGCCAGCGTGACCGTCGAACCGGCTGCGGGCGGTAACGCCGAGACGCTGGAGGCCGATGTCGTGCTCGTCTCGATCGGACGCCGCGCCAACACCGAAGGTCTGGGCCTCGACAAGATCGGGCTGGAGCTGAACGGGCGCGGTCAGATCGAGACCGACCACGACTTCGCCACCAAGGTCGATGGCGTGTGGGCGATCGGCGACGTGATCCCCGGCCCGATGCTGGCGCACAAGGCTGAGGACGAAGGCATCGCCGTCGCCGAGAATATCGCCGGCCTGACCGGCATCGTGAACCACGACGTGATCCCCGGTGTCGTCTACACCGCGCCCGAGTTCGCCGGCGTCGGCTTGACCGAAGAGCAGGCGAAAGAGCGCGGCGCGGTAAAGGTCGGCAAGTTCCCGATGCTGGCCAACTCGCGCGCCAAAACCAACCACGAACCCGACGGCTTCGTGAAGATCATTGCCGATGCCGAGACCGACCGCGTGCTGGGCGTGTGGTGCATCGCCTCGGTCGCCGGCACCATGATCGCGCAGGCTGCACAGGCCATGGAATTCGGCGCCACCAGCGAAGACATCGCCTACACCTGCCATGCGCACCCGACGCACTCGGAGGCGATCAAGGAAGCGGCAATGGCGGTGACCGGCAAGCCGATCCACGTCTGATCGACGCGATGCAGGCAACCTTTCTAGCCGTTCACACACGATGACCTGAGTTGCTTCGGGCGACGAAGCGTTCGCACCGGAGGAACGTAGCGCTCCCGACCCTCGTTTCGTCGCCACTATCGCCGTGGCCACCAACGAGGAGTAACGGACATGAAGAACAAGACAGGTATCGCCACTGCCATCGCCCTGGGCGCACTGTCGCTGACGATGGCCAGCCCCGCTTTCGCCGGCAAGGCCAACGATGCCCGCAAAGCAATCGCGGCCGCGCAAGCCAAGATCGAGACGGCGCATACGCTCGGTGCCGGACGCGCCCTGCCCGCCGAGTCCGCGCAAGCCGACGAGGCGCTGAAGTTGGCGCAGAACGACTTCAAGCACGGCGAGAAGGACAAGGCGATCGAGGAGGCGACGCACGCCGAAGCGCTGGCGAGCACCGCGATCGGATTGATGCAGCAGGACAAGGACGCAGCGCTCGCCGCGGCGCGTGATCAGCAGGCCACCACCGCTGCGGTTGCGCAGGACCAGATCGCGCAGGCCCAACAGCAGGCCGCCGACGCCAACGCCCGTGCCCAGCAGGCCGCGCAGTCCGCCGCCGAGGCGCGCAACGCAGCGCAGCTGGCCGCAGCCACTCCGCCGGCTCAGGTCGAGACCACAGTGACCACCCAGCAGGCGACCAGCGCACCGCGGAAGACCACGCACAAGGTCGTACGCCGTAAGGTGAGCCGCCCGGCCACCTCTTCGACGAGCGGCAAGGTGACCACCACGACGACGGTCAGCACCGGCACCAACTGACGCTGGCGCCTCAAGATAGAAAAGCCCGGAAGGTCAGCGCGACCTCCCGGGCTTTTTCTTTTGCATTCAGACTGCGGTCGCAGATCAACCCTTCTTGAGGTGCCGGCGCCCGAGCAATTCGGCGATCTGCACCGCATTGAGCGCCGCACCCTTGCGCAGGTTGTCGGACACGCACCACAGCACCAGGCCATTGTCGACCGTCGGATCGTCGCGCACGCGGCTGACGTAAGTCGCGCCGTCGCCCACGCACTCGACCGGAGTGACGTAGCCGCCGTCCTCGCGCTTATCGACGAGCATGACACCCGGCGCCTCGCGCAGGATGTCCTGTGCTGCTTCGGCCGACAGCTCGTTCTCGAACTCGATGTTGATCGCTTCGGAGTGGCCGACGAAGACCGGTACGCGCACGCAAGTGGCGACGACCTTGATCTTGGGATCGAGGATCTTCTTGGTCTCGACCACCATCTTCCACTCTTCCTTGGTGAACCCGTCATCCAGGAAGCTGTCGATATGTGGGATCACGTTGAAGGCGATCTGCTTGGTGAATTTCTGCGGTTCCACGGAGTCGCCGACGAAGATGCCGCGACTTTGTGTGAACAGCTCGTCCATGCCCGCCTTGCCGGCGCCGGAGGTCGACTGATAGGTCGAGACGACCACGCGCTTGATCGTCGCGGCATCGTGCAGCGGCTTGAGCGCGACCACCATCTGTGCGGTCGAGCAGTTCGGATTAGCGATGATGTTGCGCGCGGTGTATCCGGCTACTGCATCGGGATTCACCTCCGGCACGACCAGCGGTACGTCCGGGTCCATGCGGTAGAGGGACGAGTTGTCGATCACCACGCAGCCCGCAGCAGCCGCGCGCGGCGCGTGGATCTTGGTCGGCTCCGACCCGGCCGCGAACAGGGCGATGTCCCATCCGGTGAAGTCGAAATGCTCGATGTTCTTGACCTTGAGCATTTTACCGGTCTCGCCGAACTCGATCTCGCTCCCGGTCGAGCGCGAGGAGGCCACCGCCGCGATCTCGTCGCAGGGGAACTCGCGTTCGGCGAGGATGTTGAGCATTTCGCGGCCGACGTTGCCCGTCGCACCGACGACGGCTACCCGGTAACCCATCTCTTGGTCCTTTATAACGATGTCACGCGATCACGCCGCGTGAGCGCGCGCGTTAGCGGCGAGGGGCGATGATGGCAAGCGAACCCGCCTAATTCGCGTTCCGAGAACTCCGTTCGGAGGCAGGTGGTTTGTTCACCTACCTCCGCAGGATCAATGCGCAGTGGCGCTCGGAGCCGGAGTGTGCGGCGGCGCGGCGGCGAGTTCGTCCGCCTCGGTCCACTCGATCGCCTCGATTTTGTCGGTCAGCGCATGCGCGAGCACTTCGTCGACGTGGCTGACCGGGATGATCTCCAGCCCTTCCTTCACGTTGGCAGGGATCTCGGCGAGGTCCTTGCGGTTCTCCTCCGGGATCAGCACCGTCGTGATGCCACCGCGCAAGGCCGCCAGGAGCTTTTCCTTCAAGCCGCCGATCGGCAGCACGCGGCCGCGCAGCGTGACCTCGCCGGTCATCGCCACGTCCTTGCGCACCGGAATGCCGGTGAGCGTCGAGATGATCGAAGTGACCATGCCGATGCCCGCGCTCGGCCCGTCCTTGGGCACCGCGCCCTCGGGCAAGTGGATGTGGATGTCGCGCTTGTTGATCAGCGAGGGCTTCACGCCATAGGCCGGTGAGCGCGCCTTGACGAAGCTGAAGGCGGCCTGGATCGACTCGCTCATCACCTCGCCCAGCTTACCGGTGGCCTTGATCTGGCCCTTGCCGGGCACCGTCACTGCCTCGATCGTCAGCAGCTCGCCGCCGACTTCGGTCCAGGCGAGACCGGTGACCGCGCCGACCTGGTTCTCCTCCTCGCCGACCCCATGGCGGAACTTGCGCACGCCCGAGAACTCGTGGAGGTTTTCCGGCGTGATCGTGACCGTGGTGGCCTTGCCTTCCAGGATCTGGCGCAGCGACTTGCGGGCCAGACGCGCGATCTCGCGCTCCAGCGTGCGGACACCGGCTTCGCGGGTGTAGTAGCGGATCAGGTCGCGCAGAGCGCCCTGCTCCAGCACGAACTCGCCCGCCTTCAGACCGTGCGCCTCAATCTGCTTGGCGACCAGGTGACGCTCGGCGATCTCGACCTTCTCGTCCTCGGTGTAACCCTCCAGACGGATGATCTCCATGCGGTCGAGCAGCGCCTGCGGCAGGTTCAGCGAGTTCGCGGTGCACACGAACATCACGTCCGACAGGTCGTAGTCGAGCTCCAGGTAGTGATCCTGGAACTTGGCGTTCTGTTCGGGGTCGAGCACTTCCAGCAGCGCCGACGCCGGATCGCCGCGGAAATCCTGGCCCAGCTTGTCGATCTCGTCGAGCAGGAACAGCGGGTTCGACCGGCCAGCCTTCTTCAGGTTGGTGATGATCTTGCCCGGCAGCGAGCCGATGTAGGTGCGGCGATGGCCGCGGATCTCGGCCTCGTCGCGTACGCCACCCAGCGACTGGCGGATGAACTCGCGCCCGGTCGCCTTAGCGATCGACTTGCCCAGTGAGGTCTTGCCGACGCCCGGCGGGCCGACGAGGCACAGGATCGGACCCTTGAGCCGGTTGGTGCGCGCTTGCACCGCCAGGTACTCGATGATGCGGTCCTTGACCTTGTCGAGAGCGTAGTGATCCTCATCGAGCACCGCCTGTGCTTCGGAGATGTCGCGCTTCAGCTTGCTCTTCTTGCCCCAGGGCAGGCCCAGCAGCACGTCGAGGTAGTTGCGGATCACCGTCGCCTCGGCGCTCATGGGCTGCATGCCCTTGAGCTTCTTCAGCTCTGTGGTGGCCTTTTCCTTGGCCTCGCGCGAAAGCTTGGTCTTTTCGATCTTCTCGGCAAGCTCGGCGATCTCGTTGCCTTCTTCGCCGTCGCCGCCGCCCAGCTCGGACTGGATCGCCTTGAGCTGTTCGTTGAGGTAATACTCGCGCTGGGTCTTCTCCATCTGGCGCTTCACGCGGCCACGGATCTTGCGCTCGACCTGCAGCACGCCGAGTTCGCCCTCCATGAAGGCGTAGACCATCTCCAGGCGCTTCAAGGGGTCGGGCTCGGCCAGCACGGCCTGCTTGTCGCCCACCTTGGCGGAGAGCTGCGCGGCGACCGTGTCGGACAGCTTGGCCGGATCGTCGATGTCGCCCAGCGTCTCGCCTGCGTCGGTCGAGAGCTTCTTGTTGAGCTTGGCATATTCGCCGAACTGCTCGACCACCTGGCGCATCATCGCGGCAACTTCAGTGCCCGAAGCGCCGACCGGCTCGACCTTGTCGACTTGCGCGACCAGCATCTCGCCCTCGGCGGTCGTTTCGGTGCGCAGGCTTTCAATGCGAGCGCGCTCCTGGCCTTCGACCAGCACACGCACGGTGCCGTCCGGCAGCTTGAGCAGTTGCAGCACGCTGGCGATCACGCCGGTGTCGTAGAGGTCGTCGCGATCCGGATCATCGGTGCCAGGATCGAGCTGCGCGAGCAGGAAGATGTCCTTGCCGCCGGCCATGGCCGCCTCGAGCGCCGCGACCGATTTCTCGCGGCCGACGAACAGCGGCACGACCATGCCGGGGAACACCACGATGTCGCGAAGCGGAAGAAGGGGAAGTAAGTTCACGGGCTTGTCCATATCTGGAGGTACCTTGACGGGACCTTGCCGGCAGGATCCGGCGTTCGTGCAAGATATGGTGTGGTGCGGTACATGACGCAATGCCGCAGTGCGTCATGTTGTGGATGGCACGGCCGTCCATCCGGCTGATCTAGGTGAAGGTCAAAGCGCCGAGGCTTGCTACCAGCGCGAGCACGCTGGGATAGAAGGTAAGCGCGAAACCCAGCGCCCTTCCATGGGCGCCTCGGCTGTACCCGGCCCAGAACAAGAGCCGGCCCAAGCAGAACAAGGCCACCAAGGTCGCGACAATCGTCTGGGACGCATCGAACGTGGCCGTCACCACCAGATGAGCGCCGATTGCAATCACGGTCTGTTCGAGACTGTTCTGCGTGATCGCGCTTGCCATGCGCACCCGGTCTGAGGCATCGGTCGAACCGCTGCCGGCGATATCCTGCTCGGAGAAGAAGCGCTGGCGAGCGACATTGGCAACGGTCGCGACCAACCAGATCACGACAAAGCCATCGGCGCGCAGCGTCCATTGCAGCCGTTCGGCGAAGGGATCGACCGCAGTGCCCTTGCCAGCCCAGACCGCCAGGCCCAGGGCGATCACCGCAATGCCCAGCGCTGCGCCCATGCCGATAGCGACGCCGCGCTGCTCTCGCCTGAACGACGACGTGGTCGCCGCCGGCTCCAAGCCTTCGCCCGGCATCGCCTATGGCGTGATCAAAACGGCAGGTTGAAGCCCGGCGGCAAGCCCATGCCCTGCTGCGCCTTCGCCATTTCCTCGCCCGCGACGCTGTCCGCCTTCACGCGGGCGTCGTTGTAAGCGGCGGCGATCAGGTCTTCGAGGATCGGCTTCTCGCTCGCCTGCATCAGGCTGTCGTCGATGGCCACGCCGATCACGCGACCCTTGGCGGAGCAGCGGATCTTGACCAGACCGCCACCCGACAAGCCCTCGACCTCGATGCCGTCGAGCTTGCCTTGCGTTTCGGTCATTTGCTTTTGGATGGTCTCGGCGGCGGCTTGCGCGGCCTTGATCATCTCTTCCATAGATTTCATTTCAACGTCTCCAATTGCGGAAGCCGCCGCCGCTTGCGGCCTGGCGGTCATCCGGTTCGATCAGTTCGGCTTCGGGGAAGGCGGCCAGCGCCGCCGCGACGATCGGCGCGCGGCGCCTCGCCTCTCCGGCAGCGGCCTTGTGCGCGTCCTTCTGCTCCTCCAGCGTCGGGGCGCCGCCCTCGGCGCAGCGCTCGACCTGCCATGGCGCACCCGTCGCTTTCGCCAGCGCGCTCTTGAGCATCCCGGCGATGTCCTCATTGAAGCCGGGGGGCTGCGCGAAGCGGAGTATACCGTGGCCAAGCTCGACCACGCGGACCTGCAGGCGCATCGTCGTCGCCATGCCAAGGCCGATCTCGCGTTCGACGAGTTCGACTAGCGGCTCCCAGGCCATCGCCGGCTGCAGGGATGCGGGCGCGGCGCCGCTCTCTCCGGACGGCGCGGCCAAAGCCGGACGACTGGCGATCTCCTCCAGCTTGCGCGCCAGCATGCCCGGATCGGGCAAGTCGGCCGCGTGCATGACGCGGAGCAGCGCCATCTGGGCGGCGATCAGCGGGTCGGGCGCGGACTTGACCTCTTCGTGGCCCTTGAGCAGCAGCTGCCACAGGCGATGAAGCTGCCCGGCGGCCAGCGCCTTCGCCCAGGCCTCGATCGCTTCGCGTTCCTCCGCCGATGGCGCATCGGCGGCATTGCCGCTGACTTGCGCCACGGTGATGCGGTGCACGAGGTTCATCACGCCGCGCACCAGCGCGATCGGTTCCACTCCGAGCGCGAACTGCTGCGCCACGCGCTCGAGCAATCCCGGCCCGTCACCCTGCAGCACGGCATCGAGCAGGCTGCGTTGTGCGCTCTTGTCGGCGAGGCCCAGCATGTCGCGCACGCGCGCGGCCTGGACCAGGCCTTCACCATCAAGATCGGCGTGTGCGATCGCCTGGTCGAGAATCGACAGGCCGTCGCGAACAGAGCCTTCAGCAGCGGCCGCGACCATCGCCAGCGCCTCGTCCTCGGCGCTGACGCCTTCGCTGCGGCAAACATGTGCGAAATGTTCGGCCAGCAGCGGTGAAGGGATCCGACGCAAGTCGAAGCGCTGGCAGCGCGACAGGACGGTAACCGGCAGCTTGTCCACCTCGGTCGTAGCGAAGAGGAACTTCACGTGCGCGGGCGGTTCCTCAAGTGTCTTAAGCAAGGCATTGAATGCATTGCGCGACAGCATGTGGACTTCGTCGATGATGTAGATCTTGTAGCGCGCCGAGACGGCAGCGTAGCGCACCGCCTCGATGATCTCTCGCACGTCGTCGACGCCGGTGTGGCTGGCGGCGTCCATCTCGATCACATCGATATGCCGCCCTTCGGCGATGGCAGTGCACAGCTCGCACTGGCCGCACGGGTCGATCGTGGGACCGCCCTTTCCGTCCGTACCGATGCAATTGAGCGCCTTGGCGATCAGCCGCGCGGTGGAAGTCTTGCCGACCCCGCGCACGCCGGTCATCAGGAAGGCGTGGGCAAGCCGGTCGCGCTTGATCGCGTTGGCGAGGGTGCGGACCATGGCCTCTTGCCCGATCAACTCGGCAAAGGTCTGCGGCCGGTATTTGCGCGCGAGCACGCGGTAGGGCTGAGCAGGTGCCGAAGTTGCAGGCGGCGTTGGATCTACCGAAGTGGGGCTTTCGGCCACCCGAGAAGGCGCAGCGGCTGGTGCCGGGCCACCAAACAACGAGGACTGTCCAGCTGCCTCCAACTCGGCTGCACTAGGGCCAGCGTCACCGTCCGGCTGTCCCGAGCCCGTGTCCCAGGGAGGCGTGTCGCCGAACATGTCGCGGGATTCGTCCATCGCTGGAAGGTAGGGCCTGGAGGCCGACTTGTCAGGGGAAAAGGAGCCGAGCGACCCGTCGCAATCCGTTGTGGCTGCTTCCTTCCGGACCTGACCAAGTTGGCGAACGCAAACGTCCACCCGACTCCCGGCGGCGCATATGGCGGCTCAGCCGGCGCTTGTCCAGAGCGCCAAGCCGAAAGACCTCAGCGGAAGTTATCCGCATATGCTTGAAGCTTCAGGCGGCGCGGCGGGGTTGCGTGCACGATCACCTCGATGCCGTAGCGCTCTGCATAGGCGAGCGCGTCTTCCTTGGTCGGGAAGCGAAGCGTGACCTGCTGCTGGGTGTCGCCAGAGCCGGCCCAGCCCATCAAGGGATCGGGCTTCTTCGCCTCGGCGGGCGCGAACTCGAGGACCCACTGGTCGATCAAGGCCTTGCCGGACTGCATGGCGTTCTTCGGGCGCTGGTAGATGCTTGCACTCATGCATCCGCTTTGCCCCGGAATCGCTGATCAAATCAAGAGCGCTTGGATGCCTCGAACGCGTTGCGCGTCTTCAGGCTGGGGTCTTCGCGCCAGGGTTCGTCGGGCCACCGGTGGCGGGGGTAGCGGCCCTTCATGTCCCGCTGGACGTCGCGCCACGAGCCGCGCCAGAAGCCGGGCAGGTCTCGCGTCGTCTGCAAGGGACGCCCGGCAGGTGAGGTCAGCTTGAGCAGCAAAGGTTGCGGGGGGCTGCCGAAATTGGGGTGGCGATCGAGCCCGAACAGCGCCTGCACCCGCACCTCGACCGACGGACCGCCGTCATCCTCGTAATCGATCGCGTGATGCGCGCCTGCCGGGCTGACGAACTCGGGCGGGGCGAGCCGCTCGAGGCGCTGCTGGTCCTCCCACGTGAGCCGATCGCGCAAGGCCTGGTGCAAGGCGCCGGCGTCCACGGCGTCGAGCCGCCGGGCCAGCAAGGGGCCGAGCCACTCCGGAAGGTCACGAAGCAGGGCCTCTGTCGATAGCGCCTCGATCCCGGCGTAGCGCGCACGGTCGAGCAAGGCCCGCGCGCCCTTGCCCAGCGGCACCAGCGACAGGCCGCCTTCGCGCACGCGGTCGAGCAGGAAATCGCGGATGGCTGCGGGATCGGGTGCAGGATCGGGCCCGGTGGCCAGCGTGATGGCGCCGATCCGCCGCTCGAGCCGCGCCTCTACCCGGCCCTCCTCGTCGATCCAGCGCAGGACGGAGCGCCGCTCGATGCGGTCGGCCAGCCAGGCTTCGATGTCGGCGGTCGTCAGCGGCAAGCCGGCCAGGATCCGCGCGCCTTTGGCCTGCCCCTGCGCATCGCCGATCACCAGCCACTCGCTCGTCGCGAGTGGGGAAACAGGGTCGAGGATGTAGCCCCGCCCGCCCGCGGAAAGCCAGTTCTCCCCAGCGGCATCGCGCCGTCGTGCCAGCATATCGGGATAGCCGAGCGCCAACAGGATCGCAGGCGACACCTCGCCCTGGCGGGCGGTGGGCTGCACGAGCGCGCGCGCACGACGAGCCCAGCCTGCCGCCAATTTCCGCGAGGCATCGGCGCGCGCATGTCGCTCGCCGTTCCAGCGGGAGAGGCGTTGAGCCAGGTCGTCGCTACGACCACCCAGGCCCTTCTCCTGTAGCAGCAGCGCGAGGCGCGCGGCGGTGTCCGCCTCGCCCAGCGCCGCACCGCGCAGCACCATGGCCGCTTGCGAGGGATCCATCGGCAGGCTGGCGACCGCACGCCCGAAGGCGGTGATCTGCCAGCCGGCGCCACCGGTACGCCGCTCCAGCGCGCCAAGCGCCTCCAGCTTCGCTCGGGCCGCGGTGATCGAGGGCTGCGGTGGCGGATCGAGCCAGGCGAGCGCCGCCGGATCCTCGCTGCCCCATTGCGCGAGCGAGAGCGTGAGCGGGGCCAGGTCGGAAGTCTGGATCTCTGGCGGATCGAACTCCGGCCGGCCCGGATGCGCCGCTTCCTCCCACAGGCGGTACGCGACGCCCGAACCCTGGCGGGCTGCGCGACCGGCACGCTGGGCAGCGGCGGCCCGGCTGGCGCGATGGGTGACGAGACGGGTCACGCCGGCCGCGCGGTCGAATTCGGCACGCCGGGACAGGCCCGCGTCGACCACCACGCTCACGCCGTCCAGGGTCAGGGATGTCTCGGCGATTGCGGTCGCCAGCACGATCCGCCGCCGACCTTCCGGATCGCGGCGGATTGCAGCGCGTTGCGCGGCAGGTTCGCATTGCCCGTGGAGCGGCAGGACCAAGGCCGACGGCAGCTTCTCGCCAAGCTGCGTCTGCACCCGCCCGATCTCGCCGACGCCGGGCAGGAAGGCGAGGATATCGCCTCGCTCCTCGCGCCAGGCGGCGAGGATCGCTGAGGTCACGGCGTCGTCGATGCGCTTCTCGGGCGCGGACCCCAGCCAGCGGATCGCAAGCGGGTGCGCCCTGCCCTCGCTTTCCACCACAGGAGCGCCGCCGAGCAGACTGGCAAACCGCGCGCCGTCGATCGTTGCCGACATGACGCAGAGCCGCAAGTCGGGCCGCAGCACCTCGCGACACTCGATGGCGAGCGCAAGGCCGAGATCTGAGTCGAGATGGCGTTCGTGCGCTTCGTCGAACAGCACTGCCGAAGTGCCGGCGAGCTCCGGATCGTCGAGGATCGTCGCCACGAAGATCGCCTCGGTCATCACGAGCACGCGCGTGCGCGCCGATCGTTTGCTGTCGAGGCGGGTGAGGTAGCCGATGGTCTCGCCCGCCTTCTCTCCCAAAGCCTCCGCCATGCGCTCTGCCGCGGCGCGCGCGGCGACCCGGCGCGGCGAGAGCAGGATGACCTGCCCGGCACACCAGGGCTGCGCGAGCAACGCAGGTGCAACCGCGGTCGTCTTGCCCGCACCCGGCGGGGCCACCAGCACGGCCGCGCCGGGCTCGGCCAGGGCGGCGAGGAGATCGGGCAGCACGGCATGGATCGGCAGGTCGCTCACGCGACAGCCTCTAGTACAGGCATGCGCTCGCGGCCAAGGCCCGCGCCGAGCCGGACGGACATGCGTGATCTTTCATCGATTTGCGCGTGCCGGCCTGCAACCAATCGCGCCCGCCACGGTTCACGCTCCCGGACGACACCTTCACGGAGAGCAGGCATGGCCATCAAGGAACTGGCGACATTCAACATCGTCCGCAAGGGCGAGGATTACCGCATCACCATCGAGGATGCGAACGGCGACACCGCCGAATACACCGCCGATTACGACGCGCTGGATCTCATCTCGGAAGCCATTGACGAGGCCCTCGACAGCGACGAGGAAGAGGCGCTGGAAGTCGACGAAGAGGAAGAAGAAGAGGACTGAGCCGGAGCTGATCCGGGTTCGGAATTCAGGAGGGAGCGGTGTGTTGCCGCTCCCTTTTTTCTTGGGCGCTGTTCGAGGGGTTGGCTGGCGGGCTTCGACAGGCTCAGCCCTGGCGGTGTTGAAGGCAGGCGCTTGTCTTAACCTGCTAGCGGTTTACCCCCACACCGCCTGGGCTGAGCTCGTCGAAGCCCGCCCGCAACGCCCGCTCAATACCGCCGCGCCACCGCGAACAACGCTGCCTGCGCCATCGCGTTCCTCGCCGCTCCCGCGGGAAAGCCCGCGATCGCATCGATCGCGCGCTGCGCGAAATGCCGAGCCCGCTCGCGCGTGGCTTCCACGCAGTCATGGCGGTTGATTAGCTTGACCGCGTGCGCGAGATCGTCGTCATCAGTGCGGAAGCCGGCGATCGCGTCCTGCCAGAACTTGCGCTCCTCGGCATCACCCCGCGCGTAGGCGAGGATCACCGGCAGGGTCATCTTGCCCTCGCGGAAGTCGTCGCCCTTGCTCTTGCCGCTCTCCTCGGCGTGAGAATCGTAATCGATCGCGTCGTCTACCAGCTGGAACGCGATGCCCAGGTTGCGGCCGTAGGCGTCGAGCGCCTTCTCCTCCGCCTCGCTCTTCTCCGCGACGACGGCTGCGATGCGGGTGGCCGCAGCGAACAGTGCCGCCGTCTTGGAGCCGATGATCGAGAGATAGCGCTCCTCGCTGGTCTCGACATGGCGCTGGGCGACGAGTTGGTCGACCTCGCCCTCGGCGATGATCGAAGCGGCCTTGGACAGGATTTTGAGGACCTTGAGGCTGCCGTCCTCCACCATCAGCTCGAACGAGCGGGTGAACAGGAAATCGCCGACCAGCACCGTGGCGGGGTTGCCGAATACGATGTTGGCGGCCGCCTTGCCGCGGCGCAAGTCGGACCCGTCAACCACGTCGTCGTGCAGCAGCGTGGCGGTGTGGATGAACTCCACCGCAGCGGCCAGCTTGTGGTGGCGCGTGCCCTGGTAGCCGCACAGCTCTGCGCCGGCAACGGTCAGCATCGGGCGCAGCCGTTTCCCTCCGCCCGAGATCAGGTGCCCGGCGAGCGCCGGGATCAACGGCACCTCGCTCTGCATCCGGTCGAGGATCACGGCATTGACGCTGTTCATGCCTTGCGCGGTCAGCGCAAGCATGGGCGACAGCGAGGGTTCGGCTCCGCGCGTGCGCAGCGGTACGACTTCAGCGCTCATTGCGGTGCGACATGGAGGCTACAGGGGCGCATGGCAAGCGCGAAAGCCGCCAGTGGAATTGCACGTGCGACCATGCTAGCGGCTCGCCCCATGAGCGAGCCCGCGTCCAGCCCCGAACCCGCCCTGAAGTCAGCAGCAGATCCGGTGCTCGCCGGCTATCGCGCCAGCATCGACAACATCGACGCCGCGCTGATCCACATGTTGGCCGAGCGCTTCCGCATCACCCAGGCGGTGGGTGCCTACAAGGCACAGACCAGCCTGCCCGCGTCCGATCCGGGGCGCGAGGAACGCC
Source organism: Novosphingobium sp. 9U (assembly GCF_902506425.1). Lineage (NCBI taxonomy): Bacteria > Pseudomonadati > Pseudomonadota > Alphaproteobacteria > Sphingomonadales > Sphingomonadaceae > Novosphingobium > Novosphingobium sp. 9U. The sequence goes on along the minus strand of NZ_LR732469.1, from coordinate 1,095,326 downwards.
AGATCGCACGTCTGCGCAAGCTGGCCGAGGAAGCGCAACTCGATCCCGATTTCGGCGAGAAGTTCCTGCGGTTCATCATCGACGAGGTGATCCGGCATCATGAACGGGCCAAGGCTGGGGTTTGAGGCTCGGGTTGTCGGCTAGCTGTCAGCCCCGATCCACCGAGCGCTAACCCACCGCCCGCGGCAGCTTAAGCTTTACCAGCAGCCCGCCCAGATCCTCGCTCTCGTCCAGTTCGACGCTGCCGCCGTAGATTTCCGCCACATCGCGCACAATCGCAAGGCCGAGGCCCGTCCCTGGCTTACCCGTGTCCAGCCTGGCACCCCGATCGAAGATCCGCGTGCGCTCGGCTTCGGGGATACCCATCCCGTCGTCTTCGATCCAGATTTCGCACCAGCGCGGGTCCTTGGTCTCGTCGACGGTGACGAAGACGCTGCCGCCCCCATACTTGGCCGCGTTCTCGATCACGTTGCCGAGCAGTTCTTCCAAGTCCTGCTTCTCCAGCCCGACCATGGCGTCATGGTTGCCGGCAAGGTCGAAGCGGGTTCCGGCATGGAGACGCTCGACCGCGCGCAGCACCGCCTCCAGGCTGGACCACACACCTGCGCGCGAGAGCCCGGCGGCACGGCGCCCGACCGCCCTCGCCCGTGCGAGGTGGTGGTCGACCTGACGGCGCATCACGGCGGCCTCGCGGATCACCGTATCTCCAAGGTCCGGCGCACGCGCGGTGGCCGCGTTCATCACGACGGTGAGCGGCGTCTTCAGCGCATGCGCCAGATTGCCGGCGTGCGTGCGCGCCTCCTCGGCCTGGCGATCGGTGTGTTCGAGCAGCGCGTTGAGTTCCTCGACGAGGGGCTGCACTTCCTGCGGCAAGGGCTCAGTGACCTTGGAGGCGCCAGTGGTGCGCAGGCGCCGGATCGCGCGCCGGACATGGCGCAACGGGAACAGGCCGTACCAGGTCTGGATCCCTGCCATCGCCATCAGACCCAGGCCCAGCCCCAGGAAGCTGTAGAACAGGATCGAGCGGATCGACTTCAACTGCTCGTCCAGTTGCTCGCGGCTGGCGGCGACGGTGAACATCCACTCGGTTTGGCTGCCGGGCAGGATGATCGACCGCTCCATGACGCGCAGCGGCTCACCCGCGAACTGTTTGCTGTCGTAAGTGTGCGGCTGCGTGTCGAAGTGATTGGCGGGCACTTGCAGGCTGCGATCCCACAGCGATCGGGAGGGGAAGTCCTCGTGCCCCTTGCCGCGGATCTGCCAGTAGAGGCCGCTATTCGGCTCCAGGAAGCGCTGATCTCCAAGCGGCCGGTTGAAGAACACTTCGCCATCCGGCCCGATCTCGGCCGACCCGATCATGCCTGTGAGCATGTAGCCCAGCTGCTCGTCGAAACTGCGGGTGACCTGCGAAGTCAGGGTGCGATCGAGGAAGACGCCGCCGATCAACAGCAGGATCGATATCCACCCGGCCGCGATCAGCATCATGCGCCGCGCGAGCGAACCCGTTCCACGGGGCCGCCGCCTCCGCTGCGAGCCCGCGTCTGGCGTTATGGTCGCCGCAGGTTCCGTACTAGCCTCTCGGCTGGTCGGCGGGATCGTCGAGGCTGTAGCCGAGGCCGCGGATGGTGGTGATCACGTCGGCACCCAGCTTCTTGCGGATGCGCGTAACAAACACCTCGATCGTATTGGAATCGCGGTCGAAATCCTGATCGTAGATGTGCTCGATCAGTTCGGTGCGGCTGACTACCTTGCCTTTGTGGTGCATCAGGTAAGCCAGCAGCTTGTACTCCTGGGCCGTCATCTTCACCGGCTCTCCGGCAAGGGTGACGCGTCCGGAGCGGGTGTCGAGCCGCACCGGTCCCGCCGTCAGCTCGCTCGACGTATTGCCGGATGCGCGGCGGATCAGCGCGCGAAGGCGAGCGATCAGCTCCTCGGTCTGGAACGGCTTGGCGAGGTAATCGTCGGCCCCGGCATCGAGGCCGGCCACCTTGTCCGACCAGCTGTCGCGCGCGGTGAGCACCAGCACCGGAAAGTTGCGGCCTTCCTTGCGCCACATGCCCAGCACGGTGAGCCCATCGATCTCGGGCAAACCCAGATCGAGGATCACCGCATCGTATTCCTCGGTCGACCCCATGAAGTGGCCGTCCTCGCCATCGACGGACAGATCGACGGCATAGCCGTTCTGCTCCAGCGTGTTCTTCAGCTGGTTGCCGAGCGTGGGTTCATCCTCGACGATCAGGATGCGCAAATCGGTCTCTCCCTCAGGTACCGGGCTGAAATGGGCCGAATGCGCAGAATGGTCAAGAAAGCCCACGGTTCCGTCTCCTCGAAAGGTACTCCTAGCGGCTGCGGCCGATCACGCGGCCGGTACGGGCGTCCACATCCACGAACACGACCTTGCCGTTGTGGATGAACTTCAGGCGATAGGCCATTGCTGCAGCGTCATATTCAGGGCCGAGGTATTGCATGCCCGACATCTGCGGCAGCACGATCTGCTCGATCTCGCGGGTCGAGCGCACCGTTCCGGCCTTACGCTCCTTGCGCAATTGCCCTTGCTCGCTGACCTGGTCGGCATGGACGGGCACCGCCGCGACACCGGCGACACAGAGGGCAAGAGCAACGGCTCGCGACAGGGTCTGGCTGTTCATCACGCTCCGGCTTGTGGAGCCAAGCCCTTGAACAGCCCGTGAATACGGCAGAAAGGTGGCGAGCTGTGGCCCCTGCGCCACAGCGCTTGCCATGGCTGCACCCAGCCTTGTAGGGCGCCCACCATGGCAACTGCACCGATTTTGAGCTGGGAAGGCCTGGGCTTGATCCAGGGTTCCGGCTGGCTCTTCAAAGACCTCGACCTCAATATTCAGCCGCGCGACCGGCTGGCTCTGATCGGGCGCAATGGCGCCGGCAAGACAACGCTGCTCAAGCTGATCTCGGGCCAAGTGGAGGGGGACAAGGGCACGCGCTCGGTCCAGCCCGGCACCCGCATCGTGACGCTGGAGCAGGACCCGTTCTTCACCGGCTTCGACACCCTGCTCGACTTCGCGATCCACGGCGAGGATGCGCCGCCGCGCCATGAGGTCGAGGCGATCGCGGGGCAACTCGGCATCGACCTGTCGCGAACTGCCGACAGCGCCTCGGGCGGCGAGCGGCGCCGCGCCGCTTTGTGTCGGGCGCTGGCTTCGGAACCTGACCTGTTGCTGCTGGACGAGCCGACCAACCACCTCGACTTGGCGGCGATCGAGTGGCTCGAAGGCTGGCTGCAGCGCTACAACGGCGCCTTCGTGGTGATCAGCCACGACCGCACCTTCCTCACCCGCCTGACTCGCGCGACCTTCTGGCTCGATCGCGGCTCGCTACGGCGCAAGGACGTGGGCTTCGGCGGCTATGATGCCTGGGAAGAGCAGGTCTACGCCGAGGAAGCGCGCGCGGCCGAGAAGATGGACGCCAAGCTTAAGATCGAGGCGCACTGGCTGGAGCGCGGCGTCACCGCCCGCCGCAAGCGCAACCAGGGCCGTCTTGCCAAGCTGTGGGAGATGCGCGCCGCCCGCGCTCAGATGATGGGCCCACAAGGTACCGCCAAGCTCGCGATCGGCTCGGACGATGCCAAGAGCAAATCGGTGATCGTCGCCGAACACGTCACCAAGCGCTTCGACACGGAGGATGGCGGCACCCGAACGATCATCAAGGACTTCAACTTGCGCGTGCAGCGCCGTGATCGCATCGGTCTTGTCGGCGCGAATGGCTCGGGCAAAACGACGCTGCTCAAGATCCTGACTGGCGAGTTGCAGCCGGACCAAGGTAAGGTGGTGCTTGCCAATACGCTGCAGGCGACGGTCATCGATCAGCAGCGCAGCCGTATGTCACCCGACAAGACGATCCGGGAGGTGGTGGCCGAGGGCGGCGACTGGATCGACGTGCGTGGGGTGCGCAAGCATATCCAGGGATATCTGAAGGATTTCCTTTTCGATCCGAACATGATCGAGGCGAAAGTCGGCACACTTTCGGGCGGCGAGCGTTCGCGGCTGTTGCTCGCCCGCGAGTTCGCGCGGCTGTCGAACCTGCTGGTGCTCGACGAGCCAACCAACGACCTGGATCTGGAAACGCTCGACCTGCTGCAGGAGGTCATTGCCGACTACGACGGCACCGTCCTGATCGTCAGCCACGATCGTGACTTCCTTGATCGGACGGTGACGGTGACGCTGGGGCTCGATGGTTCGGGCCATGTCGACGTGATCGCCGGGGGCTATGCCGATTGGGAGGCCAAGCGTCGCCAGCGTACGCCGCCAGGCAAGGTGGCAAAGGCTAAGGAGGAAACTGCCTCCGCCGTTCCGCCGCCGCCCGCAGGCAAGGTCAAGCTATCGTACAAGGACCAGCGTGACTACGAGCTGCTGCCCAAGCGGATCGAAGAGCTGGATGCGGCGATCGCACGCGACGAAGCGGCGATGGCCGATCCAGCGCTCTACACGCGAGATCCGGCGAAGTTCGCGGCTTTGACCGAGGCGATCGCCAAGGCGCGCGCCGACAAGGATGCGGCCGAGGAGCGCTGGCTGGACCTGGCGAGCCTGGTCGAAGGCTGAAGACAGGCGTCGTCCCGGATCGCGTCCGGGACGACGGGTCCGTCAAGCTCGCATCCGCTCGGCGATCCGCTCGTCCACGCGGCGCTCGAGCAGTTCCAGCGGCATCAGGCCTTCCTTCAGCACATCGTGGAACCATGCCAGGCTGAACTTGTCACCCAGCTTGCCTTGTGCGCGCTGGCGCAGTTCGGTCCACTTGTTGTGACCGATCTTGTAGCTGCAGGCCTGGCCGGGCTGCGTGCAGTACCGTTCCACCTCGCGCTGGCTGCGCCCTTGGGAGAACCCGACGGTTTCGACCAGGTACTGCGTCGCCTGCTCGCGGCTCCAGCGTTTGGAGTGGATGCCGGTATCGACCACCAGACGCGCGGCCCGGAACAGGAATGATTGCAGGTAACCCGCCTTTTCCAGCCCGGTGTATCCGCCCAGCTCATCCGCCAGCTGCTCGGCATAGAGCGCCCAGCCCTCGCCATAGGCAGAGATGAACAGCGTGCGCAGCATCAGCGGCACTTCGCCGCTCTTGCCCGCATAGCTCAGCTGCAAATGGTGGCCCGGAATGCCCTCATGGTACGTCAGCGAAGGCAGCTGGTACTTGGGCCAGTCGGCCGTGTCCTTGAGGTTGATCCAGTAGATCGCCGGCCGCGAACCATCGAGCGGCGCGCGATAGTAGTAGCCGTTCGACGCACCATCCTGGATCTCGGGCGGCACGCGGCGGATCTCTAGCGGCTCGTCAGGAATCTGGCTGAAGGCCTTGGGCAGCAAGCCTTTCATCTGAGCAACGCCTGCGTTCAGGCTCTCGATCATCGCCGCGCGGCCCGCATCGGTGTTGGCGTAGAGCTGCTCGGGCGCGGAGTTCAGCGCGACCAGACGCTGACCGAACGTCGCACCCTTGTACCCAGCCTTGTCGAGCATTTCGGTCAGCTGCGCGCCGATCTCTGCCACTTGGCGCAGGCCGATCTGGTGCACTTCCTCGGGCGACAGCGAAGTCGTGATGCTGTCCTTGAGCGCGGCGGCGTAGATGGCGTCGCCGCCCTTCAAGCGCCACACGCCGTCGCCGGCCGGCGTGGTTCCGCGCAGCTGCGTGATCAGCGCCATCTGGCGGTCGAGCGCCGGATAGACTTCGCTCTCCATGATCTTCGCTGCGCGCGCGGACCAGTCGCCGTCGATGCCCTTCGCCTTGGCGCGCCGCTCCAGCGAGCCTACCAGCGTGCTCTGCGCCGCCGGAACGTCGCGCAGCTTGCGCATCTGCCCCAGCGTCAGGTCCAGCGACCAGGCCGGCGCAACCACCCCGCGGGGAGCGAGCGCGCGCTGATACGCGGTATCCTCGTCCAGCACCTTGCCGAACGCCGAGAGGCGGGAGAGGTAAGCCTCCGCATCCGCCTTGGTCTCGATCGTGTGGCGGCTGTCAAGGAAGTCGGGCACGCTGAAGTAGGCGCCGCCCTGCTGGAAGATCGGATAGGGACGGCGGATCGATTCCAACTGGAAGCTCTCAGGCACGAGCCGCTGGCCGACGACGTAGAGCGCCACCTCGCGCTGCAGCTTGCCCGCTTGGCTGAGCCCAGACGGTGCGATCGCCTTCAGCTCGGCCAGCGATTTCTTGTCCTGCGCCATGCGCTTGGCCCGTCCGGCGGGGCTGTTGTCGTCCAGCTGCGACTTGAGCGCAGCGCGGCTACCCTTGTCATAGCCGCGCTCGGTCGCAGTCTCGGGCTGGAGGTCGATGTCGGAGTAGAAGATGCGGTCGAGCGCAGCGACGAGCTTGGCGTCGCCCGCCGTCTGCGCCATGAGCGCGCCGGGACGAAAGGTCGCAAGCGCCAATGCCGCGCTGCCGGTGGCCATGAAATCGCGCCGCTTCATTGTGTTCTCCGCCATAGTTGCCACGAGAGAGGTGCCACCTCGCCAACTCGGGCGCAACACGCGTGGTTGCGGGACACCCTCTTGCCATCCGGCGGCGCTTGGTAGAGAGCGCGTGCACCACAATGGTTAGAGGAGCGCCGCCATGATCAACCGCATCCGCGACATTCGCGCGCAAAAGGGCATGACGCTGGCGCAAGTCGCCGCCGCATGCACGCCGCCGACCACCGCGCAGACGATCGGGCGCCTGGAGACGGGCATGCGCAACCTCTCGCTGGTTTGGATGAACAAGATCGCGGCTGCGCTCGACGTCGAGCCGGAGGTCCTGCTGCGCAGCGAGACGGCTGGTGACCCGCAAGTCACCGCCGTGCTGACCAGCGATGGCGCCGATGCTCCGCGCAAGGGGGGAGACGCGCTGCTGCCTACTGCTCTTGCGAGCGAAGGCGCACTGCGGGTGGTGGCCGTCGAAGCGCCTAGCGGCGAGTACCGCAGCGGCGATCAGATCTGGCTGCGCGAGCTGCCGCTCGACCAGGTCAACCGCGGCCTCAACCGCGATGTGCTCGCTCCGCAACCTGCGGGGCGCTTTGCTTTCGGCCGCCTGCTCCAGCATGAGGGCGGCACGCTGACCCTGCTGCCGCCGAGCGGGCAGAAGCACGTCACCGTCAAGGATCCGGCCTGGATCGCGGTGGCCGAGATGTTGGTGCGCAAGCTGTAGCCCAGCGATGCGCGTCCTCTCGATCGCGACGCTGTTCCCGAACCCGGTGCGGCCAGGCTTCGGCATCTTCGTCGGCAACCAGATGCGCGCGGTACGGGCGCGCGGCGATGTCGACCTGACGGTGGTCAGCGCGATCGGCATGCCGCCCTGGCCGCTGTCAGTGCGGGAGCCCTACGCGCGGCTGCGGTCGATCCCGGAGGTGTCTGACGCGGCGGGGCTGCCGGTGCACTACCCGCGCTTCACGCTGATCCCGAAGCTCGGGGGAGACAGCAACCCAGGCCGGATCGCCCGTGCCGTGCTGCCGCTAGTGCGGCGGCTCCATGCCGAGCAGCCATTCGAGCTGGTCGATGCGCAATTCTTCTTCCCGGATGGTCCGGCGGCGGCGATCATTGCGCGGGAACTCGGGTTGCCGCTGACGATCAAGTCGCGTGGTGCCGACATCCACTACTGGACCGGTCGCCCGAAAGCGCGGACGCAAATCCTGGCGGCGGCGGACCAGGCTGCCGGCCTCCTGGCGGTCAGCAAGGCGCTGCGCCAGGACATGATTGCGCTCGGAATGGCCGGAGAGCGCATTCGGGTCCACTACACCGGCCTTGATCGCGCCCGCTTTCGGCCGACCGAGCGGGCAGCTGCGCGCGCCCAGATCGCGACGCTACCGGACCTGGGTGTTCCGCAGGAGGGAGCGCTGCTGGTCACCACCGGGGCGCTGATCGCACGCAAGGGGCAGCGCCTGGTGATCGAGGCCTTGGGACAGCTGCCCGGCGCCCGGCTCGCGCTGGCCGGCGGGGGCGAGGACGAGGCAGCGCTGCGCATCTTTGCGCGACAACGCGGTTTGGCGGATCGCGTGCATTTCCTTGGTCAGGTCGGGCACGAGGTGCTGCCGACGTTGCTCAGTGCAGCAGATGTGCTGGTGCTGCCATCCGCCAGCGAGGGCCTGGCCAACGCCTGGGTCGAAGCGCTTGGCTGCGGCACGCCGATCGTGATACCCGACATCGGCGGTGCGCGCGAGGTGGTGCACGGAGCTTCAGCGGGCCGGATCGTGGCGCGCGACGCTGCGGCGATTGCCGAAGGCGTGCGCTCTATCCTGGCTGAGCCACCTTCTCAGGCCGAAGTTGCGGCGAATGCAGAGAAGTTCAGCTGGGAGGCTAATGCCGAGAACCTCGTGCGGTTCTGGAGCGATGTGCTGGCTGGTCGGCCGGTGCGCTGAAGGTTCGAAATCCAGCGTCGACCCGGGCTTGACCCGGGTCGACATGGTATTCACCCTCGCTCGCGCGCCAGGCGCTCTTGGCGATCTGTCGCGCTCTCGTTGGCGACGAAGCTGTTGGAGCTCACGCCCAGCCAGATCAGGATCGGCGCGGCCATGTAGATCGAGCTGTAGGTGCCCACGAAGATGCCGAGCGTGATCGCCGCGGTCATGCCGAACAGGCTCTCCGGCCCGAACAGCAGCAGCGGGATCAGCGCGATCAGCAGCGTGACCGAGGTCATCAAGGTGCGCGCCAGCGTCTCGTTCACCGAAAGGTCGAGCAGCTCTGGCAGCGGCATCTTGCGGTACTTCTTCAAGTCCTCGCGGATGCGGTCGTAGACGACGATGGTGTCGTTCAGCGAGTAGCCGATCAGCGCCAGGATCGCGGCGATGATCTGCAAGCTGAACTCCATCTGGAACAGGGCGAACATGCCCATCGTCAGCGACACGTCGTGCACCAGCGAGAGCAGCGCGCCGACGCCGAACTGCCATTCGAAGCGGATCCAGATGTAGATCGCGATCGCCGCCATCGCCGCGAGCAGCGCGTAGATCGCCTTGTCGCGGAACTCGCCCGAAACCTTGCCGGAGACGGTATCGATGCCGTCGATGCGCACGTCCGGATAGGCCTTACGCACCGCACCGATGATGCGGTTGCTGATCTGCTCGGCGGCGGCGGGGTTGCCCTCGGCGCTTTCGGGCAGCTTGGTGCGGATCGAGACTTCGTTGGGCTTGCCGAAGCGCTGGATCACCGGATCGCCATAGCCGAGCGTGCCGACCAGATCGCGCAACTCGCTGACCGGGGCCTCGCTCTCCTTGGTGAAGGTGGCGCTGATCTCCTGGCCGCCGGCAAAGTCGACGCCGTAGTTCAGGCCGCGCGTGAACACGAGCGTCCAGCTGGCGATCACCAGCAGCGCGCTGATGACGTAGAACGGCACGCGCCACTTCAGGAAGTGGATGTTGGTGTTCTCGGGAACGAGCTTGAGCAGTTTCATGTGACTCGTCCCTCAGACGTTCAGCTCGGTCGGCCGCTCTTTGCGCAGCCAGTCGGCAACCCACATGCGGGTCAAGGTGACGCCGGTGAAGACGCTGGTGAACAGGCCGATGATCAGCACGACCGCGAAGCCGCGCACCGGGCCGGTGCCGAAGATGAACAGCAGGATGCCGGCGATCGCGTTGGTGACGTTCGCGTCGTAGATGGCGCGGCTGGCTTCCTTGTAGCCGTTCTCGACCGAGGCGACTACGCGTCGGCCCTTTTTGCGCTCCTCGCGCATGCGTTCGTAGATCAGCACGTTGGCGTCGACCGCGGCACCGATGGTCAGCACGAAGCCGGCGATGCCAGGCAGCGTCAGCGTGGTGTTGATCAGCGCCATGATGCCCAGGATCATCAGCACGTTGATGACTAGCGCGATCGTCGCATATATGCCGAAGCGGCCGTAGACCAGGATCATCACCAGCACGACACCCAGCGAGCCGACCGCCATTGCGACGAGGCCCTTGTGGATCGAATCGGCGCCGAGGTCAGGCCCGACGGTGCGCTCCTCCACCACGGCGAGGTCGACCGGCAGCGCGCCCGAGCGTAGTGCGATCGCCAGCTGCGTCGCCTCGGGCACGGTGAAGCTGCCCGAGATCTGCGCGCTGCCGCCCAGGATCGGCTCGTTGATGTTGGGCGCCGAAAGCACCTTGTTGTCGAGGACGATCGCGAACGGACGGTTCACGTTCTCGCTGGTGAGCTGCGCGAACTTCGCGCCGCCCGCCGAGTTGAAGGTGATCGACACCACCGGCGCGTTCGACTTGGGATCGAAGGCCTGCTTGGCGTCGGTGAGCTGGTCGCCCTTGATGCCGCCCAGGCGCTTGACGGCGAGGCCGGCCTGGCCCCTGCCCTCCTTGGCATCCGCGAACGGCAGGATCTCGGAACCCGGAGGCGCAATGCCCTTCGCGACATCATCCGGCAGAGCGCTGACGTCGACCAGCTTGAATTCCAGCTTGGCGGTCTGGCCCAGCAGCTTCTTGAGCGCGCTAGGGTCCTGCAGGCCGGGCACCTGGACGACGATGCGTTCGTCACCCTGGCGCAGGATCGTCGGTTCGCGGGTGCCGAGCGCGTCGATGCGCTTGCGGACCACTTCGACCGCGGTGTCCATCGCGTTGGTGACGGCCTGGTCGATGCCCTGCTGCGTCGGCGTGACGACAAAGCGGCTGCCATCGACGACCTGAATGTCCCAATCGCGCGCTCCGGTGAGGCCGGCACCGGTGGTCAGCGGCACGATCGCCTCACGCGCGGCGTCCACCTGCCCCGGATTCTGGAGCATGAAGGAAAGACGGCCGCCCTGGCTCGAGATATCGCCGATCTGAATCGCAGGCTGCGCGGCCTTGAGCTTGGTGCGCACCTGCTCTTCCATGGTCTCGAGCCGCTGCTTGGCGACCTGGCGCTTGTCGGCTTCGAGCAGGATATGGCTGCCGCCCGCAAGGTCGAGGCCGAGGTTCACCATCGGGCTGGGCAGCGCTGAGGGCCAGCGCACGTTGGCGATGGAAAACAGCGAAGGAAGCGCACAGGCGATCGCGAAAGCGGTGATCGCCCAGTACCAGGCCTTCTTCCAGGTCGGAAAATCGAGCATCAGTTCAGCGCCTTCGCTCAGTCGTTCGCCGGCTTCGAACCGGCCGGCGGGATCACGTCGGCGATCGTCGACTTGACCGCCTTTACGCGCACGCCCTGGGCGATCTCGACGTTGACGTAGTTCTCGTCGACGCTGATCACCCTACCGACGAAGCCGCCGCCGGTGAGCACTTCGTCACCCTTCTTGATGCCTTCCAGCTTGGCCTTCTGCTCCTTCTGCTGCTTCATCTGCGGGCGCATGATGAGAAACCAGAAGATCAGGCCCATCGCCACGAACGGCAGGTAGCTCAGCCAGGCAGGCGGCGCGGCATTGGCGCCTGCACCAGCGGCGGCGAGCATCGAGAGGACGGTGGTAGGCATGGGCGAAGGCACGCTTTCTGAAACTGTGGTCTCGCGCCGTGGCGGCGCATGGGCCGGACCGGTGCGAACATATTCGATCAGCGCGCGCGGTTAGCAGCATCGCGCGAGGCGTGCAACGCGTGGGGCCGAACGAGTGGTGGGGCGATGGAGTGGGTCTCACTATCGGGTGGCATGCTGCGACAGGCTCAGCGTGGGCGGTGGCGAGGTGAGGATGTTCCTTGTCCCGGTGGCCGCCCGCTCCACGATTGCAAAGGCGCACTTTCGTCCGAGGTGACGAAGCGTGCTTGCACTCCGGCGAAGGCTTGCCTATAGGCGCGCCTCCGGTCGGGACGTAGCGCAGCCTGGTAGCGCATCACACTGGGGGTGTGGGGGTCGGAGGTTCGAATCCTCTCGTCCCGACCAAATTTCTTCTGACATGCTGGATGGATTGCCCGCCTCTACAAGAGGTGCGGCGCGCAGATGCTCGGCTCTAAAGCCCGGTGCATCGGGCCAGCTCTTAACGCATCACAACATGCCACAATACGTCATCCTCGCGAAGGCGGGGATCCCGCTTGTTCTTTTGAGCTCACACAAAGAAGCGGCCCCCCGCCTCAGCGGGGGCGGCCAGTAGGGATAGTTGCGAAGCAGGGTTTGCGTTAGCTCATTGCCTCAGGCTTCCACTTGTGGGCGGTTCGCGAGCAAGTTGTCTACCACACCTGGGTCCGCCAAGGTCGACGTATCGCCCAAGTTTCCCGTGTCGTTCTCCGCGATCTTGCGCAGGATGCGGCGCATGATCTTGCCCGAGCGGGTCTTGGGCAAGGCGGGCGTGAACTGGACCACGTCCGGAGTGGCGATCGGGCCGATCTCGGTGCGGACCCACTTGACCAGCTCGGCGCGCAGGGCTTCGTCGGGCTCTACTTCGGCGTTGGTGGTCACGTAGGCGTAGATGCCCTGCCCCTTGATCGGGTGCGGCATGCCCACGACAGCGGCCTCGGCCACCTTGCTGTGGGCGACGAGCGCGCTCTCGATCTCGGCCGTGCCCATTCGGTGGCCCGAGACGTTGATGACGTCATCGATGCGGCCGGTGATCCAGTAGTAGCCATCCTCGTCGCGGCGGCAGCCGTCGCCAGTGAAGTAGTAGCCCTTGTAGGTGGTGAAGTAGGTCTGGAAGAACCGCTCGTGATCGCCCCATACCGTGCGCATCTGGCCCGGCCAGGAGTCCGCGATCACCAGGCTGCCCTCGGCCGCGCCTTCGAGCACCTGGCCATCGGCGTCGAGCAACAGCGGCTGCACCCCGAACATGGGCCAGCTCGCCGCGCCGGGTTTGAGCGCGGTGGCGCCGGGCAGCGGCGTCATCGTCGCGCCGCCGGTCTCGGTCTGCCACCAGGTGTCGACGATCGGGCAGCGCTCCTCGCCCACCACGCGGTAGTACCATTCCCAAGCCTCGGGGTTGATCGGCTCACCCACCGAGCCCAGCAGGCGCAGCGACTTGCGGCTCGTCTTCGCCACCCACTCGTCGCCTTCGCGCATCAGCGCGCGCAAGGCCGTCGGCGCACCGTAGAAGATCTCGACCTGGAACTTGTCGACGATCTGCCAGAAGCGGCTGGGATCGGGATAGTTGGGAACGCCCTCGAACATTACGGTCGTCCCGCCGTTCAGCAGCGGGCCGTAGACGACATACGTATGCCCGGTGACCCAGCCCACGTCCGCGGCGCACCAGAAGATCTGGCCGGGGCGATAGTCGAACACGTACTCGTGCGTCATGCTCGCCCAGACGGAATAGCCACCGGTGGTGTGCAGCACGCCCTTGGGCTTGCCGGTGGAGCCGGACGTGTAGAGGATGAACAGCGGGTCCTCGGCGTTCATCTCTTCGGGCGCGCAGTCCGCCGGCTGGTCGGCGACGCCGCTGGCCCAATCGATGTCACGGCCTTCATGCATGGGCACTTGGGCGCCGGTATGCGCAAGGACGATGACCGTATCCACGCCCGGCGCGTGCGGGAGAGCAGCGTCGACGTTCGCCTTCAGCGGGATCGCCTTGCCGCCGCGCAGGCCCTCATCGGCGGTGAGCACGACGCGGCTGTCGCAGTCCTGGATGCGGCCCGCGAGCGCCTCGGGCGAGAAGCCGGCGAAGACAATCGAGTGGATCGCGCCGATCCGCGCACAGGCGAGCATCGCCACCGCTGCCTCGGGCACCATCGGCAGGTAGATCGTGACCCGGTCGCCCTTGCCGACCCCGCGGCTGCGCAGCAGGTTGGCGAAGCGGCAGACCGCCTCGTGCAGTTCGCGGTAGGTGATGCGCCGCTCAGGATTGCTGGGGCTGTCGGGCTCCCACAGGATCGCGACCTGATCCCCGTGCTCGGCCAAGTGGCGATCCAGGCAATTGGCCGAGAGGTTCAGCGAGCCGTCGCCATACCAGCGGATGCCGAAATCCGCCTCGTGGAAGCTGGTCTCCTTCACCTTGGTGAAGGGCTTGATCCAGTCCAAGCGCGCGGCCTCGTCGCGCCAGAAACCGTCGGGATCATCCACCGAGCGGCGGTAGAGCGCATGGTACTTGGCCTCGTCGATCAGCGCATCGGCTGCCCAGTTCGCAGGAACGGGATAGACGGACTGGCTCATGCGCTCTCTCCTTGGCACTCTTGTCGCGGAGATCGCCCGGGCGATTCCGTCACGGCGGCTTAGCACGCCCGGGGCGGGATCGCGCAAGCGAGAGCTTGGATTGAGCCGTCAACCCTGAGCCTGGAGCCCCGCCGCGGCGAGACCCGCCAGCGCGGCGAGCTCATCATTGTCGCTGGTATCGCCGGTAACACCCACTGCGCCGATTACCTCGCCCGCCCCATCGACGACGATGATCCCGCCCGCGGCAGGGATCACCGCATGCGGCGCCGATGCCGCGAGTGCTCCGACGAACCAAGGCCGTTCAACCGCCATGTCTCCAACCTTGCGTGAGGATACACCCAAGGCCAGCGCGCCGACGGCCTTGCCTTGGGCGATCTGCATGCGTCCGAACGATGCGCCATCCTGCCGCTGAAACGCGATCATATGGCCGCCGGCATCCACGACTGCCACGCTCAGCGGCTTCAGGCCGAGTTCCTCACCTTTGACGAGTGCAGCGGCGATGCAAGCATTGGCTTGGTTCAGGGTGATACGGCTCATGCGGGATATCCTATTCGATGATGACGCAAGTGTGCCAGAGCGCCTGCCGCAATTGGGCAGCGTTGTATACATTGTGCATTGATCTTCGCCCTTATCTCAAGCGGGCGCCTCAGAGATGATCCGACGAAAGTTCGTGGCGGGGGCGCTTGACGGTTCGATGTGCAGCATCTGCAGCTCACTGGTGAACGGCACATCTAGCGGCCGGAATGCGAGCGTATCGACATTCAGGCGAGCCAGCGAACGCGAGAGCACCGTGATGCCCAGTCCGGCTGCTGTCAGGCCCAGCAGCGTGGCAAAGCTTCCGGCCTCCATCGCCACCTTGGGGCGAAAGCCCAACACGGCGAACTCCTCCATGATGCGTTCGTTGAAGCCAGCGCCGTTGATTGCACCGAACATGATGAGCGGCTCGCCCTCAATATCGCCGAACGTCAGCGGAGCCTCGCGCCGGGTGAGCGGGTGGTCCTTGCGCATCGCCAGCATGACACCCTCGCGCTGCAGGCACACCCGCTGCACATGTGCGGGCAACTGCAACGGCGAGAAGCTGCGCATGATGGCAATGTCTACCAGCCCGCGCTCAAGGCGTGAAAGCTGCTCGTCGCGCGGCAGTTCGTCCAGTTCCAGGCTGACGTGCGGATAGGCTTCGCGAAAGCGGGAGAGCGCGTCCATCACGTGCGGGATGAAGGGCACCGATGTCGAGAAGCCCAGACGCAAGCGGCCGATGTCGCCGCGATGCGCCTGGCGTGCGATCTGCACTGCCTCATCGGCCTGAGCCAGCGTGGCTCGGGCGGCCGGGAGGAACTGGCACCCCGCCTCGGTAAGCCGCACCCGCCGGCTGGTACGCTCGAACAGCTGCACTCCCAGCTCCTCTTCCAAGGCGCGGATCTGCTGGCTGAGCGGTGGCTGCGATATACCCAGGCGCCCCGCGGCGCGACCGAAGTGCAACTCCTCGGCAAGGCAAGTGAAGTAGCGCAGATGTCGCAGGTCCATGCGAAGCTTCTGCCATGATCAAGACGCGAAAGCTATCGATCCAGCGGAATAATGTATTGGACTGAAACGATCCAGCAGCGCAACGGCAATGCACGAGGGTTCCCTCGCAACGGCTCGGCCCTACGACGCTCCTTTTAGAAAGCGCTTGGCCTGTTCGTTGTTCCGACGTCATGCTGCGCAGGTCTGCACTGCAGGAACGTCGATCAGGAAATTGGAGCAAGGATCGTCTTCAGCATCGCAAGGGATGGCTCCCGAGCGTGGCGAGAGGGTCGGAGAAGTCGATGATCGGTATCGTCAAAGTCGCCCTGCACCGCCCACTGACGTTTATCGTCATGGCGATCCTGATCGCCATCGGCGGCATGCTGGCGGCTCTGCGCACTCCCGTGGACATCTTCCCTGACATCAAGGTGCCGGTGATCGCAGTCGCCTGGACCTATTCCGGCCTGCCGCCAAGGGACATGGGCGATCGCATCATCACGCCGTTCGAACGCGTGCTGACGACCACCGTCAACGATATCGAGCACATCGAGAGCCAGTCCTTTCAGGGCATCGGCGTGGTCAAGATCTACTTCCAGCCAGGTGTCGACATCCGCACCGCGACCGCGCAGGTGACCTCGATCTCGCAGACGGTGCTCAAGCAGATGCCACCGGGCATCAACCCGCCTTTCATCCTCAACTACTCGGCCTCGACCGTGCCGATCCTGCAGCTGGCGCTTTCCGGCCAAGGCTTGTCTGAGCAGCAGCTTGCGGACATCGGCCAACAGCAGGTGCGTACGGGGTTGGTCACGATCCCCGGCTTGGCGATGCCCTATCCGTTCGGCGGTAAGAGCCGCCAGGTGCAGATCGATCTCAACCCGCAAGCGTTGCAGGCACGCGGGCTGTCGGCGCAGGATGTCGGCAACGCCATCGCCGCGCAGAACCAGATCAACCCGGCCGGCTTTGCGCGCATTGGCGAAACCGAGTACAGCGTGCGCCTGAACAACGCGCCCAACTCGATCGAGGCGCTGAACAACCTGCCGGTGAAGGTTGTCAACGGCGCGACGATCTACATGCGCGATGTCGCCTTCGTGCGTGACGGCAGCGCGCCGCAGCAGAACGTCGTCCACGTGGAGGGCAAGCGCTCGGTGCTGCTCACCGTGCTGAAGAACGGCGCGGCCTCGACACTCTCCGTGGTCGACGGGGTCAAGGAAGCGCTGCCCAAGATTGCGGCGACGCTGCCTTCCACGCTCAAGATCGTGCCGGTGGGTGATCAATCGCTGTTCGTGAAGGCAGCGGTGAACGGGGTCATCCATGAAGGCGCAATCGCGGCGGCACTGACCTCGCTGATGATCCTGCTGTTCCTGGGCTCCTGGCGCTCGACGGTGATCATCGCCCTCTCCATTCCGCTGGCGATCCTGGCCGCCATCGCCGCGCTGGCCATGTTCGGGCAGACGCTCAACGTCATGACGCTGGGCGGACTGGCGCTTGCCGTCGGCATCCTGGTGGACGACGCGACTGTCACCATCGAGAACATCAATTGGCATCTCGAGCAAGGCAAAGGCGTGATCGAGGCGATCCTCGACGGCGCTGCGCAGATCGTGACGCCGGCGTTCGTCTCGCTGCTCTGCATCTGTATCGTGTTCGTGCCGATGTTCTTCCTGCCGGGCGTCGCGGGCTACCTGTTCGTGCCAATGGCGCTCTCGGTCGTCTTCGCCATAATCGCGTCGTTCATCCTTTCGCGCACGCTGGTGCCGACCATGGCGATGTACCTCCTCAAGCCACACCAGGCCGGCGAGGACGAACATGCCGCGGGTCACGCCGGCTCGCGTAATCCCCTGGTCCGCTTCCAACGCGGGTTCGAGGCGCGCTTCGAGAAGGTGCGCAGCGGCTACATCGGCCTGCTCCGCCGCGCATTGGTGGCCCGCAAGGCGTTCATGATCGGCTTCCTGGCGATCGTCGTGCTCTCGTTCGGGCTGCTGCCGTTCCTGGGCAGCAACTTCTTCCCCGCAATCGATTCCGGCCAGATCGCCATGCACGTGCGCCTGCCCATCGGCAGCCGGATCGAGGCTTCGGCGGCCGAGTTCGAGCGGATCAGCGCCGCCGTGCGCGAGATCATCCCGGCGGACCAGCTGGACACCACGATCGACAACATCGGCCTGTCCTCCAGCTCGATCAACACGATCTACAACAATAGCGGCACCCTGGGCCCTCAGGACGGCGACGTTTCGATTAAGCTGAAGGAAGGCCATGCGCCGACCGACGAGTTCGTCGAAAAGCTGCGCGCAGAGCTGCCACGCCGTTTCCCGGGCGCCACCTTCGCGTTCCTGCCTGCCGACATTACCAGCCAGATCCTGAACTTCGGCTCACCTTCGCCGCTCGATATCCAGGTCAGCGGCAAGGATCCCGAAGCCGTGCGCGAGTACACGCACAAGCTGATGACCAAGCTGGCGCTGATCCCCGGCATCGCCGACTTGCGCATCCAGCAGCCCGCGCGCGCGCCGCAGATCGACGTCGATGTAGATCGCTCGCGCATCGGCCAATATGGCCTCACCGAACGCGACGTGACCGGCGGCCTCGCCGCTTCGCTCGCCGGCACCTCGCAGACCGCGCCGGTGTTCTTCGTGAACCCCGACAACGGCGTTTCCTACCCCGTGGTGGCGCAGGCGCCCGAGTACCAGGTCGGCTCGGTCGATGCGCTGTCGGACATCCCGATCTCGGCCGGCGGGGCCTCCACGCAGCCGCTGGGCGCGCTGGCGAACATTTCGCTCTCCAGCACGACGCCGGTAGTGTCGCACTACAACATCCAGCCGGTGATCGACATCTACGCGACCACGCGCGGGCGTGACCTCGGCGCGGTGGCGGGTGCGGCACAGGACGCGATCGACTCTCTCGCCAAGGAGCTGCCCAAGGGCACCTCCGTGGCGATCCGCGGCCAGTACCAGACCATGAACACCGCTTTCTCGGGGCTCGGCTTCGGCCTCGTCGGGGCGATCTTCCTGATCTACCTGCTGATCGTGGTGAACTTCCAGAGCTGGGTCGATCCCTTCGTCATCATCACCGCCCTGCCCGCCGCGCTTGCCGGGATCGTCTGGATGCTGTTCATGACCGGCACCACGCTCTCGGTTCCGGCGCTCACCGGCGCGATCATGTGCATGGGCGTGGCGACGGCGAACTCGATCCTGGTCGTCAGCTTCGCGCGCGAGCAGCTGGCCGAGACCGGCGACGCCTTCGAAGCCGCGATGCGCGCGGGCATGGTCCGCTTCCGCCCGGTGCTGATGACCGCACTCGCCATGATCATCGGCATGGCGCCGATGGCGCTCGGCCTGGGCGAGGGCGGCGAGCAGAACGCGCCGCTTGGCCGCGCGGTGATCGGCGGCCTCATCTGCGCTACGATAGCAACGCTTTTCTTCGTCCCCACCATCTTCAGCTTCGTGCACCGCCGCCGGACATCTCAGGACACCGGCCGCGAAGGAACTCCCGCGATGGAACTGCAGCCCAGCCATGTCTGACCAGCACTCACCCGAGATCGACACCTCCACCAGCACCGGCACCAGCGACGGCCCCGACAGCCGTACCCTGAAGCGCGTGGGTATCGGCGCCACCGTGGTCGCACTTGTCGTCGTGGGCGTGGGGATCACCTCGCGCATCAACGCCACCAATCAGCTCGAAGCCGTGTCGCAGGAAGCGGCGATCCCGACGGTGGCCGTGGTGACCCCGACCGCGAACCAGGGCGGCGACGGATTGGTGCTCCCCGGCAACGTGCAGGCCTACAACAGCGCCGCGATCAACGCCCGGACGACTGGCTATGTGCGCAAGTGGCTCGCCGATATCGGCGACCGGGTGCAAGCCGGCCAGACGCTGGCGATCCTCGATGCGCCCGAACTCGACCAGCGGCTCGCCTCGGCGCGCGCCGATTATCAGACTGCGCTCGCCAACCGCCAGCTTGCCGCCACCACCTCCCGGCGCTGGCAGTCGATGCTTGCCGAGGACGCGGTGTCGCGCCAGGAGGCTGACGAGAAGGCGGGTGATCTTGCAGCCAAGAACGCACTCGCCAATGCCGCTCTCGCCAATGTGCGCGAGCTGAACGCCTTGCGCGGCTTTACCCAGCTCAAGGCACCGTTCGCCGGCATCGTCACCAGCCGCTCGGCGCAGATCGGCGCCCTGGTGGTCGCAGGCAACATCGCCACGCAGCCGCTGTTCACGATCTCGGACGTGCACCGCGTCCGCATTTTCGTGCGGGTGCCGCAGGTCTACTCCTCGCAAGTGCACCCCGGCATGGAGGCCAGGCTCAGCCTGCCCGAGTTCCCGGACCGCGAAGTCACCGCCACCCTCACCCGCAGCGCCGACGCCGTCGACGCGACCTCGGGCGCGATGCTGGTCGAGCTGCAGGCGGACAATCCCGACGGTGCGCTCAAGCCCGGCGCCTACACCCACGTGCGCTTCGCCTTCCAGGGCGCCGCCAGCGGCATGCGCCTGCCCGGCAGCGCAGTCATCTACGGCGGCAGCGGGCCGACCGTGGCCGTGGTCGGCGCCGGCAACCGCGTCACCCTGCGGCCCGTCAAGATCGCGCGTGACGAGGGCAAGACCGTGCTCGTCTCGGTCGGCCTGCGCGCCGGCGAGAAGATCATCGAC
Source organism: Novosphingobium sp. 9U (assembly GCF_902506425.1). NCBI lineage: Bacteria > Pseudomonadati > Pseudomonadota > Alphaproteobacteria > Sphingomonadales > Sphingomonadaceae > Novosphingobium > Novosphingobium sp. 9U. Next base: position 1,075,248 of record NZ_LR732469.1, on the reverse strand, counting down.
TCGCCGCCGGACTCGATCCGCACCGGCGATCGCGTTCAGATCGCCCCGCCCGCCAAGCCGGACAAGGCCAATGGCTAGGCTCATCCGCTCGGTCGCGATCGCCGCGCTGGCAGCCTCGCTCGCCGCCTGCTCGATGGCGCCCGACTACACGCCGCCGCAGACCACTGCTCCCGCGCAGTTCAAGGAGGTCGCGGGCTGGTCGGCTGCAACCCCGCGCGATGCCGAGGCGCGCGGAAGCTGGTGGCAGGCCTACGACGATCCGATCCTCACCGATCTGGAATCGCGCGCCGAGGCGGCTAGCCCGACGCTGGCGGCGGCGCTCGCCCGCTACGACCAGGCGCGTGCGGCCGTGCGGTCAAGCCAGGCCGACCTTTACCCGCAAGTCGATGTCGGCGCCGATGCTTCGCGCAACCGGCTCTCGCGCGAGCGGCCGCTGAGCACGGGCAGTGCGCCCAAGTACAACGAATATGTCCTGAGTGGCGACATCAGCTACGAGCTCGATTTATGGGGCCGCATACGCAACACGGTCGCAGCCAACCGCGCCGAGGCACAAGCGAGCCAGGCCGACTTCGCCTCCGCCCGCTTGAGCCTCCAGGCCGCAGTCGCCGATGCCTACTTCCGCTTGCGGGGCCTTGATGCCGAAGCGCAGTTGCTCGACCGCTCCGTTGCCGCGTTCACCCGTGCGCGCAACCTGATCGACACGCGTCATCGCGGCGGCATCGTGTCCGGCATTGACGTCAACCGGGCCCGAACAGTCCTCGGCAACGCGCAGGCGCAAGTCGCGGCGATCGCCAACCAGCGCGCCGCGACCGAGCATGAGTTGGCGGCGCTCACCGGCGCGGTCGCGAGCGAGTTCGCGGTCGAGCCGCGGGTGCAGCCGTTCGACGCGCCGACGCTGCCCATCGGTACTCCTTCCGAGCTGCTGCAGCGCCGGCCCGACATCGCAGCCGCCGAGCGCCGGGTGTTCGCTGCTAATGCTCAGATCGGCGTAGCGCGCGCCGCCTACTTCCCGTCGCTGACGCTCGGCGCCACGGGCGGCTGGCAGTCGACCGGAGGCGACTTCCTCAGCTCTCCCAGCAGCTTCTGGGCGCTCGGCCCGATCTCGACGGTGCTGAACCTGTTCGACGGTGGCCGCCGCCGCGCCGAAGTCCGCATCTCCCGCGCTCGGTACGACGAGATCTCGGCGGACTACCGCAGCACCGTGCTGACCGCCTTCCGCGAGGTGGAAGATGCGATCGCCGCCAGCCATCATCTCTCGTCAGAGGCGGCCGCGCAGTTGCAGGCCGCACAGGCCGCACAGCGCACCAGCGAGATCGCCATGGTGCGCTATCGCGACGGGGCTTCCGATTACCTCGACGTGGTCACCGCGCAGACCGACGCGCTCGACGCGCAGCGCGCCTACCTCTCTGTGCAGACCCGGCGCATGCAGACGAGCGTGGCACTGGTCCGTGCAATGGGCGGAGCAAGCTGAAGTCTGCCACGCGGGTGCGCGCCTTGTCCGCGCCGCTCAGTGAGCTAGCAAGAAGCGATGCCGCGCCTCGCCTTGCAGGTCCTGATCGGGTTCGCCCTCCTGCCCTCGCCTGCGCGCGCCGATCCGTTGAGCGAAGGCGTCGCCGCGATCCTGGCTGAGGCTGGCCCCGGCACACGCTGGGGCATGGTCGTGGCGGACGAGGGTGGGCGCGAACTGATCGCCCTCGATCCCGAGGGGCGATACCTGCCCGCGTCCAACACCAAGGTGCTGACCACTGCGGCGGCGGCTTGGGCGCTCTCCGGTGAGGCTCCGGTGCGCTTGCCCGCGAGTGCCCGAGGCACCTCGGTCCGCCTCGACAAGGCTTCCGACGACCAGCCCCCCGACGTCGTACTGGTCGGCCACGGTGACGCGCAGATGTCGAGCGCGCCCGATTGCCGGGTGGACTGCCTGGCCGAGCTCGCCACGCAGGTGGCCGCCACTGGCGTGCGCAAGGTCCGCGACGTGATCGGCGACGACACTGCCTTCCCCGACCAGCGCTGGAGTGCGGGCATGAGCTGGAACAACATCCAGACCAGCTCCGGAACCGGCGTCTCCGCACTCACCCTTGACAACAACGAGCAGTGGCTCTCCGCCTCCGCCACCACGCCGGGACAACTGGCCGCCATCAACGCGCCGGCTTACTTCACCATCGACAACCGCACCCTCACCGTCGCGGAACCGACGAGCACCATCGGCATCGACCGCCTGCTCGGCTCGCGCACGTTGGTGGTGACCGGAGCCGTCGGCCCGGGCCGCGTCGCCAACATCCGCGTGGGCATCGACGATCCTGCCGAGTTCACCGCCTGGCGCTTCGCTGCCTTGCTTCACGCAGCAGGCGTGCAGGTGACCGGGAAAGTCACGGCCCGCCATCGTGCCGCCTTGCCGCAGGACGATCCGGAGCTCCGCGGCGTCGCGCCGCCACCCGCCGCGCGGGCCGAACCGCCGGCCCTCGCAACGCTCAGCCCGCCGCCTACGAGCGAGGACATCGTGCTGACCAACAAGGTCAGCCAGAACCTGCATGCAGAGCTGCTGCTACGGCAGCTGGGCGCGGTAAAAGGGTCGGGCTCGGTCGGCGACGGGCTGCTGGTGGTCAAGGCCATGCTGGCGCAAGCGGGCGTCACGCCGTTGCAGGCCAGCGCGTCGGACGGATCGGGCATGTCGACCTACAACCGCGTGGCGCCGCGCGGCATGGTGCGGCTGCTAGGCTGGATCGCGCACCAGAGCTGGGGTGCGCAGTGGCGCGCGTCGCTGCCGATCGGCGGGCAGGACGGTACGCTCTCGCGCCGTTTCCTTGGCACTTCGCTCGCGGACGGGAAGATCACGGCGAAAACCGGCACGCTCAACGCCAGCAATGCCCTCGCCGGCTATTTTACTGCACGCAGCGGAAAGCGGCTGACCTTCGCGATCTATGCCAACGACGTGCCCGACGGCATTGCCGCTACGCCGCTGATGGACCGGGCGCTGGTCTACCTCGCGGATCACTCCTGAGCAGCTCGCAGCCGCTCGGCGGAACGGATCGCGGCTCCCGTCGGTTGTCCCCAGGAGAACCCGCTACGGACACGGAGCAAGGCAGATGAGCGACGAAAAAGGCAAGACCCCGCTGCAGGCCAGCGGCGAAGGCCGACCCAAGCCACAGGCCGAGGGCGTCGGCGCCCCCGGCACCCACGGTCGTACCGAGAGCGAAAGCCAGGGCGGCGCCTACCCCAACCCGCACACCGGCAAGGAAGAGGCCGGCAAGTCGCGCGGCTTCCATGGCGGCCAGAGCGAGGCGGCGTACCACGGCACCGGTCAGCTGGGCGAGACGGACGTCAAGAGCCAGGAGAACCTGAACTCGGCCACCAAGAAGGGCTGAGGGCTGCACTGCGGGTGCGGCCGACATCGGCCGCACCCTCGACGGCATAGGCCGGACGCAAAAGCGCACCCGAACCCTGCAACTTGCAGTTGACCTGCCGCGACGCTCGACCTAAGGGACGCGGCCTGCACCGCCCCGGCGGCTTGCACATGGTCTGGCGGAGTAGCTCAGCCGGTTAGAGCAGCGGAATCATAATCCGCGTGTCGGGGGTTCGAGTCCCTCCTCCGCTACCAGACCAACCCCCTTTCAGCCGCGAAAAGCGAAGTTGCGGATGGGTCGCCAGAGCCCGTCCTCGTAGGCGTAGAGGCCGAAGCCGTGGAACCGGAACGCGCGCGGCTCCAGCGTCGGGCCAAGCTCCGCCTGCAACTTGCGCGCGGCTTCCGAGGTCACCTTGTTCTGGATCGTGATGTGCAGCTTGAGCGGCTGCGCATCCTGCCGCGTCAGCAGGCCGTGCATGCGATCGGCAATGCGGCCGTGCAGCGTCACGAGGTCAGGGCAGTCGATCGCAAGCGCCGTACCGCCGCCCAGCTTCATCAGCCCGGAGATCTGTGCCGCGGGCGGTGGAGCGCCAGCCAACTCGCCCAGCACCTGGCGCAGTTCCGCTTCCACGCCATTGGGCAGCGCGTGGAACAGCGTGACATGCGCGCGCAGCCGATTGCGCTCGGGCGGGAAGTGCGCGCGGCGCAAGCCATCGGCCCAGGCAAGGATGTCCGGCGGCAGCTCGCCGGTGACCAGCAGCGGCGGGCGGCGGACCGGAGCCGCCTCGCCGCCGCCCTGTGCCGTTGCCGGGGGCTCGCTCAAACCTTGCCGGCCTGCAGGGCCTCCAGCACCTTCTCGGGCGCGGTCTCGCCGTAGGGGTCGTCATCCTCGCCGCTGTCGTTGATGCCGGGCTCCTCGAACCAGGCGGTCACCTTGTTGTCCTCGACCACCATGGCATAGCGCCAGGAGCGCAAGCCGAAGCCCAGGTGGTCCTTGTTGATCAGCATGCCCATGCGGCGGGTGAAGGTGCCCGATCCGTCGGGCAGCAGCTTGACCTTGTTGAGGCCGAGGTTCTTGCCCCACTGGTACATGACGAAGGCGTCGTTCACAGCGATGCAGTAGATCTCGTCCACGCCCGCTGCGCGGAAATCGTCGTAGAGACGCTCGAACGCAGGGCACTGCTCGTTCGAGCAAGTCGGCGTGAACGCACCGGGGAGCGAGAACACCACCACCTTCTTGCCTGCGAACGCCTCATGAATGGGCAGGTCCTGCCAGCGGAACGGGTTGGGGCCGCCTACGCTCTCGTCGCGAACGCGGGTCTTGAGAGTGACGTCGGGCACCTGTTTGTCGAGCATGAACGGATCTCCTGCATGGGCCGTGGCAGCGCGCGGGCGCAGCGCGGCAAGCGATTGTCAGAAGGCGCCGGGCGCGGCAAAGTTCCGGTTGGCGTTCGGCGTGTATGGCTGCCAGCGCTCGGGTGGGAGGGGACGGACGATGAAGCGCGCGCTGTGGGTGGCAGTATTGATCCTGCTGTGGAACCTGGCCGGGGACGCAGCCTTCGTGATGCAGGCGACGGCCGACCCTGCAAGCTTGGGTGACCCGGCTACGGCCCGCGCCTTTGCGACCATGCCGGCTTGGGCCTGGGCCGCTTATGCGCTGGCCGTGATCTCGGGCACCGCCGGTGCAGTCGCCTTGCTGATGCGGCGGCGCGTTGCCTGGATCCTGTTCGCGGTCTCGGCGGTGGCGGTGATCCTCCAGTTCAGTTGGACGATTTTCGGTTTCGGGTTGCTGTCCTACAAGGGCCTGAATGCGTTGATCTTTCCGGCGTTGATCGTGGTGATCGCGATCGCCTCAGCGGTCTATGCATGGCGGCAGACGGCGAGAGGCGCTTGGCGGTGAACGAACGGCGACAGGCACGGCCGCATGCTCTTCCCAAAGCGCACATTGCAGCCTAATCGAGCGCCATGCTGAACGGCTCACACACATCGCCAGACGAGACCGCAACCATGCAGGTGCGCCCATGAGCGAGCGCAAGCGCGTCCTCGTCGTCGACGACGAGATGCTAGTGGCGATGATGCTGGAGGACATGCTCGACGATCTGGGATACCAGGTGGTCGGCCCCGCCGCGTCGCTCAAGCAAGCAATGGACTTGGCGCAGAGCGAAGCACTAGATTGCGCCATTCTCGACCTGAACCTGGGCCAAGGCGTGGTCTCCACGCCGGTGGCCGAACTGCTGCGCGAGCGCGGCGTGCCGTTCCTGCTGGCGACCGGGTACGGCGCGAGTGCGGAGACCGACCGGTTGGGTCATGCCGGGCTGCTGGGCAAACCGTTTTCCACCAGCGATGTCGAGAACGCGCTCAAGGCGACGCTGGGCTGAGCACGCTGAAATAAGGAGAGGGGTTTCCGAACCTTGGGCGGGCACAAACCCCTCGCCAACTCCGGCTAGGAAGCGAGCTTCGAAGCTTACGTATCCTCTCCTCGCCTGGGACGAGGGCGTGCGAGATCAACCCTCGATGATCTCGCGAATGCGGGTGGCGAGCACATCCATCGCGAACGGCTTGGTGATCAGTGCCATGCCCGGTTCAAGGAAGCCCGAAGCGAGCGCTGCATTCTCGGCATAGCCGGTCATGAACAGCACCTTCAGATCCTTGCGCGTGAGCCTTGCCGCATCGGCGACTTGCCGCCCGTTGAGCCCCGGCAGGCCGATGTCGGTCACCAGCAGGTCGATCTTGCCCGGCGCCTGGAGCACGGCGAGGCCCTGGGGCCCATCCACCGCCTCGATCGCTTGGTAGCCCAGTTCGCTCAGCACCTCGACGATGAGGCCGCGCACGACCGGCTCATCCTCGACCACCAAAACCACTTCGCCAGCGTCAGTGGCGGGTGCCTCCTGCGGCTGGTCGCCTAGGGAGTCACCCTCGTCCTCGCCGCGATGGCGCGGCAGGTACAGCTTGATCGTGGTGCCTGTGCCCACTTCAGAATAGATCAGCGCATGACCTTCCGACTGGCGGGTGAAGCCATAGATCATCGACAGCCCCAGCCCCGTGCCCTGCCCGGTCGGCTTGGTGGTGAAGAACGGCTCGAAAGCGCGGCCCATCGTGTCGCGGGTCATGCCGGTGCCGGTATCGGTGACCGAGATGCACACGTACTGGCCCGGTTTGACATCGTGCTGCTGCGCCGCAAAGCCGCTGTCGAGCCGCGTGTTGCAGGTCTCGATCGTCAGTCTGCCCCCATCGGGCATGGCGTCACGGGCGTTGATCGCCAGGTTCAGGATGGCGCTTTCCAGCTGATTGGGATCGCACCGGGTCAGCCACAGCTTGTCGTCGAGCGCCATGGCCAGTTCGACGTTCTCGCCCAGCGTACGCCGCAGCAGGTCCTCCATCGAGGCAACCAGCGGGTTGGCGCGCACCGGCCGCGGATCGAGCGGCTGACGGCGTGAGAACGCGAGCAGCCGATGGGTCAGCGCAGCGGCCCGCTCGGCCGAGCCGCGCGCGCCCTCGAGCCAACGCCCGAGGTCATCGGTGCGGCCCCGCGCGATGCGGTTCTGCATGATATCCAGGCTGCCGGTGATGCCTTGCAGCAGGTTGTTGAAATCGTGGGCGATGCCGCCGGTCAGCTGGCCCACCGCCTCCATCTTCTGGCTTTGGCGGAGTGCCTCCTCGATCTCGCGCTGATCGGTGATGTCGCGGCCGATGGCGTGGATGCGGCCGTTGTCGGGCACGGCGGTCCACGCAATCAGGCGATAAGCGCCTTCACGGGTACGATAGCGGTTCTCGAAGGCAAAAGTGGTCTGCCCTTCTGAGAGCCTGCCGACCTCGCCGTCGGTGCTGCGCAAGTCGTCGGGGTGCAGGAAGTCGGCGAGTGTGGCACCCACCATCTCTTCCTCACTCCAGCCCAGAAGTCGTTCGCCCGACGGATTCACCGCCGTGATGAGCCCGTCGAAATCGCACACCAGCATCAGGTCCTGGCTGATCGTCCAGAGCCGTTCGCGATCCTGCGCCGAGGCGGCTTCGGCCTGCTTTTGTGCTTCGATTTCGGTGTTGGTACCGACCCACGCGGTGATCTCCCCACGCGCATCGGTGAGCGGCTGCGCGCGCGCCAGGTGCCAGCGATAGCCACCCGCCGCGTCGCGCAGGCGGAACTCGGCCTCGAACGGCACGCCGGTGGACAGCGACGTCTGCCAGCGTTCCTGCATCGCCTCGCGATCATCCGCGTGGACAAACCTGACCCAGCGGTCGCCATCGAGGCTGCCGCGCGATGCCTGGCTGTAGGCGTAGACCTGGTCATTGAACCAGTCGAGCCAGCCATCGGCGCGCGCGGTCCAGACCTGGTTGGGCATGTTCTGCGCCAGCGCGCTGAACTGCGCCTCGCTCTTCTCCAGTGCGCGCTGGATGCGCAGGCGGTCGGTGACGTCCTGCACCACGCCGTCGAGCCGGATCGGCTTGCCCCGCGCATCATACTCGTAGTCCGCCTTTCGGGCGATGGTGCGCTCTTCGCCGGTGTCGGCCCGGCGGATGCGGTACTCCACGTCGAGTGGCGCGACTTTCGCAGCACGGCTCGCGCTGGTGGACACGAGCGCGCGGTCCTCGTCGATCACCAGGCTCTGCACCGCCTCGGCCGGCAGCTTCTCGCTCGGTTCGAGCCCGAAGATCCGGCAGAACTCCTCGGTCGGTGTGATAAGGTCCGTCGTCATGTCGATCGAGAACAAGCCGACGCCGCCGGCCGCTTGGGCCCGGCGCAAGCGCTCCTCGCTCTGACGCAGTGCGGCTTCAGCCTCGTACTCGGCGGTCCGATCACGCATCAGCTTGACCAGGCCGATGGCGACGCCGTTCGCGTCGCGCAGCGGCGTCATCTCGCTCAAGCCCCAGAAGCGCTCGCCAGTCTTGCGCAAGTGCCAGCGCGCATCGTGCGCACGGCCCGTGTCTAGCGCCTCGCGCCGCTTGGCTTCCGGACGGCCGAGTGCGCGGTCCTCCGGCGTGAAGAACGTGTCGATCGGCTGCCCCGCCATTTCAAGCTCGCTCCACCCGAGCATCTCGGCGGCGCCTCGGTTCCACAAGGTGACGCGGCCCGCCAGGTCAGTGGCGACGATGCCATAGTCGATCGCGCTGTCGAGGATCTGGCGGTTGTAAGCCTCTCGCTCGCGCAGCGCGCCTTCGGCACCAACTCGCTGTACGTGGGCCCAGGAACGCTCCGTAACCTCGCGAATGACGCCGAGTTCGTAATCGGACCAGGCATGAGGCGCGTTGTCATGGATCGCCATCAGGGCGGTGAGCCGCCCATCCTTCACCAGCGGCATGCAGATCGTCGCACCTATGCCGATGTCTTGGAAGGTCTTGGCGGCCGTGGGCTCCAGCTCGATGACATCTGGCACGACCAAGGGACGGCCGGCGTTCAGTTCCTGCACGGCGAGCGGCCCGAAATCGGCAAGGCTGTAATGGCCGACGATCGATGGCGCGGTCGGTGCGTGCCAGTTGCCGCGGATGGTGAAACCATCGCCATCCTCATCCACGTCAGCATAGGCACAATTACTGAGCTTCAGGTGCTGCGCGGTCATGCGGGTGGTGATCGCAAGGATATCGTCGGCTTGGCGGCTGGCGGCGCTGGCCCGGTTCAGCTCGTCCAGGAAACGCAGTTGTGCCTCGCTCTCCTCCAGCGCCATGCGTGTCCTGACGATCTCGGTCGTCTCGACGACAACCGCGATCACACCGCCTGGTTGACCATCATCACCCAGCACCGGGGAATAATCGAGGTTCATCCATACCGGCTCCGGACGGCCATGGCGTACCAGCGTGAGTTCGTGGTCCTTGTAGCTGAGGGTGCCTCCGGCTAATCCGACGCGCATGACATTGTCGTTGAACTCGGCGATCTCGCCCCATCCTTCGCGCACGTTCGAGCCAAGCAGGCTGGAGTCACGCCCGCCTGCAAAGCCCGAGTACGCGTCGTTGTAGATCATCACGCCCTGCTCACCCCAGAGCAGCACCAGTGGCACAGGGCTGGCGAGCATGAAGCCGACGGTTTGCTTCAGGCTGACGGGCCACCCGTCGATCGCGCCGATGGGCGTCGATGACCAGTCATAGCTTGCTATGCGTCCGGCAAGCTCGCCACCGCGCTTCAGAAAATCGAACGGGATATCGTAGCCCGGGTGCGGCTGCATCTGTCACCGTTTCTCCGGGGGCGTCATGATCCGCTCTTGCGCACACAGCGGCTCCCCCAATCCGCTGCGCTCTAACGCACTTAGACGTAGTAAGTTCCTATGGCGAGACTTGCGGATGTTGCGACAAAGTGACACGCGCTGAGTGCTGGACGTGGCGGCCTACCATCACTAGATACCGGACGGTATGAAATGTTCGGCCTCCACTGCGGTCCGCGGACGTCCTCGCGAATTCGACCCTGACGATGCACTCGCGGCGGCGCTGCGGGTGTTCTGGCAGCAAGGCTACGAAGGCGCCTCCATGGCGGACCTGACAGAGGCCATGGGCATCACCAAGCCCAGCCTCTACGCCTGTTTCGGCAACAAGGAAGCGCTGTTTCGCAAGGCGCTGGACCTCTACGAGCGTGACAAGCTGGCCTATGTCGGTCAGGCACTTCAGGAACCGACCGCTCGCGCGGTTGCGGAAAAGCTGCTGCGGGGCGCGCTCGCAACCCATTGCGGCGGCAGCGATCCGCAAGGTTGTCTGGGCGTGATCGCCACGGTCGTGGGATGCTCGGAAGCCGAGTCGATCCGGGAGCATGTCTGTGCCCGCCGCGCCTCCTCGCAAGCTGCCATGGTTGAGCGCTTTGCCCGTGCCAAGGCGGAGGGCGACCTGCCCGAAAGCGTCGATCCGAAGGCGCTCGCCAGCTGCCTGACCACGGTGCTGGGCGGGCTGTCGATCAAGGCGCAGGATGGCACGACCCGTCCGGAGCTGGAGGCCACTGTCGACGCTTTCCTATCAATGTGGCCGGGCCGCTGAGGCGCCACTAACAGCTTAGACGTTGCGCAAGCCTTCCGGCGTGACGCCGTAGATGTCGGCGTGGCGCGCAATGGCGAAGCGATCGGTCATTCCAGCGATGTAGTCGGCGATGTGGCGGCTGCGCTCGGGCTCATGTCGCGGCAGGCCGTCGATCCACTCCTCGTCCATCAGCACCGGCTGCTGCGAGTAGGCGCTGAACAGTTCGGCCACGACCGCCTTCGCACGCCTCGACGTCTCCAGCTGTTCGGGATGGTAGTAAAGCTTCTCGTACATGAAGCGCTTGAATGCGCGCTCCGCCACCGCAAGCTCGTCGGAGAAGGCCGCGGTCGCCCGGCTGGCGCTGCGGATCTCGGCGAGGCTGCCGATGGAGTCGAGGCGCTTGGCGGTTTCGGCCAGCAGGTCGTTGACCATGAAGCCGATCTGGCTGCGGATCAGTTCCGAGACCTGCCGATCCCGTGGCGCCGAGGGATAGCGGCGCTCCACCTCGCGCCAGTGATCGGCGACGAACGGGTGAGCGAGCACTTCGTCGAGATCGAGGAAGCCGGCGCGCAGGCCATCGTCGATGTCGTGGTTGTCGTAAGCGATGTCGTCCGAAAGCGAGGCGACTTGCGCCTCCAGCGAGGGCCAGGTGGACAGTTCCATCGGGAACGCCGCGTCCAGCTCTGCCAGCGCCCAGCCTGGCTCGCTCACCGGACCGTTGTGCTTGGCGAGGCCCTCCAGCGTCTCCCAGGTCAGGTTGAGGCCGTCGTGCTCGCAATACGGAGATTCGATGCGCATCAGCGTGCGCAAGGTCTGGGCATTGTGGTCGAAGCCGCCGTGGCTGTGCAGCGCGCCTTGGAGCGCTTCCTCGCCGGCATGGCCGAATGGCGCGTGGCCGATGTCGTGCGCCAGCGACAGCGCTTCGGTCAGGTCCTCGTCGAGGCCCAGCGTGCGGGCGATCACGCGCGCGATCTGCGCCACCTCCAGGCTGTGGGTCAGGCGGACGCGGTAGTGGTCGCCATCGGGGGCGATAAAGACCTGGGTCTTGTAGCGGAGCCGCCGGAACGCGATCGAGTGGATGATACGGTCCCGGTCGCGCTGGTACGGGCTGCGCGGACCGCGAGCGAGCGCGTTCTCCAGCCCGAACTCGCGTCCACGCGAGCGGGTCCAGTCGGTAGCGTACGGGGCCAGGGTCATGCGGCAGATCCTCCCCTGCAAGGGGAGGTGGCAGTCCAAAGGACTGACGGGGGGGTGTCACCGTGGAAGGATTGCACGACCGAAAGGGTTACACCCTTCCACCACCGCTTCGCGGCGGTCCCCCTCCCCTTGCAGGGGAGGATCCTCACGCCCACTCTCACGAACAGATCCACTCGACCGCCTTCTGCGCGTGGATCGCGGTGCAATCGAAGATCGGCAGCACGTTGGCATCGACGTCCACCACCATCTCCAGCTCGGTGGAGCCCAGCACGATGGCTTCGGCGCCCTCCTGCTCGAGCACGGTGATCATCGACTTCAGCTCGCGCTCGGCTTGGCGGGTCGCCTTGCCGAGCATGAGTTCGTCGTAGATGATGTGGTCCAGCGTCTCGACGCGGCCCATGTTCGGCGGCAGCAGCTCGATATCGCGCGCGATCAGCTTCTGGCGATAGAAGCTTTCCAGCATCACGTTGCGCGTGCCCAGCAACGCGGCGCGCTTGACGCCCTTCTCCACCATGCGCTCGGCAACGCACTCGGCGATGTGGAAGATCGGCACCGATACGGCCGACGCAACCTCGTCGTAGACCTTGTGCATGGAGTTCGCGCCGATCAGGATTGCGGTCGCTCCGGCGCCTTCGAGCCTGCGCGCGGAGTCCGACAGCTCGCCGGCGGCTCGGGACCAGTCCTCGGCGCTGGAAAGCCGCATGAGGCTGGAGCTGTCGAGGCTGTCGATCACCATCGGCGCACTGGCCTGGTTGCCCATGCGGGCCTGCACGCCGCGCTGGATGTGATCGTAGTAGGTCTTCGTCGAATACCAGGTGAGGCCACCGATCAGGCCGATCTTGCGCACAGGGTGTCCTTGTCCGTTGCCGTGGTGTGCTGCCTAGCGTGGCCGGACGATCCCCGTCCAGCACGCTGAGCGTAAGTAGGCGCCTTAATCCGCCAATGCCTTGTTGATGTCCTCAACCATCTTTTTGGCATCGGCGAGCAGCATCATCGTCTGGTCCATGTAGAACACGTCGTTGTCGACGCCGGCATAGCCCTGCCCGCCCATCGAGCGCTTGATGAAGAAGATGGTCTTGGCCTTGTCGACGTCGAACACCGGCATGCCGTAGATCGGGCTGGACTTGTCGGTCTTGGCGGCGGGGTTCACCACGTCGTTGGCGCCGATAATGAAGGCGACATCGGCCTGCGCGAACTCGCCGTTGATGTCCTCCAGCTCGAACACTTCGTCATAGGGCACGTTGGCCTCGGCCAGCAGCACGTTCATGTGGCCCGGCATGCGGCCGGCGACGGGGTGGATCGCGTACTTGACCGAGACGCCATGCTTCTTGAGCTGGTCGCCCATCTCACGCAGCACGTGCTGCGCCTGCGCAACGGCCATGCCGTATCCCGGGATGATGATGACGCTTTCGGCCTCCTTCATCAGGAACGCCGCGTCCTCTGCCGAACCGCGCTTCCATGGACGGTCGGTCTTCGCCGCTCCTGCTCCTGCGCCCGCCTCGGCTCCGAAGCCGCCGGCGATCACCGACAGGAAGCTGCGGTTCATGGCCTTGCACATGATGTAGGAGAGGATCGCGCCCGAAGAGCCCACCAGCGCGCCGGTGATGATCATGGCGGTGTTGTGCAGCGTGAAGCCCATCGCCGCCGCGGCCCAGCCCGAGTAGCTGTTGAGCATCGAGACGACGACCGGCATGTCCGCCCCGCCGATCGGGATGATCAGCAGGAAGCCGATCGCAAAGCTGAGCAGCACGATGGCCCAGAACAGCGCCGGCGTGTCCCAGTGGAACAGGCCGATCAGCACCAGAATCAGCGCCAGCACGCCCAGGTTGATCACGTGGCGGCCGGGCAGCAGGATCGGCGAGCCGCTCATGTTGCCGTTGAGCTTGGCGAAGGCGATCACGCTGCCGGAAAAGGTGATCGCGCCGATCGCGACGCCCAGCCCCATCTCGATCCGGCTCTGCGTCAGGATGTCGAGCCCCGACGCGTCCAGGATGCCGAACGCCTCGGGATTGAAGTAGGCCGCGACCCCGACCAGCACCGCAGCAAGCCCCACCAGCGAGTGGAAAGCCGCGACGAGCTGCGGCATCGCCGTCATCTGGATGCGCCGGGCCGTGCTCAGGCCGATGACCGCGCCTATGGCGATCGCCGCCAGGATCTCGACGAACGTGACCGTTCCGAAAACATGCTTGACGACGGTGCAGTCGCCGAGAATGGGACACGGCGGGTTCTGCGCGGAATAGGGCAGATGCGTGAGCAAGGTGGTGACCACCGCGATCAGCATGCCCGCCATGCCGAAGCGATTGCCCTTGCGCGAGGTCGCGGGCGACGAGAGCCCGCGCAGCGCCAGGATGAACAGCACGCCCGAGACCAGATAGGCGAACGCGACCCAAGGGTTCACCGCATGCTCAGCCAGGCCGACTTGCGCCATTGACGGCGTGGTTTCGAGCGGACCGACGAAGCTCACTTGCGATCCTTCTTCTTGTACATCGCCAGCATCCGCTCCGTCACGGCGAAGCCACCGAATATGTTCACGCTGGCGAGCACCACGGCCGCAAGGCCCAGCCACTTGGCCACCGGCGACCCCTCCGCCGCAGCCGCGACCAGTGCGCCGACAATGATGACCGAGGAGATCGCATTGGTCACCGCCATCAACGGCGTGTGGAGTGCCGGGGTGACCGACCAGACGACGTAATAGCCTACGAAGCAGGCCATGACGAAGATCGACAGGATGGAGATGAAGTCCATTTAGGAGATATCCATAGATCCTCCCCCCTCGGGGGAGGTGGCAGCGCGCAGCGCTGACGGAGGGGGTGCGGCAGAGCACAGGATAGAGACAGACTGAGCGACCGACTGCGGATCACGCAAGACCTCGGTCGCTGGAATACGGACCACCTTGAGACCACGTTCGACCAGCCAAGCATCCCGCCGCTTATCGCGCGCAGGCCGATCGCCCATATCGTGGCTTCGCCCGTCGATCTCGATAATGGTCAACGCTTGATGGCAGTAGAAGTCCGCTACGAAGTCGCCGATGGGATGCTGCCGCCGGAACTTGAGCCCGAGGGGGCTCTCCTTCAGCAAGCGCCAGAGAAGCACTTCAGGTAGCGACAGAGCAGTTCGCAGGCGTTTGGCGGCGATCAGCGCTTTGTCCGTGTGATCACGCATCACGGCCGCCCTTGCGCTCTGCCGCGCCCCCTCCACCACCGCTTCGCGGCGGTTCCCCTCCCCCGAAGGGGAGGATCGGCAGGGCGAATTCAATCACCCCAGCAACCTCGTGTGCACGACCTTGCCGCCCTGCGTCAGCCGGATCGCATCCCCGATCTCGGCATCGAGCACCGGACCGCCCTGCTCCTTGTCCCAGAACGCCGTGAGGAAGTTCAGCAAGTTGCGCGCATACAAGGCCGAGGCGTCCGCCGGCAGGTGCGCGGGCGTGTTGGCAAAGCCGATCAGCTTGACGCCGTGCCGCTCCACCACCTGATCCGCGATCGTACCCTCGACATTGCCACCTTGTGGCGCCGCCAGGTCGAAGATCACGCTGCCGGTCTTCATGGTCGCGATCTGCGCGTCGGTGACCAGGCGCGGGGCGGCGCGGCCGGGGATCAGCGCGGTGGTGATGACGATGTCCTGCTTGGCGATGTGGCTGGAGACCAGCTCCGCCTGCGCGCGCTGGTACTCTGGCGACATCTCGGTCGCGTAGCCGCCGCTACCTTCGCCCTCGATCCCGGCGACGCTCTCGACGAAGATCGGCTTGGCGCCGAGCGACTGGATCTGCTCCTTGGTGGCGGCTCGCACGTCGGTGGCGGAGACTTGCGCGCCCAGGCGCCGCGCGGTGGCGATCGCCTGCAGTCCGGCGACGCCGACACCCATCACGAATACCTTGGCGGCGCTGATCGTGCCGGCGGCGGTCATCATCATGGGAAAAGCGCGGCCGTAGACGTCGGCCGCCGCGATCACCGCCTTGTAGCCCGCGAGGTTGGACTGGCTGGAGAGCACGTCCATCGATTGCGCGCGGGTAATGCGCGGCATCAGCTCCATCGCCAATGCCTCGAACCCGGCGCCCGCGAGCGCATCGACCCGCTCGCGCTGAACGAACGGATCATGGATCGCGACCACCCAGGCGCCCTGCGCGGCTCCGGTTAGCAGCGGGGCTTGCGGTGCCTGCACGGCAAGCACGATCTGCGCGCCTGCAAGGACCTGGCCAAGAGGGCCGACCTCGGCACCGGCTGCGCGGTAATCCTCGTCGCCGATCGAGGCAGCAGCCCCGGCGCCGGCTTCCACCGCGACCGCAGCACCTAGCGCGATCAGCTTCCTGACCGTCTCAGGCGTGGCGGCGACCCGGGTTTCCCCGGGCGCGCGCTCCTGGAGAACCGCGATCCGCCGGCCCGAGGCCACGGCGGTCAGGACGCGATCAGCAGAACGACGAAGGCTGCGACGATCACCGAAGCGATGGTTCCGATCTTCACCAGCGTCAGGAAGCCGCCGTAAGTCTGCGTGGCGGCCTTCATGTCGTTGCCTGATGCCATGGGAGAGATATTCCTGTGCTTGCTAAATTGAAGTCGCTTCGGCTCTAGCCGCGCCTACCGTTCGGCTCAAGACCCGCTGCGCACTAAAGGGCAATCGGAAGGTCGGCGAGAAAGATCGGCCCGCTTAATCCGGTTTTTACTCGGGCTCTCTAAGCCGGTGGGCGTCCCAGTCAGGGGCGAGGGCGACACTGCACACGACAATGGCCGAATTCGAACCACGCCTCCTGATGCTGATCGACGACGAGCCGGCGCAGAGCCGCCTCATCTCGGCACTCGCCGCGCGCGAGGGCTGGCGCACGATCATCGCGCGGGATGCGGAGACGGCAATCGCCACGCTGGGCACGCGTCAGGGCATGCAGCTCAATGCCATCATCCTCGATCAGTGGGTACCGGGAGACGATGCCTGCGCCCTGATCGCGGAACTCAAGTCTCGCCGGCCCGCGCTGCCGATCCTGATGCTCACGGCCAGCACCTCGCCGCTGCTGGCAGTCGAGGCGATGCGCTCGGGGGCGACGGATTACCTGGTGAAGCCCGTCGCGCCCGACCGGCTGATGCAGGCGCTGCGGGTCGCGACCACGCAGGAGGTCCCGCGCGACGAACTGGCTCCGCTCACCGAGAAGATGCCCTCCACGCCCGACTTCGAATCCATGATCGGCGCGGCGCCGACGTTCCGCAAGGCGCTTGCGGTGGCGGCAAAGGCTGCGCGGGGCCACGGTCCGGTGCTGATTGAGGGCGAGAGCGGGTCGGGCAAGGAAATGCTGATCCGCGCGATGCACGCGGCCAGCCCGCGCGCGAAGATGCCGCTGCGCATCGTCAACATCGGCGGGACGCCTGCCAACACCATAGAGTCCGCGCTGTTCGGGCATGAGAAAGGCGCCTTCCCCGGCGCCTTCGACCGGCAGATCGGCGCCTTGCAGCACTGCGACGGCGCCACCCTGGCGCTCGATGAGATCGATCGTATGCCGCTCTCCGTGCAGGAGCGGCTGCTGGAATCGGTCAAGCGCGGCGACGTCCGACCGATCGGCGTGCGGCACAGTTTCCGCATCGACGTGCGTCTGATCGCTGCCAGCAACGTGCCGCTGAAGGAACTCGTCGAAGAGGGCCTGTTCCTGCCCGAGCTGCACGAGGCGCTGTCGCAAGTGACCGTCACTCTCTCGCCCCTGCGCGAGCGGATCGGCGACATCCCTTCACTCTCACGCCATTTCCTCACACGCATCGGTGAGCAGCCGGGCTTGCGCGAACTGGGCATCACCGATGGCGCACTGTCGCTGCTCGCCGCCTACGACTGGCCAGGCAACGTGCGGCAACTACAAGCCGTGCTGTTCCGTGCCGCGGTGTTCTGCGACGGCGACGCGCTGACCGCCGACGACTTTCCACAGCTCTTCAACATCCTTGGCCCCACGCAATCCACAGCGTTATCCACACCGGCGCAGAGCAGCTCGGGCGTCATGCTCTACACCGCCGACGGCAACCTGCGCCCGCTCGAGGAGATCGAGGCGGACGTGATCCGCCTGGCGATCGGCCTCTATCGCGGTCGCATGACCGAGGTCGCGCGCAGGCTGGGGATCGGCCGGTCGACCCTGTACCGCAAGCTCAGCGAACTCGGGATCGACAACGCCGCCTGAACCATCCAGACTCTACGCAAGAGAGGAGAGGCGGATGGACATGGTGGAGCGGCTGGCGGCGATCGAGGCGATCCGGCAGGTGAAGTCTCGCTATTTTCGCGGCGTGGACAGCGGTGACGGAGCGCTGGTCCGCTCCATCCTCGCCGAAGATTGTGTGCTCGACTACATGGGCTGCTGCACCGACCCGGTGACGGGCATCGACCACATGCCGGCGATGAACATCGTGATGCGTGGGCGCGAAAGCTGGCCCATTCGCGAGCCGGTCGGCGTGCAGGTCGTCTCCGTGCACCAGGGGCACGACCCCGACATCACCATCGAGGATACGCAGCATGCCAGCGCGATCTGGTCGTTCACGGACCGCTTCTTCATTCCGCCCGGTGGTGCGTTCGAGCGGTTGACGGGCTGGGGTCGCTACCACGAGACCTATTCGAACACCGGTACGGGCTGGCTGCTGCAGACTACCCGCATCGAACGGCTGCGGGTCGAAGTTGCATGAGGAATCTCGCCGGCTTTGCCGGCCGCACGGCACTGGTGACCGGCGCGGCTTCTGGGATCGGGGCGGCCGTCGCCCTAGCGCTCGACGCGGCGGGCATCGAACGGCTCCTCCTCGTCGACCAGGACGCTGACGGTATGGAGCGACTGACGCTCTCTTGCACCGTCGAGCGCTGGGCCGGCGATGTCGCAGACGAAGCGCTTTGGAACAGCATCGAGGCCAAGCTCGGCACGATCGACCACGCCGTGCTTAATGCCGGTGTCGCGGACGGCGCACCGATCGTGGGGCTTTCGCATGCCGAGTGGCGCCGCATCCTCTCGGCCAATCTCGACGGCATGTTCCTAAGCCTGCGCTCCGCCCTGCGCGCCATGACGGCAGATGGGCAGGCGCGAGGCCGCAGTGCGGTGCTGACCAGCTCGGTTGCGGGCGTGAAGCCGGTTGCAGGCACGGCTGCTTACGGCGCGAGCAAGGCGGCGGTGGCGCATCTCGCCCGCATCGCCGCGGCCGAGCATGCCAAGGACGGCATCCGCATCAACGCCGTCGCGCCCGGCCGAGTCGACACTCCGATCTGGACGCGCAACGCACATTTCGCGCAGATGGTGGAGGAACTCGGCAGCCGGCAGGCGGCACTGGACGTGTTGGCGGCGGAGACCACGCCGCTCGGTCGCTTTGCAACGGCCGAGGAGATGGCGGGGCAGATCCTGTTCCTGCTGTCCGATGCGGCGTGGAACGTGACCGGCACGGTGCTGGTCAGCGATGGCGGATACAGCCTGTGATGGTGCGGCCAAGCCGCCCTGCATCACGTCCCCTTGCTTCATTCGGGCGTTTAGAGATAAGGCTTTTGCACAGAACAAGGGGGAGCGCCAACGGCGCTCCCCCTCGCTTCGCCGTCCCGGGAGGGGCAGCGCGTGACAACTCGGTTCAGCCGCCGACGTAGACCTGCGGGATGCGGTAACCCTTCTTCGCCATGTGCGAGATGTAGGTCACGCGCTCGTGGCGCAGTTCCGTGCCGTATTCGTCCCAGGCGTCGCGGCGGTCCTCGGTATCGGTCGCATGGCGCAAGTCGCTGGCGAGTTCCTTGCGCGTCTCGTTGACGTTGGTGCGATAGTCGAACCAGCGGCTGTTCTGCACGCCGCCGATCGGGGCGCGGATGATGCGACCCTCCTCCTCATGCGCGGCTTGCTCTTCGTACATCATCGGCAGCGCGATGGCGGTGGTCGGCGCGGCAACGAGGGCCAGCGCGGCGAGCAGATGGTTCTTGTTCATGGTCGATCTCCTTCTCGCTTGCCGGGAGTGAACCCGGTCATCGAGCAAGCAACGTGTCGACCGGGCAAATCCCTCCCGGCGAAAAGACGAACGGCGCCGACAAGGCGGCGGGCCGAGCCTTGTGTCACCTGGTGGACACAAGGCAGGTGCCATGTTCATCCGGGAGAAATCGGTGGTTCACCCGAGGTTTAGCATCAGGGTAGCTGGGCGAAGTCCGTCAGGGCTGCATCGCGCAGGCCACGCCAAACCCGGATGGCCTGCACCGTCTCGAACACGTCATGGACGCGCAACAGGTGCACTCCGGCATCGAGCGCCCTGAGCGCCAGGGTCAGCGACCCGCCCAGTCGCTGATGCGCCGCCGCTTCGTTGGAGAGAGCGCCGATCATCCGCTTGCGGCTCGCGCCGACCAGCACGGGTTGGCCTAGGGCATGGAACAGCGGCAGCGCGTTCATCAGCGCGAGGTTGCCGGCAATCGACTTGCCGAACCCGATGCCGGGATCGAGGATGATGCGATCGCGCGCGATGCCGGCAGCCAGAGCGGCGTCGCGCTGCGCCTCAAGCCAATCGAACACGTCGAGCACGACATCGGCGTAGTCGCCTCCACCGTGCAAGTCTTCGCCCTCACCCGGCGCATGCATCAGCACGACCGGTGCGCCGGACCGCGCGGCGAACTCCAGGCTGCGCGGATCGTGGCGCAGGGCCGAAACGTCGTTGATCATGTGCGCACCGGCCGCCAGCGCTGCTTCCATCACGGCAGGACGTCGCGTGTCGACGCTGATCGCGGCGCCCATGGCGGCAAGCCGCTCGACGGCGGGAACGACGCGCTTGATCTCGTCGCCTTCCCAGACCGCGGCGGCGCCCGGACGAGTGGATTCCCCGCCGACGTCGATGATCGCGGCGCCAGCCTCCAGCATCGCGGCGGCGTGCTCACCCGATGCTTCGGGACTGTCGAGGAACTGCCCGCCATCGGAGAAGCTGTCCGGCGTGACATTGAGGATGCCGAGCACTTGTGGCTGGTCGAGCCGCACCGTCCGCGCTCCCAGCGCTAGCGGCGCATGGACCTTGCGGAAAGCTGCGTATTGCGCCTCGCCTTGCTCGGCCAAGTCGTCTGGCAAGGCGGCGAGCGCGGAGACCAAGTCGCTCGCCGAGACCCGCTCGTGCGATATGACACAGCCATTCTCGCGCACGATCAGTGCGAAGCGGCTCGCCCAGACGAGCGACCCGCCCAGACGCACCGCTTCGCCATGCTCGCTCTGCGGGCTCTCGGCGAATGCGATCGGACGGATGTACAAACGGCGCAAGACAACGGCTCCCACAAGGACTCGTCATCCCCGCAAACGCGGGGATCCATCTCGAGCCCTATCCTGTTCCGCAACGATCGGAGATGGAATCCCGCGTTCGCGGGAATGACGAATATCATTTACGAGCGCGAGCAACGAGCATCATGCCTATCAAGCTGCCAGAGCTTGCACAGCCGCGCATCGGGTGTGACTCAGAAAAACTTACCGAACGGATCGATGCTTTTCACCATCGCGAGTAATCGATCTAGGCGCTCCAGGAACTCGAGATCACGATCACGTGCGGCCGCCAGCTGCAGCTCAATAGCCATCAGCTCTTGGAGGACCTGATTGGAAAGCTCTGGCCTCAAGGCTCCGTCGCCAGGATGTAGAGCTGCCGGATCGCGTCGATCGGCTTCAACTCGCCCTCATGCTGCAAGTGCCAGAAGGTCCAGCCATTGCACGATGGCGCGCCCTGCAGCGCCGAGCCCAGGCCGTGGATCGACCCACCTTGCGTGCCGCTCACCAGCGAGCCATCGGCGCGCACCGTTGCCGAGTACCGGCCCGTGCGGTCGGTCAGCACCGTGCCGGGCGCGATCCAGCCCGTCTCGATCAGCGTGCCGAAGGCGACCTTCGGCGCGGTGCGCTTGCTCTGCATCGTCTTGAGCGCGCTCTCGTCCAGAGGCAGCGCCATCTCGATACGTTCCAGCGCGGCTTCGCGGTAGGTGCCCTCACGCTCGCAGCCGATCCATTCGCGCCCCAGGCGCTTGGCGACCGCGCCACTGGTGCCGGTGCCGAAGAACGGATCGAGCACCACGTCGCCCTTCTCGGTCGTCGCCAGCATCACGCGGTAGAGTAACGCCTCGGGCTTCTGCGTCGGATGCACCTTGTGCCCGTCCTTGCGCAGCCGCTCAGGCCCGCCGCAGATCGGCAGCACCCAGTCCGAGCGCATCTGCAGCTCGTCATTCAGCGTCTTCATCGCACGATAGTTGAAGGTGTACTTCGCCTTCTCGCCCATCGAAGCCCAGATCAGCGTCTCGTGCGCGTTGGTGAAGCGCGTGCCCTTGAAGTTGGGCATCGGGTTGGCCTTGCGCCAGACGATGTCGTTCAGGATCCAGAAGCCGATGTCCTGCAGCATTGCGCCGACGCGGAAGATGTTGTGGTACGATCCGATCACCCACAGCGAGCCGTTCGGCTTCAGCACGCGGCGCGCCTCCATCAGCCACTCGCGCGTGAAGCGGTCGTAGGCGGCAAAGCTGTCGAACTTGTCCCAGGCCTGCGTCACCGCATCGACATGGCTGCCGTCGGGCCGCGCCAGATCGCCGCCGAGCTGCAGGTTGTAGGGCGGGTCGGCGAAGACCATGTCGACGCAGGCATCGGGCAGTGAGCGCATTGCTTCGATGCAGTCGCCGTCCAGGATTTGGCCTAGCGGCAGCAGTTCGCGCGGGATCGGCGCGGGCGCTTTTGCCCGAATGCGCTCCCTTGTCAGAACCTGTCCCATGCTTGGCTCCACTCGTCTGGTTGAGCGCCTAGGATGAGTCCTCATGGACTCGCCGTCAAGCGGCGACTCGCCGGAAAAGCTGGAGTTTGGATGCGAACGGAACGAGTCCGACGCAAGATGTCGAGTCTTTGTGCGGGTTTGCAGCGCTAGATGTAGCGGTGAAATTTATTTGCCGCTGAGCGGATCCACCCCGGTCAGCTCGACCGACAAGTTCCACAACCGCTCCGCTGCAATGGTGTCGCGTGCCTTGTCCTTGCATCGTGCAAGGCCGGAGGGACCCGCCGCCCCGCGCAGCCGCTGCGGACCATAGTACTCTCCGCCCTGGACTCCGGACGCCGTGGCCGCTTGCAAAGCCGGCCAGGCCCCCTGCTCGGCCGAGTTGAGGACCATGGTCATCACCGGCCAGCTCAGGCGTGCGATCGCCGGCAAGTGCCGCACCAGCTCGGTCGCGGCGATGCCCGGATGGCAGGCGATCGCCTTGAGCGGAGAGCCCGCCGCGCGCAACCGCCGATCGAGCTCGAAGGCGAACAGCAGGTTCATCAGCTTGCTATCTGAATAGCGCTGAGTGCGGCTGTAGGAGCGGTACGCGTCGATGTCGTCCCAGTCGATCTTGCCGCCGCCATGCGCCAAACTGGAGGTTACCACGACCCGGCTGCCGGGCGTCTGCGCCAGCTTGCCGAGCAACAGCCCGGTCAGGGCGAAGGTGCCCAGATGGTTCACCCCGAACTGCAGCTCATGTCCT
Organism: Novosphingobium sp. 9U; assembly: GCF_902506425.1. Classification (NCBI taxonomy): domain Bacteria; kingdom Pseudomonadati; phylum Pseudomonadota; class Alphaproteobacteria; order Sphingomonadales; family Sphingomonadaceae; genus Novosphingobium; species Novosphingobium sp. 9U. Next base: position 1,052,360 of record NZ_LR732469.1, on the reverse strand, counting down.
TGCACCGTGCGCTGGAGCGGCGGGAACATGACGCCCGCGTTGTTGAGGAGCACGTCGACGCGCGGCTCCCAGCCGATGATCTCTGCCGCATCGCGCACGCTGCCAAGGTCCGCCTGATCGAGCGGCACGAAGGCGAGGTCGGCGCTGGGTACTGCATTGCGGATGCGCGCCATGGCGTTCTGCGCCTTGTCCCGGTCACGGCAGGCGAGCAGCACGCGTGCGCCGCGCTCTGCCAGGACGTGCGCGGCGGCAAAGCCGATGCCGGTGTTCGCACCGGTCACCACCACGCACTTGCCGCGCTGGCTGGGGACGTCCTTCGCCGTGAAGCCGCTCATGACAATGTCTCCAGTTCCAGGCTCAGCTGCGACACCGGCGCGAAGCTGCGGCGATGGTGGGGTGTGGGGCCGTGGCGGCGCAGCGCGGTGAGATGCTCGGGCGTTCCGTAGCCGGCGTTGCGCTCCCAGCCATAGTGCGGATGCGCCTCTGCAAGCTCGCGCATCAGGCGGTCGCGGTGCTCCTTGGCGATGATGGAGGCGGCCGAGATACACGGCTCGATTCCATCACCACCGACGATCGGGCGTGCCTGCCAGCACCACTCGGGACGGCGGCCGGCAGGCGTCAGGTTGCCGTCGATCAGCACCTCGCGCGGCGTGGTGCCGAGTTGCTCGCACAAGCCCTGCACCGCCAGCGTCATCGCCAGCATGGTCGCGCCAAAGATGTTCAGTTCGTCGATCTGGTCCACTTCGACCACACCCACCGCCCAACGGCAGCGGCGCTTGATGCTCGCCTCCAGCACGGCGCGGCGATCGCGCGTGAGCTTCTTGGAATCATCGAGCCCCGCAGGGCGCGGCTTGCACAGCACGACGGCGGCTGCGACCACTGGTCCGGCCAGCGGTCCACGCCCTGCTTCATCGACGCCGATCACATAATCGGCACCGGGGTACCAGGGAGCGGGAACCGATGGTGAGTTGTGCGTTACCAAGGACTATGACCGACATGCACGGCACTGGCCGCTATCTCGCCCTAGTATCGCCCCTCGTGATCGGCCTCGCAAGCTGTGGCGCTTCGTCCTCGGGGGAAAAGGCGGTGTCTGCTCCTGCGGATGGGTTCAGGACCGAGGTCATGGGGCAGTTCGACGAGCCATGGGCGATGGACTTCGATGACGGCACCGGCATCCTGCTCGTCACCGAACGCAAGGGCGCGCTCAAGTTCCGCATTACGGACGGCAAGATCGGCGCGGTCAGCGGCATCCCGAAGGTCGCATACGCCGGACAGGGCGGCCTGGGTGATGTGGTGTTCGCGCCCGGCCAGCACCGGCCCGGCACCTCGCTCGATGGCCGCACGATCTATCTCAGCTGGGCGGAGGCTGGCTCCGGCGCCACGCGCGGCGCGGTGGCCGGTCGCGGCACGCTGGCTTGCGCGACGCCCCTTGCCTGTTCGCTGCAGGATCTCAAGGTCATCTGGCGGCAAACGCCCAAGGTGGAAGGCAACGGCCACTACTCGCACCGCATCGCGTTTTCGCCCGATGGACGGTACATGTTCGTCTCCTCGGGTGAGCGGCAGAAGTTCACGCCTGCGCAGGATCTCTCGGTCAATCTGGGCAAGGTGCTGCGCCTCAACCTCGATGGGACGCCGGCGACCGGCAACCCCTTTGGCGCCAAGGGATCGCCCTCCAACCAGATCTGGAGCTACGGCCACCGCAACGTGCTTGGCCTGGCGTTCGATGCGCAGGGGCGTCTCTGGGATCTGGAGCATGGGCCCAAGGGCGGCGACGAGCTGAACCTGGTCAAGCCGGGGCAGAACTATGGCTGGCCGCTGGTTTCGGACGGCGACAATTACGACGGCACGCCGATCCCGCGCAACAAGACCCGGCCTGACCTTGCGCAGCCCGCGATCAGTTGGAATCCGGTGATCGCGCCGGGCGATTTCATCTTCTACTCAGGGACGGTGTTCCCCAGCTGGCGCGGACAGGCGCTGATCGGCGGCATGAAGCCCAACGTGCTGGTGCGCGTCGCCATCGATGGCGAGAGCGCTCGCGAGGTGGCCCGCACCCCCGTCGAGCACCGCATCCGCGAGATCGAGCAAGGTCCCGATGGCGCGGTGTGGCTGCTGGAGGATGGCCAGGAGTCCGGAGCCGGGCGCCTGCTGAAGCTGACGCCGCAATAAACATCGACATTCGCGACCGCTGACCCTATCGGCGCGCGGCCATGTCCGAAGCCGCTATCATCCCGCTCGACAACGTCGATCCCGCCCTCGTCGAGGAGCTGCTCGACCGTGCGTTCGAGCCCGCGCGCCATCAGCGTACTGCCTACAAGGTGCGCGAGGGCATGGATTGGCTCCCGGCGCTCAGCTTCGCCGCGCTGGATGCGCGTGAGATGCTGGTCGGCACGATCCAGTGCTGGCCCGTGGCGCTGAATGCCGAGGACGGTCGCGCGCATCCGATGATCATGGTCGGCCCGGTCGCGGTGCTGCCCGAGCAGCAAGGCAGCGGCTTCGGCAAGGCGCTGGTCACCGCCAGCCTCGCCGGCATCGACGCCCGCGCACCCTTGCCCCAGGTGATGATCGGCGATGCGGAATACTACGGCCGCTTCTGGGGCTTTTCGAACGAGCGGACAGGTGGCTGGACCTTGCCCGGTCCGTTTGACCAGAGCCGCCTGTTGGTGCGATGCGACAATCCCGCGGTACTGCCGGAACGAGGTACGCTGGGTCCGTGGTTGCGATGACTTGATCCTCCCCTGGAAGGGGAGGTGTCAGCCCGCAGGACTGACGGAAGGGTGTAACCCTTTCGATCGAGCACTCCGCGAGCGGTGACACCCCTCCGTCAGCCGCTTCGCGTCTGCCACCTCCCCTTGCAGGGGAGGACCGGTAGAGCTTCCCGTTCGCTGTCAGGTTCGCCAGATCACCCGCGCGCCCCATTGTTGCCCGCCGCCCGATCTGGCATCGCCCGATCGATGCCCTACGAACCGCCTCCCGAACTCGCCAGCCTGTCCCTCGCCCAGATCGCCGAACTGGTGGAGGCGCGAAAACTCCCACCGCTCGACAAGTGGTCGCCCGAGGAGACCGGCGACAGCGAGATGCGCATTGCCGCCGATGGGCGCTGGACGCATCAAGGCGGCGCGATCAACCGTCCGGCCATAGTGCGCGCGTTCGCCTCGTTGCTCATGCGCGATGAGCAAGGGCAGCATTGGCTGGTCACGCCCGTGCAGAAACTGTCGATCGAGGTCGAGGACGCAGCCTTCATCGCCATCGACGTGCGGCAGGACGGCGATGCGCTGGCCTTCCTGCTCAACACCGACGACCTCGTGATCGCCGGACCCGACCACCCGCTGCGCGTCACTGGCGATGCGGACAACCCCGCCGTCTACCTCTCCGTCCGCCATGGCACCGAGGCGCGCCTGAACCGCAGCACCTGGGCGCAACTGGCCGAGATCGCCATTGCCGGCGATGGCACCAGCGTCGCGAGCATGGGCATGACCTTCACGCTGGTGCCGGAATGAGCGCCTTGTTCGATCGCGTGTCGGACTTGTTCGAGGCCGGCCACGCCGCCAGCCCCCCGCAGCTGTGGGTGGACCCGCGCATCCACGAGATCGAGCGCTTCACCCCCGCCGCCGTGCTGATCGCCATCACCGAGCGCGAACGGCCGGGCATGCTGTTCCTCCACCGCCCCTCGACCATGCGCGCGCATGCCGGCCAGATCGCTTTTCCCGGTGGACGGATCGATCCTGGCGAGACGCCGGTCGAGGCGGCCCTGCGCGAGGCATGGGAGGAACTCGGCATCCCGCCCGAGGTCGTACAGGTAATCGGCACCAGCGATCTCTACCGGACGGGCTCGGGATATGAGATCACACCCGTTCTCGGCGTCATCCCGGCAGACGTGGAGATCGTGCCCAACCCGGCTGAGGTCGCCAGCTGGTTCGAGGCGCCGGTCGACTTCGTGCTGGACCGCGCCAACCAGAAGCAGAAGAGCCTGGAGCACGAGGGCCGAACGCACGCGTTCATCGAGGTCGGCTGGCGTGGCCACGCGATCTGGGGCGTCACCGGCGCGATCCTGCACAACCTGGCGGGGCGGCTGCACTGGCATGGCTGAACGGCTGCCTGCTGCGCCATGGACCCAGCGGCCGGCGCTGCTCGCGCTGGTGGAGGCACTCGGCCCGGGTCACGCGCGCTATGTCGGTGGGGCGGTGCGTGACACGCTGCTGGGTGTAGCTGTCAAGGACATCGACATCGCCACGCCGCTCCTGCCCGAGCAGGTCGTCGAGCGGCTGACTGCGGCCGGCATCCGCAGCGTGCCCACAGGGATCGAGCACGGCACCATTACGGCCGTGCTCGCCGATGGTTCGGTCGAGATCACCACCTTGCGGCGCGACGTCAGCACCGACGGGCGCCGCGCCACGGTCGCCTTCGCCTCAGATTGGCGCGAGGATGCGGCCCGGCGCGACTTTACCATCAACGCGCTCTATGCCGACCCGCTCACCCACGAGATCTCGGATTGGTTCGACGGCCTGGTCGACCTCTCGGCTCGGCGCGTGCGCTTCATCGGCGATGCACGCGAGCGCATCCGCGAGGATCACTTGCGCATTCTGCGCTACTTCCGCTTCCAGGCGCGCTTCGGCAGCCTCCCTGCGGATAAAGAGGCGGAAGCCGCGTGCAGCGAACTCGCCTCGACGCTGAAGGGCCTCTCGCGCGAGCGGATCGGCATGGAGACGATGAACCTCCTTGGTCTGCCCGATCCGGCGCCCACGATCGCGCGCATGGCGGACCTCGGCGTACTGGCACAGATCCTCCCCGAAGCGCGAGCCGAGGCGCTGGCAGACCTCATCGCGCAAGAGCAGGCCGAGGGCATCGCGCCCGATCCCCTGCGCCGCCTCGCCGCGCTGCTCCCGCCCGAGCCGGTGCTGGCAGAGCATGTCGCCGCCCGCTTCCGGCTCTCCGCCGCGCAGAAGAAGCGCGTGGTCACCGCGGCGTCGCGGACAGAGCCGGACGATGAGCCGCGAGCCATCGCCTATCGCCTCGGCCGCAGCGAAGCGCTGGACCGGCTGCTCATCGCGGGTAGATCGGCCGCGCCGCTTGAGGGCTGGGACATCCCTCAGTTCCCGCTGAAAGGCGGCGAGATCGTCGAGCGCGGGATCAAGGCTGGGCCAGAGGTCGCCCGCACCCTTCGCGCGATAGAGGAGCGCTGGATCGCGGAAGGGTTCCCGGATCGCGAGCGGGTGCTGTCGATGCTGGATGAGACGGTAGGCACAAGCGAGCGCTAGGGCCGTACCCTCACCTCGTCAGCCCCGCGAGAGCGGGAATGGTGAAGGTGCGGAGGTCGGCGGCATGCTGCCCGCAGGTGCAATTTTGGGCCTGGCATCCTACATCACCCCTACAGCAAGCAGTCAGCTTGCCCGTGCTAGAGCAAACCAGTGGATTTCCCCGGCCTCATCCAATTCCTCATGCAGCAGCCGCTGCTCGCGCTAGCGATCGTCTCGATTCTGGTGGGGACGGTGGGCGGCATGCTGCGGCGTCCGCTGCCGATCCTCGGCGGCTTCGTGCGCGGTGTCGGCAATCTCGGGCTCGTCGCGGCTTTGCTGCTGACGATCGCGCAAGTGACGCGCTTCACCACCGGCAACGATCTCGCGCTGCCACAGCTTGGCTTGCCCGCACAGTCGGTCGAGGGTGGAGAGACGCGCGTGCCGATGGACGGCGATGGGCACTTTTGGCTTACCGCGCGCCTGAACGGCGTCGAGGGACGCTTCCTGATCGACACGGGCGCCACCCTCACCGCGATCTCGCCCGCCATCGCCGAAGCCGCAGGGCTCAAGCCCAAGCCGCTGCCGCAGGCGGTGATGATGCGCACGGCCAACGGCACCATCCAGGCCCAGCTCACCACGGTGGACGAGCTGCGCTTCGGCAACGTCGTCGCGCGCGATCTCGACGCTGTCGTCGCCCCCGGCCTGGGTGACGCGAACGTCATCGGCATGAACCTGCTCTCGCGCCTGGCGAGCTGGCGAGTGGAGGGCCGCACGCTGATCCTGGTGCCGCACCATCCTCAAGATGGCGGCGAAACCGGTTAGCCTCGCCGCTTGGATGGCCGGTGCAGGCATGCGAGAAGCCCGGACCGGATCGAGGAGCAGGTGTCGACATGCTGAAATTTGGTGCCGCCGCGGCGCTTCTTGTGTCTGCCGTGCTATCCCCAACACACGCCACGGCAGCTGCCCCGCAACAGCCCAGCTTCGCGTGCACGGCGGCGCGCACGCAAGTCGAGCAGGCAATCTGCGAAGATGCAGACCTCGCCGCCGCGGACCGCAAGATGGCCGAGCTGTTCGCGCTGGCGAAGACGAGTGCCTTCGGGCGCGGACCGTCGAACCAGCTTCCTGCGCAGCGTGAGGCTTTGCGCACGATCCGCGCGTGTGGCACGGCAGGCAAAAGCATACCGCTGAAACGCTGCATCGCCGCGGCTTATGCCACGCGCAATGCCGAGCTCGCCGTCGCCGTTCTCGTCGCTTCGCCCGATACCGCCTTGCCCGTGCTGCGGCAGCTCGATCCCGGCGCCGCGCCCCTGCTGGAGGCGACGGCGCTCTGGGCGGCCGAGCCGGTGGATGCGGACTGGTCGGCGGCGACACGCCGTGGCGCGCGGGCCACGATCACCCGATTGCTGCGCCCCTACATGGCCGCGATGCAGAATGACGAAAACCAGTCGTTCGGCCGCTCGATCCTGACCGAACCCGGCGCGGACGGCGTCGCCGTGCGCAGCGTCGACGACCTGTTCGTGTCCGACCGCCACTTCGCGAACTTCCTCAACGTGCTCGGCCCGTACCTTCCGGAACTCGATGCCGGGTCGCTGCTGACCAACGATCGTCGCACCCTGCCCTGCGCTGCCATCGTCCGCCATCCCGCCTTGCTGCAGGCAACCGGACCGGTGTTCGGCTCGACCATGGACAACTTCGTCCTTGATGCCGATTGCGAGCAGACCCTGCCGCCCACGCCTGCGCTGACCGCGCTCTCGGACAAGCTGCTGAAGGCCTGGCCCGAGTGCGACGGCACGATCCGCTTCGCCGCATATCGCGGGTTCGAGACTTCGATGCAGATGGCAAGGCTCGGGCGAGTGGAGGGTTCCAATCGCAAGTCGGTCCCAAAACGCACGGGCGTGAGTGCAGCCGAGATCGAAGCTGCGCGCGTCGAACTGGCAGCGTATTACCGGAGCTACCTCGGCCAGTCGGTCAGTACGGCGCAAGCGCTGGCGCGTTCTGCTATCGCGATGATCCTGGACGACGCGCACGAGTGTGGCGGGTGAAGCTTCAAAGGCTTCCTCGCGTTCCCTGCCAGCTAAGCCTGTCACCGTCCTGCAACGATCCTGACGCAGCGTCATCCTCGATCGAACTTAGAGGAGCCCACAGGCCCGAGCTCCACGCCGTGACCCTGCCCAAGGCTGGCGCGACGCTCGAACACGTCGGCACATACGCGATGGCGGCAGAGGGTCAGGCCGTAGACTGGGACGAGAGCGGGCCCGGCCACTTCTGGGGCATTACCCGCAAGGGCGGCGAGATGATCGAAATGCGGTTGCCCCTGGGGCGGCAGGTCGCCCTCCTACCTTGAGAGGAGAGGGCGCTAGTCAACTGAAGTGATCGCGTCAGCGGCGCAGCCCTAGCGTACCCTCTCTTGCCCCGCCGCCCCCAGCTTCAGCGAGCGTCGTCAGCTTGACGAACTCCTGCCGCCAGTAATCCGACTGCGGCCCAGCCAGCCGCGCGATGTCGGAGTAGCCGAAGCTGCCGAGCTTGGTATCGCCGCGCAGCTTCTGTCCAAAGGCGGCGACGGCGGCAGCGAAGGCCATGTCACCCTGCGGTGCGCCTGCTGCGCCGAGCGGCCCCACCACTGGCGTCTCGATCAGTCGACTGCTCTCGCCATCGGGCAGCTTGTACCGCAGGCGCACGGTGGCGAGTTCTCCGCTCACCGAGACCGGCGCAGGCGTCGAAGCGCCATACTTGCGCGGCGCGACCCAGTCGGGCTGGCCTGCAGGCACAATCTCGTAAAGCGCCGTCACCTGGTGCCCCGCCCCGATCTCCCCGGCATCGACGCGGTCGTCGGCGAAATCCTCCTCGCGCAACGTGCGGTTCTCGTAGCCGATCAGGCGGTACTGGCTGACTTCGGCCGGGTTGAACTCCACTTGTACCTTCACGTCCTTGGCGATGGTGAACAGCGTGGAGGAAAGCTCCTCGTCCAGCACCTTCCGGGCTTCCATGGCGCTGTCGATGTAGGCATGGTTGCCATTGCCCAGGTCCGCCATCGCCTCCATTATGGCGTCGTTGTAGTTCCCTTGCCCGAAGCCCAACGTAGTGAGGGTGATGCCATCATCGCGGTTCTGGCGCACCATGTCCTCAAGCCCCTTCTGGTCGGACAGACCGACGTTGAAGTCGCCGTCGGTGGCCATGACGATCCGGTTGATCCCGCCAGGTATCCGGTGTGCACGCGCCAGATCGTAAGCGAGCGCGAGCGCCGGACCGCCCGCCGTTGATCCCTCCGCCTCCAGCCCGCTCAGCGCCGCCTTGATCTCGGCGGAATCGTGGCTGCCTTCCACCAGCGTCTCGACCCAGCCAGCATACGTGATGATCGAGACGCTGTCCTGCGGACCCAGGTTGTCGGCCAAGATCGAGAGTGCCTGCTTGACCAGCGGCAGCTTGTCCGGGTCCTTCATGGAGCCCGAGACATCGACCATGAACACCAGGTTCGCCGGCGGCCGCTCTGCCCCCGCAACATCGTAGCCGCGCAAGCCCACGCGCAGCAGCCGCGTGCCAGGGTTCCAGGGCGTAGCGGCCAAGTCGGTAAAGACGCTGAACGGCGCATCGCGCGTCGCGGGCGCGGGATAGTCGTAGCGGAAGTAGTTGATCATCTCCTCGGTGCGCACCGCTGCGGCCGGCACGCTCTGGCCGCCCAGCAGCATGCGCCGTACGTTCGCGTAAGCGCCGGTATCCACATCGACCGCAAAGGTTGAGACGGGCTCGGCGGAGACCTGATGGATGGGGCTGACCTCCTTGCCGTCATAGCGCTCGCCGGCTTCGGCCGGAGCCGCTGCCTCGTCTGCCGCCGACGCTTCATAGGCCTGCTCGGAGCTGCACGCCGCCAGCATGAGGCAGACGCTCAGCGAAACGGGTACCATGGCGCGCAAGTTCATCTCGTTCCTCCACTTGGTGAGTAGAGTTAGATACAGCCATGCTTTCGGTCTGAGCAAGTCGCTTGCGAAGCTCATGCAGACAGTCGCTGTCAAATTATGTAAGTCTCTCTCGTGCGATTGGCCGAATACTGCGGCATGTGAAGCGATCTGCACAAGATCTGCACTGAATCCACGCAAGCAATTCACGCGCTCTACTTAGCGGCCTGGTCTGGCCCAGGTGCAATGTCTCTCCATCGAACAGGGAGATATCACGATGCGCCTCGCTGCCATGCCGCTGACAGCCCGTTTCCGCTGGAAACTGCTGCCCGCCGTCCTCGTCGCCGCGCTGGGCGATTGGCTGTTCTACCAGCGCGATTTCTACGCCGGCGGCTTCGGCCTCTTCGCGCTCGGCCTGCTCGCCGCACTGGTGGCGGGACGCCGCGCCATCCTGCGTGCGGGCCCCTCTTTGGCGGCAACCGCTGGGGCAGCGCTGTTCGGCATCGCGCTCCTCTACGATCCGAGCCTGCTGGCCTGGGCTCTGTTCTGGATCGCTGCCGGCATGGCCACGCTGCTTCCGGCCACCGCCCGCTTCGACGATGGCTGGCGCTGGGCGCAGCGCCTGATCTGGCAAGCCCTGCGCGCGCCCTTCGGTCCGTTGCTCGACGCAGTGCGGCTCGCCAAACTTCGCTCGGCGGGGAGGACACGCCGCACGAGCGCGCGTATCGCCTTCTCGGTGCTCGCACTGCCGCTGGCGGGAAGCGCGGTGATCCTGGCGCTGTTCGCCGCGGCCAATCCGCTGATCGAGAGCGCGCTTTCCACTCTGGTGCCGCACGACTGGAACCTGGGCACCGCCATCGCCCGCTCGATGCTGTGGAGCGTCTGCTTCATCATGGCCTGGAGCCTGCTGCGACCGAGCCTCGCGCGCCGTCTGCTGTCGAGCGTTCCGGCTATTGGCGAGCAAGGTCTGCCCGGTGTGTCTGTGGCGTCGGTCACCGTATCGCTGGTGCTGTTCAACCTGATCTTCGCCGCGCAAAACCTGCTCGACATCGCCTACTTGTGGGGCATCGCGCCGATGCCACAGCGGATGACGATGGCGCAGTATGCGCACCGCGGCGCCTACCCGCTGATCGTCACTGCGCTGCTGGCGGCGCTGTTCGTGCTCGTCGCGCTGCGTCCCGGCTCGACGACGGCGCAAGCGGCAGCGATCCGGCGATTGGTCACGCTGTGGATCGCGCAGAACATCTTTCTCGTCGGCTCCTCCATGCTGCGCACCATCGACTATGTGGAGGCCTACTCGCTCACTCGGCTGAGGATCGCCGCGCTGCTCTGGATGGGACTGGTCGCCTTCGGTCTTGCGGCGATCTGCTGGCGCACGCTGCGCGGTCGCAGCGCACCGTGGCTGATCAACGTCAACCTGGGTGCGGCCGCGCTGGTGCTGACCGTGTGCTGCTTCGTCGACCTTGGCGCCATCGCGGCACGGTGGAACGTGACCCATGCCCGCGAGGTCGGCGGCCAAGGCGCGGCGCTGGACTTGTGCTACCTTGGCGAGCTGCAGGACTCGGCGTTGCTATCGATGCTGGCTCTAGAGAGACGGCCCGGCCTGCCGACGGAGTTCGCCAATCGCGTGCGGAGCGTGCGCACGAGGGTGTACGTTGACCTCGATCGCCATCAAGCCAAGGATTGGTCGCTGCTGCGGCAATGGCGGCTGAGCGAAGCCCGGGAACGCGTCCAGTCACTTCCGGCACGCCAACTCGGTACCGGACCACGCGGCTGTGACGGCGCTTTGCTCCCCCCGCCGCCGGTGGTGGCTGCACCGCCCATCCCACACCCGACAACCACACCCACCCCTGCGTTGACAGGCAGGAGCCGCTGATGGTCTTGTGCCCCATGCCCAGCACGATCCTGGTCGTCGATGACGATCCGCACATTCGCCAGCTCCTCGTCTTCGCGTTCGGCAAGGCCGGGCTCGACACGATCGAGGCCGCGGATGGCGAAGAGGCGCTGGCACAGGTCGAGCGGCATGCGCCCAACCTCGTCGTCCTGGACATCAACATGCCGCGCATGGATGGCCTGGAAGTGTGCCGCCGCCTGCGCGCGGCCAGCCAGGTGCCGATCTTCTTCCTCTCCTCGCGGGATGATGAGATCGACCGGGTGCTCGGCATCGAGCTGGGCGGCGACGATTACGTGGTGAAGCCCTTCTCTCCTCGCGAGGTCGTCGCGCGTTCGATGGCGATCCTGCGTCGCACCGCCAGTCGGCCGCCCGAGTCTGAGGCCATTGCGGTCCTGCGCCACGGCCGCGTCACGCTCGATCCGGAGAGCTGGACAGTGCGCTGGGGCGAACAGGAGGTGGCGCTCACCGTTACCGAGTTCACCATCCTGCGCACCCTGTTGGCGATGCCATCGCGCATCTTCTCGCGCGACAACATCATCGACCGGTTCCGCGGCCCCGGCTTCGCGCTGACCGACCGCACGGTCGACAGCCACGTGCGCAACTTGCGGCGCAAGTTCGCGGAAGTCGGCGGCAGCGACGTGATCGAGACGCGCGCCGGCATCGGCTATCGCCTGGGCGCCTGCTCCGGAGCACCTGCCGCTTGACGATCGCTGCCGCCAAGGCCCGGGTGGCGCGGCACTGGCCGATCCTGCGGCTGCGCACGATCCTGCTGGGCACGCTGTTGTTCGTGGCAGCACTGCCGGGCTTCGGTGCGATCTGTCTGCGCGTCTACGAGAATGCGCTGGTGCGGCGCACCGAGGCCGAACTGCTGGCCCAAGGCGCCGCCCTCGCCGCCAGTGCCGCGATCGTCGCGCGCGGCATACCCGATCGTCCCGCTCCGCCGCCGCCAGATCGCTACTACGACCCAGTGACGGAGGTCGACTTGCGATCCTCGCCGATCCTGCCGCCGCGGCCGGCGGCCCTCGTCACCCGCCAGTCGCCGGATCATGCGGCGCTGGTGCTGGCGCGGCAGATGATGTCCGCCTTTCGGGAGACCAAGGCTGCGACGCTCGCCTCCATCCTGATGCTGGACCAGCACGGCGTGGTGCTCAACGGTCCGGATGCCGGCCGCAGTCTCGCACGCCTGCCGGAGGTTCAGGCAGCACAAGCCGGACGCGCGGTGACGGTGCTCCGGGAGAACAGCGGTTACGCGAGCGGGCATCTGTTTGAATGGCTGAGCCGCGCCGCAAACATCCGGTTGCATCATGCCAGACCGATCAGCGTCGACGGAAACGTCGTCGGCCTGCTGCTGGTGTCACGCTCGCCCCGCGCGCTGTTCCGCGGCATCTACGAGGACCGCGGCAAGATCGCGGTCGGCGTCGTGATCATCTTCGTGATGCTGGTGGTGCTCACCGCAGTGCTCAGCCGCGCCATCGTGCGCCCGATCGAGCGGTTGAGCGAGGCGACGCGCGCGCTCTCGTCCGGCCGGCGCCTGGTGGTACAGCAACCCTCGCTTCGCGTGGTCGAGATCCAGGCGCTGTTCGAGGACTTCGAGCAGATGGCCGACAGCATCGGCAAGCGTTCGCGCTACTTGCGCGACTTCGCCGCCTCGGTCAGCCACGAGTTCAAGACGCCGCTGGCCGCCATGGCGGGTGCGATCGAGTTGCTGCAGGACCACGGCGAGACGATGGCGCCAGCGGACCGCGGGCGCTTCCTCGCCAACATGGCGGTGGATGCCGAGCGCTTGTCGCGCCTGGTACGCCGGCTCATGGAACTGGCGCGGGCGGACGTGCTCGTCGGTGAAGCGGACGCTACCGCTGACGCCGGCAAGGTGCTGGCCTCGGTGACGGACGCGTTCTCGGGCGAGACTTTCCCCGTGCTGCATTATCCCGCCGAAACGCCGCTCATGGTTGCGATCGATGCAGGCGCCTTGGAAGCGGTGCTTTCGACCCTTGCAGAGAATGCGCGGCAGGCCGGGGCGACCCGGCTCGACATTGCGGTTGCTGTCGAGGGTGAAATGGTCCGGATCGATCTGGTCGACGATGGGCGGGGAGTGCCGGCCGGCGATGTCACGCGGATCTTCGATCCATTCTTCACCAGCAAGCGCGAGCAAGGCGGCACCGGGCTCGGCCTCGCCATCGCGCGATCTCTGCTGGATGCTTATCGAGGCGAGTTGCTGCTGGTGCCGTCAGAGCGTGGGGCACACTTTCGGTTGCTCTGTCCGGCTGCGTAAATCCGCCAGGCGAAGTCTTAGTTTACCCGTTATTCCGCGACTTCAGAACTTGTTGTCCCGCGGGAAACCCTGAGGCGGCAGCCGACCGGCCGCCCCCCGCGCGACCTTCCAGGGCATCAGGTCCTTTTCCACCCGCGTACGGCCGCTCTCGCCGCCCATGGTCCAGGTCAGGCCGTCCTCCAGCTTCAGCGTCACGGCATCGGACAGCCCACCGTCGCGGTAGCGCTGCAAGGTGACGCCCTGGCCCTTCGCCAGCACCGGCAGCTCCTCCAGGCTGAACACCAGCAGCTTGCGGTTCTCGCCCACCACCGCGAGGTGGTCGTGCTCGGGCGGGATCTCGCGCACCACCGCGAGGCGCACGCCCGGCTTCGTGCTCATCACGCCGCGGCCCTTGCGGGTCTCGGCCAGGATCTCGTCCGTCTCGGCCGCAAAGCCCCGCCCGGTATTGGCAGCCAGCAGCAACTGCGTCTTGGGCCGGTGCACGATCACCGCCACCACATGCGCCTCGGCATCGATGTCGAGCATCGTGCGGATCGGCTCGCCGAAGCCCCTTGCGCCAGGCAGCTTGTCGGCGCCGAGTGTATAGAACCTGCCATTATCCAAAGCGATCAACAGCTTGTCGGTGGTCTGCGCGTGGAGCGCGAAGGCGGGGCCGTCACCCTCCTTGTACTTGAAGTCGCTGTCGAGCGGGACGTGGCCCTTTGCGGCGCGCACCCAACCGCGCTGCGAGAGCACCACCGTCACCGGCTCCTTCTCGATCATCGCGTCCATGCTGAAGGCGACCGTCGGCGTCGCCTGCGCGATCGTCGTGCGGCGCCGGCCGAGCGGGGTGTCCTCGGCGTAGTCCTTGCGCAGCGCGGCCAGGTCGCGCTTGATCCGGGTGCGCTGGCGAGCGGGGCTTTCCAGCAGTTTGTTGAGTTCGTCCTGCTCCTTCAGCAGGTCCTCATGCTCACGCCGCAGCTCCATCTCTTCCAGCTTGCGCAAGGAGCGCAGCCGCATGTTGAGGATGGCTTCGGCCTGGCGGTCGGTCAGCTCGAACTCGGCCATCATCACCGGCTTGGGCTCATCCTCGGTGCGGATGATCTCGATGATGCGATCGAGGTTGAGGTAGGCGATGATGTACCCGGCGACGAGCTCCAGCCGCGACGCGATCTTCTCCAACCGATGCCGGGTGCGGCGCAGCAGGATGTCGATCTGGCTGTAGACCCACTCTTGCAGCAGCAGCTTCAGGCCCAGCACGCCCGGCGTGCGGTGTGCGTCGAGCACGTTGAGGTTCAGCGTGAAGCGGCTCTCCAGGTCGGTCAGCCGATAGAGGCTTTCCTTTAGCAGCTCAGGGTCGACGTTGCGGCTCTTGGGGATCAGGACGATGCGGATCGCCTCATCGCTCTCGTCGCGCACGTCCTCAAGGATCGGCAGCTTGCGGTCGCCTATCAGTGCAGCGATCTGCTCAATCAGCTTGCTCTTGGGGACCATGTAAGGGATTTCGGAAATGACAAGCTGCCACTGGCCGCTCCCCAGCTTCTCGATGCCCGTGCTTTCCCAATCGGCTCCGACGCGCCCGGTCGAGAAACGCCCCCGCACGCGGAAGGCGCCCTTGCCGGTCTCGTAAGCGTGGCTGATCGCTTCCGGACTGTCGACCACAAGACCGCCGGTGGCGAAGTCCGGGCCCTTGAACACCTGCATCAGCTCGGCATGCGTGCTCTCCGGATTCTCGATCAGCATCAGCGTGGCATCGATGATCTCGGCGACGTTGTGGCTGGGGATCGAGGTCGCCATGCCCACCGCAATGCCGGTGGCACCGTTGGCGAGCAGGTTGGGGAACAGGCCCGGAAAGATCTCGGGCTCTTCGTCCTCGCCGTTGTAGGTGGGGATGAAGTTGACGGTTCCCTCGTCCAGCCCGGCCATCAGCTGGATCGCGGTCTTGGTCAGCCGCGCTTCGGTATAGCGGTAGGCGGCGGCGTTATCGCCATCGATGTTGCCGAAGTTGCCCTGCCCTTCGACCAGCGGATAGCGAAGCGACCAATCCTGCGCGAGGCGCACCATCGCATCGTAGACAGAAGCATCGCCATGCGGGTGGTACTTACCGATCACGTCGCCGACGACACGGGCCGACTTCTTGTAGGCCTGGCCGGGATCGAGCTTCAGCTGACGCATGGCCCACAGCAGGCGGCGGTGCACCGGCTTCAGCCCGTCGCGCAGATCGGGAAGCGATCGTGCGGTGATCGTGGAGAGCGCGTAGACCAGGTACCGCTCGGACAGCGCGGCATCGAACGGCGCATCGACGATCGCGTCGAAGGGATCTTTCTCGTCTGTGGGGCTCACCATGGCCGGAACGCCCTAGCAACACCGTGAGCCGAGCGGAAGGCGCGGAACCGATGTTTTGCGCCGTTCATTCCTCATGCAAACCCCACACAGGAGATACACGCATGGCCAAGAAGGTCCTCATCCTCGCGACCGACGGCTTCGAGCAAGTCGAGTTGACCGATCCGAAGAAGGCGCTGGAGGACGCAGGCATCGAGACCACCGTCGCCAGCCCGAAAGAGACCACAAAGCCCGGCGAGATCAAGGGATGGAAGTTCACGGACTGGGGCGACAGCGTGAAGGTCGACCAGACGCTCGACGAGGTGAACGCCGCGGACTTCGATGCGCTGCTGCTGCCCGGCGGCCAGATCAATCCGGACAAGCTGCGCCTCGAGGAGAAGGCCGTCAGCCTCGTGAAGCAGTTCGTCGAGAGCGGCAAGCCGGTCGCGGCGATCTGCCACGGGCCGTGGCTGCTGGTCGAGGCGGACGTGGTCAAGGGCAAGACGGTGACCAGCTGGCCCTCGATCCGCACCGACTTGCGCAACGCGGGCGCGAATGTGGTGGATCAGGAGGTTGCGGTGGATGGCCAGTTCATCACCAGCCGCAAGCCCGACGACATTCCGGCGTTCAGCAAGGCTGTGATCGAGGCCGTGGACGCGACGGTGCCGGCCTGATGCTCAGGGCGTAAGCGCTCGATATCAGCGTGGTCCCGGGTCGAGCCCGGGACGACGTTGTGCTTCACCCGAACTGCATATCGCGCGCGACACCCGGTACTTTGACGGTCAGGCCATCGAGTTCACCCGAGAGCTCGATCTGACACGAAAGCCGGCTGGTGCGCGCCACCCCGGCGGCGAGGTCCAGCATATCCTCTTCGTCCGCCGAAGCAGGCGCAAGCTTCTCGAACCATTCTGGAAAGACGATGACGTGGCAGGTGGAACAAGCCATCTGCCCTTCGCACGTGCCTTCCAACGGCATACCGACAGCCTGGCCCGCCTCCAGCAGGCGCGAGCCTGGCTCGACATCGGTGGTGACGATCTCACCTTGAGGCGTAACGAAGCGGACGTTCAACCGATTAAACTCCCTGCGCCGCGGCTGCGGTCTCTAAGCGTGCGCAGGCATCCTCACATTCCCGGCTGCCAGTATATCTTCCAAAGCCGAGACGGATAGAGCCTTTCGCTTGCCGCGCGTCCAATCCGATGGCGGTGAGCACATGACTGGTCCGCCCCGAGCCGCTGGCGCAGGCTGATCCCGCCGAAAACGCCACATCGCGCACCTCGGACATCAATCGCGCGACGTCCAAGCCTTCGAGCCGCAGGTTGATATTACCATGCCAGCGCTCTGTCGGCGAGCCATTCAACGTCCAGCGCGAGAGGATGGCTCGCGCAGCCTGCCAGAGCCTTCCGACATGCGCCGCGTCTTCCTCCCTCCGCTCGCCAGCCAAGCGCGCCGCCGCGCCGAAGCCTGCGCACAGCATCGGGCTCAGCGTGCCCGAGCGCAGGGCGGCTTCCTGGCCGCCGCCGTGCATCTGGGGGCTGAGCTCCACGCCATCACGCACCCACAGGGCGCCGATACCCTTGGGACCGTACAGCTTGTGCGCCGAAACGGCGATCATGTCCGCGTTCGCCGGCGGCGCCAGCTTACCCGCCCCTTGCACCGCGTCGCACACGAACAGCGCACCCGCCGCGTGCGCCGCCTGCGCCAGTTGCTCGACGGGCTGGATGGTGCCGATCTCATTGTTGACTTGCATGACCGAGACGAGATCGACGTCGTCGAAGCGCGTTGCCGGGTTGACCAGGCCGTCGGCATCGACCGGCAGCACACGCAGCTCGCCTGCTGCCGCCCGCGCTGTGTCGAGCACGGCCGCGTGTTCGATCGCAGAGACCGCCAGCCGCCTGGCGCCGCTGCCGAGGATTGCAAGGTTGAGCGCCTCGGTCGCGCTGCCGGTGAAGATCACGCGGCCGCCCGGAGGCATGAGCGCCGCAACCTGCTCGCGCGCCAGTTCCACCGCAGCCGCCGCCGCACGACCAGGCCGATGCGGGCTATGCGGATTGGCGAAGCCGATCGTCTCGGGCCCACCCAGCCACGGCAGCATCGCTTCACGCGCTTCCGGAGCGAGCGGGGTGGTCGCCTGATAGTCGAGGTAGATCATCGGTTCGCGCGATCCCATGCGTCGGCAAAGGCGTCCAGCTCGGCAGGCGTCGTGCTCCAACCCAGGCTGACGCGTACGGTGCGCCGGATCACGTCGGGGTCGAGATCGAAGCCCTGCAGAACCCGGCTGGGCTTGAGCGTGCCCGACGAACAGGCGCTCCCGGCCGAGATCGCAAAACCGGCGGAATCCATCCGGATCAGCATGGTATTGGCCGCGCTGCGTCCGGCGACTGCGAAGATATGCGAGCACTGGCGACCGGGTTCGATTATCTCGCCACACCGCGCCAGTGCCTCGCGGAACGCCAGCCGCTGCTCGGTGGTGGTCGCCCAGCTGACAATGTCGCCAGCCTCCAATGCCGCGGCGACGCCCAGCGCGCCCGGCAGGTTCTCGGTCCCCGCTCGATAGCCGCGCTCCTGTCCGCCCGAAGGTTCGAGCATGGCGAAGTCACGCACCAGCAGCGCGCCAATACCCGGCGGACCACCCAACTTGTGCGCCGACACGACCGCCAGATCCGCGTCCGGCAGCGGCATCTTGCCGGCTGATTGCGAGCAATCCGAGAGGAACAGCCCGCCCGCTGCACGAACCTGCTCGCCCAAGTCCCGAGAAGTGAGGCAGGTCCCCGTCTCCGAGTTGATCGACTGCACCGCCACGACCGCGCGCCCCGGTTGCGCCAGCAATGTGGCCAAGGCATCTCTCTCGACCTCCCCCGCACGGGTGCCGATCACCTCCGCACCTGGCGCCGCGCGCCACACCGCGTCGTGCTCCACGGCCGAAACGATCCGCCGTTCCACCTTCGCACGGCCTAAGCCGATCGCCAGTGCTTCGCTCGCGCCGGAGGTGAAAAGTACCTCGCCGGTCCAGCCAAGCGCCGTGCGCACCCGGTCGCGCGCATCCTCCAATGCCGCGCGCGCGGCCCGTCCGGCTGCATGCGGGCTCGACGGATTGGCCCACCGCGCCACGCCTTCCAACCATGCCTCACGCGCCTGCGGAAGCAGCGGCGTCGTCGCGGCATGATCGAAATAAAGTGGTTCCGGTGGCATCCAAGCGACTAAGTTGTTTTCGGGAGCGTGAGTTCTATATAGCGAACACCCATCATTTGGCACCCCCGGAGCGTTCCGCGCTGCTAAGGCGCCGCTCCGGTCATCAAGTCAGGTTCGCGAATCACATGCCAGCAGTCATTTTCCCTGGTCCCGAAGGACGTCTCGAAGGCCGTTTCCAGCCCGCAACCCGTCCGCGCGCGCCCGTCGCCATGATCCTCCATCCCCACCCCCAAGCGGGCGGGACGATGAACGACCGGATCACGCAGCACCTCTACAAGACGTTCGTGAACCGCGGCTTCGCGACGCTCCGGTTCAACTTCCGCGGTGTTGGTCGCAGCCAGGGCAGCTTTGACAACGGCATCGGCGAGCTTTCGGACGCGGCCGCCGCGCTTGACTGGGTGCAGTCGATCCATCCCGAAGCGTCGACCACCTGGATCGCCGGCTACAGCTTCGGCGCCCTGATCGGCATGCAGCTGCTGATGCGCCGTCCTGAGATTCGTGGCTTCATCTCGATCGCGCCGCCGGCCAACATGTACGACTTCAGCTTCCTGGCGCCCTGCCCGGCCTCGGGCATCATCATCCAGGGCACCTCCGACACGGTGGTGACGCCCAACGCGGTCCAGAAGCTGGTCGACAAGCTGCGCACGCAAAAGCACATCACAATCCATCACGACGAAGTGCCGCGCGCCAATCACTTCTTCGAGAACGAGATCGAAGACATGATGCGCTCGGTCGACAACTACCTCGACATGCGCCTGGCGCCGGACTGCCCGATCAAGTGAGTGCATGATCATCCTCTCCCCGCCGGGAGAGGATCGTCTACCCGCACCATACGTTGCGCCGCGCCGCATCGCGGCCTATCGCGCGACGCATGTCCGATGCCGTCTCCCCGCTCGCCACGCCCTTCCCCGACTTGCCCGCCATCGCCGGCGTCACCCCGCGCGTCGCGCGCGCCGGGTACAAGAACTGGGGACGTTGCGACCTGACCTACGTCGAGCTGGTGGAGGGCACGGCCGTAGCCGGTGTGTTCACCCGGAACGTCTGCTGCTCCAGCGAGGTCGAACTCGGCCGCGCCAACATCGCACGGGGTCAAGCGCGGGCTCTGGTGGTCAACGCCGGCAACTCCAATGCTTTCACCGGCTACCGCGGACGTGAGGCGGTGGAGCAGATCATGGGACAGGTGGCGCAGCACCTGGACTGCCCGGCCGAGCAAGTATTCGTGTCCTCCACCGGCGTGATCGGCGTGCCCTTGCCGAAGGACAAGGCCCGCGACGGCGTCACCGCGGCGCTCACCGCGTCCGCATGCAGCTGGGAGGAGGTCGCCCGCACGATCTCCACCACCGACACCTTTCCCAAGGGCGCAACCGCCACAGCCATGATCGGCGGCACCAAGGTCACGATCGCCGCCGTGATCAAGGGATCGGGCATGATCGCGCCCGACATGGCGACCATGCTGGGTTACCTGTTCACCGACGCGGCGGTCGCGCCGGCGTTCCTTCAGGAGTGCCTGAGCGCCGCTAACACGCGCACGTTCTCGTGCATGACCGTCGATAGCGACACCTCCACCAGCGACACCGTGCTGGCCTTTGCTACCGGCAAGGCCGGCAATGCCGCGCTGACCTCATTCGACGATTCGGGTGCTGATGCCTTTGCCGCCGCGATCCATGACGTGTGCCGCCAGCTTGCGCACGCGGTAGTGCGCGACGGCGAAGGAGCTAGCAAGTTCATCGCCGTGACCGTTACCGGCGCCGTCTCGGACGAGAGCGCCCACCGTGTCGGCCTGGCCATCGCCAACTCGCCCCTGGTGAAGACCGCCATTGCCGGAGAAGACGCCAATTGGGGCCGCGTGGTCATGGCTGTCGGCAAGGCGGGAGAGCCCGCCGATCGCGACAAGCTCTCCATCGGTTTCGGCGGCACCTGGGCTGCGCGCGACGGCCTGCCGCTCGCTGACTACGACGAGGCACCCGTTGCCGCTCACCTCAAGGGCCAGGACGTGACGATCGAGGTCGATCTCGGCTTGGGTGAGGGCCGCGCGCAAGTCTGGACCTGCGACCTCACCCACGGCTACATCTCGATCAACGCGGACTATCGGAGCTAGGCGAATGGAAGGCGGCTGTTCCTGCGGCGCAGTGCGCTATCGCCTCGCCAGCGCACCGTTCGACACAGGCTGGTGTCACTGCCGCGTATGCCAGAAGATCTCCGGTGCGCCCGCGCTGGTCTTCACCACCGTGCCGGTCGAAGACTTCGTGGTCGAGCAAGGCGTCGAGGCGATCCGCACCACGCGCCCTACCGAGTTCGGCCAGCGGCAGTTCTGCGGCACCTGCGGCACGCCGCTGACGATCGCCGTGGATTTTCAACCGGAAACCATCGACGTCACCGTAGCCTCGCTCGACGACCCGGATGCGCTGGAGCCCGGCTTCCACATTTTCACGGCCAGCGCGATCAGCTGGGAAAAGGACAGCCCGCGCCTGCCTCGCCACGAAGGCTGGCGGCCTGACACCCGCGGCAAGGAGAACTGAGGCGATGCTGACGATCTGGGGCCGACTGAACTCACACAACGTCAAGAAGGTTGCCTGGCTCGCCGTCGAGCTCGGGCTGGAGTTCGAGCGGATCGACACCGGCGGCCAGTTCGGCATGGACGCCGCCTACCTTGCCAAGAACCCCAACGCGCTGATCCCGACGATCGAGGATGGTGAGGTCACGCTCTGGGAATCGAACGCGATCTTGCGCTACCTGGCGGCCCGCCACGGCGGTGAGCGCTGGTGGCCCAGCAATCCGGCGCAACGTGCGACGGCGGACCGGTGGATGGATTGGCAGTTCGCCTATGCCGATGCGCAGCGCGATGCCTTCCTGCACAACGTGCGCAAGCCTGCCGCCGAACGCCGCCCGGACCTGATCGCCGCCTCGATCGACGCTTGTGCCAAGCACCTCGCAGTCATGGAGCGGTACCTCGATAAGAAGCCGTGGCTCTCGGGTGACGCGTTCGGCATCGGCGACATTCCCATGGGCGTCTACGTCAACACCTGGTTCGCGCTGCCGATCGAACGGCCTTCCTTTCCCGTGGTCGAAGCCTGGTTCGAGCGCATCCGCACGCGCCCCGGCTTTGCCGAGCAAGTCGCGATCCCGCTGTCATGAGCCGACCGGACTTGAACGCCAGCTTCACGGCGCAGATCGAGGCGATCATGCGCAAGGCCTCGCAAGATGCCATCCTGCCACGCTATCAAACACTCGCCGCGTCCGAGATCGTCAGCAAGGCGCCGGACGATGTCGTCACCGTAGCCGACAAGGACAGTGAGGAGATCCTTGCCGCCGCTCTGGAAGACCTCTTGCCCGAAGCGGCCATCGTCGGCGAGGAAGCCGCCTCCGCCGATCCCGCCATCTTCGATCGACTGCGAGAGGGGTTGTGCTGGATCGTCGACCCGCTCGACGGCACCAACAACTTTGCGCAGGGCAAGGCACCGTTCGGCGTGCTGGTGGCGCTGGCGGATAGCGGCGAGACGATCGGCGGCTGGATCCTCGATTGCCTCACCGGGCGGTTCTGCCACGCAAGCACGGCCGGCGGTGCATTCATCGGTGGCGAGCGCGTGATGGCGCGACCTTCCGGTCAGGAGCCGGCGATCGCAGCGCTCGCCACTGGCTACATGCAACCCGAGGAGCGAGACGCCGTCCTCGAGCACATCGCGCCGCAGTACTGTCTCGTGGACATCCCGCGCTGCGCTGCCGAGCAATACCCGCGGCTGGTGCTGGGACAGAACGACGTCTCGATATTCAACCGCACCTTGCCTTGGGACCACGCCGCCGGTGTGTTGTTTCTCAACGAAGCCGGCGGCCGCGCGGCTCGTATGGACGGCAGCGCGTACCGTGTGGACGAGTGGGATCGCCGCGGCATGGTCGGCGCCTCAACCCCTCGCCTGTGGGACGAACTGGCCGAGCGGATAGCGCGATTGCCAAGGTGATTGGCTCGGGCAACGGCGCGGTGCCCGCCCGCAACCGCCAGATTTAAGCCAAAACCAGCACGACCCCCGACACCAACGCGCCGGAGGCCGCCCAGCCTAGTCGAATGATGCCAACTTAGAGCTCGCTTTCCAGCCAGCCCTTCAGTGCCGACTTGGGCGCCGCGCCGAGCTTCTGCGCGACCGGCTTGCCGTCCTTAAACAGCACCATAAGCGGGATCGACTTGACGCCGATCTGGCCGGGGACATCGGTGTTCGCCATGATGTCCATCTTGGCGATGGTCACCTTGTCGCCCAGTTCCTCGGCGATCTCTTCGAGCGAGGGGCCGATCATCTTGCACGGGCCGCACCAGTCCGCCCAGAAATCGACCAGCACGGGCTTGTCGGACTTGAGGACATCGGCCTCGAAGCTGGCGTCGGTCACGGCTACGGTGGGCATTGGGGGTTCTCCAAAGGATTGTCGGACAGCAATCTAGGCACGATCGAGCGCCAAGCAACGCCGCACCTGCGAAAGGTTTACTCCGAAGCGCGCAAGGCGGGCTTGTGGCGGTCCAGCACGTCCTGCGGCAAGGCGATGAGCTGCGGTGTCGCGGTGTAGAGAACCGCGGCCTCGACTGTACGGCCAGGATAGATCGCCCCGAGCGCCGCGGCATAGGCCGCCATTTGCCGCAAGGTCGCAAGCGGCATGTCGGCCAGCGTGGCAGGCGGGCGCCGCGCGGTCTTGAAATCGACGATGCGCACGCGTTCAGGGCCGATCACGAGGCGGTCGACGGTGCCCGCCACCACCTGCCCACCGACGATGGCGGAGAATGGGACCTCGGCAAGGCTGCCCGGTGCGAACAGCTCCGCCCAAGCAGGGTCGCCGACGATGGCGAGCGTGGCGCCGGTCATGACCGCGCGCTCCGCCTCGTCGAAGTCGGCGGCATTGCGGGCAAGCCATTGCCGCGCCGCCTCCTCACGCATGTCGCCCGGCACTGCGGGAAGCCGCTCCAGCAGGCGGTGCATCAGCGTGCCGCGACGTGCCGCGTCCAGCGCGGCACCTGCTGGAAGCGGCGGATCGGGTGCAGTTTCCTCGCCCAGCGCCGAGGGCGCGAGCGGACGCGGTGGCAGCGGCTCGGCCGGTGGCGCGCGCAGCAGCAGTGCCGGCAGCGGATCGGGCAGCGGCAGCTCGGCCGCGTGCGATGGCGCCTCTGAAGCCATCGGCTCCGGCGGCGAGCCCCAGTCGCGGCGGCTGTCCCAGATCGCATCGGCGACACCCGCGTCGGCGGGAAACAGCGCCTCCAGCCGCGCGTACCAGCTGTTGGGCGCCGGCTGCCCCTTGTCCTTGGGCCCGAGCGCACCGCCGACGAACAGCGCCTCCTCCGCACGCGTCATCGCCACGTAGAGCAGCCGCCAATGCTCCTGCATCTCGGCGAGCTTCACCCGCTCGATCTCCTGCGCGATGCGGCCGGACTTCTCCTCCTTGCGCAACGGTGGCAGCGGAATGCGGCGCTCGGGGTTGGCCGGGTCGGGCAAGTCGAGCCCGCGGTCACGGCTCTCGTCGGGGTTGCCGGTCGCATCGGCGAGGATCACGATCGGCGCCTGCAGTCCTTTCGAGCCATGCACGGTCATCACCCGGACGAGCCCGGCGGCATTGTCCGCCTCGCGCTTCAGCTCGCCCTCCCCGGCATCGAACCAGGCGAGGAAGCCCGCGAGGCTGGGCGTGCCAGTGGCGGAATAGGCCATCGCGGCGTTGACCAGCTCGTCGATCGGGTCGTTCGCCTCGCGTCCCAGCCGCGCGACCAGCTTGCGGCGCCCTTGCCATGGCCCCGACAGCACCCACTGCAGCAGGACATGCGGCGGATCGAAATCGGCGAGATCCAGCACGGCGAAGAGCTGCGCCACGCTCTCACGCACGAAAGGATCGGACGAGGCGCGCAAGTGTTGCCACAAGGCGCGCTTGGGTCCGGGCTCGCGATAGCCGTGCTCCAGCAGCGCCTGCTGGCTCCAGCCCAGCAACGGCGAGACCAGCAGGTTGCCGAGGTTGAGATCGTCCAGCGGCTGCGCAGCAAACCGTAGCGCAGCAACCAGATCCTTCACCGCCAGCGGGGCGCCCAGCCGCAGCCGGTCGACACCCGCGACTGGTACGCCCAGCGCATGCAGCCGAGCCACGATCAGACCGGCCAGCTCCTTGCGCTTGCGCACCAGCACCATGACGTCGCCCGGCCCCGCCCGGCGCGCGCCGCCCTTGTGCAGCCGAAAGCCGGGCCCGTGCGGATCGACCCAGGCCTTGACCTGCTGCGCGATCCGCTCGGCCAGCTGGCGATCGGGTCGCGACAGCCAGGTCTCGGCACCCTCCTCCGCCTCATCCTCCGGCTCGTCGGAGGCAGCGCCGATCGGCTGCCACAACGCCACGTATCCAGGGCGCTCCTGCCCGACATGTGGCTCGGCAGGTCGGTCCAGACCCACACCTTCATGCCCGATCTCGATAAGCGCACGGTCAACAAAATCGAGCACCGATTGCGCGGTGCGAAAGCTGCGATCGAGGCCTAGGTCCTGCAACTCGCGCGGGCGCTCGGCCTCGCGCTTCCACTGCGCACCAGCAGCCGCCTGCCGCATGGTCTCGCGCACGCGATCCGCAGCGCGGCGGAAGTTCTCCGGGCTAGTGCCCTGGAAGCGGAAGATCGCCTGCTTGTAGTCACCCACCACGAACAGCGTGCGCAGCCGGTTCTCGCGCTGGCCCTCGCCGGCCCAGAACTCCTCCGCCATGGCGAAGACGATGTCCCACTGAGCCGCGTTGGTGTCCTGCGCCTCGTCGACCAGGATATGGTCGAACTGCCGGTCGAGCTTGTAGCGGATCCAGTCGGACAGTTCCGCCCTGCCCAGCAAGGCGGCTGCTTGGCGGATCTGGTCGTCGAAGTCGATGAGCCCCTCGCGCCGCTTCGCATCCTCCCACGCGAGCGCGAACGCGCGGCCGAGCCGCAGCGCGGGGAGCAGCCGATGGGCCAGATCAAGCATTGCCGCTGCTTGGCCCACTTGCGACAGCCCGGCGACGACCCGCGAGCAGTGCGTGGGGTACTCGGGATCGAGCTTCTCGAGCGACGTAGTCGAGCGCGGCTCGCCCTTTTTCGTCAGAAATACATTTGCGAGTGCCGCCAGCCCCTCGCGCCGCTCGCTAGTGCTGCCGGCAAGCCAGGCGCCGATCGCTTCGGCCGCCTTCTGCCCGGTCGCCGCCTTCCAGCCGCGGTTGACCTCCAGGCAGCGCCGCAGCGAGGTGACGTCAAACGCCTCGTCATGCAGCATCTGCGCCAGCCAGTCCTCGTCGGCATCGCTCGGCAGGCCGAGTAGGCGCAGCACGTTCGGGCGCATCGGCTCCTGCCATCCGCCCGGCCCGAACCAAGCTTCACGCGCCGATGCGCAGCGCAGCAGGAAGCCTTGCACCGCGTCCGGACCCAGGCGCAGCGACAGGTCGGCCACGGCGTTGAGGAGCTGCGGATCGCCGAGCGGGTCCTGCTCGGCAGCGACCAGCAAGTCGGCCAGTACCTGGCGGGCCAGCAACGTTCGCTCGCGATCCTCCATCGGCCGGGTGCCGGGCAGCAGTCCGGACTCGAGCGGGAAGGCAGCGAGCAACCACTGCGAAAAGGCGTGGATGGTATCGATCCGCAAGCCGCCGCCCGGGCAATCGAGCACGCAGGCGAACAGCGTGCGCGCATGCGCCCGCTCGGCGGGCCCAAAGTCGGCACCGATCGCCTGCAATTCCGCAGTCAATGCCACGTCGTCAAGCCTCACCCAGCTCGCGAGCTTGTCGTTGATGCGCGCCGCCATCTCGGTCGCGCCGGCCTTGGTGAACGTCAGGCACAGGATTTGCGAGGGGTCGACCTCAAGCCGCAGCAAAAGCCGCAGCACGCGACTGGACAGCACTTGCGTCTTGCCCGTGCCGGCCGAGGCCGAGAGCCACACCGTGTCGTGCGGCGCGACGGCGAGCATCTGGCTGCCGTGCAGCTTGTGCGGCCCGCTCATGCTGCATCCTCCGCCTGGCCGCCCAACTGGACAATCCACTCATCGAGCCGCATCAGCTGGTCGTAATCGGCATAGCCGGGAAGGTCGGGATTGAGCCTCGCGGTGAACGGCTCGGCGCCGAGGATCCAGCGATCGAGCGCGTCATCGAGGTAGCGCGCGGTCTCGGCCAGGAAGCGATCGCGCGGGATGCCGGACTTCTTCTTGTCCTCCAAGATCGGCTCGTTCCAGTAGCCGAACTGGTCCTTGCCGGCCTGCTTGGCGAGCGACCAATATTCGAAATGCTGCGCCTCGCCTGAAATGCCGTCGAAGCCGCCGCGACTGGCGATCAGGCCGATCAGACCCAGTTGCAACGCGAAGCCTTCCTCCACGCGGCGCGCCGATGGGGGCTGGCCGGTCTTGTAGTCGATTACCGCGAGTGCGCCTTCGGATGTGCGATCGATGCGGTCGGCGCGGCCGTGCAGCTTCACGCCGCGCCACTCAATCGAGCCCGGCGCCTCTGTCGCCAGCACCCGCCGACCGGCCGCGCGCTGCCCGGCAATCTCCTCACCCACCCAGTCGAGCGCCGCCAGCAGACGTGGTCGCCACAGCGCGCGCATCAGCGGGTGCGCGCTCATCTCGTCCATCACCGTCTCGGCAATGCTGCGCAGCATCGCGGGCGGCTCGGCGGCCTTGTGCCAGCGATCGAGGATCGCGTGCACCGCCGTGCCCTTCCACGCGGCGCTCGGCTCGGCATCGAGCGGATCGAGGCTGCGCAGCCGCAGAATGGCATTCGCGTAGAACTGGTAAGGATCGCCGCGCAGCCGATCGAGCCCGGTGACCGATAGCGCGACCTGCCGCTGCTCGGCGCTGGGCATCGGCTTGGGTCTTGGATAAGCCGGCGCCGGTGCCCCGTCGTCGAGCAGGCGGGCAAGACGCGGCGCATCGTGCTCGACCATCTCTTCGGCTGCCTTGTCGCCCAGCATGGCCTTGACCCGCAGCACGAAGCGGGATGGGATCACCGGGGAGCTTTCGTCACGGCGCGACCAGCTGAGCACCACCTCTGGGGCGCCGAGCGCGGCGGCGAGATCGTGCGCAGAAAGGCCGATGCGGAAGTCCGCGCCCGGAACGCCAAGCGCGCGCAACAAGGCAGGCGGCAGCAGCGCATCAGGCGTGGGGCTGGCTGGCCAGACACCTTCGACCAGGCCACCGCAGATGACCAGGTCCGCACGGCTCATCCGCGCTTCGAGCAGGCCGTAGATCGCGACACGCGGGTGCCCGCCCCAGGGGGGGCGGACCGACACGCGCTCCATCGCATCGCGCAGCACCGCGTGGAGCTCGGTCGGTGCCAGGCGCGTGCCGGTCTCGCGCGCTGCCTCACGTAGGTCCTCGACGAACTGCGCCAAGGCACGGCCATCGGGCCGGCTCCACAGGCCCTCCTCGCACAGCGCCTCGGCTGCCGCAGCAACCGCATCGATCAGAGCGGCGAGCGGCGCCTCGTCCCCTTGCGCCAGCAGCGGTGAGAGGGTGGCCTCGACGCCATTCCACCACTCCAGTACCCGCGCCTCATCCGCTTTCGCGCGCAGCGGTTCCAACCCGGGCCCCGGCCTTGGTCCGCGTAGCGCGATGTCAAGAGCACGGGCCTGCTCCAGCCAGCGCGCGCGGTCCTCGCCAGCAGCTACCAGCGGATGGGTGAGCAAGGCGATCAGCGGCACGGGTGCTGCGGACTCGGCGATCAGTTCGGCCAGGAGCAGCATAACCCGCGCCGCAGCGGTCTGCGGGAGGGGCCGCCCCGCGGAATCGTCGGCGACGATGCCCCAGCGCCCGAGCTGCGCGACGACGCGGCCGGCCAGCCCGCGATCGGGCGTGACCAGCGCCACGCGCCGCTCCGGCACTTCGAGCGCTTGGCGGATCAGCACCGCGATCGCCTGCGCCTCCGCGGCGGGAGCAGGCGATTCCATCAGCCGCACGCCCGCGAGGTGCCGCTCCTTCGCGGGCAGCTGCGACCAGCGCGCCGAGGGCTTGGGTGGCAGGAACAGGTTCGAGATTGCGCGGCTGCGCTCGGGCGGCGAGGCGGCAAGGCCTGCACGGTGCCAGGGCTGCACCTCATCGCGGGACACGCCCATGCGGTTGAGCAGCAGCTTGAGGTGATACTGCGGGTGGGTGACGGCATCGCCGCCACCGAACGGCGGATCGCCGGGTTCGACCGGAACACCCGCGGTGCCGAGCGCCTCCCACACCTCTTTGTCGAGGCTGAGATCGAGATCGGGCAGGATGACGCCGCCACGCGGCAACCCGGCAACCACGCGCAGCATCTGCGCGAGCGCAGGCGAGGCGCTGGTCACGCCGGCCGCGACGATCGGATGCTCGGGCGGCGCCTCAGTCCAACGCGCGGTGGCATGGGCGAAGAGGCGATTCCGGCGCTCAGGCGCGTCAACTTCACCTCGGGCGGCAAGGTCGGCGATCCAGTATTGCTGCACCATCAGGAACGTACGAGTGGCTTCGCGCCAGTGTTCGGCAAGTTCCCCGACGAGGCCGATGACCTCTTCGGACATCAGATCGACAGGGGCGATGCCTTCGACCGCGAGCCGGTCCATGGTGCGCCCGATCTCAAACGCGCGGCGCAGCAGCACGGCGCCCTCGCCAGCGGCGTCGCCCTCGACGGTGCGCAAGTGTTCGGCAAGACGCAGCCAGCGGCGGGTCAGATCGGCGGCGGGCGGGATGTCGGCCGCACCCAGTGGATCGAGCAGCGGCCCGAGCGTCTCGTCCAGGTCGAGATCGCCGACCACGCTCATGCGCGGAAGCAGCATGCCGGCGCCGCCGATCCGAACCAGCGCCTCGGTCATCGTGCGCACGGTCCGACGGCTCGGCAGCAGCAGGGTCAATCGAGCAAGGCCGAAGTCCGGCTCGGCATAGCGCGGCAGCAATCCGGCCACGAGCGCGTCGGCAAAGCCGCGGTGGGCAGCGATGGAGTAGACTTGCGGGCCGGGACGGTCAGGCATGTCGGGCCGCGCCTACCTCACACACGCGTCAGCCAGTCCTCGGTCGCGCGCACCGCCTGGGGATCGCCGACCTCGAACCACACGCCGGTATGCGAAATACCGTAAAGGCGGCCTTCCTCGATCGCGCGGTTCCACAAGACGTTGGTGGAGAACGCACCTTCCGGTGCCCCACGCATCAAACGGTGGGAAACCAACTGGATCCCTGAGTAGATGAACGGGGCAATGCGGCCGGAACGGCGGCGCGAGACGCGCCCCAGGCCATCGAGGTGGAAGTCGCCCTTCCCTTTGTAGTTGAGGGCGCGGGCATGCGGCACCAGAAGCAGCAGCGCGTCCATCCGCGCCGGGTCCCATGCGCTGGAAAGCTCGGCAAAGGCGTTCCGCGGGCCCTCCAGCCAGACGTTGTCGCTGTTCAGCGCGAAGAACGGATCAGGCAACAGGTCCAGCGCCTTGGCCATGCCGCCGCCCGTTTCGAGCAGCAGATCACGCTCGCTGGAGATCGTCACCTCGGGCCCGTGAGCCCGCTTGCGCAAGTGCGCCTCCAGCGCATCGGCAAGGTAGTGGACGTTGACCACCGCCTTGGCGACGCCGGCCGACTCCAGCTGATCGAGCGCATAGTCGATCAGCGGCTTGCCTGCGACGCGGACCAGCGGCTTGGGCTGTGTCGCGGTGAGCGGGCGCATGCGCTTGCCCAGCCCTGCGGCGAGCACCATTGCGGTATCGCTGGCGAGCGTCATGCGAAGGTTCCTCCGGCAGTCTCGCGCAAGCGCGCGGGCACATTGGCGTCGAACCAAGCGGCGACCGGGGCGAGCACCGGGTGCGCGAGATCGCGCTCCATCTGGCGCCAGACACGCGGGATCAGGTCGAGGTAGCGCGGCTTGCCGTCGCGCTTCCACAGCCGCACGAAGATGCCGACGATCTTGGCATTCCGCTGCGCGCCGAGCCGCGCGTAGTCGGCCAGGAACGTCTCGCGATCTTCGCCCGTCGCGGATACATAGCGGTCGATCATCGCCGCCTCGACTTCGGGCGACACATCGCGGCGGGCATCCTGAAGCAGCGAGACGAGGTCGTAAGCGGGGTGGCCGACCAGCGCGTCCTGGAAGTCAAGCAAGCCTTGCTTGTGCAGCGCGCCCAGCAGCATGATGTTCTCCGCATGGTAGTCGCGCAGCACGGTCACGCCCGGGCGCTGGCGCGGCAGCATCGGCGCGAGCACCTGCTCCCACGCCGCGGTGTAGCCGGCGGCATCGGCGTAGAGGTTCTGCGCCGGGCAGTACCATTCGGTGAACAGCCGCACCTCGCGCATGTACTCGCTCATGGAATAATCGAGAAATGGTCCGGCGGGCAGCGCGCGCAACGCGACCAGCGCATCGATGGCGCCCTTGTACACGTCCATCTCGTCAGCCGGATACTCGTCGAGATAATCGCGCATGCGGGCGGTGCCGAAGTCCTCGAGCAGGACGAGGCCCTTCTCCGCCTCATCGGCCAGAATGCGCGGCGCTCTCATGCCGTTGGCATCAAGCCAGCGTGCGGCGCGCAGGAACGGCTGCGGGTCTTCGTTCGGCGGCGGCGCGTCCATCAGCAACGCGGTTTCCTCACCGCGACGGACGCGGAAGTAGCGGCGGAACGAGGCATCGCCGGGCAGCGGCTCGATCGCTGCATCGCGCCAGCCAGCCGTGGCGAGGAAGGTGTCGACGCCGGCAGGCAGCGTCGCGTTCAGAGAGGCGTCGGACATGGCAGCCGCCCTAGCCAATCGGCACCCGCTTCGACAATGGCGATCCGCCCCCCACCCCCAGGTTCCGAGCCTGGTTCAAGGCGGATCGAGAGGCAGGCAGGCTCATGCGCGAAGCCGCCGGCCTGCTCGGGCCACTCGGCGATCATCGCGGCGCCGTCGCGGTAATCGTCGAGGCCGATCTCCTCGACTTCCTCGGGACGGGACAAGCGGTAGAAGTCGGCATGGACGAGCGGCAGGCGGACCATCGGCGGCTCGTAGAGTTCGATGATGGCAAAGCTGGGCGACGGCACCTCGCCGGTGTGCCCGAGCCCGGCGATGATCGCACGAGCCAGGGTGGTTTTGCCTGCGCCCAGGCCACCTGTCAGAGCGACCACGTCACCGGCGCGCAGCTTACCGGCAATCACCTCACCCAGATGGGCCATAGCGGCGAGGTCGGGCAGGTCCAGCTTCACGGAAGCTCGACGATGGCGGCCGTGCCCTGTCCAGGCTCCGAGAGCAGCCGCAGCGTGCCGCCATGCGCCTGGATTAGCTGGCGCGCGAGAGGAAGGCCCAATCCCTGGCGCCGCTCGACGGTGGCCCCATCCACACCGATCTTCAGCCCATCCAGCGCCCTGGCGAGCGCTTCAGGGTCCATGCCGGGCCCGTTGTCAGACACGACGATCTGCGCCACGCTGCGCCCACCCTGCTTCTGGCGCGCGACCTGGACCAGGACGCGGCCTCCGCGCGGAGTGGCGGCGATGGCATTGTCGAGCAGATGCCCGATCGCGCGGGCCAACCGACGGCGGTCACCCTTGATCGTGCCCATCAGGTTGCTGCCCTGCAGGTCTAGCGAGAGGCCGGCGCGGGTGATCCGCGATGAGCGTTCCTCCACCACCGACCGGATCAGCGGCATCAGCTCGATGTCGTCATTGGCCAACGGCAGCAGCCCTGCCTCGCTCTGCGAGAGATCGAGGATGGTCTCGATCTGCTCGCCCAGACGTTCGGCGGAGTCGAGGATCGCCTTGATGTACTCGGTGCCCGCTTCGCTGAGTTCGCCACCTACACCCGCCTGCAGCAGCTCTGCGAAACCGCCGATCGAGGTCAGCGGCGTGCGCAGTTCGTAGCTCATGTTGGCGAGGAAGCGGGTCTTGATCGCGTCGGCTTCCTCCAGCGCGGCATTGCGCTCGCGCAGCGCGGCTTCGGCGTTCTGCGAGGCGGTGATGTCGAGCACCGTCAGCAAGCCGTTACCGTCGGGCAACGGGACGCCGGCAAATTCCAGCACGCGGCTGTCGGCGAGCGCGATGCGCCCCGTCGTCTGCGCCCGGTCGAGCGTGGCGGCGCGCACCACATCGCCCACAGTCTTGGCCTGAGCCGGCACACGCAGCCGCGGCGACACTTTGCCGAGCAGCGCCTCGATATGCGGGTGGGTATCGAGGAAGTCGGTGTCGAGGCCCCAATCGGCGGCAAAGCGGCGATTCCACAACTGCAGACGGCCGTCGGGAGCAAATACCGCCACCGATTCGAACAGGCTGTCGAACGTCGCGGTGCGGGTGCGCAGCAGCGTGTCGCGCATGGCGGAGAGGCGGAGTTGCTCCGTCCGGTCTTCTGCGATCAGCAGCAGTCCACCATCTGGGACGGGCTGCGCGACGATGCGCAAGTGGGTGCCGTCAGCCAAGGGCCAGGCTTCCTCCTGGGTCTCGTTGGCGGCGAACCAGCCGGCCCGTTCGCGGCGCCAGGCCGGGAAGTCGCGCACTTCGGGCACCCGGCCCATGTCGCGTGCAGCGTCGAGCAGGCGCTCGAACGCGGGCGGATCGATCATCGATTGCGGCGAGAGCTTGAACAGGCTCTGGAAAGGGCGATTGGCGAAGGTCAGGCGGCGCTTGGCGTCGAACTGGGCCACGCCGGCGGAGAGCTGGTCCAGCATCGCGCGTTGCGCCTCGCGGAAGGCGCGGAAGGCGCGCGCCATCTCCTCCAGATCCTCGACGTCGACGGCGTAACCGGCGATCCCTTCCGTGCCGAGCGGCAGGTCGTGGACGCGATAGCCGCGGCGCTGGTTGTCGATGGTGACCGAGACGAGCCGCTCGATCGGCGTGCCCTTGACGGCGGCCTGGAGTGCGACCTGGGCCGCCGTGAGGCCGTCGACGGTCTCGACCAGTTCGACTCCATCCTCGACTACTTGCGGCCCGCTCTCGCCTCCGACTGCGGCGACGTAGGCGGAGTTCACAAGACGCAGTGCGCCGTTGGGACGGCGAAACCACATCGGCATCGGCGCCGCCTCGATCAGCGAAACGAGCGCGGTGAAGTCGCCGCGCGCTTGCGCCGCTTCCTGGCGCAACGTGACAAGCTCGCTCTCGCTGTCGCTGAAGTCGAACACCCAAACCAGCGCCGCGCCGCCAGGCGAGACTTGTGGATCGGCCAGGTGACCGCGCAGCGCAAGGCTGCGGTCCGAGCCCCGCGGCGTCGCCACCATGCGGAAGGGCGCGGCTGTCTTCTGCGTGCGCAGGACCGCTTGCGTGAGTTCTGCAAGCGCGTCTGCCGTCAGGCCTCTCGAACCGCTGTCCAGCTCGCTGAGGTACTGGGGAACACCATCGAGGCCGAGCCATTGCGCAAGCCGCGGTGATGCTTCGATCCGCCCATCGGTGCGCACCAGCAGCGGTAGCGCTGGCGATTCCTCGACCATGCGCGCGAGGCGGCGGCCGGAGAGCTGGATCGCCTCGGCTCGCCCTTGACGCAGCCGCGCGGCGACAATCGTCCAGGCAGCCGCGATCGTCCAGCTTGCAAGCAGCAGGCCGAGCAGAACGGGTACGATGCGGTCCTGATCCATTCTGTCGGGCTATGCGGCGGGTGGCCGGCTAAGACAATGGGGCGGAGCAGAAGGATGCTCAACGCTTCCCCAAAGGTGTCGCGCGAGGGAGCAGGATAGGATCTCCTATCCTGCTCCCACTCCGCTCAGTACCGGTAGTGATCCGCCTTGAACGGACCCTGCTGCGGCACGCCGATGTAGTCGGCCTGCTTCTGCGAAAGCTGCGTCAGCTTCACACCCAGCTTTTCCAAGTGCAGCGCGGCGACCTTCTCGTCGAGATGCTTGGGCAGCACGTAGACGCTGTTCTGGTACTGCTCGGACTTGGTCCACAGTTCGATCTGCGCCAGCGTCTGGTTGGTGAAGCTGGCGGACATTACGAAGCTGGGGTGACCGGTCGCGCAGCCCAGGTTCACCAGGCGACCCTTGGCAAGGATGATGATCTGCTTGCCGTCGGGGAACTCGACAAGGTCGGTGCCCGGCTTCACTTCGGTCCACTTGTAGTTGTCGAGCGCGCTGATCGCGATCTCGCTGTCGAAGTGGCCGATGTTGCACACGATGCTCATGGGCTTCATCGCCTTCATGTGCTCGGCGGTGATCACGGCTTCGTTGCCGGTCGCGGTCACGAAGATGTCGGCGCGCTGCACCGCCTCCTCCATGGTGACGACCTCATAGCCCTCCATCGCCGCCTGCAGCGCGCAGATCGGATCGATCTCGGTGACCATGACACGGGCGCCGCCGTTGCGCAGCGACGCGGCCGAGCCCTTGCCGACATCGCCGAAGCCGGCGACGCAGGCGACCTTGCCGGCCAGCATCACGTCGGTGGCGCGGCGGATCGCGTCGACCAGCGACTCCTTACAGCCGTACAGGTTGTCGAACTTCGACTTGGTGACGCTGTCGTTCACGTTGATCGCCGGGAACGGCAGCTTGCCTTCCTTGGCGAGGTGATAGAGGCGGTGGACGCCGGTGGTGGTCTCTTCCGAAACGCCCTTGATCGCCTTGACCGAGGCGGTCAGGT
Organism: Novosphingobium sp. 9U; assembly: GCF_902506425.1. Taxonomy (NCBI): domain Bacteria; kingdom Pseudomonadati; phylum Pseudomonadota; class Alphaproteobacteria; order Sphingomonadales; family Sphingomonadaceae; genus Novosphingobium; species Novosphingobium sp. 9U. Next base: position 1,017,121 of record NZ_LR732469.1, on the reverse strand, counting down.
AGCCGGGCTTCGCCTTGAGGAAGGCGTTTAGCGCGCGGACGAACTCGATCTCCTCGGCATTGCCAGGCTCGAACAGCGCCTCACCCGCTTCGACGCGCGCGCCCCAGAGGGCGAACATGGTGGCATCGCCGCCATCGTCGAGGATCAGGTTGGCGGTGAGATCCGCATCATCTTCAGTCGACCAGTCGAAGATCTTGCCGACGTAGTCCCAGTAGTCCGAGAGGCTCTCGCCCTTGATCGCGTAAACGGGAATGCCGGCAGCAGCGATGGCGGCAGCAGCGTGGTCTTGGGTCGAGAAGATGTTGCAGGTCGCCCAGCGCACGTCGGCGCCGAGCGCAACCAGCGTCTCGATCAGCACCGCGGTCTGGATCGTCATGTGCAGCGAGCCGGTGATGCGCGCGCCTTTGAGCGGCTGCGAAGCGCCGAACTCCTGGCGGAGCGCCATCAGGCCGGGCATCTCGGTTTCGGCGATCGCGATCTCGGCGCGGCCATATTCAGCCAGGCCGATGTCGGCGATGGCATAGTCCTTGGTCAGCTCGGCAATAGCCACGGGCACACTCCTGGTACGTCGTCGGGACGGCACGCACGAGAGGCGCACCTTGGATGACCGTCCCTTTAGCGACGCCGAGAGTGCGAGGCAAATATAAAGGTTTCTTTATATCCTTTGCCGGGTGAGCCGCTCAATTGCGTGCCATGGCGAACCTGACAACGCGCCGCTTCGGAAGGATCTGATCGGCAGCTTCGACCAGGGTCGCCGATCCCTGCACCATCACGAGCCCTCGCGTAACCGTCTGCAGTTCCTCGCAATCGAGCCAGGGGTGACCGCCGCGGTATTGCGTGGCGATCCGCATGTTCATGCGCTCGAAGGCGTTGGTAGCGCGATCGCGTCCGTAGCGCTGCGCCAACTCACCGCGGATCTCCCGCGCGGCTTGCGTCAGCGCGGCACGATGCGCTTGCGAGAAGGCCGCATAGTCGCGGCGGAAATCGCTGCGCGTCTTGCTGCAATGCTTGCCGGTAGTCTGGAGCATCACGTCGAGCCGGTGCAACTGGTCAGCTGCATCGTCGGAGGGCATGGCCGCCGCCTGGCTCATCCTCGTGGCGATGAACAATCCGCAGGCGAGGGCCGCGGCCAGCCTCGGCAACTTCTTCCCCCGTGGCCTCTTTCGCATTTCCCTCAAGCTCCCGCACAACTTACTGCTCGCGCTGCACGATCACCCGCACATGGTTACCAGGAGTTTAATGCCTGCAACTAATCCGCTTTAACCACCAGCAGGCGTTGCCGCCCGGCAACAGCGCCGTATATCTGCGCCCCAAGCGATTCACTTTTGCAAAAGGACACATGCCATGACCATCGCCGTTGGAGACAAGCTGCCCGACGTGAAGCTGACCAAGGTGACCGAGAGCGGTCCCGAGCAGGTCCAGGCTTCGGAATACTTCGCGGGCAAGAAGGTCGCGCTGTTCTCGGTCCCGGGTGCGTTCACGCCCACCTGCTCCGCCAAGCACCTGCCCGGCTTCGTCGAGAAGGCGGGCGAACTGAAGGCCAAAGGCATCGACGAGATCGCCTGCACCGCCGTCAACGACGCGTTCGTGATGGGCGCGTGGAACAAGGCTTCGGGCAGCGACGACGTGACCATGCTGGCAGACGGCAATGGCGACCTCGCCGAAGCGGTCGGCCTGGTCATGGACGGCTCGGGCTTCGGCATGGGCAAGCGCGGCCAGCGCTTCTCGATGGTCGTCAACGACGGCGTGGTCGAGCAGCTGAACGTCGAGCAGCCGGGTCAGTTCGAGGTCAGCTCGGCCGACTACATGCTGGGCCAGCTCTGAGGATCAGTGTGGGGGGCGGCGAAGGGTCGCACCCCACGCTTCAACGACATTATAACGGGGGTGAGTGGTATGGCGCGGTCGATCATCGTGACGGGCGGCTTCGGAGTGCTGGGTCAGGCCGTGGCGGAGGCATTTGCCGCGCTGGGCGACAAGGTGGCGCGGATCGACTTCGCGCCTCAAGCCGCAAAGCCTCTGACCGGCGCCTTGGACATCGGCAGCGTCGACCTGACGGATGCCGACGCGACCAAGGCTGCGCTGGAGCAGGTCACGGCAGCGCAAGGCGGCTTGGACGTGCTGGTCAACGTCGCCGGTGGGTTCACGTGGGAGACGCTGGAAGGCGGCTCGATCGCCTCGTTCTCGCGCATGCATGCCATGAACCTGCTTACCAACGCGACAATCACACAGCTCGCCCTGCCCGAACTCAAGAAATCCAGTGCGGGCCGGATCGTCAACATCGGTGCCGGTGGCGCGGTCAAGGGCGGGATGGGCATGGCGCCCTATGCGGCTTCCAAGTCGGGCGTGCACCGTCTCACCGAAGCGCTGGCCGAGGAACTCGCAGGTACAAGCGTGACGGCCAACGCGATCTTGCCCAGCATCATCGACACACCCACCAACCGCGCCGACATGCCCGATGCCGACAACTCGACCTGGGTAAGCCCGGAGGCGGTTGCCAAGGTGATCGTACTGCTGGCCTCCGCGGACGCGGGCGCGATCAGTGGCGCCTTGGTGCCGGTGTCGCGCGGCGGCTGAGTCTGGACGCGCGGTCAGGCCCCCTCGCCTCTTACTCTTGCGGCACCCACACCGCTGCACCATCGTCTCGCCAGATCCGCCGCCACCCGCTGCCGGGCCGGTCCAGCGCATTGCACAGCGCGGTGGTGTGGCTGGGACGCAGGAGAAAGGCAGCGGGGCGGTAGCGCCGCTCGATCTGCCGAAGCGTATAAGTGCCCGCGAGAACGTCGCCGTATCGGCTCCACTCGCCGTCGGTGTAGCGGTAGTAGCGCCCGTCCAGCGTGACGCGCCAGCGAGGGTAACCGGCATCGATCAGCACGCCGCCGAACTCGGGCTCGGTGAAGATCGTTCCGCGCACGTGGGCCGCCTGCAAGCGCGCTACGGCAGCAAGGGGCAGGTTGTCCGAGAAGTGCGTCGGGCGGATCAGTGGGGTCAACACGCTCACCAGCGCCACTCCGAGCAGGGCCGCCCACCGCTGCGGGCGCGGAGCGTCCCGGCGCGCCGCTCGCATGGCGACGAGCGGTATGGTCGCGATTGCCCAGAACAGGACGAAGCGATACGCAGTGACCGTGGCGGCGAGCAGCGCCAGCATGACCGCCAGATCGCTCCAGATCACGCGCTCCTTGTTGCGCCAGGCCAGCCTCAGCGCGACCAGCGTGAGGACCAGGACCGGCACGGCATTGCTGAAGTTCGCCGGGGTCCACAAAGGCAGCCACTCGCTGGCGCCGACGGCAATGCTAGCCTGCGCATTGCGGGCAGAGACCGCAAGAATGGCAAGGCCATCGGGTGTCGCGAACATGGTGGCGAGCGCGATCGGCGTCAGCCATGTCGACGACCACGGCGGTGCGCTCCGATCCTGGCTGGAGGGCTGGCGCAGCCAGGCCGTCCAGCCACCCGCCGCATGCGCTGCCAACGCGAGGGCGCCGATGCTCACCGAAGGATGCAGGTTCTGCCAGACCAGCAGCAGCCCGGTGCCAAGGGCAAGCGTCTGCCAGGTCCGGAGTTGCAGCTTGAGGAGCGCCAGCAACAGCCCGAAGCACAACGCGCCGAAGGTCTGCGGCCTGATGCTCGCCGCGGGAAGGGCCGCCAAGAAGCTGAGTGCCAGGGCGAGCGCCACGCCGCCCGCCCGCGCTCCGCTGCGGCGGCATACGGCGGCGACGGCCCAGAACCCGCCGCACCAGCACAGCGCATCGAACAGCCGCAGACCGGTCCATCCGCCCAGCTGTCGCACCCAGGCGAACACCGCCTGGCCGAGCCACGCAACCGAAGGCAGTGCCTGGCCGAGGTGGGTCACTGCAAATGGCTCGCTGTGAACCGGGCCGCCCTTCGCCAGGATCAGCTCGCCCAGCTTGAGCTGCCAGAAGATGTCTACGTCCCACACCGGACGCAGAAGCAGGACGCACAAGCACGCGGCCGGCACCAGCGCCAGAAGCCAGCCCGACCAGCGCGACGCCGAGCGCTGAACCGGCACGGACGCTGGTTGCTTTGCATCGTCATCCTGTCGCAAGGTCGGCGCCATGGGACGCGCTTGCCGGATCGCGCCTCCGGGCTCAAGGGCCCGGAGGCGATTCGATCAGTAGCCCATCAGCTTGAGCACTTCGGTGCGGCTGCGCGTGTCGTCCAGGAACGTGCCCATCATTCGGCTGGTGATCATTCCGACGCCCGGTGTGCGAACGCCGCGCGCGGTCATGCAGGCATGGCTCGCCTCGATCACGACGGCAACGCCATGGGGCTTCAGGTTCTCCCAGATGCACTGAGCCACCTCTGCCGTCAGCCGCTCCTGGATCTGCAAGCGTCGCGCATAGCCATGCAGCACGCGCGCGAGCTTGGAGATGCCGACCACGTGGTTGCGTGGCAGATACGCGATCGCCGCCTTGCCGATGATCGGCGCCATGTGGTGCTCGCAGTGCGACTGAAACGGGATGTCCTTCAGCAGCACGACCTCATCGTAGCCACCGACTTCCTCGAAGATGCGCTCGAGGTGGACCGCCGGATCCTCGGCGTAGCCCTGGCAGTACTCGCGCCAGGCACGCGCGACGCGCTTGGGCGTATCGAGCAGGCCCTCACGGTTCGGGTCGTCGCCCGCCCATTCGATCAGCGTGCGGATCGCGTCCTGCACGTTCTCGGGCACCGGCGGCTTGCCGGTGGGATTGTCTTCATCGGGCCCGGCCAGGCTGCTCATGCCACTCTCCTCCTTGTCACGCGCTTCCTCACGGCAGAGATGCGCTTACGCAAACCGGGTTTCTGCAACACCCCGCGCCGACGGAACAAACCTTTTCGGTCGATCGGCTCGAAGAGTTCGCCGGGGCGTTCCGGATCGAGCAGCGTGCTGTCTGCCAGGGCCTTCTCGGCATCGTTCAGCTCGGGCAGTTCGAGCGGACGCACATGCTTGCCGTCGCGCGGCATGGCCAGCATCATCGCCGCCATGGAGCCGTGCTCCTCAATCAGCGCTGCGACCTGGTCCTCATCGATGCCGCAGTGCTCCGCAATCAGCGAGTGGCGCAAGGCGGTGATCTTGGGCCCGACATCGCGGTTGGCAGGCCGCGCGGTGTCGATGAACACGTCGCACTCGCTGTCGAGACCCATCGAGCGGTTGTTCATGTTGGCCGAGCCGACGCGCAAGACTTCGTCGTCGATGATGGTGAGCTTGGCATGGACGTAGATCGGCGTGCCGCCGGAGGTATGCGGCACGACGATCTGGAACCGCCCGGCATGATCGACCTCGCCGACTGCCCTAACCAGGCGAGCACGCGCGGAGTCCATCGCCACTTGCTCCAGCCAGCCATCGGCGGTGATCGGATTGACGATCAGGATCTCCGGAGGGTCCGGCTCGGTCAGGCGCTGGCAGATGGCCTCGGCGATCCGGCGCGATGCGAAGTACTGCGTCTCCGCATAGATGAAGCGCTTGGCGCGGGCGATCTGCTCGACGAACAGATTCTCGATCTCGGACACTTGCGCGCAGTCGCCCCATTCGGCGCGGGTACGAGCGATGCCGATCTCGACATTCTCGAACTCGGCATGGAGCTTGTCGGGCCAGGCGCTCTCGTCCTGCGGCTTGCATGGCGCCATCTCCTCGCCGCCCGCAACCTTCCAGCGGTCGCGGCCGAGCTCTCCCAAAGCCCCGGCGACATCGCCTTCCATCATCATCGTCACGTCATGCCAAGGGCCGTAGCTGCGACCGGTCGGGCGGCGACGGCGCTTGTCGTGGTGGATGTGCTCGCGCGTGTCCCAGCGATCGGTGGTCATGTCGATGCCGCCGCAGACCGCCAGCTTGTCATCAATCACGACGATCTTTTGGTGATGGCTGCAGCCGATCGGATGCGCGGAATCGAACTTGAAGTCGATCGACCGGCTCATCGCCCAGCGCACGAGGTCGATGACCATGGTTCCGCGCAGCACCGACTTGAGTAGCGCGACGTTCCACTTGAGCAGCCTTATCTCCAGCTCCGGCGTATGGTGCGCCAGCCAGAGCATGAAGGAGCCGAGACGTGCCGGATAGCGCTCCCGCTTGTTCAGGCTCCACCAGCGGCGCCCAGACGAGAGCAGAATGCGCGTGTCGAAGTCCCAGCCGATGAGGAAGACGCGCTGCTTCGCCTTGCACATGGCATCGCGCATCAGCTCGAAATAGTCGGCGGCGTCGATCACGACGTGCGCCTTGGTGGCCATGGCATAGCGCCACACCGAGCGAGTGGACTCCTCTTCGCTCACCGTGTCGTCCATAAAATCCCACCCCGGTCCTCGCGGCTACAAGCAATGAGCAGCAGCTATGTTCCCTCCCTAAGGCGGAGGGGACACCAGGACAACCGATGGGACAATGCCTAACTTGGATGATCTGAGTAAGCGGGCCATTCTGCTTGCTCAGAAAACCTCAAGCGGTTCTATGTCCGCGAACTAAGTGCAAGTTGGCTGATGATCACGCGGCTTGGTTCGAGATCCTGTGATCGGGATGAAGTACTCAGTTCCACTTATCCTGCGCACGTCACAACGAGCTGTTCATGTAGGCTCAAGCGTTCCGGGGTACATCTGAGTGCAACTGGCACCACTCCAGCGCCACCTGGATCTGACGCGATCGGAACACCATCCGGGGTGCGGCGTTACTGATCCCAAGTTTTCCGTCTCACCAAGGAGTTCGCAATGAAGAAATCGCTGATCGTCGCTTCGCTCGCAGCCGTGTCGATGACCCCGTTGGCCGCTCACGCCCAGGCTGCGCCCGCCGGCGCTGCACCCGCTGCCGCTCCGGCCGCCGCTGCTGCGCCTACCGTGGGCGCCAAGGTATTCGACACGCAGGGCGGCGAAGTGGGTTCGATCGAGAAGCTCGATGGTACGAACGCGGTCGTGTTCACCGGCACCAAGCGCGCGACCCTGCCCGTCTCCGCCATCGCCAAGAGCGACAAGGGCCTCGTCATCAGCATGACCAAGGCCCAGCTCGAAGCGGCCGTTGCGGCTGCCGAGACGAAGACGGCCGGCGCCCTGGACACTGCGCTGGTGGCTGATGCCAAGATCAAGAGCAAGGACGGCCAGGCGGTCGGCACCGTGCAGAAGGTCGAGGGCGAGAACGTCACCGTGGCGTTGGCAGATGGCAATCCGGTGACCGTCACCAAGCAGTACCTGACCGCAGGCGCGGACGGCAGTCTCACGCTGACGATGAACGCAGCTGAGTTCAAGTCGGCCGTGGCTGCAGCCTCGCAGAGCGCCGCCACGGCCCCGGCTGGCGCGGATGCCAAGGCGAACACCAACACGCAGGCGGCTGCCACGGACGCGCCCGCCGGCAACTAAGGCTAACGCCTGATCACGTGAAAGGGCCGGCGCGGCATCGACCGCCCGGCCCTTTTCGTTTGCGCGCGTTACCCAGCGATCTGCACGCTAGTTCTAGTTACATACGCGCAGTCAGCGTCAGCACCGCCGAGCGCGCGTCGCCGGGGGTCGCCCAACCGTTGTTGCGGATGCGCGTGTAGTACAGCTTGTCGCCGATGTTCTTCACGTTGAGCTGCGCCGAGAAGTTCGGGCTGAAGTCGTAAGCCAAATAACCTTGGTGGATCAGGAAGTCCTCCGACCGGATCGCTTCCGTCGTCGGTGTCGCGGCGCTGAGCAGGAAGCCACCTTGATACGTCAGCCCGTATCCGACCGTCAGGCCGAACGGCAGGCGATAGGTGGTGAACAGGCTTCCCGAATGCTTCGGCGTCTGCGGAAGGAACTGTCCTGCTCCCGGGTTCGGATTGGCGGCCGTGTTGGTGCAGGTGCGCACCGGATTGGTCGTCTGCGCGCCGGGGTTGGCGAGGCAGAAGTCCGACACCGACTGGATCAGCTTGGCCTTCAGGTACGTGTAATTGGCCGTGATCGTCCAGGCCGACGTGATCGTGCCCGAAGCACCCAGCGCGATGCCGTCGACGCGTGACTTGCCGTCCAGTTGCTGGTTCGGCACGGTCGGATCTCCCGACACGACCGCATACTTGTCGCGCTCGTTGCGGAAGGCCGATGCGGTGAGCAGCAGGCCACCGTTGAACAGCTCCGCCTTGGCGCCGACTTCGTAATTCTTCGCCGTCTCCGGGTTGATGTTGCAAGTCGTGTTCACCACGCCCGGCGTGTCAGCGGTGCACGATCCGTTGACAGAGTTCTTCGAGGGCGTCTGCGAGTTGCCATAGGCGACGTAGAGGCTGACCGCCTCGATGGGCTTGTAGTTCAGCCCCACACGGTACGAGAACAGCGTGTCGGCGTTGCGGGCTACGATACCGGTGGTGACCTGGCCCAGGGTCGCGGGTGTGGCGGAGATCGTGTCGGCGCGGCTGGTGCCGACGTTACGCTCCACCCGCGCGCCGGCGCTCAGCTCGAACTTGCCCAGCTTCATCGTATCGAACAGATAGCCAGCGACGTTGGTCTGCTCGCCTACGGTGTGGCCGGTACGGATAAAGTTGATCGGGCCAGTGTAGACATTGCTGCCGTACGTGAAGAAGGCGCTTGCCGGGCCGATGATCACTCCGCCGGGATTATCGATATTGATCAGCGGCAAGCGCGCGAAGGCGGCGGTGCCATCCGGATTGCGAAGCACGTTGCCGTTGTCGAGGTTGTACTTCTCCCAGGTCACCGCGCCACCCAGATCGATGGTGTGCTCCACCGCGCTGGTGTTGAACACGGCCTTCAGGTCCACTTGGTCGAACAGCAACTGGTTGCGGGTATCACGTGTCGTCCCGCGCGGACCGGTAGGGTAGTAATAGCCGGCCGGCACGGTCGCGTTGATCGGCGCGGCAGTCGTGCCCAGGTTGACCGTACAAGCGGCTCCGGTTGGCGTAAGGCTGGTCGACGCCAGGCAGTAGGTCCCCTGCGGCGGATCCACTTGCGTGAGCTGACGGGTATCCTGCCAGCGCGCAAGATTGCGGACCGAGACCGCGTCGCTAAAGGCATGCTCGAAGATACCGGTGAACTGGTCGACGTTGATCCTCTGCTTGTCGACGTTGCGGTAGCCGAAGTAGTCGCTGCGGTGCACGCCGGGCACGGTTCCGCCATAGTATGGCACGCCATACTGAGGGATATTGTCATCTTCCTGGTGCCAGTACTGCAGGGTCAGTTGCGTCGGGCTGTCGATCCCGATGGTGACTGACGGCGCGACGCCCCAGCGCTTGTAGTCCTCGACATCGCGGCCGGGCACGTCGTTGCGGTGCCACATGGCATTGAGGCGAAACGCGACCAGGTCGCTGACCCGCCTGTTGAGGTCCACCGTAGCCCGGTAATAGTTGTCGGTGCCCACGCCTGCCGACGCGACATAAGCGTCGGCGGCCTTCGGTCGCTTGGTGACGATGTTGATGTTGCCCCCCGTGGAGCCGGAGCCGGAGATCACCGAATTGGCGCCGTTCGTCACTTCGACCTGATCCAGGTTGAAGGAGTCGGTGCGGGTGATCTGCGCGCTATCGCGCACGCCATCGATGGTGATGTCGTTGCTGGCGCTGTAGCCGCGAAAGGTGATGTTGTCGCCCGGCCCGGTACCGCCCTCGCCCGCGCCGAAGGTGATGCCGGGCACCGTCGACAGCACGTCTCGCAAGGTCAACAGGTTCTGCTGCTCGATAACCTGGCTGGAGAGTACGGTGATCGTCTGCGGCGTGTCGCGCACTGGGCGGGTCCGCTTTGGACTTTCGAGCTTTCGGCCCGGCTCCTCGACGATCGCGCTGTCCGTCACGGTTACGCCGCCGAGCGCACGCTCTGCTTGCTGCGCATGAGCCGGGCTCGCGAATGCCGGTGCGATGCAGGAGAGCGCGAGGAATGTGCGGCGCGCGGCCGCTGCAGACGATGCCATGACGATAAGCCCCTAAGTTCCAAATGAACGCCGCAACTGATATTGCGACTCGTTTTCATTAGCAACAGGTTTGTGGCTTATGCCGTTTGAGGCCATGCTGAGCAGCGTGGTTGCGAAAAGCGGCAGGCTGCGTGTCGTGGCGTTGACGATCAGTTCGCCCCTCCGCAACCAAGCTGTCACCTGTTGGAAGGCGCACGCATCTCCCCTCCCCGGCGGGTAGGGATTGGGAAGGCGGGGGAGCGATGCCGTCAGGCAGCGCGTCGCTGGCGGTCGTGTACCCGCTTCCCACTGCTTTCCCGACCGGGACATGGTAGCGCTGCCCGTCCGGCGCGCCGGGCAGGCCCGGATCAGATCGCGGCGGAGCCGAAGAACCTGCGCAAGGCGTCTGCCAGCGGGTAATCGAGCGGCGGCATGTCCAGGCTCGGCAGCGCATCGATATCGTACCAGCCCAATTCACTGGCAGCATACGGTTGCGGGGTGCCTGCCACGTGCGGCAAGCATGGAGCAGGATGGTCAGTGGGCGCTTGGCCCCTGCCCCTGAGCCTGCCGTCTCTCCCACAGCGAAGCTGATCGGCACCAAGTCCCCAGGCGAGACGATCACGCCCAGTTCTTCGGCCAGTTCGCGCACGCCTGCAATCTGAGGCGATTCACCGGCTTCCAGCTTGCCGCCTGGAAACTCCCAAAGACCTCCGTGCGCGCTCTCGCCAGGGCGCCGCTGCATCAGCACCTTACACTCGGAATTAACCAAAGCGACCGCAACAACCCAGATCGGCGCTGGGCCGGCCTCAGAGGCGGAGAAAGTCCTTAAGGGAGTCTTCACGCTGCCATGGCATCCTGTGGCAAATTGGGGAAGTTTCGAGGCGGGCAATGCGGAAATCAGGGTTTTACAAGCGCTTGCTTCGTGACCGACGGGGCACTTCGGCCGTCGAGTATGGCATTATCCTGGGCATCATCGTCTTTGGCATCATGTTGGCGATCAGCGGAGTGGCCAGTGAGACACTGAAAATGTGGACGCATGTAAATACAGAAGCCGCCAAAGCTCAGCAGACCAATTAAACATATTTTCAGGTTTCACTCGTAATCAGTAAGTCGTCCGGGGGGCAGGCGCTGAACGGACCGGGTACACTAGAGACATCAGATCCCAGGAGACTGCACATGAAGTTCATCAACAAGTTCCGCCGCGACGAAAAGGGTGCGACCGCCATCGAGTACGGCCTGATCGCCGCTCTCATCGCCGTTGCCGCGATCACCGCGATGGCTGGCCTCGGTTCGTCGCTGACCTCGACGTTCACGAAGACCTCGTCGACGCTGCAGGCGAAGAACGGCTAAGCTTCAGCTTAGTTGAAAAGATAAAGGGCGGCGGGGAATCTCGCCGCCCTTTTCTTGTGTCCAACGCAGATCAATACGTCACGATCTTGATCTTCTGCCCCGGCGTAAGCCGCGCATCGGGCTGCAAGCCGTTCAGGACCAGGAACCGGTCGACCGGAGCGTCACGATACGCCATGCGCGCGGCGAGCGACTGGACAGTGTCGCCAGCCTTCACAGTCACCACGGCCAGGCGCCGCGGCTTCACGGCTCCCGCCTCGGCCGTCGATATGCGCCTGACCGAGCGGAACATGGAATTGAACACGCCGGCATTGCCCGCCTGGGTGATGGCCGAAAAGTGGTACGCCTTGCCGCCGCCGAAGTCGTAGGCGAACACGGTGACGTCGACTGTTCCGCTACTCGTCTGCGCGCGAGCGACGCCATAGCGCGCCGGTATGCCGTTGACGGTCGCACTCTCCAGCGTCTGCGGGCTGACTTGCGCCGAGTTAGAACTCGTCAGTCCGGCAAAGACGCTGGCCACATAGCGGTCGAGATTACCATCGAACGCGGCCGAACCGAACTCCGCCTTGCCCGATTGTCCGCTGATCGAGACCGACTTCGTGCTGTTCACCAGATAGAAGCCGTCCGGCGCCTCGAAGCTGACACGCAAGTCGGGGTGCGTGAACTTGCGGCCTTCGACGAGGCCCTGATGCGGATCGTCGTCGTAGGTGAGCCCGTCGATCCCGGCGAGGAACTTGTCGCGATTAGTTAGCCCGGTGGCGCCGGCGCCCGCGCGTGTCAGGGCCGTGCGCACGCGAGAGGCCGGATCGGGGTGCGTCGAAGCCCATTGCGGCACTTCCGCTCCGCTGCCACGCAGCTGCGAATCGAGCGCGTTCTGCCGCGCCAGGCTCTCCAGCACCGTCGCCATCGCGCGCGGATCATAGCCGGCTCGGCGCAAATACGTGATGCCGAGATTGTCCGCCTCCAGTTCCTGAGTGCGCGAAAACTTGAGTGTCAGCAGCTGAGAGCCTTGGGAGAAGACCTGCTGACCCAGGCGCCCGAAGCCGCTGTCGCCCAAAACGGCCCCGGCCAGAACCGACCCGAGCGCGCCCAGGACTGAGTTGCGAGTCGCGGCCTGCTGGCGCTTGGCCGAGTGTCGCGCAGCGACGTGGCCGACTTCGTGGCCTAGAACTCCGGCCAATTCCGCTTCGTTGTTCATCAGCGCGGTGAGCTGCCGCGTCACGTAGACGTAGCCGCCGGGGATCGCGAAAGCGTTGTTCACCGATGAGTTCAGCAGAGTGACTGTGAAGTCGCTGCGGGCGTTGCCCAGTCCCGATTGCAGCGCGATAGTCTTGCCGACGCCCTCGACATAACTCGCCTGCGGGCCCGAGAGCTTGCCGCCGAATTCTGCCACCAGCTCCGGGTGCGCCTTGGCGCCCTGCGCCTTGTCGGCCGGCGAGATGGCTTGGGCGGCACTCTCCACCGCGGCCCGGACGGGTTCAATCCCGAAGCCCGCTACGCCGGCAACCAACGCGCCCGCCACGGCGGCGGCAGACTTGAGTGCAATCCTGTGGCGCTTGGCGGCCATCTTTCTCCCTTTCGCGAAGCCTTGCGCGGGTGAACGGCACCGCGCGTGCCTTGTTCCCGTTCGGCTAGGAGGAGGCAGGTCTCGCCAGGGGATGACGGCTGTTGACCAGCGCCACCAGGCGCGAGCTCTCCACATGCGTGTAGATCTGGGTCGTGGCGATGTCCGCATGCCCGAGCAACGTTTGCAGCACGCGCAAGTCAGCGCCACCTTCCAGCAGATGCGTCGCGAAGGCATGGCGCAGCACGTGAGGCGAGACGCGGGTCGGGTCGATGTCCGCCCGCACGGCGAGATCGCGCAAGAGCTGGAATAGGCGAACACGCGTCATGTGGCCCGCCGCACCTCGCGACGGAAATACGAAGCGGGAGTCGCCCAGGCGCAAGGGCAGCCAGCGGCTGAGCGCCTGGCGCGCGCGCGTGCTCACCGGCACCATCCGCTGCTGGCCTCCCTTCCCGCTGACATGCAGGAACGGCGCGTCGCGCGGGACGGCATTCAACGGCAAGGATACCAGTTCGCTGGCGCGCAGGCCTGAGCCATAGAGCAGTTCCAGCTGGCACAGCAGGCGCACTGCATCGGGCCGATCTCCCTCGGCCTCCAGCTCCGAGCGCGCGAAGAACCGCGCGACTTCCTCATGGCCGAGCAGCCGCGGCAGCGGGCGTCGCGTGCTTGGCCGCGGCAGCGCACTGGAGGGATCGTCCTCCCGCAGACCCTCGTCGACCAGGAACCCGTAGAACTGTCGCAGCGCCGAGCATCGCCGTGCCAGGCTGGACGCGGCGAGGTTCGACCATGCTTCACCCAATGTCGCCAAGGCTGTGCCGTCGGCCAGAGCCGGGTCGCCGATCGCCTCGCGTGCCGCGGCGAGATCGCGGCGGTAAGCGTCGAGGGTGTTGCGCGAGGCCCCACGCTCGGCCGACAGCATGTTCAAGAAGGTTTCGAGGGGATCTGCCGTAGTTCGTTGCACTCCGCGCGGCCCCGGCTCGCGCATGCTCAGGCCCGAGCCACGGCCTCGGCGGCAATCATCCGGGCTTCGGCGTCCAGGCCCACCGCGCGCAAGGCCGAGACGATGTGATAGAGGTAGCGCGGCGACATCTGCGACCATTGCGTGCCCTGCATGCCGAGCCCGGCCAGGATCGCCACGGTGGTCACGTCGCGGTTGCGCGCAGCGCCGTCGATCACCTGCGTGAACCGAGTGCTGCTGCCGAGGCCCAGCTTCATGTTCGCCGAGTAGCTGCCGGCAGTGCCCGTGTCGATGCGGCCGAGGCCGGCAAGGCCCGCCACGAGGAAGGCGGACTTGCGCTGGTCTTCGCTGGTGTCTCCATCCACGAAGGTGTCGATGTCGGAGTTGCTGACCTCTGACGATCGCGACGGCGCGGCGAGTACGAGCAGCGCCCAACCCTGGCTGCCGGCGTTGACGACATTGGCCCAGCGCATCGCGTTGGCATCGAGTCCCGCTGAGAGCATCGAGGCGATCAGCGGCGCGGCGCTGTCGGCCATGTTCTCGCTCACGGGCAGGCGCGCGGCCGCATAGGCGGTCAGCACCTTGCGCGAATAGTCCTGGGGCGCGGTCTTCACCCCGTCCCACAGCGAGCGGATTGCGGACAGCCGGCCAGCTGGGTCTTCCAGAACATAGGCGTCACGCAGCTTCTCGGCCCTGTCGGACCATTCGCCGGTGACATCGGGCTCGGCGAAGAGCTGGCCATAGAGGTCGACCATCGCCGCGCTGGAGAGCACGCCCAGGGCTGCCGCGCGATCGGCCGCGGCGGCGCGACGGGTCAGGCCCACCATCGGTGCAGTGGCGGTGAGCGGCGCCAGCTGCGGATTGGCTTCGATCAGGCGGTCGGGCGGATTGAGGCCGACGGCGTTCGCGAGGCCATAGCGCCACGCCGGCATGTCATCGACATCGTCCCACTCGATCGTCACCGCGCGGCGCGACTTGCCTGCCGCACCGGCGTACTTCTGCGCCAGCAGCAAGTCGATCCGCGGCATGGTGCCGCGATAGCGATACCGGTCCAGCTGTGAGATCGCCGCTGCGCCATTGCCCTTGAAAGCACTGCAGATCTGGCGGGCGACGTTCCATTGCGGGTCGTCGCGAGCAACGCCCTGGGTGGCCAGTGCCGGACAGATACCGGTGAAGTCGCCGTTGGCCGCGTATGTGTCCAGCGCCACGCCATCCAGGTCGGGCGTGTAGTTGCCAGCGTCGATGTCCTGCAGGATGGCGCGCGCGGCTTCCGGCTCGCCCATCCGCAGCAGCAGTGCGACCCGCAGCGCCAGGAAGTCCTGAGGGGTCATGCCTCGGGGCGCATCGAGCCGGGTCGCGAGCGCGCGGCGCAACAGGATGTGCCCCCAACGCGAGACCAGCGGCCCGCGGTTGGCGGCCAGCGCCAAGCGGATCAGCCGCCCGTTCTGACCGGCCATGGCGCTGCCATCGAGGCCACCTTCCTGCGCGTCGATCAGGCCGACTTGCGACATCGCGCGGCGAGCGCCGGCCGGCATATCGAAGTCCGGCTTCAGGCCCAGCAGCTCCTGGAAGTCCTCCGGCGTCATGTGCGCCAGTTCGTCGAGAGACGGCAGGCGCTTGAGCTTGCCCTCTTGATCAGGCTCGTTCGCTGCAGAGGCGAGCGGCGAGGAGAAGCTTGGTTCGCCGGGCAGCGCCTGGATCACCGGGGTGGCTGTCGCCGGCGTGGGCGGACGCGAAGGCGCCGACGAGGAACTCGCACGCGGGGAAGGAGACGGCGACGGCGCGGCGGCCGGTTCGTTGAACCCGGGCGGCAGCAAGGATTCCGGCGCACCCTGCGCCAGCGCCAGTGCGGAGGTGAGCGCCAGCGCCGCGCCCGCGACGAGCAAGGACGCCCTCACTTGGCGTGCTCCGGGACGGGAACCGTCTCGACGATGTCGCGCATCGGCTGGCGGCCCCCGTCGGTCCAGGCATAGCCGAGCAGCGCCAAAACCGGGACGGCCACGACCAGGAACACCACTCGCTTCACCTTCCGCTTACCCGCGCGACCCTTCACTCGACTTCCTCAAGGATGCTTGCGCGCCGACCTAGCGCAACTATAGGGGCCGCTGCAATGGACCATCCACAGCCCCGCTTTTCCGAGACGGAGATCGCCCAGCTCAGCCGGCGCATCAATCGTCCCGTCGTGCTGGTGGGGATGATGGGAGTAGGCAAGTCCAGCGTCGGCAAGCGCCTGGGCGCCATGCTGCATTGGCCTTTCGTCGACGCCGATGATGAGATCGAGGCGTCCGCGCGGATGACCATTCCTGAAATCTTTTCGACCTTCGGAGAGGATTATTTCCGCGATGGCGAGCGGCGGGTCATCGCGCGCCTGCTGTCCGACGACAAGAGGAAGCGCACGGTGATCGCCACCGGCGGCGGCGCGTTCTGCAACGAAGCGACGCGCGCGCTGATCCTTGATCGTGCCCTGGCCGTCTGGCTCGACAGCGATGTTGACACTCTGGTCGAGCGCACAGCGCGCAAGGACAACCGGCCGCTGCTGCGCGACGGCAATCCTCGCGAGATCCTGGCACGTTTGCGCGACGAGCGAGAGCCGCATTACTCGCACGCCCCAGTCCATGTGGTCAGCGCCAATGGGCCGCACACCCAGACCGTCAACCGCGTGCTGCAAGGGATCTCGCAATGGCTGTGATCCCCGTCGACATTGCCGGCCGACCGTATGAGGTTCGCGTCGGCGCCGGCTTGCTGCCTGACTTGGTCGCTCAATGCGGGGCTCGTTTGCGCAAGGCTGCGGTGCCGATCGTCACCGACGTCAACGTTCATGCGCAATGGGGCGCGGTGGTCGACACGGCCTTGCGCGCCGCAGGTCACGAGCCGCACTGGCGTATTCTTCCGGCCGGCGAACAGACCAAGAGCTGGCAGGAGCTGGCCGCCACCGTCGACTGGCTGCTGGGGCTCGAAGTCGAACGCGGTGATCATGTCCTGGCGCTCGGCGGCGGCGTCATCGGCGACCTCACCGGCTTCTGTGCCGCGATCCTCAAGCGGGGCTGCAACTTCATCCAGATCCCGACTTCGCTGCTGGCGCAGGTGGATTCGAGCGTCGGTGGCAAGACCGCGATCAACACAGCTGCGGGCAAGAACCTGGTCGGCGCCTTCCATCAGCCTTCGCTGGTACTGGCCGACCTAGACGTGCTCGGCACCCTGCCGGAGCGAGAGTTGCGGGCAGGTTACGCCGAAGTGGTGAAGTACGGCTTGCTGGGCGATGCCGCGTTCTTCGACTGGTGCGAGCAGAACGGCGCCGCCATGCTTGCAGGCGACGCGGCTCTACGCGAATACGCGGTCGCGCATAGCGTGTCCGCCAAGGCCCGCGTGGTGGCCGACGACGAGTTCGAGCGCACCGGAACCCGCGCGCTGCTGAACCTGGGCCATACGTTCGGCCACGCGCTCGAAGCGCAGACCGGTTTCTCCGACCGCCTGCTGCATGGTGAGGCGGTGGCCCTCGGCATGGTGCTCGCCGCACGCTACTCGGCGCGCAAGGGGCTGATGCCCCCCGAGGAAGCCGAGCGTGCGGCGCGTCACATCGAGAGCATGGGCCTGCAGGCGCGATTGCCGTCGCTGGGGCTGAACTGCGACGGCCGGGTGCTCGTCGGCCACATGCTGCACGACAAGAAGATGGACGCGGGCACCCTGCCCTTCGTGCTGATGCGCGGCATCGGCCAGGCTTTCCTCGATCGGCAGGTCGACCTTGCCGACGTGACGGTGTTCATGGACGAGGAACTCGCCCGCTAAGGCGTGTCAAAGGCGCGGCGGGGCGCGAGCTCTTTGCAACTCACATCAAGTCTGCACGTTTTCCCGGTGTAAGCAGCGCCTGGGAACACGCCATGACCGAACCCGTCGCGATCAGCGAGACCGAACGGCTAATCTCCTCCGACAAGGTCGAGGGCACGCGCGTCTACAATCGACAGGGCGAGCGGCTTGGCTCCATCCGCAACTTCATGGTCAACAAGCGCAGCGGCCGTGTCGAGTACGCGGTGATGGAGTTTGGCGGCATCCTCGGCGTCGGCAACGAATACTACCCGCTGCCGTGGGAACTGCTGGCCTATGACGAGCAGCAGGGCGGCTACTGCGTCGATCTCGACAAGAGCCGACTGGAAGGCGCACCACGCTATCGCGACCGCGATCCGCTGTGGGACGAGATCTACGGACAGCAGGTTTATGGTTATTATGGAATGACATACCCGCTGTTCTGACGGCAGCGTGGCAAGAGTTGCCACCGGGGGGCGGCCGTTGTGCCTCCGGACCGGAGGCGCACGGGGCGGCAGGTTCATCGGGCCTGCCGCCTTTTTTGATGGACCGGGCTGGATGGCGAGGCGGGCTGGCGGCTTAAATCGAACGGGTCCTGCGATGATGACAGCGCACTCTCACCGGCCTAGACCTGCTCGCTTCGACCATCACCCGGACCCGACATGACCGCAGCCGAAGCCACGCCCGAAATCGACCTGAACAAAGCGGACCGTGCCTTCCTCGGTCATCCCAAGGGTCTGGGCTATCTCGCCTTCGTCGAAGGTTGCGAGCGCTTCTCCTACTATTCCATGCAGACGCTGCTGGTGCTCTACATGGTCAAGTACCTGCTGCTGCCGCAGAACATCGGCAACGTCGCCGGGCTGCAGGCGCTGCAGAACGGCTGGTACGGCGGGCTGCAAGGCCAGCCTCTCGCCTCGGCAATATTCGGTGACTACACCGCGCTGGTCTACCTGACGCCGATCCTGGGCGGGATCATCGCCGACCGCTGGCTCGGCCGGCGCGCCACGCTGATCCTGGGCGGTGCCGTTATGGCGCTCGGACACTTCCTGATGGCGTTCGAAGGCGCGTTCCTGTTCGCGCTGCTCTCGCTGGTGGTCGGCGTCGGGCTGTTCAAGGGCAACATCGCCAGCCAGGTGGGTGAGCTTTACGGCCCCAACGACTCACGCCGGGCCATGGCGTTCCAGATCTTCTACATCGCGATCCAGGTCAGCGTGATCGCCGCGCCGCTGGTCTCCGGCACCTTGGGCGAGGAAGCGGGCTGGCACTACGGCTTCGGTTGCGCCGGCGTAGTAATGGTCGCGGGCTTGCTGCTCTACATCTACGCCAAGCCATGGCTGCCAGCGGAAAGCCGCTCCAGCTCCAGGGCCAAGTCACCCGCGGACAAGCTGCAGCGCGCCGACGCTCCCCGTCTCTTGGTGCTGCTGGTCCTGATCCCAATTCTGGCGCTGGCGCTGATGGTCAACCAGGAGATCTTCAACGCCTACCTTGTCTGGGCGGACGAGAAGTTCCAGCTGACCTTCTTCGGCCACACGGTCCCGACAAGCTGGATGATCACCCTGGATGCAACTGCCAGCTTCACGCTGCTTGTCGCGGTTACGGCCTCCTGGAAGTGGTACGCCAATCGCACTGGCCGTGAGCCCGACGAATTGGGCAAGATGATCATCGGCAGCGCCTTTTCCGTCGCCGGCGCGCTCTGCCTCGTGGCTGCCGCCGCGACGCAGGGAACAGGCAAGATCGGCCTGTTCTGGCCGGTCATGTTCCACATCCTCAACTCGATCGGCTTCGCGCATACGCTGCCGGTCAGCCTGGCGCTGTTCACCAAGGTCGCGCCTAAGGCGCTCACCGGCACGGTCGTCGGCCTCTACTATCTGGCCTTTTTCGCGTGCAACAAGATCGTCGGCACCGTCGGTGGCTGGTACTCGACCATGGACACGGTGCAGTTCTGGCTGCTCCACGTCGGCGCCGCTGCGATCGGCCTCGTCGCGTTCGCCGTGCTGAAGCTGACCCTCGGGCGCGTGCTTGCGGACTAAGCGAGGGTCAGCCGAACAACGCGATGGACTGCGTGCCCGCCAGCACCGGCTCTCCCGCGCTGTTCCACAACTGCATGCGCTGGCTGGAGCACCCCTGCTCCGCGAAGTCCGCCGTGGAGCGCAGCAGCCACCACCCGTTCTGCGTGTGCGGTGTAGCGGTCAGCAGGTTGACCTGCCAATGCATCGTGCTCACCGGTATGAAGGCGGTCAGCAGGGGCATGACCGCGGGCGGCAGGCCATCGGCGGTCAGCAGCAATGCCACCGCGGGATCGAGACCCTCGGTGTCGCTGAGGCGCACCCACCAGCACACGTCGGCCGTGCGATCTTGGGTGCGCGGCAACGCGAAGCGCACCTCAAAATGGTTGCGCAGAAACGCAGGCGCGTTCGGATTGACGAACTCGCGCGCCTGATCGACCGGGATCAGGTCGGCAGCCGGCGCAGCGTCATGCACGCTGACGCCACTCTCGACCGGGCGCATGAAGACGAAGTTCGCGCTGGTGCCCACGCCTCTGTCATTCGCGATCTCCGCGGCGATCCAGGTGGCGTTGCGGCCCACGCGCATGACCTTGGCGCTCACCCGCACTTCGCCGAACAGCGGCGCCATCATCGCGATCTGGGCGGAGCGCAGTGGAGGCAGGTCGCCCCCGACCCGCATCGCCTCGGCCAGCGCGAGTGCCGATGAGAAGCCTCCATATGCCGTCCGGCCCTGGTGCCAGGTTTCGGGGATAACGACCGAACCGTCGCGCCCGCTCGCCAGAACTTGGGCAAAGCTCACCGGAGCTCGAGCGTCTGAAGCTGTCGCACCGATCGCGCAGGGCGTTTGTCGCCGGGCAGCAAGAGACGATACGGTCCGTCCTTGACCGTTAACTTCTCGCCATTACACTCGGTCGCGACGATCGCCGGCTCGTTGCCGAGCGTCGCGTCGAGTTCACCGAGCGAGAATAGGACCTCGTATCCGTCGCTGGCATGAGCCACCAGAGCCTTGGTCAGCGCCTTGCCGTGCAAGGCCTTGCCCTGCGGCGCGCCGATCCGCGCAAGCACGTCGGACAGAGCCGGCCCCTTGCAGGTCAGCTTGGTGCCATGAGCGTCGATCGTGGCGGTCGTGACCGGCAGATCGGCGAGCAACTTGAGAGTCACGGTGACCGGCCCTGCGGGCGGCGTCACTGCGGCTGCGGCAAGGATCAAGGCGAACGGCATGGGCAAACTCCTCAGAACAGGCGTGAGCCGTTGGGCACCGGCTTGTCGGGCGAGAACAGCACCACCCTGCCCTCCTCGTCGGCGAACCCGAGTGTCAGGGCCTCGGATAGCGCCTTGCCGATCTGGCGCGGCGGGAAGTTGACGACAGCGGCCACCTGCCGCCCGATCAGCTCCTCGGGTGTATAGAGTGCCGCGACTTGGCCCACGCTCCGGCGCTCGCCGATGCCGGGGCCGAAGTCGATCCGCAGCTTAAAGCTGGGCTTGCGCGCACCTTCGTAGACGTCCGCCGCGACGACCGTACCGACCCGGATGTCGACCCGGAGGAAGTCGGCAAAGGCAATCTCCTCCGCCGCCTGCGCCTCCGGATCGTGATAGAGGTGCATTCTATTCCAGCTCGAGGATCACCGCGTCCACGGCCAGGCTCTGGCCTGCCTCGGCGTTGACTGACTTTACAACGCCCGACTTCTCGGCGCGCAGGATGTTCTCCATCTTCATCGCTTCGATCACCGCGAGCGGCTGGCCGAGCTCGACCTTGTCGCCCTCTGCCACGTTCAGCGATACGAGCAATCCGGGCATTGGACAGATCAGGAAGCGCGATAGGTCCGGCGCGACCTTCTCGATCATGTGTGCGGACAGCGGAGCGAGGCGGGTGGGAAGCACGCCGACCTTGTGGATCGCGCCCCGCGTGGTCAGCTTGAAGCCGCTGCGGGTAGTTTCGATCCGGACGCCCAGCAGTTCACCATCCACTTCCGCCTCGATCAGGCGATCGCCGGGCGTGTACTCCATGGCGAGTTCGACACTCTGGCCGTTCACCAGCACTTCGTCCTCGTCGATCTCGACCTCGTAAACGGCCTTGTCGATCATCACCGTCCACTGCGATGGCGGCGCGAGCGGGGTCGCGAGCTGGCCGTCGACCCGGCGCGAGCGATCAGCGCGAGCCGTGGCGACGAAGCCAGCCACCGCGGCGATCTTCACCTTGGTCTCCTGCGAAGCCGCAGCGCCCGTGAAGCCTTCCGGGTACTCCTCGGCGATGAAGCCGGTGGTCAGCTCGCCCGAGCGGAAGCGCGGGTGTTGCATGATGGCCGAGACGAAATCGATGTTGTGGCCCAGGCCCTCGATCTCGAAGGTATCGAGCGCAGCGATCTGCTTGTCAGCCGCCTCGTCGCGGGTCTGCCCCCAGGTGATCAGCTTGGCGATCATGGGATCGTAGAACATCGAGACTTCGCCGCCTTCGTAGACGCCGTCGTCGACGCGCACGCCATCGATGCCGCGACGGCCGTTGGCCTCGCCGTCGTCGGTCCAGCCCTCCACCGGCGGCTGGTAGCGCACCAGGCGCCCGGTCGAGGGCAGAAAGCCGCGATAGGGGTCTTCGGCGTAGACGCGGTTCTCGATGGCCCAGCCATCGAT